>NZ_CP119107.1:600125-1200250 GCF_029094525.1 Pullulanibacillus sp. KACC 23026 | reverse complement strand
CATTATTATGCCCACTTACAAGCCTATGCTAAGGACATTCATAAAGGAAGCATCGTCAAGCCTGGGGATGTCATTGGCTATGTAGGAAGTTCCGGTTATGGCCCTCCAGGTACATCAGGGCGCTTTCCGCCTCACCTCCATTATGGATTATATGGGTATAATGGCAAACGTGATTATAGCTTTGACCCTTATCCCTCTCTTCGCCACTGGGAATGGGAAGCCAGTAGAAATAAGAAGAATTAAGTCCTACAGGCTTAATTCTTCTTTTTCATTGATTTGCTTCCCTTTTTTATTTATTTGCTAGTCGATTTATCATTAGGTACTAGAACAGACGGTCCTGATGAGCTGCCACCCCCCCAATAGATTGGAACTTGACCTGGGATGAGCTGTTCGGCAACCGGAACATTGGTTGAAACTTTCACAGTCTTCATTTGAAACGGAATAACGACTTGTACCTCAACAGTAACTTTTAAATAAATCCGAACATAGACATTGTTTATAGAGAGGGATTCCACTTGACGTTTAACATCCGTCTGAATATTGCTTAAGACTTGAAAGCGGATTGGAATTTTTGGCCCCAAATTGGATAAGAGAACGTTATTCGTCGCTTGACCTATAGGAACCCGGTCCACTAAGCCCTTCTGTGAATCCATTTTAATTTCCCCTAAGGCAGGATTGCTGATGGGTGTTTTTCCATCTTCTATAAGACGTAAATATTCTTGAACATCATTAACGACTCGGTTGTTAAATTGGTTAATGGCTACAGAATTATAAGAGATCGCTGTAATGTCATTGTTTTTATCATACTGATAGACAAACAATTGATTTTTACCACCATTTGGGCCCGCCTGATTCATTTCATCCTGCATCTCTCTTATTTCTTTCTTCCCTACCGCAATATTAACGGCGTAAGTTGCAATTTGAGTCGCTCTTGTTTGGGCAATGTCCATGAGCGTTGGCTTGATCCCTTTGTTAACAATCACAAGCCCCCAAACCGTCATTCCAATAAAAGCAATAAAAGCAAAGACAAAGACATAACGAAAAGGAACCCGTTTTCGGGGACGACTTCTCCTGGCTTTAAACATAAAACATCCCCCTTTAAAGCCAATATATGCTTTGTCCGGGGGATAAATTTATAAATAATTTTTAAATTTCCCGAGGAGGATTCGGGGGGGAAATGTCCGTTCTACCATCAAATTCCCTTGAATGTTTCAAAGAAACGTCTTTAATCAGACCATTTTTAGCAAAGCATCTTTTCCGATGGTGCCTATTGTGATGCCCCGTTTTTCTGCTTCAAAGGTCACCGATTCCATCGGGGCTTGCAACAGTTGCTCAATGGTTCGAACCCCTGTCGCACGACCTGCCAGAATGTGGCGATCTGCAAGCTTCTCATTAAGGAGCTTAACATCTAGCGCCCCGCACATAATATAGCCGTTATCATTATAAACAGCCAATAGAGTCGTTTTAGGAAGTTCAACTGAAACAGCTGTAAATGGATGACCTTCAATGAATAATGGTTTTAATTCAATCATAGTACCCCTCCCTGACACTATTCTATGAGAATGTCCAAGAAACGTTCAATAAATAGGCTGTCTTAGGGGACAAAATTATCTTGCCTTTCTTGACAGTTGCCAAGCTAAGACATCCCGCAAAAACTCAGGCATAAAAATACGAATCTCCATGACCCGCATCAACGGTCGAGCAATATGACTAAACGTGAACAAATCCGCGGTTCCAATCGTGTAAGACTTGTCAGATTGCAGCTCCTCACCATTAATTTGAACATGGTGAGGACATTGGTTCAACTCGTCCCATTCATAGGTCAGACCTGAATAAACAAGTCCCCCCAAACGTTTTCCACGAAATCCAAAACCTAAAAGAGCCCACTGCTTGAATTCAGAGGATTGACCAATATGAAGGAGTTCCAAAAGATCTTGCCCTTTTAAAGTCAGCCGACAAGGGTTTAAAGGATGCGGACAAAGTCGGTGGAGTTCCCCCTTCGTCACGACACCTGGAGCCAAATCTCCTAACAAGACACCTGAATTAATCATTCCGATATCCGCTTGGCACCACTCCTTCAAGCCTTCCGCCAAGAGTTCAGCAAACGGACTTTCCTGATCCCAATTGATTGCCATCGTCTCATCCAGTTCAGTAACAGGTGCAAGCAGCTTCCTTCTGCCCTCTTGCTCAAGCTCTTTGACAATCGCCAACATCTTTAAGTCATCCGGCTCTTCCAGGACATTATAAAGTCGTGCTTGTTTCGAGACAAGTTGCTTAAATTCATTTATTTCTAGCACGACCTCACCAACGTGCTGGCCAAATTTCCCTGCTTGTACGATTAACGTGTCCTTTTCCATCACCCCATTGGGCAGTAAATCATGACTATGACTCCCAAGAATGACATCGATGCCATCAAGTTCATGAGCCAGTTGGACATCAAATGATTTCCCAACATGAGATAAAACGACCACGACATCTGCTTGTTTCTTAAGCAATGGAACATACTTCTTCAGAACTTCCATAGGGCTTTCAATACGCCAGCCTAACCCTTTATAAAAATCATAAAAATCCGCAGTCACCCCTACAAACCCTAATTTCATGCCATTAATATCAAGAATTTGACTAGGCTTGCACCAAGCGGGTCTCTCGCTGCTTTCATTAAATAAATTCGCAAGCAAGATGGGAAACGTTTTATCCTGATAAGCGGCTTCCAGATCAGCTTTTGTAAATGTAATGCCTTCATTATTTCCGATCGTCACGAGATCATAATCCATTTCATTAAGAAGTCTTACATTTCCTTTTCCAAAGGTCCCTTCGGTTAAAGGATTTGAGCGGTCCATATGATCGCCTAAATCAATCAATAAGCTTGATTCATGCTGCTCTTGAGCGCGATTCATCAACCGCGTCAGCAAACTTCTTTGCTTAGGTATGAACTCAACATGACTATGTAAATCATTTGTATGAAAGAGATGAATGTTCACCCCAACACCCCTTCTCTTTATGGTATCCAAAGGGCTAATTCTCCTGAAATCCTTATAGGCAAATTTTACCCGTATAGGCTTATTAATATATAAAGGGAGCAACGAATCGTTGCTCCCTTGAATCATATTCCATTCATTGTAATAGGTCAATCAATCCAATTAAAAGGCGGCTGACAGCTTAACCGATGCTGCCTTCCATCTCAAACTTGATCAAACGGTTCATTTCTACCGCATATTCCATTGGAAGTTCTTTTGTAAATGGTTCGATAAAGCCCATTACGATCATTTCCGTTGCTTCTTGCTCGGTTACTCCGCGGCTCATGAGATAGAAGAGCTGCTCTTCGGAAACCTTTGATACTTTTGCTTCATGCTCAAGTGAAATGTTCTCATTAAGAATTTCGTTGTATGGAATTGTATCTGAAGTCGATTCGTTATCCATGATCAACGTATCACACTCAACGTTTGAGCGAGAGTTAGATGCATTACGGCCAAAGTGAACCATACCTCGGTAGGTGACTTTCCCGCCGCTCTTAGAGATTGATTTAGAAACGATGGTTGAGGAAGTATTTGGTGCTAAATGCATCATTTTTGCCCCTGCATCCTGGTGCTGACCTTTCCCGGCAATCGCAATGGAAAGGGTATTTCCGCGTGCCCCTTCTCCTTTTAACAGGATCGAAGGATATTTCATTGTAAGCTTAGAACCGATGTTGCCGTCAATCCATTCCATGGTTGCATTTTCCATAGCGACTGCACGTTTCGTTACAAGATTGTAAACGTTGTTCGCCCAGTTTTGGATTGTTGTGTAACGGCAATAAGCATCTTTTTTAACAATGATTTCAACAACAGCACTATGAAGGGAGTTCGTCGAGTAGACTGGTGCCGTACACCCTTCAACATAATGCACAGAAGCCCCTTCATCGACAATAATAAGTGTCCGCTCGAATTGTCCCATGTTTTCAGAGTTAATTCGGAAGTAGGCTTGAAGCGGTGTTTCCACCTTGACGCCTTTAGGAACATAGATAAAGGAACCACCAGACCATACAGCAGAGTTAAGGGCAGAAAACTTATTATCGGAATACGGAATAACAGACGCAAAGTATTCTTTGAACAAGTCTTCATTTTCACGTAAGGCTGTATCCGTGTCTTTAAAGACGATACCCATATCTTCAAGGTCTTTCTTCATGTTATGGTAAACCACTTCAGATTCATACTGAGCGGAGACACCAGCCAGATATTTTTGCTCGGCTTCAGGGATCCCTAACTTATCAAAAGTACGTTTGATTTCTTCAGGTACTTCATCCCATGAACGGCCCGATTTCTCTGATGGCTTTACATAATAAGTGATATCATCAAAGTTCAAATCGTTTAGATTCCCACCCCATTGTGGCATAGGACGTTTATAGAAATGATCGAGTGCTTTCAAACGGAAATCAAGCATCCACTGAGGCTCGTTTTTGCGTTTAGAAATGTCTTCAACCACTTCTTTTGTTAAGCCACGGTCAGCACGATAGACGGAAACATCTTTATCATGAAAGCCATATTTATAATCACCGATTTCAGGCATTTTCTTTGCCAAATCGTTCCCCTCCTTATTTGCTTAATCATCGATTAGTATCGATGACTTCTATTCCTGTGACATTTGTCACCGACTGTATGTTTATGGAGCCTTATGATTAAGCCTGTGAGCAACATTTTTTAAGCGAGTTGCAACTTATTTAGTTTAACACAAATCATGACCTTAATGATGATGATCGTGAAGTCCTTTTTCCATCGCTTTCCAAGCAAGGGTAGCACATTTAATTCGAGCAGGGAACTTCGAGACACCTTGCAGAGCTTCAATATCTCCAAGATCGAGCTCACCTGGGTCAATCTCCTTACCAAGCATCATATCGGAGAAAAGCTCTGACATCTTAAGAGCATCCTCTAATGACTTTCCCTTAATAGCTTCTGTCATCATGGACGCCGAAGACATACTGATTGAACAGCCCTCACCGGTAAAACGGGCATCTTTAACGTTGCCGTCTTCCACTTGCAGTTGAAGTTGGATACGATCACCGCATGTCGGGTTATTCATATCAATGGTAACCGATTCAGGTGTCTCTAATGATCCTCGATTTCGTGGATTCTTATAATGATCCATGATGACTTGGCGATAAAGCTGATCCAAATTATTAGATGACATAACCGAAATACTCCTTCGCTTTTTGGACCCCATCGACCAAACGATCAATTTCTTCTTTGTCATTATATAAATAGAAGCTTGCACGTGCCGTCGCTGATACATCTAGCCATTTCATAAGCGGTTGAGCACAATGGTGACCTGCCCGAATGGCTATTCCTTCTGCATCAAGAACGGTTGAGAGATCATGGGGATGAACATCATCTACATTAAAGGTCACGACACCCGATCGATTCTTTGGACCATAAATGGTTAATCCTTTTATCGTTGAAAGGGCCTCTAATGCATATTGAGCTAGCCTTGATTCATGATCATGAATCGCCTCTAATCCAACGCCTTCGAGAAATTCAATAGCTTTAGCTAAACCGATGGCACCAGCGATGATGGGGGTTCCTGCTTCAAATTTCCAAGGCAGTTCTTTCCATGTGGAGTCATAGAGACCGACAAAATCAATCATTTCGCCTCCAGTTTCCACAGGCTCCATTTTTTCAAGCAATGCCTTTTTACCATATAATACGCCAATTCCAGTTGGTCCACACATCTTATGTCCACTGAAAGCATAAAAATCAACGTCTAAGTCTTGAACATCTATTTTCAAATGAGGAGCACTTTGGGCACCGTCAACAACAATAACCGCTTGGTTTTCATGGGCAATCGCTGCAAATTCTTTAATCGGATTAATCGATCCAAGAACATTTGAGATATGAGCGATAGCAAGAATTTTAGTTTTGGAAGTAACGGTTTGCCGAACTGCCTCGACCGTGACCGTTCCATCTTCCTGCAGGGGAATATAGATTAACTTAGCCCCTGTTCGTTTAGCTATCTGCTGCCAAGGAATTAAATTGGCATGATGCTCAACCTCTGTTAAGACGATTTCATCACCAGGCTGAAGGTTATCGCCACCGTAGCTTTGGGCTACTAAATTCAAAGAAGCCGTAGTTCCTCGGGTGAAAATAATCTCTTGACTTTGCTCAGCCCCAATAAAACGACGTACTTTCTCGCGAGCCCCTTCATAGGCATCTGTCGCCCTTGTCCCTAATGTATGAACACCGCGGTGAACATTAGAATTATATCTTCTATAATAGTCATCCAGTGCTTCAATAACAGTGATCGGTTTTTGAGAAGTTGCTGCGCTGTCCAAATAAACAAGGCGATGTCCATTGACGTCTTGGTCAAGTATGGGAAACTGTTCGCGAATCGCCTTTATATCTAACATTACTTAACTTTCCCTTCAATAACTTCAATTAGTTGCGCTTTTACCCCTTCAACAGGGAGCTGCGTTACAACAGGTGCTAAGAAACCGTGAATAACAAGGCGCTCAGCATCTTCTTTTTTAATACCGCGGCTCATTAGATAATACAATTGAACAGGGTCAATACGTCCAACTGAAGCCGCATGTCCAGCGATAACATCATCTTCATCGATCAGAAGAATCGGATTTGCATCCCCGCGAGCCTTGTCACTTAGCATTAAGACACGCTGTGTTTGATCCCCATTTGACTTAGTTCCACCGTGTTCAATCTTCGTAATGCCATTAAAAATTGCGTTCGCCCCTTCTCGTTGAACGCCATGGATAAGCAGATTACTTTCTGAATTTTTACCGAAGTGCTGAATATAGTTGGTAAAATTCTGATGTTGGTTTCCACGACCGACACTCACTGCTTTTGTATCGCCGACGGAGCCGTCTCCTACAAGCGCTGTATAGGTTTCAGAAATAATGTTGCCATCATTCATTTGTCCAAGCGCCCATTCAATTTTACCGTCACGGCCAACATAGGCACGTCGATTCACATAAGTGGTAACATTCTTAGATAAGTTATCAACCGCTCCATATTGAACCCGTGCATTGTCACCTACATAGACTTCTGCAATGGTGTTAGCCACACCCGAGTCCTCTGTATCTTCAGAGAGATAATTCTCGACATAAGTTACCGAGCTTCCAGATTCGGCAATAATGATAACGTGATTGATTAAGCCGACGCTTGGGTCCTCTTGCCAATAAACACTTTGTAAAGGCACATCAATGACTACGTTTTTAGGAACATAGATAAACGTCCCAGCATTTCCTAAAGCCGCATTTAAAGCCGTCAATTTATTAGCCTTATAATCACATGCTTTACCAAAGAAATAGTTTTGCAACAGCTCTCCATGCTCACGAGCAGCTGTCTGGATATCCGTTAGAATAACCCCTTTACTCTTCAACTCATCAGATAGAGAAGCAAGGACACCCTTTTCGTTGTGATGAACGAGGAGGTTTCCAGACTGCTCCCCTTTTCCGATTAATTGTTGAACCCGTTCAGGCAAGGATTCGATGGTTGCTACCGCCTCGCCCGAAGATTCAGGAACAAAGAAAGTGAAATTCCAACCAATGATCCGTGTTTTCTCTGCTTTTGGAAGAGGTAAAACTTCCATCTCTTCAAGAGCCTTTTTTCGCAAATCAAGAAGCCAAGTTGGTTCACTTCTACGACTGCTAAAATCTTCTATATAAGTTGCGTCGACTTTCGGCGCTTTGGTTTCCGTTGACATCGCATTTCCTCCTACTACTTGGTTTACAGAAAAGCGCATGTACCGAAGTCATCCATAGCAGCTTACCAAGTACTAAAACGGCTGTAATGGGTGCCTGATTTCATTAAGGCATTTCGACTGGGCACTGTGCTAGACAAAAACTCACTAATTCTTTCAAGAAAAATCGTTTGAATTAAGCTTCTTGACCGATCGTTTCATCTTCAATTCCTAATTCTTCTTTAACCCAATCATAGCCTTGTGCTTCTAAGCGTTCAGCTAGTTCTGGTCCGCCAGACTTAACAATACGGCCCTGCATCATAACATGAACCTTGTCTGGTGTGATGTAATTAAGCAAACGTTGATAGTGAGTGATGATTAAGCAACCAAAGTCAGGAGAACGCATCGCATTGACACCTTTTGATACAACCTTAAGAGCATCGATATCTAGACCTGAGTCAATTTCATCAAGAATAGCGATCTTAGGTTCTAGCATCATTAACTGAAGAATTTCATTGCGTTTTTTCTCACCGCCTGAAAATCCTTCATTTAGATAACGTGTAGAGAATTCCTCGCCCATGTCGAGAATATCCATTTTTTGGTCTAACGTTTTGATAAACTTCATTAGCGGAATTTCATTACCTTCTCCGCGGCGGCCATTAATAGCAGTCCGTAAGAAATCCGCATTCGTTACACCGCTGACTTCGCTTGGATATTGCATAGCCAAAAAGAGACCGGCACGTGCGCGCTCATCCACTTCCATCTCGAGGAGGTCTTCCCCATCGAATGTGACCGTTCCTTCAGTAATTTCATATTTTGGATGCCCCATTAGAGCCGATGCAAGCGTCGATTTACCCGTTCCGTTTGGTCCCATGATGGCATGAATTTCACCGCCGTTTATTTCTAAATTCAAGCCCTTGACTATTTCTTTTCCTTCGATCGATACATGTAGATTTTCAATTTTTAATGATGGTTGAGACATACAGAAGACCCTCCATTTTATCTATTTTTCTATAGAAACTTTCCTGTCTAGGAAAGCAATTCTCAATCTATTCTCATTCTAAATTAATATTTACTTCAAATCAAGTTTAGACGCTACTATTTGAATGGATTTTCTTCCACAATTTCAATGCTCATAGCATTTGCCAAGAACAAGAATCTCAAACATTAGAGGAGGCAGAGAAAGAACGAAAGATGCCGCAGCAACGGACAACAAAGGGGGCAAAAAGGGGGACAGTCCTCCTTATAATAACAAAGGAGAACTATCCCCATTATTTCCCGCGGTTTCTTGCTATCCCCCACTATTTCTCGCCATTTTCCGCTATTTCAACGAATTCCGCCACTCAGAACAAGTCCAATTAGATGGCTAGGATTGATGGCCATTCGCCTAATCTCCTATTCGGTGGCGGATAGCGTATTCTCGTTACGCTCAACCCAAATAGGCGTAACCTCAGTCCCTTATTTCGGCATTCCGTCCCATTTCGAGGCGGATAGCGTAGTCTCGTTACGCTCAATCGAAATAGGCGTAACGTCAATCCGTTATTTCGGCATCCCAGCCCGATTAGCGACGGGATAGCGTAGTCTCGTTACGCTCAACTGAAATAGGCGTAACCTCAGTCCCTTATTTCGGCATTCCGTCCCATTTCGAGGCGGATAGCGTATTCTCGTTACGCTCAATCAAAATAGGCGTAACGGCATTTCTTTATTTCGGCATTCCGGCCCATTTCACGGGGGATTGTGTATCCTCGTTACGCTCAATCAAAATAGGCGTAACGGCAATCCGTTATTTCGGCATTCCGACCCGATTCGCGGCGGATAGCGAATCCTCGTTACGCTCAAACGAAATAGGCGTAACGGCATTTCTTTATTTCGGCAATTCAGCCCGATTCCTGGAGGATAGTGTATCCTCGTTACGCTCAAACGAAATAGGCGTAACGGCATTTCTTTATTTCGGCAATTCAGCCCGATTCCTGGAGGATAGTGTATCCTCGTTACGCTCAATCAAAATAGGCGTAACGGCATTTCTTTATTTCGGCATTCCGGCCCGATTCCCGGAGGATTGCGTATTCTCGTTACGCTCAATCAAAATAGGCGTAACGGCATTTCTTTATTTCGGCAATTCAGCCCGATTCCCGGAGGATTGCGTATTCTCGTTACGCTCAATCAAAATAGGCGTAACGTCTGTCCCTTATTTCGGCATTCCGGCCGGATTCGCGGCGGATAGCGAATCCTCGTTACGCTCAACCGAATTAGGCATAACGTCAGTCCTTTATTTCAGCACTCTGGCCCATTTCACGGAGGATAGCGTATTCTCGTTACGCCTAATCAACCACAGTGTAACGACTGCCAGTATGAGGCTCAACCCAGGCGAGTGGTGACATAACTACATCTCCACCCCCCCTTAAAAAAATCAATTGGATGGCTTAAAAAGCCATCCAATTTGTATTTAGCGCCACATGACGCCTTTTTCTCTATTTTTTCTATTTATAAGCTGGATGAACAGCAAGGGTCTTACTCTTTAAATACTCTTCTTCTCGAGCTCTTTCAACCTCAAGCCGTTTTTCAAGACTCCGTTCATACTCCGAATAATTAATACCGTGGGTTTGATACAAGGCTTTTTCCATTTCATTCGTGTAGGTCACGTGAATGGTGTTAATAATGAATCATCCCTTTCATTTGTTTAACCATAACCATTTTAGCACCCCGATCTTACGGGTAACAATTCTGATTTGAAAGGGTATGATCATTCTGACAATGCTCACATGGGATGACCATTAAATATAGAGAGATTGAATACAATTGCTCCCTATTCCTAGCTTTTAAGGCATGATTCACAAAACGGGCCGGCCGTAAGCCTAAACGTGTGCTCGGAAGGTTCCAGAACTATCAGTGGCTACAGAGAAACCTCCGCCTCGGCGGCCTGTTGGACTTGCTTAATCTTTTGAAGGCGTTTAGATTTCAAAGGCATTTGTAAGCTAATGCGCGTAATATCTTCAAGAATCGCACTTGCAGTCGGCATGCCTCCTGCACCTGGTCCTTTTAAAGTTAACGCCCCTAACAAATCTGTGTGGACGGTCACCGCATTCTCAACACCTTCAACACCGTACAAAGGATGACTTTTATCGATAAATTTGGGTGTAATGGAGGCGTGAATCCGTCCTGAGTCATCGATAAAAGCCTCAGCTACTAGCTTCATACGCCCGCCCTTTTTTGCCGCTTCGTGCAAGTCCTCACTTGTCAGGCCCTCAATGCCGATTCGCGTGACCTCTTCCCGATTTGGCTGCTTCCCAAAAACATCCTGGCAAAGAATCATCAATTTATAAAAAGCATCATACCCCTTTATATCGCTTGTGGGGTCCGCCTCTGCATAACCAAGGTCCTGAGCGGCTTTCAATGATTTTTTAAAGGAATGCAGATGACTGCGCATATCCGTCAAGATAAAATTGGATGTTCCGTTTAAGATCCCTTCAATTCGCGATACTTTGTTCACATGCAACAAATCCGTGATAGTTCTAATAATTGGGATTCCACCTGCAACGGTTGCTTCATAACCAATCACGGTCTGATTTTCCTTTGCCAGCTGCCTTAAGACGACGCCTCTTTCGGCAAACATCTCCTTATTTGCTGTTATAACTGGAATTCCGTGTTCTAAAGCGCTCTTAATATATGTAAATGCGGGCTCCACCCCTACGATGGCTTCAATAACAAGATCAATGGTCCCTGACTTGATCGCTGATAAAAAATCAATAGACAGTTGGACCGATTCATCAATATCTCGTTTTTGCCCTGTGTCCTTAATGACTAAATGGGTAATCGATAAGTCATCGCCAAGTAATTCACGAAGCGCCTCTTTTCGAGTTTGAATCAGGTTGTAGACGCTAGAGCCGACCGTACCGAATCCTAAAAGACAAATATTAATTGCCATATAACCATCCCTTCTCATACTAAACACTGCAAGTTCTATCATGTTTTATTTGAAATAAGGGTCCATATTGGAATGTTATATTAAATTTCAGAGTGAAATTGGGCGATCCTTTTTCTTTAAACTCATTTAATACTAACAGACACTAATAAAACCCCTGGGTCGACAGGGGTTTATAATAGTTATAAATCCTTATCGCTCAAGCGTATGCTTGCAGGAATTGGCACCTTTTCCGATCAACTTGATCGGAGGTTGCCGGGTTTCATCGGGCCAGTCCCTCCACCTCTCTGGATAAGAAACACACTATGAAATTGTAAATTAATTATTATTTATAATATTAACAACATCTTATAATTTTTGTCAACAGTCTGATAACAGACTTAAGTGATAATTTTAGGTGCTCGATTTGGTTGAAGGAATCATTAGGGAGCAAGACAATTTTCCGGGGAGAAAAGGCTTATTTTTGAAAATCATCATGGCCGATTCCTTCCTAACATTAGACAACGAGATAAGAATGACTGCTTCCAAGTATCAGAATGGATTCAAGGGTTAATTGATCATTAAACGCCCCTTCAACTTGAACAACGCCTTCGGAACATAATTGCAAAAGGGGCTGTTCGCCTCTTAATATTTTCTCTAAACTCGCCTCATTTTGAGCGGTGACCACAATTGATGCTTTGGCTGAAGGTTCTTCTTTTAAAATCTCGTGCCTCTTGTTTGAAATAACCATCCAGATTCGATTTTGTTGAACCACAAATTCTATCGTAAGAGATTTCTTAGCATACAACGGATATAACGATGTCTTCCCTTCCAAAGCCTCGATAAACTGTTGTACCTCTTCCATAATCATTGACAAATCCCCCAACTCTTTATTAGGCCTGCAGATCAGCGATTAATGTTCTCACAAATAGTTTGCATGGTCTTTTCATTTTATTGTGACAGACTTTGAATGATACGTCTATCCAACATCATGACTATTCGAATCCTTTTTCACCTATACGTTTTCATAAATTGGGGTCCATGCATCTCTTTGTTAAAATGATGATGGAGATTTGTCCTATGAACCGGCTGTTTTGGTGTTCTGTTTTTGCTATTCCGATCATTTTTTTTAAAGCTATTCTTGAAGACTTCATCCTTTTTAATGGGGGGATGAACGGCTTTATTTTTCTCATTTTTTTTTGAAGGCTTATTTGCTTTTGGAGAAGGGGGTTGAGGAGAGACTTTATTCTTAGTCTTATTTTTGTTCTGAGCGTTGTTCTCTCCCCCTTTTCCTTTAGCCTCTGAAGCACCCGCTTTTCCATTTCCCTTCTTCAATGCTCGCGGTGAAGACAGTGACGGGGCTTTTGTTAGATCATTCGTCTGCTTTTTGAGTTGTCCTTTATTCGCTGGAGAAATCACTCGGTTGTCCTGTCCTTGGGGAGAAGGCACCTGTTTCGGCGTGGTTTTCTTAGTTGACTCATGCGTATAAGTATATAAATCCTTCACAGACATCGTTTTAGCTTTTTTGACCGTAACAGTTGGATCTACCTTATTCACTTTTTTATATAAGATGAATTTACCAGCCGTCATGCCTTCCTTAGCGGCTGTTTTCCGAGTTTTCATATTGGCCTTCAGAACCTGAACCGTTCCTTGGTGAGATGAAAAATCGGGCTGTTTCTTTATCTCTTGAACCGCTTGGTTAATCGTTGCTGTCATCTTCTTAGCCTTATCTCCAGTCACCTTTGTGTCTACCGCTGTACTTATAACTAAGCTTGGTTCTTGCTTAAAGTAACCCTCTTTATCCAAGACGTCGGCTACTTTTTGGGTAAAAGTTTTGAGTGACATATTCTTATAGTTCGGAATTTCTTTTAAAACCTTAGAACCATCTGAATTCATCGGATGGACTTCCTTTACCTGAAGCGCCTTATCAATTCCCGCTTCAAAGCTTGGATTGATGTCAAAGCTTACGTAAGCCGCAACGGCCTGGTGCGAGCCTCCGATCTGAAGGGTTCCAATGAGAACAAAAAGGAATAGACAGGCTGCTGCGAGAGCGGATAGTATCGGCTTTGGACGATTAAAGGAACGCCTCTTAAGCTCTCCTTCAACTTCATCTCCAATTGCCGCATCCAGACTTGGAAGCACGATTTTCACAAAAGCCCCTTCGCTCGTCAGCAGAATTCCATCATGACCTTCTTTTGACATCAATATCCCTTTTGCCATAGCCCTTACCTCCTTTCTCTAGGTTGCTTGTTATTAATCCAGCGATTCAGGTTCTATATAAGTCATCAACGACGTGTACTTCCCTAAATAGATCAATGCGATCGCTATTATATACTTTCGATTCCGTTCGATTGTTTTGCGGCTACAGGAAACATATTTTAATAATTCTTTTGTTGGAAGTTGTTTGGTTTGCAGGAAATTCCCGCTTAATTCGGGATGTTTTACCAAAGTTAAAGCAATATGCTTGGCATTATTTCGGGAATCCGCATGCTTCGGTCCTTGCTGTGAAAGGATTTCAAAACTAAGACCAAACTCCTGTAAATAACGTTGATAGTCCAATATATCCTCACGTCTTTTTTGCGATTCTTGGTCTTTTTGATAAGAGTCCAGCGCCGCTTGTTGATGAATAAGACTTTCTTCGCTTTCTTCCGGATCATCTGTCTCAGAATCCAGCCATTCATGTTTCTTGCGTCGAGCTTCCTTGCGTATATAATCAATTAAACGTCTTCGTATCACCATATCTGCAAAGGTTAAAAACTTAGATCCCTGTCCTTCTTTATAGTGGTCTATGGCTTGATCAAAGGCGAGTAAACCAATGCTGAATTCATCCATTGTTTGGTCTATGTATCTCTTGCAAACTTTTGAAACAACCGTTTTAACAAAAGGTTGATAATCATTTATCAGTGATTCTCTTAGACCGTCTTCACCTAATTGGATTCGCATCACTATTTCTTCCAGTGAGCCTTTATCCTCTTTTTTAACTTTCACATTTCTGCGACTAAAAAGCATAGATCCTCTCACCTCCTAAAGGGTACTCCAGCTCTTCGTCATAGAAAAAAGACGCACCATTCAGAGAAAAGAGCGTCTTCTGCATATGCCTATATATTTATACCACTGAATTCAGTTCGATTAACATAACAGTTTGACTACAAATTGTTAACATTTTTATACGAAGGAGGAAATCATTTAGAATTCGTTATAAACTTTTGGAGGAAATCATACAGAAAAGGCACCGACTCGAACGCATAACAGCTGTCCACTCGTTCACCATTCTTCAAAAGGACAAGCGCTGGCACACTGCTTATCTGCCATTTCTGTACCAAAGACTGCCATTCGGACACTCGGCATGAATAAAAAGCAAGAGAAGGCTGCTTCAAAGCCTCTTCAACTACCTTTAACATCCTCTCACCCAATTGACAAGTCCCACAAAAAGGCGTGTGAAAAAAAAGCACCTCATACACCTTGCGCTCATCAGCCAGAAAAGACTCCATCGACAACTCTCTCATCACAACCTGCTCCAATCACGAAACGAGGGGAAACGCGGGGACGGTTCTCCCGTTTCATTGTTGTAACATCCACGAAACCTTGTATCTACTTACTAATAAATAGTATAAATTAACTCTCTCATTTTTGGCAAAGGAAACGTTAGGAAGATCGATTCCTTTTTCTGCCTAAAAAAAAACCTGCAGAAATTCTGCAGGTTTTAAGAAATACTTACTCCTCGCTGATCATCGCTTCGTATGCTTCAGCAGTTAAAAGTTCTTCAATTTCAGATGCATCTTCCACTTCGATTTCAATCATCCACGCTTTTTCATAAGGGGATTCATTGACAAACTCTGGTGAATCATCAAGCTCTTCATTTATAGAGACGACTTTTCCGCCTATAGGAGCATAAAGCTCTGAAACCGTTTTGACAGATTCAACACTTCCAAAAGGCTCGCCTGCTTTTAATTCATCTCCAACGCTTGGCAACTCAACAAAAACAATGTCACCAAGCTCGTCCTGTGCAAAATGAGTGATGCCTATTTTGGCTGTACTGCCTTCTTGTTTGACCCACTCGTGGTCTTTTGAATAACGCAAATCTTTAGGTATGGTCATATGGATCCCTCCAGAGTTGTTCATAGTTCTATTCTAGTATATTTAGGTAAAGAACCCAAGCTTTTTTATATGCCCCATGTTTTGCCAAAGGTTTCTTCATTAAATCCCACGGTCACCTTTTGATCATCGGTTACTATCGGACGTTTAATAAGCATGCCATCAGAAGCGAGCAGCTCAAGCAATTCCTCATCACTCGCATCTTTTACTTTATCCTTTAATGAAAGCTCCCGATAACGCTTGCCGCTTGTATTAAAAAATTTCACAATCGGAAGACCGCTTAACTCAATCAATCGCTTAAGCGTTTCTATTGATGGCGGGGATTCAACTATATGTATGAAATGAAAGTCGCGTCCATGGTCCTTCAACCATTTCTGCGCTTTCCGGCACGTGCCGCACTGCGGATAACCATAAAAGGTGAGCATTCTCTTCTCCTTTAATCTTTCAAAATGTCTTAATCGGTAATATCGTCATTTGAATCATTCGAATCGTGATCAAGGGACAGGCTATTAAGATTATTTATCTCTTCAAGCATTTCATCCCCTGCTCCAATAAGCGTTAACAAGAGAGCAAGATGTTCAACTTTCAGATAGGCGCTCCCCAGTTCCAGTTCCTTCACGCGCAGATGTCCATTTTCTGCAAGCTTGTGAATTTCAAGAAGAGGGCCCTGACTTGCTGATGAAAGCTTTGATTGTAGATCTCCATTAGCTAATTCATGCAATGTCACGACATAATCTCCCATTGGTAGTTCCCGAATTAATTTTGACATCGATTCGCCTCCTTAATCTCTGCATTACCCACAATTATTATATCAAAAAACGCCTCAAGACAAACAAACCTAAAAATTAAAATAACTCTCCAAAGCGGACCTCCCACTTCTAGCTTGCCAAAACAAGTCAAGAAAAATAGGTAAAGTCTCTGTAACAAACGTAACACAACCACCCATCACAGAAAAGAAACCGATACTCTTGCAATGAATATTAGAAAAACTTGGCTTATCGCCAAGTCCTGAGAGGAAGCTTTAGTTTTTCTTATACGATCATCCATAAACGCGAACACGAAAGTCTATACTTTTTAATAATAAAAGGCTTTTTCTAAAAGATTGTTGCTATTCGATAAAAAATAGGTGGAAATAGGCGAGACTCCTGCGGGAATAGCATGCCAGATGAGACCCCGCAGGCGTATTTTGCCGAGGAGGCTCACGGATTGCCCGCGGAAAGCGAGCTTATTGGAGCCTAAAAAAAACAACAAAGTTTACGAAAACAGCCTAATAAAAAAAAGCCCCCAAAAAAAGGAGGCCAATAAAATGAAGAGTGTGAAATAAGAGAGTAGCGATCAGATTAGACAATAAATGTTTCTGCTTCAATTAGAGCAGCAGCAATTTGCCGTTTTTTCGCAATAACGTTGTCTGGTGTAAAACGTGCGAGTTTCTTAAGTGCAGAAAGCATGATACGAAGCGTATCGCCTTCCTCAATCATAAGGAGAGATTCTTTAGCCAGCCGTTCAATGACTTCGAAGGTTTCTTGGCAATAGACCTCCGTCATCAAGATTTTTTGTTGATGAGCGGCTTCTCCGTCCTTCAATATGCCTTTTTCCGTCCGAACCATCACGGATTCCATCGTATAAATGCCGTTTACAATATCGGCTACGTTCGAGAGCAGCTCTTGCTCTTTATCAAGTGCTTTACCAAATTTTTGAACACCAAGACCTGCCACCATTAAGAAAATTTTCTTCGCATTCTTAAGAAGGTATTTTTCTTTATCCAGCACATCGGTACCTGGCTCTTCTGGCATCAGCATCATGAGCTCTTCTTGAAGAGTTTGGGCTTTTTGAAGCAGCGGAAGCTCTCCCTTCATTGTTTTGCGCAAGATCGTAGAAGGAACGAGCAAACGGTTAATTTCATTTGTTCCTTCAAAAATGCGGTTAATTCGAGAATCACGGTACATGGTTTCCACTTCATATTCATGCATGTAGCCGTAACCCCCATGAATTTGCACCGCTTCATCCGCAATAAAATCTAAAGTTTCAGAAGCGAACACTTTATTCAAAGAACACTCCATGGCGTACTCGGCAATAGCACCCGCGATTTTGGATCCATCCTTAGCTTCTTCTTCCGTCAGCGCATCCAGACGATCAGCAAATAGGCCAACTGTGCGATAGACAGAGCTTTCAGAAGCAAAGGTCTTAATAGCCATGTTTGCTAGCTTATTTTGAATCAAGGTGAAATTCGCGATCGGTTGCTTAAACTGCTGACGTTCTTTCGCATATTTCACAGCTATTTCAACACCAAGCTTAGCACCGCCTACACAGCCAACTGCGAGCTTATAACGGCCGATGTTGAGAATATTAAAGGCGATGACATGACCTCTTCCTGGTTCATAAAGCAGGTTTTCTTTAGGAACAGGTACATTATCTAGAATAAGTGTACGAGTCGAGGACGCTTTAATACCCATTTTCTTTTCTTCAGCCCCTGTTGAAACGCCAGGGAATTCCTTTTCAACGATGAAAGCCGAGAATTGCTCCCCATCAATCTTTGCATAGACGACAAAGACATCGGCAAAGCCGGAATTCGTGATCCATTGCTTTTCACCATTTAAAATATAATGAGTGCCTTCTTCGTTAAGGCGTGCTGTTGTACGCGCACCAAGTGCATCAGAACCCGAACCTGGCTCCGTAAGCGCATAAGCGGCAAACTTTTCACCGGTGGCTAGACTAGGCAAGTATTTTTTCTTTTGTTCTTCGTTGCCAAAAAGAACAATTGGAAGGGAACCAATGCCAACATGGGCACCGTAGCTTAATGAGAAAGAACGGGCTGCCGCAAATTTTTCAGTAATTAAAGAAGAACTGATTTTATCAAGACCAATCCCGCCATAAGCTTCTGGAACATCCGCACCAAGTAGACCCAAGTCGCCTGCTTTTTTCAAAAGTTTTTTCGTTAATTCAAGATCTTGGTTTTCTAATGTGTCAATATGAGGACGGACTTCTTTCTTAATGTAATCCTCAGTCGTTTTAGCAATCATTTTTTGTTCTTCAGTTAAGTCTTCTGTCACAAAAAGTTGACTTGGATCAAGATCATCGACTAGAAATGAGCCGCCTTTTAAAGCTTTTTCTGCTGTGTTTCCCATTTTCATAACCTCCTAAATTTTTTTAGATTTATTTAAAGTAGTTCGAACACGCCCGCTGCCCCCATACCGCCACCGACACACATTGTAACAAGCCCGAATTGAGCTCCGCGTCGTTTCATTTCATGGATAGCAGTAAGAGTCAGCTTGGTCCCTGTACAACCAAGCGGGTGTCCAAGCGCAATGGCTCCCCCATTGATATTGACAATATCCTCATTAAGACCTAGCTCACGAATGACTTGAAGGGATTGAGAGGCAAAAGCTTCATTTAACTCAATCACCCCGATATCATCCAAGGTTAAGCCAGCTAACTTAAGCGCCTTTGGAATCGCCTTGACTGGTCCGATTCCCATGATTTCTGGGGGAACGCCAGCAACCGCAAAAGAACGGAATTTGGCAAGCGGCTTCAAACCTTCACTTTCAGCTTTTTCACGGTCCATAACTAAGACGGCAGCTGCCCCATCACTGGTTTGTGACGAATTCCCTGCGGTTACAGAACCCGTTCTTGAAAAAGCAGGCTTGAGCTTAGCCAATACTTCTAAAGAGGTTTCACGGCGAACGCCTTCATCCTGTGAGACGGTGAAAACACGCTCGGCAAGCTGCCCTTTTTCATTAACGTAGCGCTGAACAACTTCTACTGGGACGATCTCATCATTGAATTTCCCTTCGTCAATCGCCTTTGCCGCACGCTGATGACTTCTAAGAGCAAAGGCATCTTGATCTTCCCTGGAAACACCATATTTCTGGGCAACTTGTTCAGCGGTATGTCCCATCCCCATGTAATATTGAGGGGCTGTTTCTGCGAGCTTCGCGTTGGGGCGAATCACATGCCCTCC
Source organism: Pullulanibacillus sp. KACC 23026 (assembly GCF_029094525.1). Lineage (NCBI taxonomy): Bacteria > Bacillati > Bacillota > Bacilli > Caryophanales > Sporolactobacillaceae > Pullulanibacillus > Pullulanibacillus sp. KACC 23026. Next base: position 1,180,634 of record NZ_CP119107.1, on the reverse strand, counting down.
CATTGGAACGAGGCTCATCGTTTCTGCCCCGCCGGCAATGATGGCTTCAGCATGCCCCACCATAATGCGTTCGGCCGCAAAAGCAATAGTTTGAAGACCTGATGAACAATACCGATTAATGGTTGTAGCTGGTGTACTGTCCGGAAGACCTGCGAGTGCCCCAATTTGCCGCGCCATGTTCATTCCTTGTTCAGCCTCTGGGATGGAACAGCCAATAATGACATCATCGATTTCGCCTTCATAACCCGAGCGTTTAAGCGTTTCTTTGACCGCAATAGCCCCGAGATCATCCGGACGGGTATGGGCAAAACTGCCTCGATTTGCCTTTCCTACCGGCGTCCGGGCTCCTGCCACGATAACCGCTTCTCTCATGAAAATAGTCCCTCCATTCAACTAGATTTAGTGATTAAAAGATTAATTGCGCAGTGGTTTTCCTTTTAACAGCATGTGCTGCATTCTTTGTTGCGTTTTAGGTTCACCTAAGAGGCTTAAGAAGGCTTCGCGTTCAAGGTCTAAGAATACTTGCTCATCCACTTCTGTTCCAAGCGGTAAACGTCCGCCTGAAAGGACATAAGCTAGCTTCTTCGCAATCTTGACGTCATGGTCAGACGCATAGCCTGAGAATCGCATGCTCTCAGCCCCCATAATCATGGCCCCGTAACCTTCTTCACCAGACACAGGGATTTTCTTTCTTATTGGAGCTTTGTAGCCTTCATTGAACAAGGTCAAGACCTTTTGCTTCGCATCATGTAAAAGGTGGTCACCATTGACACTGATCGCATCCGTTGCTCTTAAGAAGCCATTACGCCGTGCCTCTTCAGCAGATGTGGACACATTGGCAGTGGCAATTTGCCGGAAAACTTCATTTGTGACGGCCGTAAGATCCACAGATACACCTGCTGGCAATTTTTCTAAGTAACGAATATAGAGCTCTTTATTTCCACCGCCGCCAGGAATTAAACCAACACCGACTTCAACAAGACCCATATAGGTTTCCATAGAGGCTTGAACCGCATCGGCTGCAAAACAAACCTCTGATCCTCCGCCAAGCGTCATGGCAAAAGGAGCGGCAACAATCGGACGAGAAGAATACTTTAAGGTCATCATCGTTTTATGGAATTGACGAATGACCAGGTCAAGTTCTGCATAGTTGTCATCCTGAGCTTCCATCAGCATAAGAGCAATGTTAGCTCCGACGCAGAAGTTTTTGCCCTGATTTCCAATAACCAAACCTTTGTAGTTCTTTTCCACTTCTTCAACGGCCTGAAGTGCCATTTGCATGACATCCATTCCGAGCGCATTGTTCGGTGAAGTGAATTCGAGGCACGCCACATCGTCACCTAAGTCGATGAGTTGAGCACCTGTATTTTTCTTAATCACCCGGTCTTGTTTCTTTAAGTAATTAAGATTAATTAGTTTAGGATTTTCTTCGACCGGTACATAAGACCCGTTGTGATAAAACTGACGCCCGGTCTCCCCAAAGCGATAGAAGGATGTATGACCCTTATTGATCATCTCAATAATCCAGTCAGGAACAGCTGCACCCTCTGCTTGCATTTTGGCAACGGACTCTTCAACGCCAAGGGCATCCCAGGTTTCGAATGGTCCGAGTTCCCAGCCAAAGCCCCACTTCATCGCAAGATCAATGGAATAAAGGTCATCCGCAATCTCATAAGCCTTTTCTGCTGTATATAAAAGAGTTTCTTTTAAAAGCACCCACATGATCTCACCAACACGATCATTGGCATAAGCCAGTGCCTTAATTTTTTGCTCAGTTGATTTGAGTGTTTTCGTCAGTTCGATCGAAGGCGCTTTCAATTTCTGACGCGCTTCGTATTCAAGTGTTTCAGGATTGAGCTGAAGGATGTCTTTTCCCTTTTTCAAAAAGAAGCCTTGACCAGACTTGCTTCCAATCCAGCCGTTTTCAACCATTTTTTGAATAAAAGAAGGGATTTCAAAGACCGCTTTTTCCTTAGGGTCTTCCACATTGTCTCTCACATTATTTGCCACATGAACAAACGTATCAAGACCGACCACATCCAATGTGCGGAAGGTGGCGCTTTTAGGTCGACCAATTAACGGACCTGTGATGGAATCAATTTCGCCAATACTGTAACCGCGATTTAACATCTCACGAACGGTCACGAGAAGGCCATAGGTTCCAATTCGGTTGCCGATAAAGTTAGGCGTATCTTTGGCGATGACGACGCCTTTACCAAGACTATCCTCACCAAATTGCTTCATAAAAGCCACCACTTCAGGAAGCGTATCCTTTGTTGGAATGACTTCAAGCAGTTTTAAATAGCGAGGCGGGTTAAAAAAGTGCGTTCCCAAGAAGTGCGCTTTAAAGTCCTCTGAACGTCCTTCAGCCATAGCGTGAATGGAAATACCCGATGTATTTGAGCTGACAATAGAGCCTTTTTTTCGGTGGGCATCGACTTTCTCAAACACATTTTTCTTGATATCAAGATTCTCTACAACGACTTCAATAATCCAGTCTGCCTCTCCCAGAAGATCGAGGTCATCTTCTAAATTTCCGACTTGGATACGGTCAAGATTTCCTTTTTCAGTCAATGGAGCTGGTTTTTGTTTTAACAGCTTCTGTACGGCCGTTTGGGCAAGCCGATTCCGTACACTGCGATGCTCAAGTGTCAGTCCCTTTGCTTCTTCTTCTCGCGTCAGTGCTCTTGGGACAATATCGAGAAGTGCAGTTGGAATCCCGATATTTGCTAGATGTGCAGCGATACCCGACCCCATAACACCAGAGCCAATCACCACCGCTTTCTTGATCTGATCCATCCGGCTAAAACCTCCTCAAAGAAATCTTGAATGAATACTCATTCATTTTTTAAATAAAAAAATAACCACACCCCCACTATAATATATCTTTCAAATCTTCGCAATTATTTTTATGTAAGCGTTGCATTTGAAACGCGGGGACGGTTCTCCCGTTTCATCTCACGTGTCTGAACTTCCGCTTCTCTTCAAAAAAAACAGCAGCACTTTCACTTTCATTCAAAGGAACCGCTCTCCTCCTCTCCTCTTTCTCATTTAGCAAGAAGGACGGTCACGACAGTTCGACTCCCGTGAATAACGACAAAACTCCCGGGTACATTAAAGGAGAAAACGCATCTGTTTTCGAACCGCCGATATTTTACTCGCTAAAGGAGGCTACTTTCATGCCACAACAAATGATGAACCAGGGACAGATGATGCAACCCCCTTCCGCTATCACGGTCAAAGACCACCTTTACATTGAAGATATGCTCTCATGGAATTTGCTGACAGTAAAAAAAGCTAACTTTTTTGCTCAGCAATGTCAGGATCAAGAGGTCAAACAAGCCATTCAAAAAATGGTGACCTCCCATGAGCGCCATTACCAACGTCTCCTTAATCATCTTCAAAAAGAAATGTCTGCTGGCGCCCAAACTGCCCAGATGAGCCAGTCAACACAAAACAACCAACCTCAAATGGGAGGAATGCACTAATGCCTGGCACTAAAATTAAAAATCCAGAAACCCAAGTACCCAAAACACCGCAAATGAATGACCGGGATTTTCTAAATGACTGCCTGATGACGGAAAAATATCTTACTTATGCATATGCCACTGCCCTTCACGAAATGAGCCATCAAGATCTTTACCAAGAGGTTTTTTCCATCTATCAAGAAACCGAACAATGCCAGCGCGATCTATATAACCTGATGTTTAAAAAAGGCTGGTATGGCCTTGAAGCAGAAGACAGTCAAAAACTGCAACAAACCTATCAACAATTTCAGCAATATGCCCAGCAACAATTTCCAAGCGGCGGCACCATTCAATAATAGGTTTCCCAAAGCAGTTCCCTACTAGCAGGGGGCTGCTTTTTATTGAACAAACGGCTTTCTCCTTAAGCATTTTTCACTCCTTAAATCTAGTAATTACATCGTTCGAATCGTGTTTAATAGAATAACTCAACATTAATATGATGCAAAACAGTTCATATTTTTATATAATTACTATATATTTGAATTATGATATGTATTGTAAATTATCAGATAATGAATGAGTCATTATTTTGAAAGAGGTGGATTCCTTGGTTACTGAAAATAATCATTTAGACACACTACTAAAAGAAAATCGAAAGTTCAAACCCTCTGTCGAATTTTCTGAAAGCGCTAACTTTAATAATCCCGCCATTTATGAAAAAGCCGCCACAGATCCTGTGGGTTATTGGGAAGAACAAGCAAAAGAAATCACCTGGTTTAAACCTTATACAGAAGCATTAGAATGGCATCCTCCCCACGCCAAATGGTTTGTTGATGGAAAATTAAATGCAACGTATAACTGCGTCGACCGTCACCGAGAGAACCCACTTAGAAAAAATAAAGCCGCCATTATTTGGGAAGGTGAACGTGGCAATCAAAAAATTTATACGTACGATATGCTTGGTCGTGAAGTTGACAAAGCCGCAAGAATGCTCAAGAACCTGGGAGTGGCTAAAGGAGACCGTGTTGCCGTTTATCTGCCAATGATCCCCGAACTTGCGATTACATTGCTCGCTTGTGCGAAGATCGGAGCCATTCATACGGTTGTCTTCGGCGGTTTTTCCGCAAAATCTCTTCGGGACCGCATTGATGATGCTGAGGCGAAGCTCCTTGTCACTTCTGACGCTAGTTTGCGAAGAGGCAAACAAGTTCCACTCAAAGAATTTGCGGATGAAGCCGTTGAAGGCAGCAGCGTTCAAACGGTTCTTGTTGTCAAAGCCGTCGGTGAGGAAGCTACCATCACGATGAAAGAAGGCCGCGATCTTTTCTGGGAAGACGAAATCAAGAACGTATCCCAAGCACCTCTTGAGGCTGAGGTCATGGATAGTGAGGACATCCTCTACCTTCTTTATACATCCGGTACTACAGGCAAACCAAAGGGCATTGTTCATACAACCGGCGGCTATCTGGTCGGCGTCAACCACTCGATGAGAAGTGTATTTGATATAAAAGACGAAGATATCTTCTTCTGTACCGCTGATATCGGCTGGGTAACCGGCCATACTTACCTCGTCTATGGTCCATTATCTGCAGGCGCAACGGTTGTCATGTATGAAGGGGCTCCGGACTACCCGAACCGCTCCCGCTTCTGGGACATCATTGAGAAATATGGCGTCACGACCTTCTACACAGCCCCAACCTCTATCCGTATGTTTATGAAATGGGGTCCGCAACATTTAGAAGGAAAAGATTTAAGCACACTGCGCTTGCTGGGAACCGTTGGCGAACCGATTAATCCTGAAGCCTGGATGTGGTTCCATAAATACGTTGGTCATGAAAAATGTCCAATTGTCGATACTTGGTGGCAAACAGAAACTGGCTGCGCAATGATTGCACCGCTTCCTGGTATTACTGAAACCAAACCTGGCTCCGCTACGCTTCCGACTCCAGGAATCATTGTAGATGTAGTCGATGATGACGGAAAGTCAGTCGGATATGACGCAGGCGGGACATTAGTGATTAAACATCCATGGCCGTCCATGCTTCGGACCGTTTGGGGCGATGATGAACGCTTCAAAAACACGTATTTCGGTAAATTCCCTGACTGGTACCTTCCAGGAGACGGCGCCCACCGCGATAAAGACGGCTATATTTGGATTCTTGGCCGTTTAGATGACGTCATTAATGTCTCCGGTCATCGAATCGGAACCGCTGAAGTTGAATCGGCGCTCGTTGGGCATCCGGCCGTTGCAGAGGCTGCAGTTATTGGCCGGTCTGATGCGCTCAAGGGCCAAGCGATCTCAGCATTTGTTACCCTAAAAGAAGGCGTTGAACCATCTGACGCTTTAACAAAAGAACTAAAAGAAAAAGTATCTGAAGAGATTGGGAAGATGGCGCGTCCTGAAGAAATTCATTATACGGCGGAGCTCCCGAAAACACGCAGTGCCAAAATTATGCGGCGCTTGCTCCGAGACATTGCGGAAGGTCGCGTTTTAGGAGACACCACAACTCTTGCTGACCCTTCTGTTGTTGAAGAACTCAAGGCCATGTATAAGGAAGATTAAAGGTTCTCCTTTTTCTTACCAATAGAGCGATTCTCTTTTAACAAGGGAGTCGCTCTTTTATTATAGTGGTATGTCCCCCCTTTCTATTTCATATAGTTTACCGAGGGGGTGGACAGCTTGAAATTGAAGAGAAAAAAAACAACCACATCTCCGAAAAAAATTCTGATCAGTCTTCTTGTCTTGCTCATATTAGGTCTTTGCCTCACCTACTTTTTGTATTCACGCCATTATCTGATCCGCTCAGTAACACGCACTTTTATGTATTATGAACAATCAGGAGATTATGGATCGTCATGGGAAATGCTTCATTCGGACATGAAAGCACAAATGAAACAATCCACTTATGTTGAGACTAAATCACAGATCTATTTAAATGATTTCAAAGCGCAATCTTTTTCATATAAAATCGAACATATCCGCCATTTATCGGCATGGCATCCTTCCAACTCCTCCAAAACTTATGACAATGTCTATGAAGTCACAGTCGCTCAAAGCTTTGATAGTCAATTTGGTGACGAAACACTTACCAGTCAGCTTTTTCTTGCACGCGATAAAAAAAATCAATCTAAATGGAGCATTCTATGGGACAATGACAAGTAAAAAATAGATGAATCTCCCAATTATAGAACGTCTTCTCACGGTATGAATAGAATACTGTAAAGCAGACTTCTAAAAGGGGAGATTTTCTCATGTCACGCCTTCCCTATCCAAACCCTTCGCTCCCAATTATGTATACAGCCATTGGTGATTCATTAACAGTTGGAAAGGGATCAGGATTATTTGCTCCGGGATTTGTTGAACGCTATGCCACAGAATTAGGTTATCTCGGCGCTCACCCAGTCTTACCTCATAAGTTTGCACGTATTGGTGCCACATCGGGTGAAATTCTCTCCTTTACCTTCAATCCAGGGATCACTTATTTACTAGCCGATTCACCGATTATCACCATCACTTCAGGCGGAAATGATTTGATTCAGGCCGGCGAACAATTTCTTAAGACAAAGGATATAAGACTGATTCCTGCTGCTATCCAGCAAGCCCTATCAAATAATGGCCGAATGATTCAACAGATTCTCGACCTTCAGAAATCCAAACACAATCAAGGGCAGGTTTATTTATTTAATATGTATAATCCCTTCCCCTCTCAGCCAGAAGCAGAGGAAGGGATACGAGCCTATAACAGAGCACTTGAACAGCTTCAAGCATATGGTGTAAAAATTGTAGACATCTATCACGCCTTTCAAGGACGTACACCCTATCTCCTCTCAAGAAACGATGTCCACCCTAACAGTGAAGGCTATCAAGTGATGACTGATGCCTTATTAAACACCCATTAATAGCCGAAAAAAAGAGCGCCAACTGGCACTCTTTTTCTGTGAAAATAATCACTGGGTTTAATCCACACTTGAATTGGCTATCCTATATCTAACTTAATTTTGACAATAGGAAAGCAGAGCTACCTAAATTTTAGGTTTCTCGAATAACTTTCTTATTAATTGTCTATAATGCTAATTTGCTGTGGACTCGTGATAGGGTTCTTTGTTCTGAAGCATGTGATAGACAATGGTAAGCATTCGGTGTCCGATGGCAACGAGTGCTTTTTTCTTTCCTCTTCTTGCAGCTAGCGACCAATACTTAATGGACAACCTTTTATTTCGACTTCTTGAAACAGCCCACGCAGCTTCACATAAAGCAGATTTAATATGAGGATTCCCTTTGACTGTCTTTGTACTTTTTCGTTTTCCCGCACTTTCATGATTACCAGGAGATAAACCTGCCCATGAGGCAAGGTGTTTGGAAGTAGGGAATTGTCCCATATCCACTCCTATTTCAGCGATGATAATGGCTGCGGTCTCTTTTTTAATACCGGGCATGGTCATAAGCAATTGCACTTCTTCTTGATAGTCCTTCAAAATGTCATCCATTCTCTTTGCGATAGCCGATATTAACTCTTCAAGGTAAATAATATGCATCCAAGATTGTTTAATAAGAAAGAGTTGATGTTCGTTTAATGTTCCAAACAGTGAATCGGCTATCATTTGCTTTTTATGTGCCATTTTCCCATGAATCTTTTGACCAACTTCTTCTTGATCAATGTACCCATTATCCATAAGTTGTTCTAAAAGCTTTCTTCCTGAAACGCCAAATACATCTGAAATAACGGTAGCTAGTTTAATATTCGAAGCCTCTAGAACCTTTTGAATCCGATTTTTTTCTGACGTCATCTGACCCACCCACTTTTTGCGAAGACGAGTCAAGTCACGAAGATTTCGAAAATCCTCGGGAGGCACAAAACTTTTTTCAATTAAACCATGTCTTAATAATTTGGCGATCCACTCTGCATCTGACACATCCGTCTTTCTACCAGGAACATTTTTAATCCTTTGGGCATTCGCCAACGTAATATCGAAGAAATCCTCTAAGATGTTATAAACCGGCTTCCAATAAATGCCTGTACTTTCCATCGCTATATGGGTGACCTCTTTTTCCTCTAACCACTTTAGAAGACGAAAGAGATCTTTGGTTAAAGTAGGGAAAGTTTCCGTTTCCTTCATTAGATCTGTTTCTGATTCCCCCATTAAGACACATGCCACAATCGTTTCTGAATGAACATCCAAGCCTGCGCAACGTTTGTACAACGTTTCCACTTCAAACCACCTTCATGTTTTTATTCCACAAACAGTGGAATGAATTTGAAGTTAGACATTTTTCTGTTCGTAGTCATCTCTTAGTAAGACAAATAGAGAGCTAACAATGGGTTGTTCACCAAATTCATTCCAACAGTTTTTTATACAGGGTAGAACCACCATTAAAGAGCACGTTATATACTCACTGTCTGTGGTATCTACATTATGGGGTGGGTACTCTATTTTCATTCTTGGGTTGAGAGCGAAAGATCATGGATGTTTTTTATTTCTATTCGATCATTCTCTTTCAAGGGAGCGCCTGGATCTAGTCCAAAACACTCTTGATTTGGATCTCCTCCTGAACTTCTAACTTCTCTTTCTGATAGAACATCGCCGCATAGAACCCTGCTCCTAGAAATGCAAGCAAAGCCAGGATCACAAATGTCCAGGAATACCCCATCCAAACTGTCAACGGGATTGACATAGGGGCAATCATTCTTCCAATTGTAAAACGAAGACTTGAAGCGGCAAAGTACTGACCACGCATGTTTTCAGGAGCAAGCTTCGAGACAAACCCTTCTTGAATCCCTACGACCATTAACTCTGCTGAGGTAAAGAGAACAATGGAAAGAAATAAAATCCAGATATTAACCGAGACACTCATTACAAGCATGGATACTCCGTAAAAAAGACAAGAACCAATGAACACAGACCGCTCCTTGTATCTTCCCATCCACTTCGTCATCAGTACGGTCAGAAGGGCAACAAGGAAACCATTTTCTGAGACGAGCCAGCTAAAGATCTTTGAACCGCCCGCTTGAAGTGACCAATTTCCTAAATGAATAATGGTCTGAGTCGGTACTTTGTCGTTTGCGTATACAGCAATTAATAAATCGAGTTGCATAAATGTTTGGGCAACTAACACGCCCGCCAAAATGAACAAGAGAAACAAGCGATCCTTGGCAATGACTTTATAATCCGACAGTTGGTTCAAGACGTAGCGCGTCCATTTGGCAGTCTCCTCTGCCACGACTTTTTTTCTGACAGGTGCTGTTTCATGAACGAACAGCTGAAGAACCGCTGCGACGGCAAAGGATGTTAACACACAAGCCGCCAACAGGGCAAAACGAGCACTGAAGAAGAGAAACCCGCCTATAATTGGTCCTAAGACAACCGAGATATTAATGGATGTATAGAAAACGGCAAAAATATGATTCCGGTGTTTCGCATCCACAACATCTGCCACCATAGCGTGGCTTGCCGGCCAATAAAAATTCCCACATAGGCCTAACACAGTAAAACTTATGAAGGTAAGAACAGGAGAGGAATACCAAGGCGAATTAGCAAGCGCAAAAAAGATAAAGGTAATCCCCTGACCCAAGGTAGAAAGTACCATCATCCGCTTACGTCCAAAGTGATCCGCACAATAACCGCCGACGAGCCCTAATACCACACTAATGAATTGGGTGGCGACAAGCAGTAACCCCGCCATTTCCTTCCCGAATGATTGTGAAAAATAGATCGCCATAAAAGGAAAGAACATCCAAAACAATAGGTTATTAGCGCCTTCCCCCAGTAAACGCACCTTCAAATTTATATCCCAATCACGCCACTTCATTCCAAATACCCTCCTAAGAACCTCTTTGCTGATTGACTCTAATCGTAAAAGTGGCAAAGACTTTTTACCCAAACTAAAGGGAATTCAGTCATCCTTTTACATAACTGTTAATTGTGTGACGGAGAGTATCACGTGCATCCTCGGGACCCGGTTTGTTAACTAACCAATTAAAAGGTTTAGGAAGACAAGCCCAAAGGGATGACTCTATAAATCCATAATAAAAAGGCCTAACAAGGCACACGTCCACAGCCCCGTTATAGACCTTAAAGTCTATTGATTACGGCCCCATGGTCCTCTCCGTCCAAGCTTTGAAGACAAACGAAATCAAAAGAAACAAAAACCGTTTCTACCCATTTCAGATGCTTTGCTTCGCCACTAACTGAACTAAGATTTCCATGAATGCCAACTCCTAATTGATAAGCTAAACTTCTAAGCTCATCATCAACCACATGATTCTATTGCTGTTATAAAGCTATCATATATTCTAAAAAGTGGCAAGATAAAAACGTTTAAGAAACAAGGAAACCAGCTGTTAAAATCCCGAGCGAATTTTTACCTTAAATCGCCAATAAAAAGCCCTGGTCGAAAGCGGCATTACGCCATCCAACCAGGGGGCATGTTCTTATCCCAATAAATTTTTCCGATTTCATAATGGTTTTGAAAGTTATCCGCTGCTATATGGTAGTGGAAATTAAACCAATAGCCATCTTTTGGCGGATGATCGCGGCGAACATGAAACTTAATAAGTTCTTGACCTGTCCGCTGATCGAAAAAGTGTAAAATGCGCTCACCGCTCCCGGCAGAAGGCTTTTCACTAACGCTTAGATTAAGAAGCGTTTCATAATCCAGACTTTGACCAATTTTGGCGACCGCTTCGCTAAATTTAGGAACAATCGTTTGATTGTAAGTATCGCCAATTCGATTCTCGATGACAGGACCAAACTTCTTAAGACCTTGTTCTTTGGCTTGCTCAGAAGCAAAATCTGATAATAAATCGATCAGCTCATCAGGATCCTGTGATTCCGAAACTAATGTTGACCAATCGTATTTTTTCCTTTTTCGAGATTCTTTGATGTCAATGATGACTTCATGACGGGAATCCGATGTTCCGTTAGGATTATTCTGACCCAATACATCCAAGTTTGCATTCGGATTTTCCCTTGGTACAGGATTAGCAGAGGGAACAACGGTACCCAATGTTATAATGGTGACAAAAGTGACTACTATTTTTCTAAACCATTTTGGCATGTCCATCCCTCTCCTTTCCCAATTGAATTTCTATCTTTATAATAGTCTACATATCTTAAAAAACGCTTAAGAAAAAAAGTTATATCTTACTCAAAAAGTCCCTATTGAAATCGTTTTCCTAATTCTATTTAACCACATTTTGACGCAAAAACCTATCCCTAAACACCGATTCCTTCTTTACTTTTCTGTGACGTTTGTAAAAAACTGGTTAAAATTCTAAGACCTTATTGATCATGGACCTAGCAAAAGAAGAGCGCCTAACAAGCTGCGACAGCTTATTAAACGCTCTTTCTGATTAAATGCCGAAACCGTAATCGGCAATCGTTTTAGGCTTTTTGTTAACTAACTGACTGGATGGCCGTCATCAAATACTGGTGGCACACATTCGCCACTTCACGTCCTTCTCGAATAGCCCATACAATAAGACTCTGGCCTCGTCTTGCATCGCCGGCAACATAGAGACCAGCAGATGCCGTTTCATAATGATTCTCAAGCGGCTCCTGTTTTTTCGGAATCATGTACTCCGTTTCAGACCCCTGGAAGCCGATCGCAATAAGAACCAAATCAGCCTCCCAGATTTTCTCAGACCCATCCACTTCTGAAAAAGCGCCCGTCTCAGGATCCTTCACCATCTCGATCGTTTTAACACCCTTTACAGCGCCATTTTCTCCGACAAAAGCTTGAGAAATGATCCCATATTCCCGTGGATCCTTTCCTAGGACCGTTGCTGCTTCTTCATGGGAATACTCAAGGGTAAACACTTGCGGCGGCTCTGGCCAAGGATTATTATCTGTACGCTGCACGGAAAGACGCGGATGCTTCCCGAATTGAACAACGCTTTCGCAGCCCTGACGAATCGCCGTTGCAATACAATCGGCTCCTGTGTCTCCACCGCCAATAACAATTACTCGTTTGCCCTTCGCATTAAGTGAAGGCTCTAGTGGAGTTCCATCCATAAGAAACTTAGTGCTTGCTGTGAGATAATTCATGGCATTATGAATGCCGGACAGTTCGCGTCCTTCAAGATTTAACTCACGCGCCTTTTGCGCACCCGTTGCAAAAATAACCGCATCATATTGAGCTTGAAGAGCCTCAAGTGTGATAGCTTTGCCGATTTCTGTGTCGCAGATGAATTCAATGCCTTCTTCTTGAAGCAATTGAACTCGACGCTCTACGATCTGTTTTTCTAACTTCATATTTGGAATCCCATACATTAAAAGCCCGCCTGGCCGATCATCTCTTTCGTAGACGGTTACAGAATGCCCATGCTGATTAAGTTGATCAGCTGCTGCCAATCCCGCAGGTCCAGAGCCCACAATAGCAACTGTATACCCTGTCCGATGAGCCGGAACTTTAGGTGCAATCCAGCCTTCTGAAAAGGCCTTATCAATGATGGCCTGCTCAATGTTCTTAATCGTCACGGATTCTGTTGGAATGGAAGCTGTACAGGATCCTTCACAAGGGGCAGGACAAGCCCGCCCTGTGAATTCCGGAAAATTATTGGTCAAAACAAGTCGATTATAAGCCTCTCGCCAATTGCCTCTATACACGAGTTCATTCCACTCTGGGATAACGTTATAGAGAGGGCATCCAGCTGTCAGTCCATTTGTGACGGTACCCATTTGACAAAAAGGGGTTCCGCAATCCATACAGCGTGAGGCTTGGCTTCTTAACTCTGCTTCGCTTGAGACAAGCGCTTCCTCCTGCCAATCCTTGACTCGTTCAGATGGATGGCGTTTTTTCGCTGTACGACGTGGAAGATCCTTAAAACCATTTGGATTTCCCATGAGCTCTCCCTCCTTTTATACGGGTTCGAATGTAGTTACAATGGGCGGAGTTTCTTTATGATTACCCATTGATTGATAAAATGCTTTTAATTTAGCATCATACCCACTTAATCCCTCTTCTTCAAATTGAGCCATTAATTCGCGCATTTGTTTGAATTCTTTTGGAATGATTTTAATAAAAGGCTGGCTGGTCTCCAAAATCGATAACAGGTAAGCAGCCATTGGACTATCTGTATAGTCAACATGCTTTTTAAGCAAGGCTTGAACCGTTGCCGTATCCTCCTCTGTTAAGGATTCCATAAGGAGACCGCTCATATTGAGGAATTCTTCATTCAAGGATTCCTTCAATAGATAGGCAACGCCGCCGGACATCCCTGCACCGAAGTTCCGGCCAACTTCACCGAGAACAACAACGGTACCTCCCGTCATATATTCACAGCCATGATCCCCAATACCCTCTACAACAGCTTGAATGCCGCTGTTACGGACGGCAAAACGTTCACCTGCTCCGCCGCGAATAAACGCTTCTCCAGCTGTCGCTCCATAGAAGACGACGTTTCCGACAAGCTTTTGACCATCCGGCTGCTTCATTCGGAGGTCTGGGCGAATGATCAAGCGTCCACCCGATAAACCTTTTCCAAAATAATCATTCGCGTCACCAACCACTTTAATCGTCACGCCTTTTGGTACAAAAGCCCCGAGACTTTGACCGGCTGAACCTGTAAGAGTTAATTCAATGGTATTATCAGGCAAGCCTTCTGCTCCGTACTTTGTAGAGATCTCATAGCCAAGCATAGTACCAATAGTTCGGTCTGTATTCGAAACCTTCCGTTCAAGCTGTACAGGTGTTTGAGCCTCTAAGCTTTCTTGAACATATGGAAGGACCTCTTTCACGTCGAACGTCTCTTCAATCTGATGATCTTGCTTCTTGCGTTCTTCTTTCCAATTCATATTAACAGTTGGTTGATACAACAATTGCTCAAGCTGAAGATGTTGCGCTTTTGGATGATTCTTAATCTCATCACGAATTTCAAGCAGCTCAGTCCGACCGACAAGTTCGTCAATGGTTCGGATTCCAAGAGCGGCCATATACTCACGCATTTCTTCTGCAATAAAAGTCAGATAATTAACAACGTGATCAGGGGAACCCGTCATTAGTTTGCGAAGCTCTGGGTTTTGAGTAGCCACCCCGACTGGACACGTATCCAAATGACAGGCACGCATCATAATACAGCCTAATACAACAAGCGGTGCTGTCGAAAACCCGAACTCTTCGGCGCCTAGAAGTGCTGCTAGAATCACATCTCGACCTGTCATCAATTTGCCATCTGCCTCGACAACTACACGGCTTCTTAGACCGTTTAGTAGAAGCGTTTGATGCGTTTCAGCGAGACCAAGCTCCCAAGGAAGGCCTGCATGCATAATGCTGCTTCTTGGTGATGCACCGGTTCCGCCATCAAAACCGCTGATTAAAATAACGTCTGCCAGACCTTTAGCAACCCCTGCTGCAATGGTTCCGACTCCCGCCTTTGAAACAAGCTTAACATTAATTCGCGCTTTTGGATTGGAACGCTTTAGGTCGTAAATTAATTGGGCTAAATCTTCAATCGAGTAAATATCATGGTGAGGAGGCGGTGAAATCAAGCCCACCCCTGGAGTCGAATGGCGAACTTCCGCAATCCAAGGATACACTTTATGAGACGGAAGCTGTCCGCCTTCCCCCGGCTTTGCCCCTTGTGCCATTTTAATTTGGATTTCTTCTGCTTCACTAAGGTAATGACTGCTGACACCAAAGCGCCCTGAAGCAACTTGTTTGATCGCACTGCGTCGATTATCCCCATTAGCGTCTAACTTATAACGGGCTTCGTCTTCCCCGCCTTCACCACTATTGCTTTTCCCGCCAATGCGGTTCATGGCAATAGCAAGAGCCTCGTGTGCCTCCTGGCTTAAAGCACCAAAAGACATGGCTCCCGTCTTAAATCGACGGAATATCGATTCGACCGGCTCTACTTCTTCAAGCGGTATAGATGCAATACCTTTTTTGAAAGCAAATAAATTACGGATATTATACCAGCGCTCATCGTCTGCTAATTGAGCAAATTTCTTGTAAGTTTCATAGTCATTGCGACGAGCAGCTTGTTGCAATAAATGAATGGTTTTCGGATTAAAGCGGTGATCCTCACCTTGAGGACGCCACTGCATAGCACTTCCAGACTCGAGGACAGGTTCACGCTGATTGTCACTCTCAAAAGCCTGAAGATGACGTTTTAACGTCTCCTCTTCTATCTCATTAAGTGTCACGCCGCCTAATTGAGTGACGGTTCCTTTAAAATAGGTATTAATGACATCCTCGCTAATCCCGATCGCTTCAAAAGTTTGTGCGCCCCGGTAGCTTTGAATGGTCGAGATCCCCATTTTGGACATGACTTTAACCACCCCTGAAACAAGCGTCTCAAGGTAGATTCTCTCAATTTCAAGATCCGATAACTCATCAAATAAATGATTGGATTGCGGTGATAGAAGCGTTTGAATCCCCAAATAAGGATGGATAGCATCGGCTCCATAGCCGAGTAACATCGCCATATGATGAACATCGCGCGCTTCACCGGTGTCCACAATGATGCTTGCTTTCGTACGCAAGCCTTGTTCAATAAGATGATGATGCAGCCCTGACAAGGCAAGCAAAATCGGCATCGAAACAGCGGATTCCTTCACACCGCGATCAGACAAGATGAGAAGGGATGCCCCTTCATCGATAGCCTGAACAGCGGACTTAAACAGGCGGTCCAATGCTTCTTTAAATGTCCGTTCGCCAGGAATGACTAGAACTAACGTAGAAAGCGATTCCGCAGTAAAACCTGCTCGTTGATGAGCATGGATCTGCTTGAATTGGTTTCTTGTTAGGAATGGTGTCTCGAGTTTAATGCGTTTGGCATTGGTTTCATTCGGATTGAGCAAATCACCTTCTGGCCCCAGCCAAGTTGTTGTCGAGGTCACACATTCTTCCCGAATCGCATCTATAGGCGGATTCGTAACTTGAGCAAACCATTGTTTAAAATAATTAAATAATAACGAAGGACGTTCTGATAAAACAGCCAGCGGTGTATCAATACCCATAGCTCCAATCGGGTCTTTCCCTTCAGAAACCATCGGCATGATATTTTTGTCTACTTCTTCATGTGTATACCCAAAGGCTTTTTGTATTTGAATAAGCTCTGGCAGTTCATAGGCAAATGGCTCTGAAACAGCCTCTTGCTTATCTTCTAAAAATTGAACATTTTCTTCAATCCATGTTTTATAAGGATTGGCAGTGGCGATCTCTGATTTTAAAAGGTCATTGGCAATGATCTCTCCTTTTTCGAGATCAATGAACAGCATTTCACCAGGCCTTAAATGCCTTTTTTCAATCACTTTTTCCGGCGCTACATCGATGACGCCAAACTCAGATGAATAGATCAGTTGATCGTCATCGGTTAAATAATAGCGTCCTGGACGGAGACCATTTCGATCTAACAAAGCAGCGATCTGCTTGCCATTCGTTAAAGCAAGGGCCATTGGACCATCCCATGGTTCCATTATGGCGCTGTGATACTCATAGAAATTCTTGAGAGATTCCGAATGGCGATCATCCTCCCAAGGTTCTGGAACAAGCATCATAGCAACCTGAGCCAAAGAGCGCCCTGTTAACGTTAAGAACTCCACCGCATTATCCAGCATCGACGAGTCACTGCCGCGTTCATCAATGATCGGTGTGAGCTCTTCCAATGGAAGGCCAAATACATCTGTCTTGAATTGAGTTTCACGAGCCTTCATCCAATTAACATTTCCTCTTAATGTATTAATTTCACCATTATGAATGAGGGTGCGATAAGGATGGGCCCGTTCCCAGCTCGGAAATGTATTCGTGCTGAACCGTGAGTGAACGAAAGCAAGGGCTGAAGTGAAGGACGATTGGTTAAGATCTTGATAAAAGGCGGGGAGGGCATCAGGTGTCACCATGCCTTTATAGACGATGGTTTGAGAGGATAGACTTGCCACATAAAACCCTTGTTCTCCTGCGCTCAAAAGACGTTTTTCAATCAATCGACGTAAAGCATACAGTTGTCTTTCGAATTGTTGTTCTTCCATTGGACCCGCTTTGCCGATGAAAACTTGCTTGATCGCCGGTTGATGATTTTGAGCCAATGGAGGGATCGAACTCGGATCTACAGGGACGTCGCGCCATCCCAATAAAGACAGGGACAAGCGTTCCATTTCCTCTTTGAAAACCGTTTTGATTAGCCCTATCTGTTCAAGATCTTGCGGCATGAAAAGCATACCTACCGCATAGTCGCCTTTTTTTGGTAAGCTAAAAGCAACAGATTCTCGAAAAAAAGCGTCTGGGAGTTGAATAAGAATACCAGCCCCATCTCCGCCTTCATCTGTATGGCCAGCTCGGTGATCGAGCCTCTTTAACATATCAATCGCTTTTTCTACAATATCGTGTGTTGGATTTCCTTTTATATTGACGTAGAAGCCAATGCCACAGGCGTCGTGTTCAAAAATTGGGCGATAAAGGCCTTGGGCAGATGGATACGAAGTCATTAGCGTCACTCTCCGTTCCGTTTTTCGCAAATTCAGATTTTTTCTATTTAAATTCATTGTACTTGAAATTCAACGTTCTAAACAATATATAATAAGTATATAAACATTCTCATATTGATATTGATTGGAAGGGGGGACCATTTTGGAACTGCGTCAGATCCTTTATTTCATCGAAGTAGCAAAGCGGGAGCATGTCACAGAGGCCGCCCAAAGTCTTCATGTGGCGCAATCGGCGGTCAGCAGACAAATTTCCTTATTAGAGGCAGAATTAGAAGTCCCTCTCTTTAACCGAGAAGGCAGAAATGTGAAATTAACACAAATTGGCAAAGTTTTTTTGGAGCATGTCGAAAAAGCGGTTGCCGAACTTGATATAGCCAAAGAAAAAATCGAGGATTACTTAAACCCAGAGCTCGGTGTGGTCCGTTTAGGGTTTGCAACTAGTTTGTCCATCCACACACTTCCTATTGTATTATCCCAATTCAGAAGCGATTATCCGGATGTGGCATTCCAGCTGCACCAAGGTTCTACCCGTTATTTAATTGATTCCATTGAAAAAGGCGAACTTGATATTGCTTTCGCTGCTCCTGTTCCCTTGAATCATGAATCCATTGAGGGAACCATCTTTTATATGGAAAAGCTATGGGCAATCTTGCCCGTTCATCACCCATTAGCCGAGTCCTCTTCCATTCGTTTATCGGATCTTAGACGAGAAGCGTTCGTCTCTTTTCGTCCTGGGCTCCCACTTCATGAAAGCGTTAAGGAGGCATGCAGTGCTGCTGGCTTCCAACCGAAGTTTACCTTTGAAGGGGAAGATATGGACACGATTAAAGCCTTGGTCGCTTCTGGATTTGGCGTCGCTCTCATCCCTGAACAATCGGCGCTTGAATTGTCACATGAGCTCGTACGAAAACCCATTTCAGAGCCCGAAGTTTCCCGGCCAGTTGGCATTATGGTCCCGCGAACACGTGAATTAGCCCCATCTGAAAAACTGCTATACCGCTATCTGAGAAATTTTTACAACCGACTCGATCGATTTGGTCAATAAAGAAAACAAGGCCGCGCCAAGCCTTGTTGCACTTGAATTTTTAGTATAAAAAAAGGATTGCTCTCATTAAAACGAGAACAATCCTTTCCTTATTATTTAGTTTGCTTCAGCTTGTGAATCATCGTCCCCAAGCTGACGGCGGCGTGCTGCCTCATTTACCTGTTCATCGGCGTGATAAGAAGAACGAACAAGAGGTCCTGCTTCACAATGACGGAAACCTTTCTCAAGAGCAATTTGCTTAAGCTCCTCAAACTCTTCCGGGCGATAATAACGCTCGACATTTAAATGCTTACGTGTTGGCTGCAAATACTGGCCAATGGTCATAATGTCGACATTGTGGGCAAGGAGATCGTCCATTGCTTCAAGAATTTCTTCTTTTGTTTCGCCAAGTCCCACCATAAGACTGGACTTAGTAGGGGTGTTCGGACTAATTTCTTTGACACGCTTTAACAGTTCAAGCGAACGGTCGTAGGTAGCAATCGCGCGAACACGTTTGGTTAAACGACGAACCGTTTCAATATTATGATTAAAAATATCCGGCTTCGCATCCATCAGCGTATGAAGGCTTTCATAATCCCCTTTCATATCTGAAGGAAGCACTTCTACTGTACACATGGGATTGCGTTTGCGAACAGCTCTGACGGTTTCTGCAAAGACAGCCGCTCCCCCATCTTGTAAATCATCTCGAGCTACAGCTGTAATAACAACATGGCGAAGCCCCATTGCCTCAACGGATTCCGCAACACGTTCAGGCTCCTGCCAGTCGAGCTCAGTTGGCCGCCCTGTTTTGACCGCACAGAAACGGCAGCCGCGAGTACAAACGTCACCCAAAATCATAAATGTAGCCGTTTTTCGAACAGCCCAACACTCATGAATATTAGGACATTTTGCTTCCTCGCAAACGGTATGTAAACGATTTTCACGCATCATTTTCTTTAAGCCTGTGTAGTTTTGATTCGTGTTTAATTTTATCTTTAACCATTCCGGTTTTCTCAAGTAGTCTTCTTTTTTGGCCATTCTTACGCCTCCTAGCGGGAATACGTGTAAGACTCATCCTCGTATTTTGTCTTTGCTAATTCCTCAATATAAGCCCATTGTACGTCGTCTAAGCTCAACGTTTCAAATTCGATTTGCAGTCCATCCTCAAATCCCTTCTTAAACGCCGCTCTCACATCATCCACTGTTACCTTAACATCTAAGACATCATTAATGGCGATCGCTTTATCACCAAAGCTATTTCGAGCGCGCTCTTTGACCCTTTCATTTGGATAAATAAACAAGTCAAACAACGTGTTCTCATCCACTTCAAGCGGGATCGAGCCATGCTGAAGGATCACGCCTTTTTGACGGGTCTGGGCGCTTCCGGCTGCCTTTTTCCCGTTAACAACCAACTCATACCAAGACGGTTCTTCAAAGCAAACCGCTGAACCCGTTTGTCCCAGTTTACCTTCTGGAATCGCAAATCCCGCTTCCATTCCAAGGTTCTGAAACCCTTTTAAAAGGCCTTCAGAAATCACCCGATAAGCATCCGTTACAGAGCTTGGCATCTTTTCATGCTGTTCACTTACAATGACACTATACGTTAGCTCACGATCATGAAGCACTGCTCTTCCGCCGGTTTGCCGGCGAACGATTTCAAATCCATGTCTCTTCGCCGCATCCACATCTATTTTACCTTTTACCCTTTGAAAATAGCCGACAGACAGTCCAGCCGGCTGCCACTCATAAAAACGAAGGACTGGCGGCAGAAGACCTTGGCTATGCCATATCAGCAGCGCTTCATCAACCGCCATATTCATAGACGGAGTAAGCACCCCCGTGTCTAGAAAAGCCCATTTTTCCTTCATAATACGTTCCTTCTTTCTAGGAATATAACCAATAAACTGGTAGAAACAGAATTGAATTAAGCACACAGAAAAAGCCTTTCAAAAACACTTCTATCTTAACAAGTAACGATTCGAAAAGTAAACCCACTAGCTTGTTGTCAAAACCTTCTTACTTTATCCGCGATAAAACATCTAGATGTAAGGATATGGAAAATTTTGTTCGCAAACCACCAAAAACAAATGTGGATGTGGGTCCAACACACCAAAACTGGGCATGAGCAGAGCCAAAAATGTGCGTTGGACGCTCCAATACACAAAATCAAGGTGTGCGCAGAGCCAAAAGTGTGTGTTGGACGCGCTCCAATACACAAAAACCGGGCATGGCGAGCACCCATTGTGTGTGTTGAACGCTCCAATACACAAAAACTGGGCATGGCGAGCACCCATTGTGTGTGATGGACACTCCAATACACACAAATGAGGTGTGCGCAGAGCCAAAAGTGTGCGTTGGACACTCCAATACACAAAATCAAGGTGTGCTCAGAGCCAAAAGTGTGTGTTGAACGCTCCAATACACAAAAACGAGGTGTGAACAGAGCCAAAAGTGTGCGATGAACGCTCCAACACACAAAAACGAGGTGTGCGCAGAGCCAAAAGTGTGCGTTGGACGCTCCAATACACAAAATCAAGGTGTGCGCAGAGCCAAAAGTGTGTGTTGAACGCTCCAATACACAAAAACGAGGTGTGCGCAGAGCCAAAAGTGTGTGTTGGACACTCCAATACACAAAAACTGGGCATGGCGAGCACCCATTGTGTGCGATGAACGCTCCAATACACACAATCAAGGTGTGCGCAGAGCCAAAAGTGTGTGTTGAACACTCCAACACACAAAAATGAGGTGTGCGCAGAGCCAAAAGTGTGTGTTGGACGCTCCAATACACAAAATCAAGGTGTGTGCAGAGCCAAAAGTGTGCGTTGAACACTCCAATACACAAAAACGAGGTGTGCGCAGAGCAAAAAGTGTGTGTTGAACACTCCAACACACAAAATCAAGGTGTGCGCAGAGCCAAAAGTGTGCGTTGGACGCTCCAATACACAAAATCAAGGTGTGCGCAGAGCCAAAAGTGTGTGTTGGACGCTCCAACACACCAAAATGAGGTGTCCGCAGAGGCTAGAACAAAACTAAACTAACGGACTTAAATTCGAAACACCACATGTTTATAAGGACAGAAACAAATAGGAAGCGTAGTCAAAATACGGAGACTCCTGCGGGAACAGTGCGTGTCCGAAGACCCCGCAAGCAAGCGTTTTTCTTGCGGAGGCTGAGGTCGTGCCCGCGGAAAGCGACGTATTTTGACTAGCGTTTCATAAATGACTTAACTTATAAATGAAAAACCGAACCCATCACATTAAAAAGTGTGAATAAGTTCGGCTTTTTCTATTCGTAACATACTCCTGCCCCAGCCTCATTGATTTTTATTATTCAATAATCGGTAGATACTCGATTACTGACCAAACATGCTGGTACTGTGCATGGGTTGGGTTCGTGCTTTGGGATCCATGTATGCTTTAGCATTATTAATTGCAGTCGGGCCTTCACCAAAGCCGGTTGCAATTAGATTGACTTTACCAGGGTAAGTGACCACATCTCCTGCCGCATAAACCCCTTCAATGTTTGTTTCCATTTTTGTATTGACAAGGATGGAATTTTTTTCGATCTCCAATCCCCAATCCTTAATCGGTCCAAGTGAAGAAATAAAGCCGTGGTTCACAATAACTGCATCCACATCCAGTTCTTCTCTATTTTCCCCTTTTGGATCCGTTAGGGCTACTTTATGGACACGCACATCATCACCAATAAATTCTGCAACGACACTAGGCGTCTTAATCGCTACACTTGAATTTCTAAGCTGTGTCACACTGTGTTCATGCGCTCTAAATTTATCGCGTCGATGCACTAGATAGACCTTCTCCGCAATCGGCTCAAGCATATTTGCCCAATCGACCGCCGAATCACCGCCGCCGGAAAGGAGAACTTTCTGACCTTTAAAAACAGACAGATCGTCAACAAAGTAGTGAAGATTTTTCCCTTCATAATAATCGGCTTTATCGACATCTAAACGACGTGGTTGGAACGCCCCAACCCCCGCAGTCAGGATAACCGTTCTTGTATGATGGGCTTCTCCAGAATCTGAAACAAGCGTAATCGTCCCATCCTCATTTTTTTTGAGCTCCATAATAGTTTGGTCCAGAATAACTGTCGGGTCAAACTGAAGCGCCTGTTCTTTTAGCTGATTCACCAATTCTTGAGCTTTAATTTTTGGAAAGCCCGCCACATCATAAATAAGTTTTTCTGGATAAAGGGCTGACAGTTGCCCTCCTAATTGCGGCATACTCTCAATAATTTTAGTTTTCATTTGGCGAAGACCACCGTAAAAAGCCGTAAAAAGGCCAGTAGGTCCCCCGCCAATAATTGTGACATCAAACAGTTCTTTCTCTCCACTCATCACACATTCTCCTCTGGCAAAAACCATATTTCAGGCATTGTTATCTATTATAAAACTTAGGATTGTCTACTTCAGCTCTATTACCAGCATCTGAACTCGAAAGCTTAAGATCTTCCAGCCTGCTTCTTTAAAGTTTAGAAAAAATAGTGGCTAATATCAAGTTTTAAACACTTTCAATCCCCATCAAGCATATTGAAAATACCGCCTAACACACTGCCTTCACCGCGCCTTTCACCAACAGGGTTTTGCGGCATGGCACTAAAGACACGACTGGCCAATCGGCTGAACGGAAGAGATTGAACCCAAACTGTTCCAGGCCCTTCCAATGTGGCAAAGAATAGGCCTTCACCGCCAAACAAGGCCGTTTTAATTCCTTTGACAAATTGGATGTCATAGTTTACCTGCCCTGTCATGGCAACAAGGCAGCCTGTATCGACTCTGAGGCGTTCCCCGTAACCTAATTCCACTTTCTTGATAGTACCGCCCGCATGTATAAAGGCCAATCCGTCTCCTTCAAGGCGTTCCATGATAAAGCCCTCACCGCCGAAGAAGCCAGCCCCGAGTTTGCGCTTGAAATCAATTCCAACCGAAACACCTTTTGCCGCACACAAAAAGGCGTCTTTTTGGCAAATGATTTTGCCATTGTACACACTCAAATCCATCGGGATAATCTTCCCCGGATAAGGAGCCGCAAAGGAGACATGCTTTTTCCCTGGACCAACATTCGTAAAAGCTGTCATGAATAAACTCTCACCCGTTAACAACCGCTTGCCGGCACCCAGAAGTTTTCCCATGATTCCCCCGCCTTGGTTGCTCCCGTCACCAAAAATAGTTTCCATTTCAATAGAGTCCTCCATCATCATCAAAGCCCCAGCTTCAGCAATAGTGGTCTCATTGGGATCCAATTCAATTTCCACAAACTGCATGTCATCCCCGTAAATTTTATAGTCAATTTCATGATTTACCATGACCAATTCCCCCTTAAAGTTCACCAAAAAAATTATTTAAATTTAGTTATTCGTTAAATCCTATTATATATCCTTGTTTCACGCAAAAGAGTCATGGAACATTTAAAATAGGAGCTTTTTTGATTTCTCGCACCTTAACCGTTCTTCTTCAAAAACAAGTCTTACCGGTCTGTCCACCAAAAAAAGTGCTCGCTTATCTTCTTATGTAAAAAGGAAAGCTGAACACCCTCACTGGGAATTCAGCTTTGACGATCATTATGATTTAATTTCACTTACTGATTGGTCAGAGATTATGAGCTCGCCATCCTTAACAGTCACTGTTACAGCTTGAACTCGGTCTTTTTCAATAAGAAGGTCTGCAATAGCATCCTCGATTTTTTCTTCAATAACCCGGCGAAGCGGACGAGCACCAAATTGCGGATCATAACCTAGCTCAGCTAATAAGCCTTTTGCTTCTTCTGATACATGAAGCTTAATACCTTGAGCGTCTGCAAGCTCTGCAACTTCCTGAAGCATGAGATCGACAATGGCAATTAAGTTCTCCTTCGAAAGCGCCTCAAAGCGGACAATACCATCAAATCGGTTTAAAAATTCTGGACGGAATGAGAGTTTCAAGTCTTCAAAGCGATCTTTCTCTTGAACGGAAGGATCCTCTTGTGCTCCGAAACCAACCTTTATTGGTTTTACAGCGCCCACACCGGCATTGCTTGTCATGATGATCACCGTGTCTTTAAAACTTACGGTGCGACCTTGACTATCCGTTAAACGGCCATCTTCAAGAATTTGCAGGAACATATTCTGAACATCCGGATGCGCTTTTTCGATCTCGTCAAGCAAGATGAGGCTGTATGGCTTACGGCGCACTTGCTCCGTTAATTGACCGGCATCCTCATGCCCAACGTAGCCAGGAGGGGAACCAATTAACTTGGAGACAGAATGCTTCTCCATATATTCACTCATATCAAGGCGAATCATCGCCTCTTCTTCACCAAAAAGTTCCTTCGCTAATGACTTAGATAGCTCCGTTTTCCCGACTCCTGTTGGCCCAACAAAAAGGAATGAACCAATTGGACGGTTATTACGGCGAAAGCCTGTCCGATTGCGGCGAATCGCCTTTGCTACTTTTTCAACGGCCTTTTCTTGTCCGATCACTTGAGCATTTAAGCGTTCAGCTAGATCACGCATCTTCGTCTTTTCATCTTGCTCAAGACGACGAACAGGGATCCCTGTTTTTTCTTCGATTAATAGTTGGATAGTTTCAACATCAACTTTTGGCGTTTCCTCTTCGGTTGCTGAGTTCTCTAATTGCTTTTGTAAAGCTATTTCCTCATCTCTGAGCTTAGCCGCGCGCTCATAATCCTCTTGAGCTGTTGCTTTTAATTTTTCATCAGCAATCTGTTCCAGTCTTTCCTGAATACCGTTCTTCGATTGACTGCTGGACGCAAGATTAATTTTTGAACCCGCTTCATCCATGAGATCGATCGCCTTGTCCGGTAAAAAGCGATCTTGAATATAGCGGCTGGAAAGTGTGACACATGCCTCAATCGCTTCATCACTATAGGCTACTTGATGAAAGTCTTCATAGCGCGACTTCAAACCTTTTAGAATATCAATAGCTTCATCCTTACTAGGCTCATTCACCATAATCGGCTGGAATCGACGCTCCAAAGCCGCATCTTTTTCTATTTTGCGGTATTCCTTTAACGTCGTTGCTCCGACAACTTGCAGTTCACCGCGTGCCAAAGCTGGTTTCAAAATATTTCCGGCATCAGAAGACCCTTCTGCAGAACCGGCGCCGACAAGCTGGTGAATCTCATCTATAAATAAAATAACATTTGGACGTTCTTGTAATTCTTTAATCAACTGCTTCATGCGCTCTTCAAACTGACCGCGGATGCCTGTCCCTGCAACAAGCGAGGCGACATCAAGCACATAAATTTCTTTATTTTTAAGCTTTGCAGGAACTTGGCCCTCATGAATACGAAGGGCGAGTCCTTCAGCAATAGCTGTTTTACCAACCCCTGGCTCACCAATCAGAACCGGATTGTTTTTATTGCGACGGTTTAGCGTTTCGATCACACGCTGCACTTCTTGGTCGCGGCCAATCACTGGATCAATTAGCCCAGAACGAGCGGCTTGTGAAAGATTTTTACCCATATCGTCAAGAAGCCCGCCTCGGCCTCCTTGCCCCGTTTGTGGATGCGCCATATTTTGCCCAGATGCTTGGCTAAAACCAAAGGACGGTTGAAAGGATTTAAATAGATCCTCCATCGAAAAACCTCCTTGGCTATATAAAGAAGGTGTTTTTTGTTTCATTTCTTTATAGCAGGATTCACAGAGATTGTAAGTCGCACTTTGCTGATTGATACGAACTCTCAAATTCATGACAGCTTGATTTTCATGACAACGATCACATCTCATCGAACATTCCTCCTGAATTAATTAAGTTTGATTTGTGAGTTAAGTTAAGCAATCTCGATAAAGTCCGTTAGCTTGTATTCCCCCTAACGCTGACTTTGACTAACTTTGACCTTTAGGTCCTAAAAATACTCTAAATCATTTGCCTAGCCCTGTCAATCTTAATGATCATTAGGATAAGGTAAACAATATAGAGTTCGAGGCTTTCATTCGCCTGTAAGCCTATTATACTTTGACCTTTACTAACTTTCAAGTGTTTTGGTGATAATTTTATTAAAAGATAATCAAAACTAGTTAATAATAAGTATAAATAGATTAAAGTACCCCCACAAAATCAATTAGGCGTAACCAGAATACGTGATTACTCAAATGTGAGGTCAAAATGGCCCCTATCCGAAGAAATAGCGTCTCGAAGTTACCACTATTCTTGAAATCAGCCTCAAAACTAGCCAATAAGGAATCCCCGTTACACTTAAATCAAACGAGCGTAACGAGGATACGCTACCTGCCTCCAAACAATAGCCAAACACCCAATAGCTTGTCGTCGTTACCTCATATTGGGTGGACTGTGTAGGTGGCTCGGTCGTTAGTCAGTTTGAGTTGATTGCCCTCTTGTTTGACTTCCCCTATTTCTGTCAGAGGAATGTCATAACGTGCATAAGGAAGCGGGGCCTCACCGCTCGTTTCAACTGTTTCACCGCCGCCAATTAATTGGATCGACCGATTAGCCAGATAATCATCCGTGTCGCGGCTAATCTCTTGAATTTGGACATCTTCTAATTGCAGATAAGCTTGATCAATATTGTTTAATTCTTCTTTTACTATTAGAAGGGTTTGACCTTTCCATTGGCCAAGAATGTTTTGGATATAGTCTTCGTTTGACTGTTGATCGTTCATGTTGATCACCTCACCTCACATTATGTCCGACTCGAATTCAAATTATGAGGGGCATGAAAGGCAATCCATTTCAAGTGTCAGTTCTGCTTTTTCGCATTGGAAGACGGGGAACCTTGATAATATTTAGGGACTTCCCCTGTGACCGTAATATCACCAATCGGGATGTTTTTCTCTACCTTTATAGGATCGGTCGGAAAAGGCATGATGAGCTGAACCTTAGTTGTAGCTTGAACGTATAAAGTGAGATGCACAGAGTTAACCCCAACAGGCTTCACCTCCGACTTGACGTGCGTCGACAATTCGCTCAGAAAATCAAAACGAATAGGAATACGTGGACCCAGCCCTCCAAGCAAAGGCAAATGGGTAAGCAGCCCAAGGGGGATCTCAGTTGAATGTCCCATCGGCTTTTGGTGGATTTGGATTCGATTATTATAATTTGGCGGGAATGTAATCGTCCCATCCTCCATCGCATAAAGAAAATCCTCTAATCGCTGGGTCTTATCATGCAAGAAAGCATTCACCTTAGCTGTATCATACGAAACCAGGACCGGTTTCCCTTGGTTATTAGTCTTAGTGATAAAAAAATCTTGATAAGATTCTTTTGGTGTTTGCGTCATCGCTTCCGGGTTCTTTGGGAGATCCGTTAAGCGAGCGGTGCTTAAACTATAATTAAAGGCATAGGTCATCGCCTTTCTTGCCTCAAACTCTGCCATAGTCTTTAACGTTGGTTCTAAAATATGTGAGGCCAGTCTCAGCCCCAAAAAAGTCATAACTAAGTAGACCATTAAGGTTACTCCTAAAAGGACCGGCTTTGACCAAGGAACCGGCGCCTGTCGTTTCTTTTTTGGTCGGAACTGATTGTTGCGCCTCATAAATGTCACCTCAAAAGCTATATTATGCGAGGAAGGTGACCTAACATGTCTTATCCAGCCGACTTGTCTCTCTTTATAACGGTAAGAGCTTGATCCAACTAGCAGAAAGCAGTAACTATTCAGCCAGCCAATCACACTTAAAAATAGGCAAGCCGGCGTGCCCTGACTGTACCATTTTCATGTAATGTTTCCTGTCATTAGGTTATAATAAAGTAAAAGTTTATTAATTGGGCATACTATCCCCCCTACATAATGTTAGTCATACTTATTGGGGCTTACGGCCGGTTTCATTCCTATCTTAGTGGTAACAATCCGGTAAAGCGGGATAAAAAATGGGAATCCTATCAAGCATTGGAGGTATTAAGATGCGCGAAAGACAAAAAGAAATCATCGAAGCACTACACGTTCAACCGACCATCGATCCTGAAGCTGAGGTTCGTAAGCGAATTGATTTTCTAAAGGATTATTGCGTAAAAGCAAAAGCAAAAGGGTTTGTTTTGGGTCTCAGCCTTGGGCAAGACTCAACCTTAGCAGGAAAACTGGCTCAATTAGCCGTGGATGAACTGAATGAAGAGCAGGGAGGCGGTTACACCTTCTTAGCTGTCCGCCTCCCGCATGGCAATCAATTGGACGAAGCCGACTCAGAACTTGTCTTTAATTTCATTCAACCAAAGGATCAAGTCATCTTCAATATTGAAGCCAGCACAACCGCTTTTCAAAACACGTTTAATGAAGTGAGCGACAAACCACTTAGTGATTTTCAAAAAGGCAATGTGAAAGCACGCCTGCGAATGATCGCTCAATATGCGTTTGGCGGCATGAACAACCTTCTTGTTATTGGGACGGATCATGCAGCAGAAGCGATCACTGGGTTCTTCACCAAATATGGTGATGGCGGTGCCGATTTACTACCGCTTTCGGGTCTTTCAAAACGACAAGGGAAAGCCCTTCTTAAATCATTAGGCTGTCCGGAACGATTGTATCTTAAAAAACCTACCGCTGATTTATTGGAGCAAAAACCACAGCAGGCCGACGAAACCGAGCTTGGCATCTCCTATGATGAGATCGACGACTACCTAGAGGGAAAAGATGTCACCGATCAAGTCGCAGAAGCGCTTGAAACTCGATATGCCATGACTCAACATAAACGGGAGCTCCCACCCTCCATATTCGATAATTGGTGGAAAGAACTTACGTGAATCGTTCATTAACTAAAATGGAAATCTAGATGTAGGAGGTGGTGTACATGGGAGACCGAACAGCTGATAAAAAAAGGAAGGGGCGTCAAGGCGACACCCGTCAAGAAGAACCGCTCTATAAAATAAAATCAACCGTCATCAGTCCACCCGAACCAACCCCGCATCCCAAGGATTATGAATCCATTGACTATTAAGCGAGCCAAAGGCAGCCCCTTTTCTTAGGAGCTGCCTTTTATTCTTTGTCTTTAGCGTGCATTAAACACTGGCTTCCTGACAATATCTTGCACAAGTTAAGCACACCTTGGAACAACGTACAGACATAGGGTCTTCAAATTGACCACATTCACGCCCGCAATGCTCACATGTATAAGCACATAATTTTATTAATGAAGGTGTTAAAAAGCTTTGTGCTGCCATATGACTGGCCGTAAATCCACAAATACTTGAACAATCGCGAAGAAGCTTCAACTGGCGACGGCGATCGCCTAATTGTTCTTGATCTAACAAATAGGTGATCATTTCATCACAGTGGAGACTGCAATGGTTAATGATCTGAATCAATTTCGTTTGATCAACCGTTTCCTTATAATCTTTCTCAAATAACCGTTCGTTCATATGACTTTTTCTAAAATCATCCAACACTAGGCCTCCCTCCTCCTCATTTGTCCTTAATAGGCTATTCAATGAGAAGAAAAGGGTATAGGTCAACTATCTTGTTATTATAAAAATCAGCATTAACCCATTCATTAGCAGGACGCCAATTGATCTTTAAACCACTGAACGCATCGATAGGTCTTGTTCCATTCAGGGTCGGCCTCCCCAATTGACCAGCAGGCAAACAAAGTACTTAAGGCAATGGCGGCTTTAAGCATAGACTTTTTGTCAAGGCTTAGCGATTTTGCTAAATAATCCACTCTATGCGCCAATCGTTTTTCCGGTTCGGTCTTATTATGTAAGTGGTTGATCATAAACGATACGCAATCAAAATAAACCGGGCCCACGACACCTTTTGGATCAATGGCAAGCGGGCCGCGCTCATCTGAAAATAAAATGTTCTCATGATGCAAGTCACCATGCAGAAGGCCGTTCTCATTTTCTTCTGCCAACAAGTCATCAAATAAGGCTTTGGCTTCCCATACCTCCTCCACTGGAATGAATTCTTCTTCATCAGAGTGTTCCGAAAGATAGCGATCAAGCCCCTTTGACCAATCGCGAATCGTTGGAAATTCACACATGTTAGGAACTGGTCTTCGGATCGCCTTCCACACCTTGGAAAACTGATGCAGCACTTCCTCTTCATCGGTTAATTCCGAGAGCATTTGCCCTGGAACAATCTGTTCAAGGAGCATGGCACCCTTATCATCATCGGCTTTTAACAGTTGGCAGCAACCCGCTCCAGCATACGCTTGCAAAGCCTTCCTCTCATTAGAAAAATCAAAAGAGGGGAGCCCGAGTTTTAATAGAATAGGGGTTCTTGTTTCATCATGGCCTTTTAAGACATAATTATAGGAAAGATTGGGAACTGGCATTAAATCAGACAATCTCCAAGCCTGCTGAATCGCTAGAACACGTTCGTTCAAACTTAAAAGCCACTCCTCCCCGTCTTTTCCAAAAGCCCCTTTTATTTTTCGTATAAACCGGTCTGGCAGGTCCATCTTTCTCCTCCTTATTTAAGTAAATGGTTGTCATTAAAAAAAGCGACTCTGGATGAGAAGTCGCTTGATAAGGACGAATTAGGCCATTCGTCGATCTTTAGTTAAACGATAGATAAAACGGATAATAAGTAGGACTAGGATGACTAAAATAATATAAGTGACCGGATGAAGATAGGTTTGAACGATCTCCCAATGCTGCCCCAATTTCATTCCAAAGAAGGCTAGAGTGATATTCCAAGGAATACACCCTAAGACCGTGAAGAGTGCAAAACGCCCCGCCTTCATTTTGGCGATTCCTGCAGGCAAGGAAATGAAAGTTCGAATAACTGGAAGTAGCCGACCAAAAAAGGCTGCCCAATCCCCATACTTTGCAAACCAGCGATCCGCGGCCTCAAGATGCTTATAGTTAAAGAACACATATTTCCCATACTTCTCAATAAAAGGCCGCCCAAATCGAGCGCCAATCCAATACATGAGCAAAGACCCGATCAAATTGCCAACTATTCCAGCAACAATAACACTCCAAAACGTCAGGAGTTCTTTATGAACCATGAACCCGCCATATAACATGATTACTTCACTTGGCAAAGGGATACAGGCGCTCTCAATAAACATGCCAAGAAAAATGCCCCATGACCCTAGATGTTGAATGAATTGAATCAAACTCTCAGAAAGATGCTGCATATAAACGTATTCCTCTCCTTAAGACTTAGGAATTTCTAGGGTCAAGTAAGACGACCTTCTTTTCTTCTTATCATTTTCTTTTCCCGAAAAACAAAATACTTCATGAAAAAAAAGCTGGCAAGCGAGGACAAAAACATGGATAGGAGCTTCGCAATATTATAAACCAATAATCTTGGTATGACATTTCCAATAGACAAAATTAAGGTAGCTATATAAAGAACACCATCGCTGATCAATAAGCTAACCACAGCTTGAATAATAAAAGCTGCCCTTTGTTTGTGTGAACGCTCCAGTCCTTCTCGGAAAGTAAAACGCGAATTCCAAATATAACTGTTCAATACAGCTAGCGCATAGGCGAATGTATTAAAAACGACTAACAGAAGATGGTTTGACGTCGGCCATATCCACAGCATTAAATTAAGGCTCCCTAGATCCAATGCTCCGCTTGTCAGACCAATACTTCCAAATTTAATATATTGGATTAACCCTTTAATAAACCCTTGTTTCACTCTAAGAGCTCCCTCATTGAATGTCGTCTAAGACCCTCAAGTTGCTTTCACTGACCTTGAAAACCTCTTTGTAGTAGCCCAATAATTGTTCCGCTTGAGCCTCCCAACTAAATTGACGGCTTGAAGCTCGTGCTTGTTCAGATAAGGTTTGACGAAATTGTTCATCTTCTAATGTAAGAACCTTCCTTACAAATTCTCCCTTAACAGTTGGATCATAGAGAACACCCGTCATTCCATCATTAATTTGTTCCTCAGTTGGTCCGCTCTTAGCTGCCACAATAGGCAGACCGGATGCCATGGCTTCTAAAATCACGAGCCCCAGCGTTTCAGTGGTAGATGGAAAAATAAAAATATCAGAGGAGGCATAGGCCCTTGCTAATTCTTCACCTTGCATAAAGCCTGTGAAGACGGTTTTCGTTCCTTTAAAATGTTTCTCTAATGCCGCCCTGTGCGGTCCGTCCCCAACTAACGCTAAGCTAAAGCTTTCCGATGCTTCAAGAACATTACGCAGCTTCTCCAATTCTTTTTCTTGAGCCAAACGGCCAACATATAAAAGCAATTTTTGATCAGGCTGGCCATTTGTCAGCCGCTGACGCATCGCCAAATCATAATTTTTTGGATGGTATTTCTTTGTATCAACGCCTCGTTTCCAGACGTGAACATTATGAAAACGCTGCTCCTTTAGTTCTACTGCAACCGATTTGGACGTACATAAATTTAAATCGGCTTTGTTATGGAGTTTTCTAAAGTACCACCATAGAGCAGGCTTAATAAAAGATAGCTTATAATAGTCCGCATATTTGGGGACATGAGTATGGTAGGAGGCAAGCAGTGGCCATTTATTTCGTTTGGCCGAATAAACCCCTGAAACACCAATAAACGCAGGGTTTACAACATGAACGAGATCAGGATTAAACGCCTTTAAAATTTTGTCGACCTTCCGAGTTGGGAAAGCAAACTTTTTACCCGGATAGAGAAAAAAGGAGCGAGCGGGAATACCTTCTACTCGAGCTCCTTTATATTCTGTTATCCCCATCTCAGGAGCAATCACGAGAACCTCAAGCCCAGCTTCTTGGATAAGCCATTCAATTGTGGCTGTTAATCTCGTAACAATCCCATCTATTTGCGGATAAAACGTTTCTGTTACAATTGCTAATTTCATCAATTCAAACACACTTTCTATATAAAAGATGCCATATTCAATCGAAGGTTTTGAACTTGGTCATTGGTCATTCGTACTATTAGTATTTCAAGTTAAATTCTAACCATTCTCATGCAATGTTTCAAATATAAATGCAGAAACTTAAAAATTTCTTAACAAGATTAAAACTGCTGCCCTTAATTTTATATCGAGTGATCGCCCATTTCTATTAGCAGTATCTTCCATTTAAGCATTAAATGGAGAAATTATAGCAGGCAAGGGAACCTTAATATAGAAGAGGCTGGGACAAAACTAAACTAACTGACTGACTTAAATTCCGAACACTAAATGTTTATAAGGACAGAAACAAATAGGATGCGTAGTCAAAATATGGAGACTCCTGCGGGAACAGCACGTGTCCGAAGATCCCGCAAGCAAGCGTTTTCCTTGCTGTGGAGGCTTGGGCCGTACCCGCGGAAAGGTGACGTATTTTGACTAGCGTTTCATAACTGACTTAACTTATAAATGAAAAAACGAACCCATCACGTTAAAAGGTGTGAAAAAGTTCGTTTTTTTCTATTCATCAACTACTTTTGTACCAGCCTCTAATCAGTTTGGCATCTATTATATGTTCCGTGTCTAGTCGCAAGCGACATACATTAACCTCCATTCTCTCTGATACCGTAAGAAAGGAGGCTTTATTAGAAGTATTTTTAATGTCTTATTGTTTTATCTGTTTAACAAACTGTGAAAGAACTTTATCAAGAAAAGTTAAAGTGGTTTCATCGACTAGGCGGCCATCTTTCACTTTATCCGCTGCGAAGTTCACGAGCACTTCATTAGTGGCTGCCGGTAAAACTCTTGCTTGGACACCAGGACTTGCAAGAATATCACGTAAATGAGCCTGTGCCCGAATCGTCCCAAAGGCTGTTGGTGAAGCCCCAACGGCCATGACCGGCTTATTAATGAGCACTTTATCAACTCGTGAGCACCAATCGATCGCATTCTTAAGTACTCCAGGTATGGACCAATTGTATTCCGGTGTAACAATGATGACACCGTCTGCTTCAGCCACTTGTTGTTTGAATGAAGTCACGGACTCTGGCGGATGATTCTCATCATCTTGATTATAAAGAGGAAGCCCGCCCAAATCCGCTATCTCGATATCAAGTTCTTTGCGATAACGCTCGCGAATCGTCTCTGCCACCGAACGGTTGATGGATTCTTTCCTTAAACTTCCTAAGAGGACAACCATTTTCATTGATTCCACACCTTCCCATCCCTATATTTACATTAGACTAGCCGGACAACCATTTTCCATATAGAAAAAGAGGCAATCCTCTTAAAGCAAGCCCCAAACTCTTTCTTTAAAATCAACTTGAAAGAGAATGAGACCTTCCTTCTAAAGGATAACCTCGACTAAATTATTCAGCTGCTTTTGTTGCTTCAATTTCAACGGCGATTTTAACCTCGTCACCGACTAGAACACCACCGGTTTCAAGTGCAGCGTTCCAAGAAATGCCGAAATCACTGCGGTTAATTTTACCTGTTGCTGTAAAACCAGCTACTTCTTGTCCCCAAGGATTTTTCCCTTCGCCTTCAAATGTTGCATCAAATGTCACCGACTTAGTAACGCCCTTTAAAGTGAGGTCACCCGTTACAGCGTACTCATTGTCACCTGTTTTAACAATATTAGTTGCCTTAAATGTCATGTATGGGTATTTTTCTTTTTCAAAAAGATCAGCTGATTTCAAGTGAGCATCACGGTCCGCATTACGCGTATTGATGCTGTCGATATCCACCTTGAATTCAATTTCAGCAGTGGTCAAATCTTGGGGATCTGCGATTAATTTTGCTTCATAAACATCGAAGTTCCCTCTTACCTTCGAAACCATCATGTGCTTGACGGTAAATTCAAGAGAGCTGTGTGAAAGATCTACGTTCCATACTTGTTTAGTCATATTAGGTATGCCTCCAATTTTTATACTCACTTACTTTATTTAAGTTGATAACCGAAGTATAGTATACTAAAATTAATAAGTCAATCACTTTCATTTACTTTTTTAAGTAAGCGAAGACGCGTTTCACATGGGAATAATTATGATATAATAACAGTAAGATCAAATGGGGTGATACCATGGACATTAAATTATGCCCAAAATTTGAAACAGCTTTTGAGCTTTTAGGTAAACGATGGACTGGCTTAATTATCAATGCTTTACTCGCAGGCTGCCATCGCTTTGGAGATATTTCTGAAATGATTCCCCAGATGAGTGACCGCATGCTCGTTGAACGTCTGAAGGAACTTGAGGCCTCCGGTATTGTTGTTCGGACCGTTTATCCTGAAACACCAGTTCGAATTGAATATGAATTAACCGACAAAGGCAAGGACCTTCATTTTGTCATGGAACAAGTTCAACAATGGGCGGATAAATGGGTAGAGGTCCCCCATCACTCCTAACCATACACGATTAAAAGACACTTCTTTCAAGTGTCTTTTTTATTTACTTATTAAAGCATTGAACAGACATATTAAATGAAACAACGGAGAAACTAATAACATCACTAAATGGAAACAACTAAAAAAGCAAAGATTTTTTCTGAAAAATCTTTATTATACAAAAAACACAATTTAAGTGCTCTTACACGAAAAAAGTGGTATTCTTGTATAGGATAAATAAGAGGGTACTTACACCTCATCTCTTTTTTTGCAA
Organism: Pullulanibacillus sp. KACC 23026; assembly: GCF_029094525.1. Classification (NCBI taxonomy): domain Bacteria; kingdom Bacillati; phylum Bacillota; class Bacilli; order Caryophanales; family Sporolactobacillaceae; genus Pullulanibacillus; species Pullulanibacillus sp. KACC 23026. The sequence continues at coordinate 1,144,305 of NZ_CP119107.1, read as the reverse complement.
AAAAAGAATGTGAAATACTGAGCAACTTGTTTTTTTGCAGAAGAATGTGAACGATTGAACGAATTATCAAAGACCGGTCATCTGTCACCCTTCTCGTGCACTTATTATTTTTCTGCCAGACAAATGACAGGTCTAAAGAAAAGGAGACTACGGTTATGTCAGAAAACACTCAAGTTCAAACCGCTGAGGCTGCAAAACTCGATGTGATTGACCAGCTTTTAAAGCCTGAAGTACAAGAATCTTTGACAACACTTGTCGACAATCTTCCTAAATTAACAGAATTAGTCACGCTTATGACAAGTTCCTACGATGTTGTAAAATCCTTAGCAACCGACGAAGTTCTTAAGAATGACACGGTTGGGGCGATTACAGAAGTGCTTCACCCAGTAACGGATTCCGTAAAGAAAATGGCAGCTACTGCTATTGAAGCGAAAGATCAGGCTGAAGCAAGCCACGAAACAATTGGTTTATTTGGACTACTAAGGATTATTAAAGATCCACAAATCCAAAAAGTGTTCCGTTTCTTGAACGCCTACTTAGAAATTTCCAATCGTAAAGAAAAGTAATTTAATTTGAACTTATTTCTTAAAGGACGGAGGATTCATTATGTCAAAACATATCGTCATCTTAGGCGCAGGTTATGGCGGCCTTCTTACAGCGTTGACAGCTCGCAATTATTTAAGCCAAGAAGATGCCTATATTACAGTTGTTAACCAATATCCAACTCATCAAATTATTACAGAATTACATCGCCTGGCAGCTGGAAATGTTACAGAACAAGCTGTAACTTTACCATTAGAAAAACTATTCAAAGGCAAAAACATCGATCTTAAGATCGCAACGGTTGCTTCTTTTGATGTTGAAAAGAAAAGCATTACTTTAAATGACCAATCTACTTTAAGCTACGATTATCTTGTTGTAGGTCTCGGAAGCACGACCGCTTACTTTGGTATCCCTGGTCTTGAAGAAAACAGCTTTGTCCTTAAATCTGCTGAAGATGCCTTAAATATTCAAAAGCATGTTGAGAACCGCATCCGTGCGTACTCTGAAACAGGCAACAAAGCTGATGCCACCATTCTTATCGGCGGCGGCGGTTTAACAGGAATCGAGCTTGTTGGTGAGCTTGCTGACATTCTTCCAGGGCTTTGCAAAAAATATGGCGTTAAATATGAAGACATCAATCTTTCTCTTGTTGAAGCAGGTCCTAAGGTTCTTCCTGTATTACCAGATAACCTTATCGAGCGCGCAACAGAAAGCCTTGCTAAACGTGGGGTTAACTTCATCACAGGCGTTCCTGTAACGAATGTGGAAGGCAATGTAGTTGACCTTAAAAACGGTGAGAAAATCGAAACTAACACATTTGTATGGACCGGCGGTGTTCAAGGTCACCCGCTTGTTGGCCAATCCGGTCTAGAAGTGAATCGCGGTCGTGCGACTGTAAATGAACACCTTCAATCGACTTCTCACAAGAACGTATTTGTTGTTGGTGACAGCGCCGTTGCCTTCCCTAAAGAAGGCGAACGTCCATATGCTCCAACCGCTCAAAACTCATGGCAAATGGGCGAGCTCGTTGGCTACAACTTATTTGCTCTTATCAATGATAAGCCAATGGATGAGTTTAACCCAGTTGATTCTGGTACACTTGCAAGCCTTGGCCGTAAAGATGGGGTCGCTATTATTGGCGGACACAAAACACCGCTTAAAGGCTTCCCAGCAACCATGATGAAAGAAGCAAGTAACCTCCGTTACCTCTCACACATCAATGGTCTCTTTACCTTAGCTTATTAATCAATAACCAAAAGCCCTGTTGCATAACCTGCAACAGGGCTTTTTTTATTCGTATGTACACCTTTTCCATTTTCAAAATTGGAGAGAGGCGACAACCATGACGAAGACACGCTCGCAGCTGTTTTAAGTAAACTTCATTATAATGGTGTTGCAGCGGTTAGCGGGCTTACTGGTGGAACAAGTGTCCCAGCCACTGTCTTCCCTTTTATCCTAAGAGGCGTTCGTCTCATAGGCATTGACTCTGTTTTTTGTCCAATGGAAGAACGTGCCCCTCTTTGGTCACGAATGGCCACTGATCTTAAACCAGAGTACCTAGAATCAACGCTTCACCGCGAAATCACGCTCGACGACTTACTAGATGCCTTGCCCCTTCTATTGAAAGGCCAAGCAAAAGGGCGCACAATTGTTAAATTATAATAAGGAAACGTAAAAAGGACTGTCTCCTATGAAAATAGGTTAGACAGTCCCCTTTAATTTAAGTGTTAGTTCCACTGTTCTGCGACGATTTGGTAGGACTTAATTCGCGCTTCTTGGTCATAGATGTTTGAGGCAATGATGATTTCGTCGACTTGCGCTTCTTTAGTGAATTTTTCAAGCTTGTCATGTATCGTTTCCGGACCGCCAACAAATGTATATTGAAGCTGTTCTCGAACATGGGCTTCTTCTATCGGGTTCCAGTGCTCAGCCATGTTTTCAACAGGAGGCTGGAGCAGGCTCCGTGAACCACGAATAATTCCGAGGAATGATTGGTAAAGTGAGGAAGCGAGATACTCCGCCTTTTCATCCGTTTCCGCTGCAATGACATTGACACCTGCCATGACATAAGGCTTCTCCAAATAAGCAGAAGGTGTAAAATGATGGCGGTAGAGATAGAGGGCATCACTCAACTGCTGGGGAGCAAAATGACTGGCAAAAGCAAATGGCAAGCCAAGCATTCCAGCTAATTGAGCACTAAAAGTACTAGAGCCAAGCAGCCAGATTGGCACATGAAGTCCTTCACCAGGAATCGCTCTAACTCGTGCTCCTTCAGTCTCCGGTTTAAAATAGCTAATCAATTCCTGGACATTATCAGGGAAATCATTCACTGAACCTCTTAAGTCTCTTCTAAGCGCCATTGACGTCAATTGGTCGGTTCCAGGTGCCCTGCCTAAACCAAGATCAATACGGCCTGGATAAAGTGACTCAAGTGTGCCAAATTGTTCTGCCACTATCAGAGGAGCATGATTGGGAAGCATAATGCCCCCTGAACCGACTCGAATCGTCTTTGTCCCCCCTGCCAAATAGCCAATAAGAACAGCCGTTGCCGAGCTCGCAATACCCGGCATATTATGATGCTCAGCCACCCAGTAACGTGTATAACCAGATTGTTCCGTTGCTTGAGCTAAATTCAGGCTATTGTGTAAAGCATCCCGTGCCGTCTGCCCTGACAAAATGGGCGCAAGATCAAGGACAGAACGTTTTATAGTCTTTAATGATGTGTTGGACTGATTAGTTGTCATATTTCTAGTTCACCTACAATCAATAAGATAATATCAACTGTTTACATAGGAATAAACCGTCAATCATTCCTTTTCCGAAGTTTATATCCAGACCGTTTTGAATGCAAAGGTTATGCTCACCATAAGAACTTAGACTCTAAGTTAGTTTGACACTCACCTTTTAATTTTATTGATACAACTGACTCTCATGGACTTCTTTGGGGGAGGTTTTGGGATTTTTTTGTGGGCATCTTGGATTTTTGGGTGAGCTTCTTGGATGTTTGGCCGAGCTTCTTGGATTTTTCTCATACCTTTTGGATTGGCTGACCTTCTCGGATTTTTTGGTGACCTTCTGGGATGTTTGGTCGAGCTTCTTGGATTTTTGACTAACCTTCTTGGATATTTGGCCAACCTTCTTGGATATTTCTCAAACCTTTTGGGATTAGGCTAACCTTCTCAGATTTTTTGGTGACCTTCTGGGATGTTTGGCTGAGCTTCTTGGATTTTTGACTAACCTTCTTAGATTTTTCTCATACCTTTTGGGATTGGCTGACCTTCTCAGATTTTTTGGTGACCTTCTGGGATGTTTGGCTGAGCTTCTTGGATTTTTGACTAACCTTCTGGGATATTTGGCCGAGCTTCTTAGATTTTTCTCATACCTTTTGGGATTAGGCTAACCTTCTCAGATTTTTTGGTGACCTTCTGGGATGTTTGGCTGAGCTTCTCGGATTTTTGACTAACCTTCTGGGATATTTGGCCGAGCTTCTTGGATATTTCTCAAACCTTTTGGGATTGGCTAACCTTCTCGGATTTTTTGCTGACCTTCTGGGATGTTTGGCTGACCTTCTTGGATATTTGGCCAACCTTCTTAGATTTTTCTCATACCTTTTGGGATTAGGCTAACCTTCTCGGATTTTTTGGTGACCTTCTGGGATGTTTGGTCGAGCTTCTCGGATTTTTGACTAACCTTCTGGGATATTTGGCCGAGCTTCTTGGATATTTCTCAAACCTTTTGGGATTAGGCTAACCTTCTCGGATTTTTTGGTGACCTTCTGGGATGTTTGGTCGAGTTTCTCGGATCTTTGACTAACCTTCTTGGATGTTTGGTCGAGCTTCTCGGATTTCTCCCTAACCTTCTCGGATTTCCGCCAAACCTTCTTGAATTCTCCCCAATCTTCTCGGATCCCCCACCCCAAACCTTCTCAGTTCCCCTCCAAATTTAAAAGGACCGTCTGAGTTCTCCTTTCAGAGAAGCTAGACGGTCTTTTATATAATGGTCATTTTAGTAGACGTAAGACGTACCAACAATGATTAAGAGGATGAATAAGACAACGATTAAAGCAAAACCGCCGCCGAAACCACAACCTGCTGCGTATGCCATATCCTCATACCCCCTTTATTAAAGGATTAATACATCCTATGAGGAAATGGCAGAATTCGGAAGGGGGTAGCACCGCCCAATTTAAGATTGCTGGCATTCTTATGCGTTATGCGGCAAGATGGCAATTCAAAAAGTCAACGATCGCTTGATAGCCTTTGATTTGATTCGCCTTTTTCGTAAAACCATGACCTTCATCGTCAAACACGATATAGTCCACGGGCACGCCATTTTTCTTTACTGCTTCGACAATTTCGTCGGATTCGACTTTAAGCACTCGAGGATCATTCGCCCCTTGTAAGACAATAAGGGGCTTCGTGATTTGATCCGCATGAAAAAGCGGGGAAATAGACCGGATATAGTCAACTTCTGTGTATGGATTTCCTATTTTTCTATACAAAGCCTCACGTCCTGATTCCCACCATGCCGGGATGCTCTTCAGAGTCCGCTCCCAGTTCATCACTCCAAAAATATTAACTCCCACCTTAAAGGCATCTGGCTGAAAAGCAAGGGCGGCTCCAACCATATAACCCCCATAGCTGCCTCCAATGATTCCAATCTTCTCCGCATCAATATAATCCAATGTTTGAAGATAGTCTCTTCCCGATAGGCAATCCGCCAGATCAATCTCGCCGTGCTGATGGTCAGCTGCTTTAAAGAAGGATTTTCCATAACCCGAGCTTCCTCTATTATTCACCGCAAGAACTGCATAACCTTGATTAGCCAGGTATTGCATAAGCACATTGTAGTGAGCTAAGGATTGACCACCGGGGCCGCCATGTACCCAAACAAGGGCAGGTACTTTTTCAACCTCATTTAAATGTGGTTTATAAAGGATGGCGGGAATCATTAGCCCATCAGATGCGGGGAAACGCACCACTTCAACTTCAACTAAATCCGTTGAATCAAGGTCCGGACTGAGTGTATTCGTTAATTGGATTAGCCTCTCAGACTTGATATGATAGACAAACAGGTTAGGGGTCATCGTGGACGTATTGCTGTAGAAACAGAGCATGGCTTCACTGCGGGAGATCGTTAATTGAGTCAGAGCTCTTTGTGAAAAGCCTTTAATTTCTAGTCGTTCGCCTGTTGCCTGATCAAGAACTTTCGTCGTATAGGTCCCATCCTCATTCACTATATATTTCATGTACCGATAGGCATGGGAAAAAGCAGCACTGGTTATATCCCATGGCTCCGCTAAGACAAGAGAAGAGTGTCCCGTTGTTAAATCGATTTTCTTGAGCTGCAAAAATTCATCATCCAAATCCGTTAAGTAATACAAACTGCCTCCAGTCCGATCAAACATTTGCGGCAAAAAATGGGCATCCCCCTCATGATCGCTCAAATGAGTAAGCGCCTGTGTTTCCAAATCATAGACATACATGTTGGTATCATTGGCACTCGTTACTTTGGACAAAGCCAACTGCTTTTGATCAGCCGACAGGGCATGGAACTGATATCCCTCGGTGTTTTCAAACAAACAGGTCGCTTCATAGCTGGTTGTCGACATAAGATAGACATCCATATAACGAGGGTCCCGCCCATTATAACCATAAATAAAAGCATCCCCTTCATGCGTCCATCCGTAAAATTCTGCACGAGCGGTGTCTCCCAATGTCAGCTCCTTTGTCGTACCATCCTCTTCCCCGACATAAATATGCAATAGTTCATTACCGCCTAAATCTTTCATGAACAAAAAGCGGTCATCATGAGGAAAATAAGAGAGCGCTTGAATCGTATCTTTCGTTGACTCCGTTTTGGCCGCTGGCTCACCGCCAGACGTCGAAATAGAATAGGCATTATAAACACCTGTTCGGTCACTTGTGTAAAGGAGCCGATCCCCCTCATGTGAAAAGGAGCCGCCAAACAAGGATTCTGACTTAAAAAAAGACTCAACGGAATACGCTTTCCCTTTGCGTTTTAGTGTTCCCACACCCTAATCCCCCTCTAGTTCTAATTGTCAAAACAAATCTATTCTATTAATAAAAGTTCGGGATCGTTTCCATGAATTCCTCTGTAATAAATCGTATTTTTTAAATCAATTTAATTTTATTAATTTTACTAAATTTTATACAATATTAGTATATCCCAGCCCTTTCATTCTTTTTTACTTAATTAAACCTAGGGACAATCTATGACTCTAGGAGGTTGCTATGCCTATTTCATTTCCAAGACCAGATATCGAGCAATTTTTGCGGACCTATTCGATCTCTCATTTTACTGTGAACAAAGATGAAACAAAGCTCGTTTTCAGCAGCAATTTAAGCGGGGCTTTCAATTTATGGGCAATGGACCTCCCTTCCACTTATCCTTACGCCCTCACTTACAATAACCAAAGTAGCCAATTTGCTTAGTTCGATCCAAATGGTCAATTCATCCTGACTGCCTTTGACAAGGATGGCGATGAGAACTATCAAATATATGCCATTCCTGTTGCCAGAGGAAGGCCGCATCCTGTTCTTACGGGAGACAAGCAAGATAAATTCCTTTTTGGTCATTTGACGAAGGACGGAAATCGACTCTACTACGTCACAAGTCAAGGCAATCCCAAGTTTATGAACACCCGAATCTATCATCTAGATTCAGGTGAAGATGAGCTTTTAATTAAAGGTGAAGATAGCACCACTTTCTTTGCAGGCGTCAGTCCTAAAATGAAATCATAGCTGACCGGCTTGTCCTTGATTTCCTTGAAAAGCACTTGGAGCCTGCAACAAAAGAAGAGGTTCAAACAGAAGTTTAATTAGTTAAAAGCTAACTAGAAAACCAGTTTCCTTTTTTCAGGGAACTGGTTTTTCTCTTTGTTAGAAAAAATAATCATAGGCATTTTTAGTGAGCAACAGGAAGGTGACGATGATAAAAAGCGCACGCACATAGCCGCCGCCTTTTTTTATGGCAAAGCTGGAGCCACAGATTGAACCGGCTATTTGAGCTAAACCCATCGGTATGCCATAGCCATAATGGACTTGTCCAAGAAAGATAAACATCAGCAAAGCCGCAATATTACTGCCAAAATTTAAAAACTTGGCATTCCCTGCCGCCTTTAAGAAATCAAAGCCAATCATCAAAAAAGCAAAGATTAGAAAGGAGCCTGTGCCAGGACCGATAAACCCATCATAGAAGCCAATTACTAAAACTAAGGTCATAAAAACGCCCAGACGCTGGGAAGACATTTTTTGATAGGTCGACACCTGTCCCCAGTTTTTCTTAAAAATCGTATAGACGGCGACAGCGGCTAGCATGACTAGCATTAAAGGCTTTAAAACATCCGGATTCATTCGATGGACCGTCCAGGCCCCAAGCATGGACCCAATGAAAACGAGAGGAAAGAGCTTATAAATCGATTTCAAATCAAGTTTTCCTGAACGATAGAACATGATAGTGCTAGTCAAAGAACCTAATGTCCCTGCCAGTTTATTGGTTGCCACTGCAGCGGCTGGCGGAAGTCCCGTAAACAGTAAAGCCGGCAATGATATTAGTCCCCCGCCTCCCACAACTGAATCAATGAAAGCCGCTAAAAAACCAAAAAGGACTAATAATAGCAATAATGTCGGATCCAAATGATGAACAACCAAAAAAAATCAACCTTCCCTATGAAACAACTAATAAACAAACACTCAACAATAGACCCATCATAATTGAAAAATCAAATTATTTCCACCTAAAAAATATTGGTGCCAAAAAGATAGCCGATTGAAATTGCCTCTTTCTTCTTTGGATTTGACTCATGTTTTCGCATAATGAACCATATATTTTAACCATTAGCGTGAGACATCAATGAGGAGGATGAGGCATGTGCTGACAAAGGAAAACCGCTTGAGAAATGTTCAACATCTTGCTCACGAGATTATGGATGAGATGAATTTTAGGAAAGAACCGAGGCAAATGGAGACATTATTTAATGTGATCGATAACCTCTCTCGGGCCATTGGTGACCTTGTCGACCCCATAGGTGACTACTCCATTGACTATATTGAGGAAAAAGTAAAGAACGCCCATTACTTACTCTTTCAGAATGAGAAGAAAGTCCAATTTAATTCCTGATAAAAACATATGAAAAATGGAAAAGTCATTCTCTTTTATTTTTTAATTGAGAATGACTTTTATTCTTATTTAGCTCTACTCCCCTGGGGCATTATGACAAATTCATGGCTCTCACCTGTTGATGGGTGCGGAGTTAGCTTGAAGCTTGCCTTGTTTAGCTGTCATTCTCTTGTTTCTTTGAAGTGATTTCAGCTTCCTCTTTTTCATCTAAAAGGCCAGAAGTTGTCTTTTTGAATTCACGGAGGGTCATCCCAATTGATTTACCAAATTCGGGTAACTTCTTGGGACCAAAGATGATAAATGCCACTATAACAATAAGGATAATGCTTGTTGGACCTAATCCCATTTCTTCTCCCTGCTTTCTAAGTCGTGATGTTAGTGTTACAGCTCAAATAAAGGCTGCGCGATATATTCCCCTTTTTTAACTCCCCGTGGAACAGCAAATAGCGCTGATCCGATGTGCATTGTGTATTCATTTAACGCATCCGATTCTCCCATCTTCTTTAATTTTGGAAAAAAGGATTTCCAAGGATTTTTTTGAAAACTAATAAAAGCTAAGCCAGCCTCCATCTTACCTGTAAGTGCATCCACCCCATTTGCATAGTTATAGGAGCGGCGTAAGATCGGGTCTCCCGTGGTATGAGTAATCCTGACATGTGAATCAACGGGCATTTTACTAGCGTCGACCTCATCAAACTCATGCACCTTTCCCATCGGAGCCCCTGATTGTTTTCGCCTTCCCAATGTATCCTCTTGATCTTGCAGGGAGTCCTGATCCCATTCTTCTATAAACATTCGAATTTTCCGATAGGCTAAATAGGTTCCGCCAACCATCCAACTCGGCTCATCGGAACCGGCCCACACAATTTCCTTTACCTCTTTCTTATTAGCTAAGCTAGGATTGGCCGTCCCGTCTTTAAAACCAAAGAGATTACGCTTCGTCTCCCCTTTAGCCCCGCTAAAAAAACCATCCTGAAGCCATTTTAAGGAAACCGTACCGACTCCCTCCTTTATTAAATTTCGAATAGCGTGGAAGACAACCTGCTTATCCTCAGAGCATACCTGGATGCAAATATCTCCATCTGATAGATTGGGATCCAATTTCTGATTTCCGACATTTGGTATCTTTTTCAAGAACTTAGGCATTTTATGAGCCAGCCCCAAACGATCCTTTCCGTTTTTCCAGAAAAAGGTTGGTCCTAAACCTAGAAGCATGGTCAGATTCCCTGGTGAAAAGCCGATACTTTCCCCTGTGTCATTAGGGGGGAGAGCCTTATTGGCGGAATCTAGTTCCCAATTGCCAACCGTAAAGAGCTCTCCTAGTTTCGTCCAGCGCTTAAATAATTTCACGACCTCTTGTTTGCTTTCTGTCATGAGCTCAAAACTCGCTAGATACATATAGGTCTGTTGCGGTGTGATAATTCCTGCCTGATGCTCTCCATAAAAAGGAATGACGTCCTCTGTCGTTTTCGCAGCTACCTTTGCAGTTTTTGCAGGAGGGTCGAGAAGATTGGCTATTAAACCAAAACCGCTTGCTCCGATAACCAAACTCGAACCTGTTACGGCACCCATTTTCAACATATCGCGACGTGTGTATCGTTGTTTGTTTTCTCTATCTGTCACTTTACTCACCTCAAGCTATTGTTAAAAAATAGTAGCTGTCTGTGCCATTAGTTTTGATAATTTTTCAAGTTCATCACTTAACTGGCGAACGTTATCTTTATTTTTCTCAAAATCTGAGTAACTCTCAAATTGTCCATTTGATTGATAGTTCAAGAGTTCATTGTCAATTACTTGAAATTGTTTATCGATCTGATCAGCGAGTTCCTTATGTTGGACGTTTAGAGCCGGAATGGCAGCTTGGTAAACAGCCTCTGAGCCATCCAAATTCGCCTGTAAATCCACCAAGTCAATATGCGAATACCGCTCTTCCTCCCCTGTTATTTTTGACGTAGCGGCTTCATTCAACAGATCCATTGCGCCGGCCACCATTTCTTTAGGCTTCAATTGGATGGTTTTAACCTTCTCTTGCAGGTCCGCAACATCACTTACAAGCTGATCAGCATATTTCTTTTGCCCGTCCAACGTGTTTTTTTCATAGAGAGAGCGTTCAATCTCATGGAACCCGGTCCATTTTGAGACATCATCCACGTCATTAATCCGAGCATCGATCCGCGGATCCAAATCACCCAAGCTCTCAGCAATCGGTTCAATTCGCTCATAGTAAGGACGCGCAGCGACGTACTGTTTCTTCGCTTCGGTCAGGTTTCCGCTATCAATGGCCTTTGCGAAAGCCTGAGTGGTCTTAACAAGCTGATCAACCTGCTCCTCTACATATTGTTTATAACTGTCAACCGCAGCGTTCAGTACTTTGGACTCTTTTTCTGCCGTTTCTTTGGCCGTCATCAATTGCTTGAGAGTACTCTGAAGATGCGTTGCTTGATCAGTCATCGCCTTAAAATCAGGCTGATCCATATTGGACTGGGCATAAATCGGTTGTTCATACTTCTCAATATCCGCATAGAGTAAAGGGAATTTGCCACGTACACTATTTTCATAGGCAAGCCACTGATCATTAATCGCTTTTCCTTTGGATTTGGCCTCATCGATATCCTTATTAGCCAGCGCTTTCTGAAGCTGACTGACCAAATCCTCCATCTTTTTAGTCCCTTTTTGAACAGCCGTTTGCGGTGTGGCCGCAGCGGTTGCCCCTTCCTTCTGAGTAGTAGATGAGGATGTGCTGCAGCCAGCAATACCCGGGATAAGTAAAAGGGTTCCAAGCAGGCTAAATACTAATTTTCTAGAATGAAACATTGTTAGACAACCTCCTGATTGATCGTTTGATTGGTTTTAAGTTGCTTCCATTTGTTAAATGCCAAAACGAAAATTCCGGAAAGAAGAAAAATCAGTTGAGGCAACGCGCTGTACCAAGAAGGATAAATACTTAATGCGTTTAAAGATGGCAATTCATTGCTGACTGTTGAAGGGAAGATACCTGCCATCTGCAGGCTATGGATGCCTGACCCCATAAATTTAAAGCATAAGTAAAAAACAATAAGGCTTGAGATCAAGAAAAAGGGCTTGAGAGGAAGCCGGATTCCAATCTTTAACATGAGAAACCCAATAATGATTAAAATGCCAAACCCAACCGCAATCCCTCCTGTAAGCTGTGCAGCAGACATTCGACTGGCCATTCCGATCAAAAAGATCACGGTTTCCATGCCCTCACGCACAATGGCAAGAAAAGCAATAAAGGCGAAGGATAGCATGCGGCCATTTGTCATCGCTTTTTCAGTCTGGGTTTTAATAAAAGCATTCCAGCGCTTAATATCGGAGTTTCGGTGCAGCCAATAGCTTACGTAAAGCAGCATGAGGCTCGCAATGACGCCGGACCATCCATTGATTAAAGAATTGTTGTTCCCAAAGGCTTGAGAAGAAAAAAGAAAGGCCACAATTCCACCGACGATCAAACAACAGAGAATGCCTGCTAATGTACCGCCCCACACCCAATGATTAGCCTTCTTGGAATTAGCCTTCTTGCCAAAAGTAAGAAGAGCCCCTACAACTAATAAAGCTTCAAACCCTTCCCTAATGGGGATTAGGGCCGCATCCCAAAGTCCATAATCAGCATCGGCTAATGGTTGGAGTGAGAAAATCATTTGGTCTATTAAAGGGACGGTCTGACTCCGTTTATCCGGAGTATTCACATAGGCTCCTAGAAGCACGAGATTGTTTTCAGAATCGCTGTAGACTTTTTGCGATTGGCTGACGACGTCTCCTTCGACCGCTAACCAATTCTTCTGCAAGGTTTGAATCTGCTGTTGCGCTTCTGACCATTTTTTCTGCTGAAGAAGCGCTTTAGTGTCTTGAAGCTGCTGAACATAGGCAGCTAGGTTTTGCTTACTAGTTGATTGGCCTTGATCAGGCGACTGCTTATTCTGAAGAGTCTTAAATGAAGTATGTAAGGTTTGAGCATCGTTTAGTCCTTGTTGAGTTTGATTATTTAACAAATCCAACGAAACCTTAGATAGATCTTGATTAATTGACACATACGCATCAAAGGATTGATGCTGGACGTCTAATTTATTCACGCGCCACCATTGTTTTAATTTCTCAAGAGCCTCCTTCGCCTGACTCATTTGATTCTCAGTAAGGCTCTGGGTAATAGCGCTTGACAACTTAATGGCTGTTGTCACACCTCCTTTATTTCCATTTGCCAAAGCCTGCTGACTACCACTAATAAAGACCAAAAATGCAAGCAGACTAAGGAAACTTACGAACTTTCTCATTCCAGCTTCACCACCCATCCATCAGTGATAATGAGAATCATTATCACTTTAATTGATATTGATTCTCATTATAGGTTAGAATGATTGACTCGTCAATTCCTAATTTCACGTATTTTCCAATAAAATATTTAATTTGTTTTGAACCATCTGCTCTTTCCTTTAAACTGAATAATCTTGGAGAATGGCTTCTTCTAGTTAAGTTGATTGCATTTTTTAATTGATAATGATTATCATTATCTGATATACTTTAAACTAGAGAGAAACCACACTAAAGGAGGCTTTTTCATGTTTGTAACCAATGCATGCTTTGAGGTCGATAAGGCCGGAGAAGATCGTTTAAAAGCGAAGGCCCGGAAAAACGAACAAGATATCCAAGGCGCTTCGGGGTTAGTCTCTTATGAGTGCTGGCGTACAGACCATAAGGATACGATTGAATATGTCTTTGTCTCTAAATGGGAAAAACAAGATCATTTTAAAGCTTGGATCTCAAGAGATGCCCACGTCGAGGAGCATAAAGCCCGGCGGCAAAGAAAAAAAGAATCCGGTGTAGAACCTCAATACCCGTTCAAGAAAACCTTGCGCTTCTATGAAGTAGTCGAACCTGATCAGACAGAACAAGTTTAATACAAAGTTATGGAGGAGAAACCATCAACTCGCAAGCTAAAAAGGATACTCATTCGCGTAAGAATTTGTATCCTCTGTTTTGTTGATTTATACGATTTTGCTTACTATAGAAGGATAACCACACAACGAGTCACACCCGACAACAACTGCTGTCGGGTGTGACTCTGGCGAATGACCTATTAAAATAGAAAAATTAGGAGTTAACTAACAACTTCACATTCCAAATGAACATCGATGTTTCCGCGTGTCGCCTTGGAATAGGGACAGAAGCCATGTGCCTTTTGAGTAAGGTCCTCAAGAACGGTCTGATCAATACCGGATCCTTTTACATGAAGTGTCACGCCAAGTTTGAAGCCATCATCACTTTGATCTTTCAACAAGCTCACAGAAGCCGTCACTTCTGATTCAAATTTAATCCCCTCTTTTTGAGCCATTAATTGAAGGGCCCCGTCAAAACAAGCCGAATAGCCGGCAGCAAATAATTGTTCCGGATTCGTTGCATCAGGGAGTGATTTAGCACGCGATGTTCCAGGCATTGCCACATCTAAATTAATGTTTCCATCCTCCGATTGAACATGTCCCTCACGTCCACCTACTGCTGAAACACTGGCGGTTAATACAACATCTGACATTGATAAAACCCCTTCCTTTATTTCCCTTTTTAAATATACGGGAAACCTTATTGTCCTGACTTCATAATAGTCTTACCAAAAAGGAGAAAAACTCCCCTCATGGAAAATAGCATTCCAAATGGAGAGTTTCTTCATTTAGTGTGTTTGTCCTAATTTTTAAACTACAAGTTCACTGCCAAAGCTTTAATGTTGCTCCTCATTGCCGTCTTTTAGAGGAACTTCTTGACTAGTAACAGCCCCGCCTACGCTGATAACTGTGATGACCACGTTTGTCATCCAACCTGCATTTATTCTATAAGGCTAACTTTAATTTAAGCTTAAAAACTCCACTTCGAAAATAAATTAACGGTAGCCTCTAAAAAAGTAGCTTAACCACCTTAATGACTAGAAAGACACCAAAACATACTTTCCCGGGCCCATAATGGCAATCCCGATTACGATGACAATAATAAATACATTATATTCAAAGCCGCCTTTATCAATCCAGAAACCATTCTTCAAGTGCACAGTCAAAATGGCATCCATCATAATAACACCAATCAGCGCTGCCGCAACGGGTAAAAGATAACCGATGCCAAATAACACGCCTCCGACAAGCTCGAATAATCCTGCGATAACCGCCCAAATCTTACCTCCTGGGCGGAAACCGATCGACTCAAGCCACTGGCCCGTCCCGCTCACCCCATAGCCGCCAAACCAACCAAACAACTTTTGGGTCCCATGCCCAATAAAAACAATCGCAATCATTATTCTTATAATAAGTACGCCATAATCCATCCTATATATGTCCTCCTTAAGTGAGACAAACACTTTCATTAGTATAAGTTTATTAACAATCCTTTTTTAAATTCTGTGTTTTTCACAAATGACCGCACACTCTTTCATCCTGACATAATTTAACGACGGAGTGAATAGGCCAAATGAAACATAGGGACGGTTCTTGTGTTCCACAATTAGGTCCTGAAGACTACCGATTGGGCTTTTCATTTTATTGTAGATGGTCTCAAAAAATGAGATCCAGTTAAAATTTTATCAATTGATTACAAATGAGGTAAGGATGCACATGCTCAGGCTTCTATTACCTTATAGGGTCTACCAAACAATTCGGCCCATACATTGAAATAAGATATTCTTCTTATGTTATATACTCACTTGGTATTAAGGACAGATGGGATTCTTTACTTTCATTCTTAAAAAAACGAAAGCGAGCCTAATGCTTGAAACGCCTCCATGATTTTGCTTCATTGTCTTCGCATCTTGCTGGCTTACGAGAAAGCCAATTCTTCTCTCTTAGGACTTTAAAGACAACTTATGATTCCTGATAATATAAAAAAGAACTGCAAACCTCTGTCTGCAGCTCAAATAAGTCGATTAAATCATTTCATAATGCTAAAATCCATTCCCACTTACACAGTTGAATCTAAACCATTCCCTACAATCTGGTTGTAGACAAGTGATTCCATAATTAGATGACGACATCGACTTCAATAGTTAATTAACGGCATCCCCTCGTCTGGTCTAGGAAAGAAGCGATCTATAAGACTCAAGTCTTCCTCGGACAGTTCCCATCCTAAAGCGCCTAGATTGCTTTTAATATGTTCGATACTTTTCGCCTTTGGAATCGTGACAAAGCCCTCTTGTCTAAGAAGCCAATTCAAAGCCACTTGATAGGCAGTCTTCTCATATTTTTGACCAATCTTTTCAAGTGCCGCTCTTTGCTCGGTCCCTTCATGTGGGAATCCAAGTCCACCGAATAGCTCAGGGGCATAGCCAAATGGGGAATAGCCCATCACTGTGATCCCATTTTCTTGGCAATAAGGTAAGACATTATTCTCAATTCGCCGGTCATTCAAATGATAGCCAACTTGATTGCAGGAAAGCATGTGACTGCCAAGAGCCTTTTGCGCCTCTGCAAGAATGTCCGGCGTATAATTACTGACACCTATGTACTTGACTAAGCCTTTATCGACTAAGTAAGCCATTCCCCGCATCGTTTCTTCGATGGCATGTTCTTTACTTGGCCAATGCTGAAAATAAAGATCGATATAATCGGTTTTTAAGCGTTCGAGACTCCCCTCCGCCGCGTCAATCACTCCTTGATAGGAGCAGTTTCCTGGAGACACTTTGGTCGATACAAAAACCTGATTGCGACAGTCGCTGATCGCTTCTGCAACAATTCGCTCCGAACCGCCATTGGCATACCCTTCAGCTGTATCAATTAACGTCAACCCGTTCTCTATCCCATATCTCAGTGCTTCAATTTCGGCCTTTGCTTCAGCTGGATCTTCGCCAAACTTAAACGTCCCCTGTCCGATTACCGGGATCGTCTCCGTTGATTTCCCAATGCTTGTATAGTTCATTCCTGTCATCCCTTTCCTATCATTTAAATCAAACCGTTTTTAATAGACTGATTGTTTTCAATAGTAATACTAGGCAGATCACAAGGACAAGCATTTAGCTTGAAAACGCTGCATGTTGCTAAATCGAACTTACCAGTTAAGGCCCCTTAAGGTAAACCAACAAGCTCCCCAAAAAAAAGCTCTTTCAAAAAAGTTCAGTCTGCCAGTCCCCATGTTTTCTTCAACCAGTTATGGACTAAGGTTGGCCATATGGCAATGCCCTCATCTGGCTTTAAGTCCTGCCTATTCTCCTTCGACTTCAGCCTCAATATCTCTTTGACATCAGTCCCCTTTGGAACGGGTCCCAATCTATTAAAAGGCGATGGTAAGTCAAGGCCATGGTCAACTAGATACTGCATGGTTTCATAGACTTGATTCAACGTATAATCCTGGCCATAATTTCCAGTAGCCCAATCTGTGTTAGCTAATGAAAGTCCATGAGGCCCATTCCCAAACACATGATGTTCAAATGGAACCCCATGATTTTTGCAGCTTTCGGCAAATAGATAACTATTCTCGACTGGAACGGTTTCATCGGATACAGTATGCCATATAAAGACAGGGGGGGTTTGGTCCGTGACCTGTTTTTCCAAGGACATATAGTCTAATTCTTCTTGGCTTGCCTCTTCCCCTAATAAGGCTATAAAGGAATCCTTATGAGCGAAGTCTCCTGAAGTAATGACCGGATAGGATAAAATAACCGCATTCGGGCGATTACGAATGCCCGCATACTCTTCACCCAAAACCAATTCCTCTGCGTCGTAATGCACGGCAAGGCTTCCTGTCAGATGCCCACCTGCCGAAAATCCGCAAACTGCCACTTTATCGGGATTAATACAAAAAAGTTCAGCTTGTTTTCTCACAAAAACAACGGCTTTAGATAAATCTTTTAAAGGTTGAAATTTCAAAGGAGTTGTCCTTAATAAATTGGTTGTATAAGTAACGACAAAAGCATTGTAGCCTTTCTGGTAAAATTCCATTGCTACTAATTCCCCTTCGGTAGGAGACACAACCGAATAGCCGCCGCCGGGGACAACAATCATGGCGGGTCTTACCTTATCATCCTCATGAATATAGGATGTAATAGTTGGAATAAAGTCACCCATAACAGGATAGGTGTAAGCCTCTTTGATCCATAAATTATAAGTTTCAGAAATCAAAACGGACTCCTCCAATCATTTTGTTTTTTCTATTAGAGCTTTACTGAAGGCGCTTTAATCAATGTTGCATATTTTTTTACCTGCTATCCATCCCACGCTCAAAGCGCCCTTCATAGACTACAAAACTAGCTTTCATTATTAAGCGTTTTCGGATCATCCGCTTCTTGTATCGCCGTTACTTTAGAAAAACCTAGATTAGCTGCCCACATCAAGACAAAAGCCAAAAGACTCATACTAAAAAAGAGTAATGAGGCAGGAAGAACTCGAATAAGAAACCAAGTCGCGAGGGCGGCCCCGATCATAATGATGGTGCCAATAATATTAGTCAGAGCAAATAAAAGGGAATACTTAAAGTAGTGAGGAATCTTTAAATCAAAATGGACAAAGGTAGGAAAGATGTACAGAATGAGAAGTAAATAAAGAAACGCAATTATACAAAAAGCGGCAAAAACTAGTATCGAGCTGAAGCCATTCACCGACTTCATATAAAAAATATCCATATAGACAATCGATCCAATAATATATAAAACAATACCGATTAGGTTGATTTTAACGAAATCCTTTTTGTAATGCTGCCAAAAGGTTTTAAAAATGGGCAGATCCGTTTCCCCTCTTTGCCACTTTCTCACGATTGAAAACATGGAAGAACTTGCTGGCATTATTCCAAATACGAATAAGCCAATAAGCGAGAAGCCTACCCATAAAATATTTAAATAAGCAAACCTCATAATCCATTCTGAGAGACGATATAATCCACCTGTTAGTCCGCCAAGCTGCATAAAAGACCCTCCAAACCCCTTGAATAATCAAAAATATTCTAATAATATATTATCACATTATAAGGCTGCCATGTCAGAGATTATTAAAAGAATTTGGCAGAGTCCTCACAGCTATATTAGTTTTGGAGCATTCCAATGACACGAAACTCATATGGCTCAAGTACTAGCTTCCCTTTAATCACTGGGGTCTCATTTAAAGGATAGGTTCAATTCAAGCCTTTTGACTGCTTGTGAGACGAGGCAAGCAATGGCGTCGGCACCTTTCTCCGTAAAATGAGTATGGTCTGTTCCGTTAAACGAAACCATAAACAAGGTTTTAGCCTCGCCATAACCAATAGATTCATAATACGCTAAGCTCAGAGACATGAGATCAATGAGAAGGACCTCCTCCTCTTCTGCCACTTGCTTCATTGCCTCACAGTAATCAGGGAAGTCATTAATAAATTCGCCATTCTCATAGTGCAGACGGCCAACAGGCGTCATTAAAATAGGAATGGCTTGTTTTTCACGGGCGCCATCTACATACATTCTTAAATACTTTTTGTAAGCAGTGAAAGGGTCGGTGTATCTTTCAGGCTTCGAAAGAGTGGAGTCATTGTGACCCATTTGAATCAATAAATAGTCTCCCTCTTTTATCTCATCCACAATAGCATCAAGACGCCCTTCTTCCACAAAGGTTTTCGAGCTCCTCCCGCCAATTGAATGATTAAAAAATGAGATAGTGTCGGTAAAATACTGACTTATAAATTGCCCCCAACCAGCCTGCGGAGCTGCCTCCTTGGAATAAGTTTGACACGTCGAATCACTCGCTAAGCAAACGCTTGGATAAGTCTCTACCATAATGGTGATTCTTTCCCTTCTAATTCCTTAGATTTAACCACGTAAATATGAGGTTTTGGAGCTGTCTCCATGCCGACTCCAAGATAATAGCTCGTATGAGGCGGCTGATTATAGGCCGTATTTTGCCAAGCAATACCAAGACGATAGACAGAATCATGCATAAGGGTATGCAATTTGTAGTCGGTCACGTCTGTCGTTGTGTAGATGTGAAGCGCGGTACTATCTTTTGTACGCCAGACGACTTCCTCTCTCCAGTCTCCAAATAAGTTGGCCTGCAAACACGGTGTTGCCTTCGTCCCGTTATTCGACTCACATTCTTCTGCTGTTAACAAATTGACTGTTGTTTCATTGATATAATCCCATTTATCCACTCGGTTTTTATCAAGGAGCTCTCTTAACAAATCTCCATCCCACCAGATGGCAAAATTCGTTGAGGACGGAACATTTCGACTTATTTTTTCACCCTTATTATTATATAGAACTCCATCTGCCCAATACTGTTCACCTAGGTATCTTGGATCGATGTTTCCTGATGTTCCTCTGCCAACATCATGAGTAGATGATTTTCCCCAAAGAATCTCTCCTGTCCCGGCATCATGGAGTTCTACCCCCTTTTCAGAAGGCGTTTCATGGACCTGAAAAACTTCTAATCCAGGTCGGGTCGGATCAAGATTGCCGACATGCATCGCATCTCCATGCCCAAGCTTAGTTGAATACAGCCCGGTTCCATCATGGTCGATGACACAGGAGCCATAAATGATTTCATCCTTACCATCTCCATCAACGTCTGCAACACTAACACTATGATTGCCTTGGCCGGCATAATCACTATTACCCGGGTCATCACTATCGAACCGCCAAATTTTCGTTAACTCTCCATCACGCCAATTGTACGCAACAAGGACGGAACGGGTGTAATAGCCTCGGCACATCACCACACTCGGTCTTACCCCGTCTAAATAAGCGATACAGGCTAAAAAACGGTCTGCTCGATTTCCAGTACTGTCCCCCCAATCCTTTACATCTCCCCGCGGAGGGTCATAATCCGTAGTAATCAACGCTTTACCTGTCGTACCTTCAAAAATAGTGAAATACTCGGGTCCATTAATAATAAAACCATCTTCATTACGATAATCCGCTTCCGGGTCACCGATCACTTGCCCTAATCCGTCAACAGTTCCATCAGCCGTCTTTACTGCGAGTTCTGCCTTTCCATCACCATCTAGGTCATAGACCATAAACTGGGTGTAATGGGCACCTGAACGGATATTTCTCCCCATATCAATTCGCCAAAGTCGTGTTCCATCTAATTTATAAGCGTCTAAATACGTATTTCCTGTATAACCTTTATGCGCATTATCGTGAGAGTTAGTTGGGTCCCATTTTAAAACAATTTCATATTCCCCATCACCATCAACGTCTGCCGCACTAGCATCATTAGCACTGTAAGTATAGTCAATGCCATCCGGTGTCGTCCCGCCTTTAGGCTTTTGTAGAGGCACATGTAAATAATTCGTTTCCATAACACTGACCGGATCAGATAACTCTTGCTCGGCCCCATTAACAACGGCACAAACCGTATAAGTTGAAGCTAAACAACCATCCGGATCGAGAGAGTTGGTGCTTTTTGCAATCGGTACTTCATTAATGAGTTGATTATCTCTGTATAAGTTAAAAGTCGTTTCCAAAGGCTCTGTCCCGAGCAGGCGCCAAGCAATAAACACACCATTTTCAACCCTAATGGCGATAAGCCCTCTTTTTAAGTATTCCATTTGCCGTGCGGGAAACTTGTTCTCAATTTCTCTTTGATTTGGAGTCATAAACCTATCCTTCCTTTCGTTTACCTTATTTCTGTTTAAAATAATTTAAACTAACTGGACCGGCTAACCCTGATGGTAAAGAAACGTGATCATAACGATTGGCTAAACTGTTCGTAACTGCCATTTTGACTTGATTAGTCCCCGTTATTAAGTATTCTTTAATGGAAAACTTGTAGGGTGCCCACATTTGCACCCCAACCTCCATACCGTTGATCCAGACACGTGCCATTTCATAGACCTCGCCTAAGTCAATTTCGATCTTGGAATAATCTTCAAGATGCTCAACCACAAATTCTTTTACATAAGTTAAGGTTCCAGAGAAATAAGTCATTCCATCCCATTGATTCCATGGCAACAATTGATTAATGGCTCTAAATGTGTTGCCAGGTATGGCTTCGAGCTGAAAGCCAAATGAGAGATCTTCTGTTTTACACCTGACCTGTTTTGCGACAGGGATCACTGCTTGCTCCTGTGAAGGATCAATTGCAATTAAAATCGCTTCACGGCGATGAACGAAGACTTCAATAGCGTTTCCTTTCCCCTGCTCATATGTAACCGCTGGTTCGATGTCCCCTGTCCATGGGTACCAAACTTCTGTCTTCCCTTGAATTTCTGAAAAGAAACTCCCTTTGTAATCCATTTCCCCCTCATTAACCAATACATAATAATGGACATTTCCCTTAACCAGATGGCTCATTCTTAAAGAAGAAGAAGCAGGAGTAAGACGGGTCTTAAGTTGAAGAACTTGATTAATCCTGCCTGGTAAACTTTGTTCCGAAGAAACCTTGATTTGTCCAATCTCGACTTGATTTCTCGAGTTTTCTTCTTCGATCTGAAGAACGGTTCCGCCTTGTTCTATAAATGTTTGCAGGGTTTTCCATGTCTGACTGTCAAAACGGGAGCCACCTTCAATGATCACAATAGAGTAAGTTTGATTCATAATGTGAAGCTTGCCTTCTACTAGCTTTGTATTTGATTTTAATAAAGCTTCTTCTAAGTAATTAAACTCAATTTGATTTTCAAACAAAGGTTGAACGGATTTCCAAGGTAAGAAAGCTTCCTGTGCAAGAACCGCCACTTCTGTCTGGTTTGTACTATCGGTCATAAGCCAGCTCATGCGTTTGATATATCTAGAAAAAAGCGCATAATCGCTCCACCAAATGTTATTCGGACCAACATCAGGCGGACGCTCATTACGGCGTTCATTCCTGATCGAATAGTAAAAAGCGTGAGGTGTAATTAGATTCACTCCCCTGACGAACAACCAATCTAAATACCACTTCATTTCATCCGCTGTCAGATCCCAGCCTTTGAGTTTAGAACACACACCAAAAACTTCATTCAGGTTCCTTCTTCTCCCGCGATGTCTAGCCGCATCAGCAGAACATTTTCCAAGCGTGCTGTGGTAACCTTTTACACCTAAATTATCCTCAGGGGCAATAAACCGCCACACGACATCTTGCCCAGGGATTTGAAAGTAATCAAGAAGACCAATGTCATCGCTTTCTGCCGGATGACCGGTTAAAGCAATGCCATGATAGGCGCACCAATCAGAAAGCGGCTTATAGAAAGTGGCGGTTAATCGTTTCCGAACCGCATCATGATACTTTTTCCGGACACTGTCGGACGCCCCCTCGAGTCCCGAAAACCAAAGGAGTGGGAGGTTCGTTTCATGAAGACCACTCTGAATAAAATCTTCCATGAAACCGGGTGTCCAAGGCATTAGCCCCTTAAGATGGTTTCTTCCGAGCAAATCAGGCTCATCCGTGAACATGGCTATAATGGTTTTGCCAAAATGGTCCGCTAATCGTTCATAATATTTTTCATGGGTCAATTCTATGAAACTGCGAACAGCATCCGGGTTAAGCAAGTCTGCTGAGCGTGGCGCATCAGGTTCACCGTCGTCTTGCCCCCAGTGAATGCCTCTGATCGTCCCCATTGTGAACGTCTCAATAAAAGCGACAATGGACCAGTCACCCGCATCAGGTTTAGTAAATTCAGCCGTCATCTCTTCAGGAATTAAAACAACGGTCTTTTCTGCTTGAATCTCATCGCCTATTTTATTAATAGCTTGAATGGATAAAAGGGTTTCGCCTTGTGATAAATCATCAAATAAGATTCTGTTTTGTCCTTCGCGGCAAGGAACTTCAACCATTCTCAAACCGCGGCTTGCATATTCGGGATTCTTCTTCACCACAAGCCCATTAGCTGAGCTTGAAGGATACATCGCTTCATCATAGAGAATGACTTGCATCCCAAGCTTTGCAGCAACAGTCACCGCCGTCTCAACAAAACCCATGAATTTTTCTGATAAATAAGGGATTGATTTTGGTAAACCTAGGCGAGGATGCAGGACAAATCCATGAATTTCTTTTGAGTGAAAGTCATGGATTTGTCGTATGATTTCTTCATTAGATAGATCATCATTCCAAAACCAAAACGGCATCGCAGAATACTCATTTGATGGATCCAAAAACTCTCTTTTCAGACGGTCCACTTCATCACCTCACAAAACTTAAGTCGTTAATTCAACTTCCTTAATACTCACAACCAGGATAAAGGGTGGAGTTATAAAGCCTCTTGCTTTGAGGGAGGACTCCCTTTGATGAAGGCTTACTAAGGTCGCCATCCTTTCTAGAGAAGATCCAGGCTGTTTCGTGATTATAAATAATCACTTGTTCTTCGCCTCTTCCTAATAGATCGGCATGCCCAACATAACCGTCAACCGGAAATGTCACAATGGGATTTAGGAAACCATCGTAGAGACCAGGGAGAACACCGTCCCCTCTTCTATAAGCCAATATATAATCAAGATCATTAGAGTCCCAGTGACGGATCGTTTCAATGATTGTCAGCCAGCCCTTTGTTTGTCGATCCTCTTTGCAAAGCTCTTTTCCGTTAGCATCTAAAAGGAACAATCCATCTTTGCCATTTTGATTTCCGCCATGCCCGCGAATAATCCGGTCCAGACCCGCAATTTGCAGTCCGGGCAGATCGCCTCTGAATTTTCCAACAGCAACATGCTGTGATTCGATTGAACCCTCGTAGCGCCAGCACTCTTTTCCATTAGAGTCATACATGACTGTCACACTACCGCCAATGATGAGCCGCCTATTTCCCGAGCCATCGACATCCGCAACCAAAATACAATCAGCATGGTCCTCTAATTTTTGACAGGACCAAAGCTTTTCTCCATCAGCTGTTAAAAAATCATAGCCGGCCATAACCTCATCTCGACCATCCTGATTAAAATCATAAACCCAAGGATAATGACCGATATTTCCTTCATAAGTCCACAATAAATTAAAGGCATTATCTAAAGCCCACATTTTGTGGTAGCGATTTTTCAAGATGATATCTTGCGGGAAGTTATTTCCAGAGAGATTCGCGATAATTATGCAATCATGTGCCTCAGGGTCCGGCAAATCATACTCCTTTTTGATTGCACCAGTAGCCCCCTCTATTATTCTGAATTTCTTCTCCATGACACACAAAATCTCATTGTTTCCATCTCCATCAATGTCATAGATTTGTGCCGGATAATCCGAACCTGGCCCCCCTGCTTCTGGATCAGGCGTTCCTCTTTGCCAAAGGAGACGTCCCTCTAAATCATAGGCGGTTAAGCATTGAACCTGATGAGGGACATAGCGGTCATCAATTCCTCCATTGGCTTGAACCATTAATAGTTCCATACGGCCATCACTGTCTAAATCACCAACTAGCATTTTAGTGCGCAACCCGGCATCACTTATATCCAGTTTTCTTAACAAGATCGGTTCCATTTTCATGACATCCTTTGAAATCATTTTAAGGGCATAGTGAGGAGTCGTTTTTCGAAGACAATTTGTTAACGAGAGACGAGTCCTCTTGCAGCAAATCCTATTTCTTACTTATTTCATAAACTTTCAAGTTGGCATACTCCGCAATTAGCGGAGAGGTTTGACGAAACCCAATTTTTCCTCCTGAAAGAAGGGGGCCATAA
Organism: Pullulanibacillus sp. KACC 23026; assembly: GCF_029094525.1. Lineage (NCBI taxonomy): Bacteria > Bacillati > Bacillota > Bacilli > Caryophanales > Sporolactobacillaceae > Pullulanibacillus > Pullulanibacillus sp. KACC 23026. The sequence continues at coordinate 1,119,095 of NZ_CP119107.1, read as the reverse complement.
GTTTGCCCATCGTCCTCCCAGCTAAAAACAGTCAATCCATTAATGGAAAAAGTAACCATCCCTTCATACTTCAGCAATTCAATAGAATAGGGACCTTTTGCATCATGGACAGACGGAATGGGGTCTGCCCCTTGAGTAACCAAATGAAAGCCATAGCTTTTCCGTAAATTACAAGTATGGAAGGTTCGTTCATCCGGTTCTTTTCTACGGAAATAGGAGACATGAAAAGCATCCATATCGCCGTGATGATACTCATCATAGATTCCATGACGCTTTTTTAAACGGGATTCAAATAAATCCTCTCCCTGTCTACCTTTTGCCGCAAAAAAGAGGATGCAAAGACCCGGTTCAGCAATCGGCCAAAAATCCCAAGTAACCGCTATATTTGAAGGGAATTCCTCAGGACACCAATAGACAAAATTGGATTTTTGTCCCTCCGCAGGATCCAACTTATTCTCCATTCGCATCCTATTTAAGGGAAAGGTTATCGCCGCCTCTCCCTCAAGCCTAAATGCTTTAACATCTTCTTCTGATTGGAGCGGATTGCTATAACTCAAAGAGTAATGAAAATGATTCTCCCCGATCATCATTATCCTTTTTACCTCCTTCTGGTTCTTCATGAACTAGTTCCTCTATTTTCAGCCATTTGGTCAAAGGGAGCCCTGTCTCAAGCAGTCCTTCCGCCACAAGCTTGGCAACAGCTCTCGCCCCGCGTTGATGAAAATGCGTGTTATCCTGAATACCTTCTGGGTAATTTGGATGTTCATTCGGGCCAAACCAAACAAATTGTGATTTTGATGGTCCAGGTCCTAATTTTTCTAGCCATTCATTTGTTTTGATTGTTAAATCAATCAAAGGCACCATTTGCTCCTCTGCCAGTTCTCTCACGGCATCCGGGTAGTCACCGTGGGTCTGAAGCAATTTATTAGTTTCGTCGAAATGGCGGCGCTGAACAGGAGTTAGCAAAATGGGAGTCGCCCCTTTGTCTCGTGCGGCTTCGATATAACGGGTCAAATATCCCTTAAAGGAGGTAAATGGCTTTGTCCCTTCAGCCTTTTCATCGTTATGACCGAACTGAATCAGAAGGTAATCCCCTTCCTTGACTTCATCCATCATCTTCTGAAAATACCCTTCCTCAATAAAGCTTTTGGAGCTCTTTCCACATAAGGAGAAATTCCGAATAACAAGTTGATCAGAACAGTCGTTTCCTAGCATTTGCCCCCAACCTGCCATCGGCGCCTGGTGATCAGGATAATCCGCGACCGTTGAATCCCCTGCAAGAAAAAGTGTAAGTGGCCTTTCTGATTGGCTCAATGTCCTCTCACCCCTGTGTAACTTCCTTTTCAGTGCTCAAAGATTTTCCAATAAACTCTAGACACATAATCGCATTTAAGGTCCACTGGGAGACCGTATTCGTTGTAACCCATGGAATTTCTTTAATAGGTCTCACAAACTCGTTTTCTTCAACAGACTGGAGAGATTCTGACATGGAACTGCTGCCAGCCCGGTCCTTCAAAAGAATGTCCCATGCTAACTCAGCGAGCTGCTCGTTTTGTCGCTTCATTGCGGCATAGGCGGTGATTCCAGTGGAAAACATCGGCCAAGAATAACTGCCTTTATTAAAGTCGACTCCTGTAAGTTGGGCTTTCTCTTCTCTTGGAAGATTGTAAAACTCACCAATTTCGATCAGCATCTCTTCCCACTCAGGGTCGTTTATGAGCCCTGCAAGCTCAATCCATACTTGAGGCTCGCCCATACAAATCGCCAGGTGCCCACCGGAAAACTCACCCATATCAAAAATTTGTCCGCTTTTAGGATCGTAACCATAGGTAGCAAGAGCTTTCATTTTCAACGGCATGTTTTTCAAGCATTCAATACCTGTCAAAATTTTATCGCGATAGTCCGTATCCTCGTAACGTTCCCACCGTGTCATCCAGTTTGAAACAAAGGCTGCCCAATCAGGACCTACCCTCGTGTGAGTAGGAAACTCATCCTTTGGAAAATAAGCGCGCATCGGATCCATATGAACCGTTGTATAATCGGCATCGATCACTTCATCCATAATGTCCCCAATCCGTTCGTCGGCAGTTAGGTAGTAATAAAAACGATGCAGTCCGGCCATTGATATTCTCGCTTCTTTACACCCGCAGCCCCAGTGAACGACATTATGGCGCGAACCCAATCCCGCATATTCTCCAGAATGATACACATCGACTTCGCTTGTATGCCTCGTCATAGCCTCTGCCATTCGAAAGACATCCGCTCTGCCAGATCTTAAAAACATATACCAAAGCCACATATTAGGAACCAATTCCGTGTTTTGCCAGGCAAAGCCACCAATATCATATCGCCAAGTGTGGCGAGTCGAATCATAGGTATGCATGACGTCCCCATAGTTCCAGAAGCCATACCAGCGGCGTTGTTCAACCTCATTTTGATAAAAATCAAAAGCGGCATCCAATTGCTCTTCAATTTGCTCAAGCGCCTTTGTCTCACGGTTCTCAAGACTCCAAGCCCCGAACGCCTTGACTTCATGATAATAATTAGGCGTACAGACTAAGATTGGTGGATTTTCCTTCTGGTGAATCAAATCTTTTAACTCATTTTGTGATGGGGTCTGTGTAAAACAATGGATCATGAGCTCACTCGAATTGGCAATCCCATAAGGCGTACTGCGCATTTCTTCAAAGCCTTCATAGGAGGAGATTAAGTGGGTTTCTGTATCGTAATGGCGCAGATCCATCGCCTCTCCATTTGGCGACCAAAACCAGATTTTCATTTCAGCCCTATCCTCCGCCATTCCGCTCACCTCTAATGATGAAGGATGCTTTTGCCAAAAATGTCTAAAGCCAACTGCAAGACCCCCATTTTCGCTTCCAGCATAGAGAAGACCTTCAGCACGTTGACCCGTTACGGCATTTAACCAGCTACACCCTTCCTTAGTTCGTTTGGAAATGGTATAACTATCTGCCGACTGTTGGACCAACTTAAAACGGTCCCACACAGCCGCATCATCAAGGATATTTAAAAAATAACGGTCTTCCTCTTCGTCAAAACTTACGCGTTCTCCTGACAGTTGTTGTTTAAACAGCTCATTATATTTACCAACTGTACGCTGTGTCGCTAAATTTTTTGGTGATTCACTAAAGAACCCAGTATCACCAGCCAAGCGAACATGACGGTTATAGAGAGGTCCTGCCATCGGAATAGCGAAGGACATCCCGATGCCCTTAATAAAATCATCGTGAGGATTGCCATCATACATAAAGGTGTGCACCAGCTTAATCGATGCTTGGTTGACATAAAAATAAAAACGCAAAGTAAATGGAATCCATGCACGACCGCCATTCACTCTGCGATGTCTGCCCTCCACCTTAATTGTGCAGCGTATAGGCCCCTCTTGTTCAACAGTTACTTTTGAAATATCACTTATAAAGTCCTCTTCTTTATAAACACGTTGACCAGTTGTTTGACTGTACTCTTCTTTTATCAGAATTAAGTGGCTTCCACTGCACACGGTGTTGCCACCTTGCTTAATCGATTGAAAGAAAGAACTCCCTTTTTTGTTCAAACAACAAACCATCTCTCCTGTGTCAACTTCTACGTATTCTTCGGATTCCGTCACTTTTAAAGAACGGTCATGTGTGTGTGCTTCACCTGTATGGATTTGAAGAACTTCATCTGGCACATACTCAAGTGAGGCAGCATGAGCGGTCCATTTGACACTGCCATCCGGCCAAAAAGCAGTAGGCCAAGTCTGAATGGGCAACTGGTCACCCTTACTATCGGTCAGCACCAACTCTTCTTTTCTATCTAAAACGCCTTGTTTCCAGGGAACCCCCCAAGTCACGCCTGTTGCACCATTAGAGCCCTTCTCTAGCCACTTTAAGGTAATCCCTTTTTGATCCGTCATTAAAAGCACCTCCTTTTTTTAAATTAAGGTTTCAAATAATAGAATCGAGCTATGAGGACACAGCTCGATTCTATTTGATTGGCTGTTTTCGTAAACTTTGTTGTTTTTTTAGACTCCAATAAGCTCACTTTCCGCAGGCAATCCGTGAGCCTCCTCGGTAAAATAAGCCTGCGGGGTCTCACCTGACTTGCTATTCTGCAGGAGCCTCGCCTATTTCCACCTATTTTTTATCAAATAGTAACAATCTTTTAGAAAAGAGCCATTCGATTATAATGACACGGTTAATTTTGTTCCTTTTGATAGAGATCATTGATTTCCTTAACCACTTGATCTCCGCCTTGCACTTTCCATTGCTTTACAGCATCTTGAAGACCCGATTTATCAATTTGACCAGATATATACTGAATCATCGCATCGTTAATAATTTGGTCGAGTTGGGCCCCCCGTTGCTGATAGGTTTGAGAAATTAATCCAGCCGCTGGATTCACAACAACAATTTGTTCATCATCAATCTCAATCTGATTCTCTTTTTTGCGCAAAGGCGTTTGATATAATTGGATGGACTCGTCTTTCGGCAAGAACATTTGCATTTGATTGATATCATGGATCTGTTTCATTTTCTTTTGATCTGTTGAAAAGACAGCATATCCGTCTTGTAACGTATATTGTTGACCTTCAATACCGTTATATAAAAGAACTTGATTATCTTTGTCATTTAGCTCATCTAAGAACTTAAGAACTTGTTTCAATTGTGTTACTGTCTTAACTGACGTTTTTGGAATAGCGAGTAATCCGGCAAGTCCGGATGTAGGCATAATTTTCAATCCGTCTGGTCCAGCAACTCCACCAAGTGCCGTCATATAAGTCTTCTTTTCTTGTTGTTCAATCGTGGCATTTGTGCCATAAACTTTTTGATCCAGAGCGAGCTCGATTCTGTGCGCGTCATCAATGACACCGACATCAACACCTGATTTGCCGGATTCAATGTCATCAAGTGCTTTCGAGCCTGGAAGAGCGGCAAAATCTTGATTAATTAATCTTTCATCATATAGCTTTTTGAAAAAATCCAGAGCAGTTTGGTATTGCGGAAATTCAAAGTAAGGCTTTAAAGACCCATCAGCCGTTTTCCCCCATTGATTAGGGACACCAAACCAAGCTTCCATATCAGTCCAAGCTCCGGTGTCTTGGAATACGGTTAGACCATACGTGTCGTTCTTTCCGTCTTTATCCGGATCACCATTTTTAAACGCTTTCAATACATTATAAAAGTCATCAATCGTTTTAGGTTCTTGTAAGCCTAAGTTATTAAGCCAATCCTTTCGAATAGCTACTCCATTTCGTCCTAGAGGTCTAAGACGCGGAACCCCGTATAGATGTCCATTGATTGAGGCATTTTGCTTAACAACTGAACTAAGTTGGCTTAAATTTTTATAGTCTTTGAGATACGGCCCCACATCCCAGAACTGACCCGCTTCAGCCGCTTTGACAAAAGCAGGATTTGTTTGATCAGCAACGACCATGATGTCTGGTAAATTTCCTGAGGCTAGCATGACATTGAATTTGTCTTGATAACTATCACTTGGCACCCATTGAAGATGAATATCTGTGTTTGTGTTTTTATCAAGTTTTTTAACTACAGGACTATCATCAGTTGCAAGATCTGGGTCAAATGAAGGCATCATGATACTTAGCTTCATCGGTCCAGAATTGAGGCTGGCAGCATTTGAGGAATTTGATGTTGCTTCACTTGGGCCGCAGCCTCCCAAAACTCCCAAAGTTAAAACACTAGAGAACATAATGGCCAGGATTTTTTGCGTTTTTGCAGAACCATTATTCATTTTTTTCCTCCTAATGTGAAGAATAAAAACGAATTCTCTCGAGACATCCATCTATTTTGTTTTTTTATGTATAGGAATAGAATTGGGCAAAGAATAGGAAACGCCCAATTCTATTCCTTTTCAGGTAAACAAGACTACCTAAAGAGATTATTTCTTGCTTTGTTCTTTTTTATAGAGATCATTGATTTCTTTCGTATATTGATCCCCACCTTGGGCTTTCCATTGTTTAATCGCATCTTGTAAACCGGCTTTATCAATCTGACCTGAGATATATTTAACACGAGCATCTGTTATAATTTGATCGAGCTGTGCTCCTTTTTGAGCATAAGTTTGTGATAATAGACCAGCTGCAGGGTTCGCTACAACATATTGCTCATTATCATTTTGAACTTTAGTTTCTTTTTCTGTTAATGGGGAAGGAGCTGTTTTAATCGTTTTATCTTCTGGCAAGAACATCAGCATTTGGTTCAAGTCATGAAGGTCGCCAACTACGCCTTGGTCAGTTGATGGTACAGCATAGCCATTATCATCAAGCGTATATTGCTTCCCTTCAATACCATTGCCTAGTAAAACTTGAAGATCTTTATCGTTAAGTTGATTTAAAAACTTAAGCACTTTTTTCAATTGAGCTTCCGTCTTTACTGTTGTTTTTGGAATGACAAGTTCCCCGCTATATCCATCGGTTGGAAGATAATGCTTTTGCCCATCTGGTCCAGCAACCCCGCCAAGAACCGTCATAAACGTTTTGGATTCTTTTTGCTCTGTTGTAGCATTAGCTCCAAATTTAGCTGTATCAATTTTATCTTCAATTCTGTGAGCGGAGTCGGCCACATCAACAATCACACCCGACTTATCAGCTTCAATGTCGTCATACCATTTTGAGGATGGCATGGCCGCAAAATCCTGATTGATTAATTTTTCATCATACAGTTTCTTGAAGAAATCAAGAGCTGTTTGGTATTGCGGAAACTCAAAGTATGGTTTGAGTGATCCATCCGATGCTTTGCCCCACTGATTGGGAACGCCAAACCAGGTTTGCATAACATCCCAAGGTCCGTTAAATTGAGAAATCGTCATTCCATAAGTATCATTTTTGCCGTCGCCATCTGGATCATCGTTTTTAAACGCTTTTAAGATATTATAAAAATCATCGATAGTCTTAGGTTCTTGTAAACCCAATTTTTTTAACCAATCTTGTCTAATTAGTAGTCCATTTCTTCCTAATGCTCTTAGTCTTGGAATACCATACAAAGTACCGTTAACGGATGCGTTTTGTTCAACAATTGGGTTTAGTTTCGATAAGTTAGGATAATCCTTTAGATAAGGTCCCAGATCCCAGAACTCGCCGGCTTCTGCCGCTTTTGCAAATCCACCATTCATAGATTCGAGGACCATGATATCGGGTAAATTACCAGAGGCTAAAGTCACGTTGAACTTGTCTGGATAACTATCATTTGGCACCCATTGAAGGTGAATTTTAGTATTCGTCTCTTTATCAAGCTTCTTTACAATGGGACTATTATCGGTTGCTAAGTTCTGATCAAAAGACGGCATCATAATGGTTAATTTCATTGGTCCCTTACTATCGGCATTCGAACTGGTATCTTTTGCATTACCGCAAGCAGTCAATGCGCCTGCAAGTAAACTTGCTGAAAAAAGAATAGATAATGATTTTTTCATAGGTCGATTCATTTGCACGTTTCCCCCTAATCCTTTTAAATAATTTGATTTTAACCGAATCACCAAAATTAGCTCTTAACTGATCCTAGCAGCACCCCCTTGGTGAAGTACTTTTGTAAGAATGGATAGACAATGAGAATTGGGATCGTTCCAACTGCAATCGTTGCCATTTTTACGGTCTGAGCAGGCGGTGTGACAAAGTTAGGATCCAATCGGTTTGTGTCACTGACTGTTGCGGCTTGAGAGAGCTCAACAACCTGCCGCAAAATAACTTGCAATGGCCATTTTTGCGGATCATTTATGTAAAGCAAAGGTCCCATGAAGTCATTCCAATGCCCAACCGCATAAAACAGAGCAAAAGTCGCAATGATCGGTTTTGAAAGAGGTAAATAGATTCTCCATAAAATTCCAATCTCATTACAACCATCAATCTTTGCCGCATCTTCCAATTCCTGTGGCAACTCTTGAAAGAAGTTCTTCACAATAATTAAGTTAAACGCGCTGATCGCCCCTGGAAGCATGAGAGACCAGTAAGAATTTAGCAAACCTAAATCCTTTACGACCATGTAAGTTGGGATCATTCCACCACTAAAAAGCATCGAAAAAATGACTAGACCTAAAATGCGATTTCTTCCCCATAACGTCTTTCTTGACAGTGGATAAGCCATCGTCATGGTGAAAAATAGATTAACAATCGTTCCAACAACGGTAATATAAATCGAAACGCCAATACTTTTAATTAAAGCCCCGTTTGAGAAAATATATTTGTAGGCATCTAATGAGAATGTCTTCGGAATAAGAAAGAAAGCTCTTGTTTGAAGCTCCTGATCGGTTGAGAAGGAGCCTGCAATGATGTAGATAAATGGCAGTACTGTACACAATGCAAACGCTATTAAAATAATGTAATTAAAACTATCAAAAATGACACCGCCTGGCGTATTCCATTTGCGCATCTTAGCTCCTCCTTTAATAGATTCCTTCTTGACCAAACCTTTTAGCTAATTTGTTTGCTCCCACGACGAGAATAATTGAGATAACTGATTTAAATAGACCGACCGCTGTAGCAAAACTGAACTCGCCATTCGTCAAACCTATATAATAGACATAAGTATCAAACACATCTGCGACAGATCGGTTCAAAGAGTTACTCATGAGATAGATCTGTTCAAAGCCGTTATCCAAGAAATGGCCTAAGCGAAGAATCAACAAAATGACGATGGTGCTGCGAATAGCGGGAAGTGTAATATGCCATAACTGTTTCCATCTGCCAGCCCCATCTACTACAGCTGCTTCATATAATTCTGGATTGACACCCGTTAAGGCCGCCAAAACAATAATGGTACTCCATCCCGTTGTTTGCCACACGGTTTGAATGATAATTATAGGCCTGAACCAATGAACACTTGTTAAAAACGGTATCGTGTGACCGGTTACATTTTGTACTAATTCATTAATGTAACCTCCCCCAGTTGTGAAAAAGACATAAGTCATACTCGTAACGACAACCATCGAAATAAAATGAGGGACATAAACCATCGTCTGAATGCCTCTTTTTAATAGAGAGACTCTAATCTCATTCAACATTAAAGCAACAACGACCGGTATCGGAAATACAAGCACCAAGTTCAAAAAGGAAAGAATGAGTGTGTTTGCGAACAACCTCATAAAATCAGGGCTGATAAAGAATTCTTTAAAATTGGCGATTCCGACCCATTTACTGTGTAAGAAACCTAGGAAAGGCTGATAGTCCTGAAAAGCAATGAGAACCCCCCACATCGGCAAGTACTTAAAAATAAGAAAGTAGAGTACCCCTGGAGCTATTAAGACATACATCCATATATCTCTTTTTAACCGTTGAAGCAATCGAGATTTCGTTTTGACCTTTGGACTAGCGACGACTTCGCCAGCAACTCCTACATCTGAGTTTATATTTCTCACTAATCGATCTCCTCTCTTCCCCTTTTAGGCAACGCTTTCATAAACAATAACAACTAGCAGATCATAGTAAGACACACATACAATAACGACTTGTCCCATTTTCAATGTTTTCTTTCTCTTCAAAACTATATTATATATGATATATTGTATTTTATTTTTTAGCAATACGAAAAACCGTATTTTTTCTAAAATTACAAAAAACTCGTAAATTATTTAAACAACAGACATGACTTTATGAGCCATGTCTGTTGTTATCAATTGGAGGGCCTGTCCCTAATTCGGACTAATTAAGACAAAATTAAATTAAAAGTCCACAAGAGTATCCAGTTTCACCGGTAACCCTGTTTTCATAGAAATATTCCCGGCTATACCTGTAAGAATAGAACGTACGCCATCAACATGTGTGGCTGCACGATTGAAACGGTCCTCTATTGGCTCACCAAAAATATCATTAAGCAAGATCGGATCTCCGCCACCATGTCCCCCATTTCCTTCGTCAATCTCAACCTCATATGGTTTACCAATCATTGGGTGAACGGTAATTTCCTTAGACGATACCGCTCCCTCAAGCGCTTTATCCCCGCCAGAATTCACATAAGAGTTTTCTACAATTTTGGCTTCAATCCGTCCCTTTGTCCCATTAAACACCACATTAAAGCCTTCCCATGGCGCATAAGCATGAAGGGAATACGTTAACATGGTTTTGTTTTTGTACTTTGCGATTAAAGATAATGTGTCTTCAATACTAATTCCGTCACCAAATACGCTTTGGTCGCGCTGGTAGCCATCCTCTTTCTCTGCATCAAGGTACATGGCCTTTAAATGTGGGTTTTCTTCTAGATGGAGGGCAAAATGGTCATCTTTTGCTTGTTCGCTCCCATACGCCCTTTGATAAAACGAGGTTTCACCGCGATTCTCAGCGTTTTCCCTCCCATAAAACCTGAGATCTCCCATAGCTAATACGGTATCAGGATAAGAGCCTAACCAAAAATTCACCAGATCAAAATGATGGGTTGATTTATGGACAAGTAACCCTCCGCTATTTCGCTTATCCCGATGCCATCTTCTAAAATAGTCGGCTCCATGAAGTGTATTTAATAACCATTCAAAGTGAACAGACGTGACCTCTCCAATCGTTCCATTCGCAATGAGCTCTCTAATTTTGGTATTATGAGGCGCGTAACGATAATTAAACGTTACTCGAAGGTTTCTCCTTGTTCGTTTAACCGTATCTAGAATAGCTTGACTTTTTTCCTCATCCACCGTCATTGGTTTTTCCGTAATGACATCACAACCGAGTTCCATCGCTTTTATTATGTATTTGTGGTGGGTACGATCAATCGAAGTGACAATGACCACATCCGGATTTAATTCGTGTATCATTTTTTCAAAATCATGAGCTCTATAAGTTGGAATGGTTTTAGAAGAGTATTTGGTCTCGAGTAAGTGATTAGCGTAGTCCATCCTTGTCTGATTGACATCACAGAATGCTAACAACTCCGATGTATCTCTAAAATCACGCACAATGGCACTCCAATAAAATTCTGCTCGACCACCAATTCCAACCTGTACGTAAGTTTTCTTATTCAATTCCCTAACCTCCTGTTTTTTTGAATACTCAAATAAATTTTAAAATAAAAATAGATTATTCCGAATGTTAGAACCTCACAAAACCTATCGTTTTTCTAATAAGCGCTTTCATTATTATCGATTTAATGGATTACGTCATTCATTGAAATCTTAATACCCAACTTGCCTAAAATGGTTTATCATTCTTTTTTCGGTATTTACTCATGATTTCTAACTATTAAATAAGAAGGAAAACCAGAGCATTTATCGAAAAATAAGCATCTGGCTTTAATTGGTTACTCTTATTTAGGTGATGCGTCGTTCGGACTGTTTAGCTCTAGCATATAATCAGCCAACGCCTTTTGATTGTGATTTTTAATTAATAGCTCAGCTTCTTTTGCATCCCTTTTTTCAATCGCACTTAAAATCTCATAATGTTCTTCCTGAGATTGGACATGCCTGTGATTCAGCATTTCACTGAAAAAGTACTTGTGAATGCGATCCCATTTATCAACAATTTTTAAATGCATACTCGATAAAGTGGGCATGTTAGCCATCGATACAATCGTCGTATGAAATTCCGCATTGTGATACGCCCATTTATCGAAATTGTTGCTCTCCAATAATTCATCCATTTTCCCTAAAATTCCTTTTAAAAGTAAAATATCCTCTTGTTTAGCGATTAGTGAAGCCTCTCTTGTCGCTACGCCTTCTAGAGCTTCTTTAATAACAAAAGTCTCTACAACTGAATTCCTAGTAATTGGCGAAACGATCGCTCCTGAATGGGCACTGTAGGTTACCAACTCCTCTGAATTCAGCAGCTGCAGAGCTTCTCGAACAGGGATTGCACTTACTTCAAGCTGCTTGGCTACTTCACTAATGACTATTTTCTCTCCAGGGCTAAGCTGACACGTCATGATCGCATGCCTCAAAATTTGATAGACATATTCCTGTTTCGTTCTGAATGAAACAGCTTGATCCATATTTAAATTCAACAAGGAAAAAGACCCCTTACTTTTATATTTCCTAACAATTTATAATATATCATATATAATCAATTTTTTAAACTCATTTTTTGGGCATGACTTCAACACCCCCCCTTCATCTGCATAAATGCTTTTTATAGTTCCTTTCCTATTTAAATAGAAACAGATTTGGACATCATATCCAGATCTCCACCCTATTTTTTGAGGAAAAACCTGGCCGCTTCAGCACATAATGAGTTGCATTTAAAGAAGCACTTCCAGCACATGAATTTCCATTATTATTGAACTCACCTTCCAATCAAAAGTGATCTCCCCATTTTGGTCACCAATGCTCTTTGAAGCAAGAGAATCTCTCACGCTTTTTCTCAGGCGAGTCGTGAAAATATATCTTTAGTAACTTCCCATTGAAGCGGCTCTCCTTTAAGGTATCTTTTAAATTCTTCTTTCATATAAGATGCGAGTCTTTGGCACTCAGCCCCCTCACTTCCAGCAATGTGCGGTGTTAGAATGACGTTTGGTAATAAAAATAATTGGGATCCTTCCATAGGTGGCTCAGGAAATGTGACATCAAGAATAGCAAACAAATCTGGACGTTTTTTAAGAACCTTTACCATTTCATTTTCTTTGACGATAGCACCTCTTGATGTATTAATAAAGGTGGCATAAGGCTTCATAAGTTCAAAATGATTTCCTGTAATCATCCCCTCTGTCTCATTTAACCACGGTGTATGTAATGACACGACATCGGATCGACGAAATAACTCATCCAGAGAACAAAGTGTAACACCTAATTCATCTGCATCCTCTTGCCGACAATAAGGATCATAGGCTATGACTTCTAGATCAAACGATTTCAAATGCTCACATACTCGACGTCCCACCATACCAAGTGAAATAATTCCAACCGTACTTCCATAAACACCTGGAATGGCATTTGAATCTTTTTTTACAAACCTCTGAGTACCTTTAATACCGAGTGCATAACGCCACCCATTTTTTAAAGAGTAGAGAATTTGGGAAAGTGTATATTCAGCCACTGGAACAGCGTTTGCTGCGTATGCGCTTGAAACAAGGATATTTCGCTCCCAAACGTCATCTGTCACAATTCCTTTAACAGAACCAGCTGCATAGAAGAAAGCCTTTAGATTGGGAACTGCCCTCAAAAATTCCTTATCCAATTTTGGTGCCCCCCAACCCGAAAAGATGACATCGACGTCCCTAAGCAGTTCCATATTGTCTGTGAGCGCCTCGCGAGTTAAGAGAGGAGCGATTATCGAGATGAACCGCTCAATCTCTTCTCTTATATCAGGTGAATAAACCCGCTCGAATGCCTCTTCACCCATGACATAAAGGCCCTTAAGCATTGGTGTTCTCCTCCTTTGAATAACTTAGATCTAGTTTTTTCATTTACTATCAGACTGATTGGATAATCCCTTCATAAAAGTAACGTATTCTTTAAAGGCAACCTCAGGCTCCTCAATATCTGGCCACCATTTCTTTTCCCATTCTAACGTATAATACCCGTCATAATTTCTCTCCTTCAGCAGTGCGTACATCCGTTGTAGGGGGACATCCCCTTTACCTAGTAAACAAAGCTGAAAGCCTTTTTCTGTTTGGTCAGTAGGGTATGAGTCTTTCCAATGGGTATAACGAACGAAATCACCGATTGTATCCATCGTTCGTTCTGGGTCTTCCTGAAGCGTTCGATAAGGGTGATGGACATCCCAAAGAACTTTAAAATGAGCACTGTCTATCCTATTATAAATTTCCGCGACATACCTACTATCTGTCCAATCATCATGTGTCTCTAATAGTAAAGTAACATCGTATTTCCGAGCTACCTTCAGCATATGATGAAGATTATGGACGGCCGTCTCTATAGCTTCTGTTCGGGAGGTAAGACCAATTCCCCCACCAAAGACACGTATGTAAGGTGTCTTAAAATGCTGACATAACTCACCATAGTGCTCCAGTTCGTTAATAAATGACGCAAGCTCCTCAGACGAATTGGTAAACAATCTCACCGAGCTAGAAAAGCAAGGAATTTCAAGAGACGCGTCTTTGAACTTTAATTTTGTTTCCTCTAACTGCGTTGTAAATTCATCCAAATTATAAATATCCAAGCGATCTAAATATCCTCGAAAATCAACCCCCTGATAACCATACTCGACCGCTTTGGTAATAATGGTATCCATCTCCCAATTTGGGCATCCCAAGGTCGTAAATGCAAGCTTCATTGTTACTTCCCCCTCTTAAAATTTATTAAGATCTTAGTGCATGATCGATTAAAAAGGATTGCCCCGACCAAGCCCTTAGTGAGGTCCATGCCGCTTCGCCTTGCCAAAATGGATCACTTTCAGGTAATCCTAGAGCCAAAAAGACAGTTGAACATAAATAGAGACTCCCGGTTGAAATATACATCTCGCCAATATCTGGTTGGTAACCACAAAAACCAACTTGTAACCAACCCTTTTCGTCAAACGTTCCCGGTGCTTCAACCAGGCGTTGAATGACGGCGGTCAACGCGCAGCGGACTTGTGACGGATCTAGCTCTTCCATTAGTCGATGTTGCAGGGCCATTTGCGACAAATGTTGAAAAACGCCAAACCGATAGGCAATCGACCGCCCTACAACTGGGAAGGTACCTTCTGGTGAGATACTTCGCTCTTGAATAGTCGCATATCTAATCGCTCGATTAATGATTCCTTCTCTTAAACGCTCCCAATCCTCATATTCCTCTCCAATGGTTTCAATAATATCAACAAGCATTGGCTGAATGACGAAACTATTATAATAATCCATATGGAATTCAGGACCATCTCCATAGAGACCGTCTCCCTTATACCATTGTTCATGTTGTTTGAGAGCAAAATCCACTCTCATCGGATCCCACTCTTCCCCAATGCTATAAAAAAAAGTCTCAATCATGGCAGAAAATAACAACCAGTTGCTAAACCCAGGCTTTCTCGAACGAGTCGACTTTAAGGCCTTAATCACATTCTGCTTCACCCTATTATTGAGTTTCCCATAAAGTTCTTTAGGGGATCTTATTAAGGCATGAGCAAAAAAAGCAGCATCGACAATAGGTTGAAAACCGGATGAAAAATTCATGAAATCAGGAGAGCCTGGATCGGTCGCTGCATCAATGGCACATCTTGCGCATTCAGCTGCTCGCACTCTCATTGCATTCTCTTCACCATCCTCAGAAATGGTTTCTAGCCATGGCGCAATACCAGCCAGACTCCTTCCAAAAGCTTCTAAATGTGAGACATCCGTTCGGTCAACTTTTCCTTTTATTGGCATCTGTTCCTTTAGGCGACGCTCGGATAACGCCTCAATTACTGGTAAGACAATTTGAAGCATTGTATTCACCCAATAACGTCGATGGTTCTTGCTTTGTATCCGCTTAATTTTTATCATTCAAACCCACCTATTTCGTATTTACTTCACACATCTTCTCACTAGAGTTATCTTGTCGATTAGTTTCCTAAAATCATAGAGGGAATAGCACTATTCATCACAATTCAAATTAGCTTTAATCGATTCCGTTTCATAGCCAAAAGACTAGTGCCTGTTCAAAGTGTAAAGTGTGAGGAGAAGCTCCTCTCCTCACACCTTATTTTTATTTACTATTATTGATTCTGTTGTTTTAACCAATCATTACTCTGCTGTTCAATTTTGTCTAAAGCCTGTTTTGCTGTCATTTTTCCTGTTAAGGCTCCTTGAACACCAGAGGACAAATCATTTCGTGGTTCTGCGTTTACCCAAGGATAGTGAGGCGTCCAAGGAGTGCTTAGGGCTTGTAAAATCGGATCCATGAATTGCTTTTCATCTTTAATACTCTGCCAATCCGTGTAGGCTGACTTAATTACTGGAATGTTATTATATTGCTCCCAAAGATACTTTTGGAAGAAGTCTGAAGATGAGAATTTAATCCACTCCCAAGCAAGATCTTTATGTTTGCTGCTCTTCGCCATTACAAATGGGCTTCCGGCAAACAATCCGCCAACACCTTTATCGTTTTTGAACTGTTGAACAATACCGATCCGGTCTTGTAGTCCTTGAGCATTGATCTTAGTGATTAAGGAACCCGGTCCTTGGTCAAGCATAATAGCAATGTTATTATTTTTGGTCAACCATTTCTCAGAACCTTGATTACTCGTAATTCCTTTTGGCGCAAATGGTTCCAAACTTATTAACCAATTCAAGGCTTTTTGATATTGAGGTGAATTAAAATCAAATTTCATATCTTTATAGTTCAAACCGCTTCCCCATGAACCGCCTAATCCTTCAGCAATGTCTGTAATCAGGAATTCCGGTGTTTGACCATTGAAATAAACGCCATAGGTTTGTTGGCCCGTCACTGGATCTTTGCCTGTCATTTGTTTGGCTGCATTCATGATATCATCCATAGTTGGATGTTCAGGTAAATCCTTAACTCCATAATCTTTAAAAATTTTCTTATCATAAAGAATAAAACGTGTGTCACCGAAAACAGGTAGGCCATAGATCTGTTTCTTTCCATCAGGACCAACTGTTTCCCATCCTTCAACAGTGTTATCAACGTATTTGCTTAAGTCGAAATGGTCTTTATCAATATACTTTTGTAATGGCTCTAGATCACCTTCACGTGCATACCCACTGTCAAGTCCAGGCATTTGATACACATCGGCTTGGTTACCGGTCACCATTGTTTTTGTTTTTTGAATATAACCATCCCATGGCATCGTCACGATGTTAACAGTTGCGCCAGGGTGTTCTTTTTCAAATTCATCTTTTAAAGCTTGCAGCCCTTTTATTTTTTGCCCTGAAATTGGATCGGTTGAATCTTGCAATTTAAAACTGCCAATCATTTGGACAGTAATGGTTTGACCGGCCCATTTCCCATCCTTCTTATTCGAAGTACTAGTTGACCCACAGCCTGTCAGAAAGCTTAACATAACAAGCAAACTAACAAATCCCCACACCAAGGCTTTTCCTTTTTTGCTTTTAAACACAGCTCTTCCTCCTTAGTTTGTAATTGATTTAACAGGTATATCGCTTTAATGAACACGCTGGTAATAGCTGAATCCGTAATTCCTTCATTTCTCTCTGTTGAAGTTTAATTACCCTTGACAATTAACACCTGATTTATTCCCCTTTCAAACCGCTTAAAGCAATACTTTGAATAATAAAACGCTGTAAAAAGAGATACAAAATGATAATTGGAATGACACTCACCGTCGCTAAAGCCATTGTTAGACCGCCTAAACTTGTTCCATTTTCTTGAGTAAAGCTCGCAAGATATAATGGAATAGTCTGTAAATTTTGGTTATTTAATATGACAAGTGGCCAAACAAAATCATTCCAACTCCAAATGAAGGTTAGAATTACTAAAGTGGCAGCGATTGGTCCTGTTAATGGAAAGTAAATTTTAAAGAAAATGGTAAATTCTTTAGCACCATCAATTTGGGCTGATTCTCGTAAACTATCTGGAAGTCGATCAAAATATTGCTTACAGAGAAATATTCCAAACCCATTGACCATTGCTGGAAGAATTAAGGGCCAAAATGTATTCAACATGCCTAGTTTATTAAACATCTCATACATAGGAATGAGACGTGGTTCCATGGGAATCATTAACGTCGCTAATACAACGATGAAAAGCAAACGTTTCCCTTTAAATTTCCCTTTCGAAAAAGCATAGCCCCCCAAAAGAGAAGACGCCACTCCCAAAACAACTGAACTAAAGGTCACAATGCCCGAGTTGAGGTAGGCTCTAAAAATCTGGCCGTTCTCAAAGACAATCCCAAAGTTGAACCAGGAAGGATCCTTTGGAATTAGGCTTGGTGGAAAAGGCATCGTAACGTTCGCGGATCGACTAAACCCCACACTTATCATCCAAATAAAGGGAACCATTAGAAGAAAGCCACCGATCAACAAAATGACAAATTTGATCAAATTACTAATATAGAATCTTTTTTTCTGTGTCAATGCCGCCAAGCGAATCCCTCCTTGCTACTATAATTTCATATTGGTAATCTTTAAATTAAATACAGTGAAAATAAGGATAATGACAAAGAGTACGTAAGTGGCAGCGGATGCTAATCCAAATTGAAATCCGGTGAAACCATGTTCATAAATATAGGCCACGACCGTTTGAATCGATCGGTTCGGACTTCCTGTAGGACCACCAATCACATAAACATCGTTAAACCTCTGTAAAGCGCCAATCCAACCTGTTATTAGTAAAAAGGCAAAAGTCCCAACCATGTTTGGAATCGTAATGAATAACCATTGTTGAAAACTGCTTGCTCCATCAATAGTAGAGGCTTCATAGAGCTCTGGTGAAATCGCTTGCAAATTGGCTAAGCAAATAATAATGACAAACCCAATCCAATGCCAAACCCCCAGTAAAATAATGGCCCATTTTGCTGTGCTTGGATCGGCCAGCCATAAGGGTTGTGGTAGCCCCAATTTTCCTAAAAAGTAGTTTAATAAGCCCATATCAGGATGTAATACAAAAGTAAAGATCATAGCTGCCGCAACAATTGCCGTAACATTAGGCAAAAAGAAAATAACTTTAAAGAAGTTCTTGGCAATCGTAACCGAATTGATCATAGAAGCAAATATAAATCCAAGTGGGATTGTAATAATCATTTGAAATAGACCAATATAGAACGTGTTATAGACAGAATTCCAAAATTCCCCTGATGTCAAAACTGTTTTGTAATTATCAAATCCTGCCCACGTTTCTCCCCCACCCGATGTATGGAAAAGACTAAGGCGTAGCGATTCTAAGATAGGATAAACCATAAAGCATAGAATCCCTAAAAGGGTCGGCAATAAAAAGATGTACCACATCCATTGATTGCCTTTTAACTTTTTAGAACTGCCATTTGGCATTTCTTTCTTATTGGGTTTACTTCGCATAGTAATCTCCTTTCAAGAAACATTGAGAATATCCTTTTGCTTTCTCTTTTTGGCCCAATGAGGCTCACTTGATCGTTCTTAAAATGGAAACAGCAGCTTTAAGAAATAACCTTTCTGTCTAAAACTTGCATACGCGTCACGTCATTCTTTACTAACCATTAAGGTTACGACTTTAACATGGGTAAATTGAACGAAGGAGGGCTCACACCCATCCCAACATTCCGCAAACTTATTCTTCACAAACCTCCTCCTTTTTTGGTGAGCATGAAAAGACATTCCTTACCATTCCACCTACTAATTTTCTAAGACAGATAGCCCCTTCTCATTCTCTTGCCCCAAGACACTTCGTAACGTATGCGCTTACATTTTAAGAGCAGAACGTGAATTCTTTTTAACCATTTCACTCCTCCGTTATCACCTAGTAAATGAAATACTATATTTTACTCCTTAGAAAACGCTGACATGCGGTTTTTTAAAGGACTTCTTAAAAATGACGAAGGATCAGACTGCTTCATTAATATTAATGATGGTTTCTATCAATTAAAATTTTTATTGATGAAGTAGTCTACAGGAAAAAAATTAAATAATTAGGACCATAATAGAGACATTGTTTATTCGTCCTTATATACTATATATCATATATCTGAATGTATTCTCATTGACTAATAATAAGACGATATTTTTTTCTAATCGTACATAATGCCAGGCAATAAAGACATTCGACTCAATTTCTTTTATTGAATATTTATATCTAATCTCGGGGATTACAGCCCCCCAACATATCAGGTCCTGACAACAAAAAGAATGAGATGTTTGACTTGTTAAAACCATCCATTTGTAATAATATATAATATATAATTTATAAATGAAATTTTTAGAATCTACATAATTTTCGGGAGGGGTAAGAAATGGAAACCATCGGAATTATTATGAACGGGGTTACTGGAAGAATGGGAAGTCGGCAACACCTAGAACGTTCAATTATCGCGATTCGTGAGCAGGGCGGCGTTCTTTTAGCTAATGGAAAGAGAGTTATGCCAGATCCAATTTTGGTTGGGCGTAATGAAGAAAAGTTGAGAGCACTCGGTCAGCAATTTGGCATTACGCGAATAAGCACCGACCTAGACGAATGCCTCGCTGATCCTTACTATCAAATTTACTTTGATGCTCAAACAACCTTAAGACGGGCTGAAGATGTTAAAAAGGCCATTGCTGCAGGCAAGCATATCTATTGTGAAAAACCAACAGCCGTTACGTCCGAGGAGGCACTGGAACTTGCCCAGCTTGCATCAGAAAAAGGGGTCAAAAACGGCGTGGTCCAAGATAAGCTATTTTTGCCCGGTCTTCTTAAATTAAAACGCCTAATTGACAGCGGTTTCTTCGGCGATATCCTCTCTGTCCGCGGTGAATTTGGTTACTGGGTTTTTGAAGGAGATTGGCAGCCGGCTCAGCGGCCTTCCTGGAATTATCGTAAGGAAGATGGCGGCGGTATTATCGTTGACATGCTCTGTCATTGGCGCTACGTTCTCAGCAACCTTTTTGGAAAAATAGAAGCGCTCTCGTGTTTTGGGAAAACCCATATTGGGACTAGATATGATGAATCGGGAAAACCTTATACGGCTACAGCCGACGATGCTGCTTATACAACGTTTGAGCTGGAAGGCGGTATTGTTGCCCATATCAATTCATCTTGGAATGTGCGCGTCAATCGCGATGAATTATTTGAGCTGCAAATTGACGGCACACAGGGAAGTGCCGTTGCAGGTCTTCGAAACTGCAAGATTCAGCATCGGGTTAACACACCAAAGGCCATTTGGAATCCAGATATTGAAGACCCAAACAACTACCGTGGACAATGGATGGCTGTGCCCATGAACGGTGATGAAGAAAATGGATTTAAGATTCAATGGGAAATGTTCCTCCGCCACGTGGCCGGAGATGAACCGTATCGCTTTGACCTTCTCGAAGGAGCAAAAGGGGTTCAATTAGCTGAGCTGGGCTTAAAATCTTGGGAAGAACGCCGCTGGTTAGAGGTCCAAGAGCTTAAGCTTCAAGTGCCAACGGAAAGGAGCTCTGAAAGTGTCTAACACGCTCATCCTGCCTTCTTCAAAGGGAAATTTACTAACCTATAAGCCTATCAAACATTCATTGCCGGAAACGTTAAAGGCACCTTCAAAAAGTCGAATCGCTTATGCGGCTGCCCATGTGGTTGCCGATCCGCTCGTTGATCTCGATTTATCATCTGAGACCGTGTTAGATTGGGAAAAAACTTTAGCTTATCGGCGCTATCTATGGTCACTTGGCTTCAATGTGGCAGAGGCCATGGATACCGCCCAACGCGGAATGGGTTTAAATTGGGAAGCTACTAAAGAACTGATTCAGCGCTCGGTTGCTGAAGCCAAAGCTTATAACGGAGGCATCGCGTGTGGAGCGGGGACGGACCAACTCGTCCTCTCTCCTTCAACAACACTAGATGCCATTATTCAAGCTTATACAGAGCAATGCGAGTTCATTGAAGAGCAGGGCGGTCATATCATTTTAATGGCAAGCCAAGCCCTGGCAGCGGTCGCAAAAAGTCCAGAAGATTATGCCTCTGTTTATGGAAAGGTGTTATCGCAAGTTTCCAAGCCTGTGATTTTGCATTGGTTAGGCGACATGTTTGATCCAAAACTGCAGGGTTACTGGGGAACTGCTAATATTCAGGAAGCCATGGCTCTTTGTCTAGACGTTATTAAAGAAAATCAATCGAAAATTAAAGGCATTAAAATCTCCCTGCTGGATGCTGAGCTTGAAATCCAAATGCGAAAACAGCTGCCAGAAGGTGTGAACATGTACACAGGAGATGACTTTAATTACCCGGATTTGATCAAAGGCGACGGTGATAACTATAGTCACGCTCTATTAGGGATCTTTGACGCCATCGCACCTCTTGCTTCAAGCGCCCTAAAATACTTGGATGAGGGCAATGTTCAAAAGTTTGAGGAAATACTTGCCCCTACTGTCCCTTTAAGCCGGCATATTTTTAAAGCCCCTACTCGCTTTTATAAAACAGGGGTCGTCTTCCTCGCTTATTTAAATGGGCACCAAGATCATTTTCGAATGGTTGGCGGATTAGAAAGCATGCGTTCCGTCGTCCATCTTTCTGAGCTTTTTGTTTTGGCGGACAAAGCGGGTCTTTTGCAGGATCCCGATAAAGCGATTGGACGGATGAAACAAGTACTGAGTCTCGCGGGGGTGAACTAAACGATGGAGCTTTCTCGTTTAAGCTACAATCAAATTACATCAGACCATCATAGCCTGGAAGAAGTGGCACAAGCCTGTGCGGTTGAAGGGGTCCCTTACATGGCCCCTTGGCGCCATAAGTTAAATCAAGAAAATGTCGTTGAAAGTGCGCGAATCATCCGTGAAGCTGGACTAAAAGTATCCAGTCTTTGCCGTGGTGGTATGTTTCCTGCTGCGACTGAAACTGAACGTTTAGCCCGTCTTGACGATAATCGCCGTGCCATTGACGAAGCAGCTGAACTGGGGACGGATGTTTTAGTCCTTGTATGCGGCCCCTCTCCTGACCGAGACATAGAAGGTGCCCGGGCAATGGTTGAAAAAGGCATTGAAGCCCTCATCCCTTATGCTGAAGAGAGACACGTTAAGCTTGGGATCGAACCGCTTCATCCTGTTTTTGCCGGAGATCGTTCGGTCATTTCCACGCTTGGGCAAGCCAATGATATCGCAGAACGTTTGGCCTCTCCTCAAGTTGGCGTGGTGATTGACGTCTACCACGTTTGGTGGGATCCACGTCTTTATCAAGAAATTGAACGTTCAAAAGGCCGTATCCTCGGTTTTCACGTCAACGACTGGATTAAAGTAACCGATCCCCTCACCTCTCGCGGCATGATGGGCGATGGGGTCATTGAAATTAACCGGATTCGCCAAGCGGTCGAAAAAGCTGGCTACAATGGCCCTGTTGAAGTTGAAATCCTTAACCATGCATTTTGGAACCTGCCTTGTGAAGAGACCATTAAGCAAACAAAAGCACGTTTTTTAGAGTATGTCTAATAAGTTAGCTAACTATTGGAGTGGAAAACATGACAAAACCGGTATCACTTGTTTTAATCGGCATTGGCGGCTACGGCAATCACTATGTCAAACTTTTATTAGAGGATAATTCTTATAAAGGGCGTTATGAAATAGCAGGTGCGGTGGACCCCTACCCTGAAAATTGCACCTTCCTTTCGAGTTTAGTTGAAAACGAGATCCCCATTTTTTCATCGATTGAAAATTTCTATGCGTCTCATAAAGCCGATTTTGCCATCATTTCAACACCGATTCATCTCCACAGCTCTCAGATCTGTCTGGCACTAGAAAATGGGAGTCATGTATTGTGTGAAAAACCGCTTTGCCCGACGATTGAAGAGGCAAAGCAAATTATTGATACCATGAAGCGAACAGGCAAGTGGGTCCAAATCGGATTCAACTGGTCGTTTACAGACTCGATCCAAGGATTAAAAGCGGATATAAATGCAGGGCTATTTGGAAAGCCTAAGCAGCTTAAATACATTGTCCTATGGCCGCGACCAGAAGCCTACTTTCAAAGATCCTCTTGGGCAGGACGAATTAAGGCTCCCGATGGTACGGTGATCTTAGACAGTGTGGCAAGCAACGCAACCGCTCATTTCCTTCATAATATGTTTTATGTATTAGGCATTAAAGAGAATCAGAGCACGCAGTTAGAGTCGTTGACGGCTGAACTGTATCGCGCCAACCCAATAGAAAATTATGATACGTGCGCGGTTCGCCTTTTCACAGAAAACCAGGTTGAGATTCTCTTTTATGCCGCACACGCTGTTAAAGAATCTCTGGAACCGACCTTCGTCTATGAATTTGAAGAAGCCACCATCCGTTATACAAAAGGAAATCCCATCGAAGCCACTTTTAAAACTGGCGCTGTCAAAACCTATGAAGATCCCGAGAATCATCATTTTCACAAGCTATGGAGGTGTCTGGATTGGCTCTGCAACGATAATTACAAGGACGGCATGTGCGGACCACAGGATGCATGCCCTCACGTCTTGAGCATCAATGCTATTCAGGAGTCTACCTCCATTCATGATTTCCCAAGTGACCTTATAAGAAAAATGCCAGTTGATAAAACCACTTTAACTTGGGTAGACGGGTTGTCTAATACCTTAATCGAGTGTTATGAAAAAGGACGGCTGCCAAGTGAGCTGGGAGTAGATTGGGCCAAGCAAGGAAAACGGATATCGTTATTAAATGGGAAAGTTTCTAATTAAGCTTTATGAAGCCCTAAAGGCCCCAAGCCAAAGAAATGGCTTGGGGTTTTATTTGGAGAACTTCTAAAAACAGTTCGTAGCATTGACAAAAGCTTGGGATTCCCCCAAGCTTTTTTACAAGTTCATTAGCCCCTCCCGCGGATTTGATAAATAAGCGGAGAAAGTTCTCTTAATTAGGATCTCGTACAGAAAACAGCTAAAATAGAAGGAGAAATTCCGCCTATTGACTCCAGAAAGCGTGTATCGGAGCCATTTTTCCCTGCTTAGCCGGAAAATCTCCGCTTATTTACCCCCACCTGAGCTCGATTCTGCTGCTTAAGCGGAAATCTTCCGCTTATTTTTGGTCACCAAGTGGTCATTTTGGTTGAATCAGTTGTTAGCGGACTTCCTCGGGGACAACCCACCATTTCGAGAAGCTGAATCACGATGGCATTTCAAGCAGCAGGCTGACTCGCTTTCTGTCTAACTTCATCTTTTCACTTCATTTCCTGATTCGATCGCGTTTAATTCACTAATGGATGGAATGCCTTCCCAGTCTCCTTTAAATTGGGTGGCCAGTGCGCCAAGCTGATTGGCGCGTGCTAAGGCTTTTCTTAAAGAAGGGGTTGTCACAAATGAGTCTTCATCGAGGTAGACAGAAAGAAAGCCTGCCGCAAAGGCGTCACCTGCACCGACAGAGTCCACCACATGTGAGACTCTATACGGGGCTTGCTCCACCGCTTCCCCATCGATAAAACCAATTGAGCCTTCCGCACCTAATTTCAGGACGACAACCTTGGCACCCATTTGAAGAAAGGCTTCCCCATATTCTTCAACTGATCGTTTCCCTAATAAAAATTCCGCTTCATCGAGTCCTGGTAAAAACACGTCACATAATGGAATAAGGGAAAGAAGCGTCTGTCTTGCTTCTTCCTCATCCCAAAGCTTTCGGCGCAAGTTAGGATCAAAGGAAATCGACAGCCCCATTTCCTTCGCCACTTCCATCGCTTTTCGAACAGAAAGAGCGGCAGACTCACTCAAAGCAGGTGTTATGCCGGTCATGTGCAAATGTCTTGAGCCGCTAAACCATTCTTCCTGAACATCAGAAGGTTCCAGTCTGCTTGCCGCTGAGTGCTTTCGATAATAGTAAACGGTCGGGTCTCCAAAGCTCTTAACATCCTTAAAATAAACAGCTGTAGGGGCTTCTCCGTCTCGCTTCACATGGGAAACGTCAACGCCTTCACCTGCCAAAGTTGCCAAGATAAAGTCGCCGAATGGATCGGGCCCTAATTTACTAATCCACGAAACTTTTTTACCTAACCGAGTCAGAGCAAGTGCCACATTGGATTCAGCACCAGCGAGTGACTTTGTATATAATGGCTCATATCGAATCCCCTTCTCACCAAGCGGTTGAAAGAGGACCATGCTTTCACCAATCGTCACCACATCCGTCTTTTTAGTTCCCTGCATAGCTCCACCTCATTCGCAAGATCGGTATAGGCCTTTGCGAGCTTCGTGATTTGCGCAAAATCACCGTTTTTGATGAAATTATTATTGACTAAATTCCCGCCAAGCCCGACAGCAGTTGCTCCATATCCCAGAACTTCTTTAATATTATCTAAATTTACACCGCCTGTTGCGACCATCGGAATCGAATCAAGAGGGGCACGTAAATCTTTAATATATTTCACACCAAGTGAGCCGATCGGAAACACTTTTACCGCTGATGCCCCAAGTTTATAAGCTCTGACAATTTCGGTCGGCGTCATCGTGCCTGGCCACACTTCCACTCCCTGTTCAAGGCCATACGCTAAAACCTCTTCGTCTAGATTGGGGGAAATCAGGTATTCGGAGCCTGCTTGAATCGCTTCCTTAGCCATATCTAGGTCCAATACAGTCCCCGCACCGACTCGAAGCTCCTCACCATACTTCTCCCGAAGATCATAGATTAAGGATAAAGCACCGTCTGTATTCATGGTGACTTCTAAAAATGAAATGCCGCCCGCTCTAAGCGCCTCAGCGGTTTGAAAGCCCGTTCCTTCTGGAATCCCTCTTACAATAGCAATGATCTTATCCTTCGTTAATTGAGCAAGCAAATGTTCTCCCATCTTTTGTCCCTCCTATATCATCCATTCATCTTTGAGCAAGAGAAAGTGCAGACGTTTTCTAACGTGAGAGATTGATAATTTCGTTATTTCCTAATCGGAGAAAAATAAACCTCTTCGTTTTATATACTTATATTTCTTTGTGTTCTGATTTAGAAAGCCTTACAAAGTGACACCCGTTTTAAAAATGGCAAGCTCACGGAAGTCATTCTTTTCGTTATTCACTTGCTCGCCGCTTGCGACCCTGATGACATACTGAATGAAATCTTTCAAAACAACGTCTGGGGACTCTTCCAGTAAAACCCCTGCATTGTAGTCGATCCAATGCGGCTTAGCCTCAAATATGGCGGTATTGCTTGAGACCTTCATCGTTGGAACAAAGGTCCCAAAAGGTGTCCCTCGCCCCGTTGTAAAGAGAACCAACTGACAGCCGGCGGCAGCCAATGCCGATGAGGCAACCAGATCATTCCCTGGTGAACTTAATAGATTTAATCCCTTTGTCTTCAGCCTTTCGCCATATTTCAGGACGTCCATGACGACGGATGTGCCTGCTTTTTGTGTACAGCCAAGGGATTTATCCTCAAGCGTCGTAATCCCGCCTGCTTTGTTGCCTGGGGAGGGATTCTCATAGATAGGCTGATTGTTTTTGATAAAATACTGCTTAAATTCATTAATTAAATCCACCGTTTTTGAAAAAATGGCCTCATCGTGAGCGCGTTCCATAAGGATGGTTTCCGCTCCGAACATCTCGGGTACCTCCGTTAGCACCGTTGTTCCACCTTGAGCCACAAGAAAATCCGATAAGCGCCCAAGAAGCGGATTAGCCGTAATCCCTGACAACCCATCCGAGCCGCCGCATTTTAAACCAATCTTCAATTCAGAGAGCGGAACCTCTTCTCGTCTATCTTCTTTTGCCGCCTCATAGATTTCTTTTAATAACTTGACTCCCTCTTCAATTTCATTGGAAACTTCTTGTGAGACGAGAAATTTAACCCTGTTTGGATCAAACTCTCCAAGACTCTCTTCAAATTCATATAAATCGTTATTCTCACAGCCGAGCCCTAAAACAAGAACGCCTCCCGCATTCGGATGGTGGACCGCATCTTGAAGAATGCTTCGAGTGTTAACGTGATCATCGCCTAACTGCGAGCAGCCATAGTTATGCCTCAAAACCAAAATGGCTTCAAAGGGAGATATATCCCCAACTTCTTTTTCAAAGCGCTTTATAATGGTTTCAGCCACCCCATTCACACAGCCAACGGTCGGGACTATCCAAAGCTCATTCCGTATGCCGACTTCCCCGTTTTTTCGTTTAAACCCCTTAAAAGTCAGATGTTCATTCTTAAAAGGATTTTCCGCAAGTTTGGGCTGATAGGCGTAATCTTGCACCCCATCCAAATTGGTTTTGGTATTATGAGTGTGCACATGGGCGCCTACTGGAATATCCGTTGTGGCATGACCAATCGGATAGCCATATTTCACAACATTTTCATTTCCCTTGATCCTTGTAATCGCGATTTTATGCCCACGCTTCACGTCTTCTAATAATTCTATTTCCTGGTCGTTTACAAAAATCGGCTGGCCTTTATCCAGGTCTTTTAAAGCAACGACAACATTATCCTTTTCATTGATTTTTAGAATGTCAGCCATTATTGAGTTCCCCCTTTTTCAGCCTTCACTTGTAATGTCGTCTTAACTGCCCTTTCAATTCCTTTTGATTCAATGTCATATAAGTAACGCGTCACAAGATCCGTTAAGCCTGGGACTTCATTCAAATCCATCTCCCAAATTTTCTCAGCCCCTAGTACGGTATGAACGATTTTGTTTGTGCTTTCCTTCGTCCCGTCATAGTCCTTCCATAGTCGCTTCACTAATTCCAGACAATCCGGCTCATCCTCGAGCGGAATCTCCTCTTCACCCCTTTTTCCTTTATAGAAAGAGATCAGGGCCGCAAGAGAAAAAACAAGCTTATCCGGCAGTTGATGTTTCCGATTAACGAACTCAAGGAGAGATGGCAGATTCCGAGTTTTATATTTTGATAGGGAATTAAGAGAAATACTTAATAAGTAATGCTTGATAAATGGATTGCTGAATCGTTCCAGGACGGCATTTGCAAAATAAGTTAACTCATCTAGCGGGAGATCTAACGTTGGGATGATCTCATCAAAAATAGTTTCCTTAATGAAACGGCCGATCACAGGATGTTCAACCGATTCGGCTACGGTGTTTAACCCATATAAATAAGAAACAGGGGTCATCGCCGTATGTGCACCATTTAAAATGCGTACCTTTCTCGTTCGATAAGGGGTCAAATCATCCACAAACAAGGTGTTCAAACCCGCCATATGTGCCGGAAACTCCTCCCGAATCCATTGCGGCCCTTCAATGACCCACAGATGAAACGGCTCGCCGACAACAAGGAAGTCATCCTGATAACCAAGCTCTTGGGTCATCTCTTCACTTGTTTCTTTCGGATAGCCCGATACAATCCGGTCAACAAGACTGCTGCAAAATGTGTTGGCTTCCTGAACCCATCGGATAAAATCTTCACCCAGATTCCAAAGCTCCGCAAATTGGATGACGATTTCCTTTAATTTTTTCCCGCCGTTCTCAACTAACTCACAAGGGATAATAATAAACCCTTTGTCTTTGTCGCCGCCAAACGCTTTAAATCGATAATAGAGAAAGGCTGCGAGTTTTCCCGGATAACTTTTTTGAGGACGATCCTCCAGCTGATCGGTTTCATCAAAAGCAATTCCCGCTTCCGTTGTGTTGGAGAAGATAAACCGAAGACTTGGATTTTCGGCAAGCTGGACAAACTCCTCATATTGGGTGAAGAGATTTAATCCCCTGCTGATGGAGTGAATTAACGTATGTTCACGAACCGCCTTCCCATCCTTTATTCCTTGCAAATAAAGGGTATATAATCCATCCTGCTCGTTTAGTTTTTCGATTTTCTCAAACCCGCGCGGCTGGACCACTACCACACTCCCATTGAAATCCGCTAACTTATTCATGACTTCGATTTGCCAATCGACAAAGCCTCTCATAAAGTTGCCTTCACCAAACTGCAGGACCTTTTCTGGATAGGTTTCATAAGTCTCTACAATCGTTTTGTTTAACTTTTCCAATATCCCTTCCCCTTTCTTTCAATCAATGCACACGTTAACAGTCTTATTAATAGGTCCCCCCGTTTAGAATTTGGGTTGCTCTGTACGGGGAGTCATCGACGTTCGAGATGAAACTGATTTTCTAATCATTAATTCCGTTTCAACGAAAATTTTATTCATGTCAGCTGCTTCTGCTGCCATCATTTTCAGCAACGTTTCTGCCCCTAACTGGCTAATTTTTTCAATGGGTCGTTTGACCGTTGTCAGAGACGGATTCGTGTATTGGGCAGAGGTTATATCATCAAAGCCAACTACCGAAAGGCGGTCAGGTACACTGACCCCTTTTGCAAAGGCCGTATTAAGAGCCCCTATTGCCATGTCATCGTTCGAACAAAAGACAGCGGTTGGCGGTTTTTCTAGCGAGAGCAGCCTCTCCATGGCCTCGTGACCACTTGCCATATCGTAATTTCCACTTACAATATACTCTGTTTTTATTGAAATATTATGGTCAATTAAAGCTTTAAGATAGCCTTCTCTCCGTTCCATTGTCGACTTAAACCCCTTAATGCCTTCGATAATCGCGATGTCTTGATGACCGTTTTTAATCAAATAGTTAACCGCATTATAAGAGCCTTCACGGTCATTAGACAAAATGTTCACGATCGACTGATCCGTTAGCTCACGATTTAAAACGACAAGGGGTATTTTCTCATTCCGCACGTGATATATAAACGACTGATCCACCTCGCTCTGACTCATAAGGATAATGCCATCAAATCGTCTGTTATTAATCGACGCGTAGTTTTGGTAGTCATCAATTCCTCTTACAAATAAATTGTAATCTTCACTTATCACACGATTGACACCCTTTATGGTATCAGTAAAAAAGTTGGGGGACGTTCCGTGAGTCATACTCGTGAAGAACACCCCGATGGTATAAGACTTTTTCATGACAAGACTTTTTGCGTTAAAATTCGGCGTATACTGAAGCTCAGAAGCTATTTCTAATATCTTTCTTTTGGTATCTGGCTTGATAAGAGGGCTATCGTTTAATGCCCGTGACACCGTCGTATGGGATACATTTGCCAGCTTGGCTATGTCTTTAATTGTGACCATTATTTTTCACCCTTCTTATGCAGTACCTCTTTAGATTTCAAAAAGCCTCTTGTGCTAACACGCTTCTTCATCTCTTTTTATTGCTTGATGAGCTTCCCTTTTTCCCAAATGCCTCGATCCAGATCATTGGCAATCTGCTTAAACTTATCATCTGGCAGATTGTATAATAAACCAATAATGATCGCCGCTAAGAAGAGGGCGATGGCCGGATAAAGGGTCATCGTACTTTTTATACCAAGTAAAGTCCCCGCTGATTGATGGGCATTCGCGACATAACCGGTCATGGCTAGAACACCTGCAGAAACTAATGCGGCAATTGACTGGGCAACTTTTCGGGAGAAGTTAAAGGCAGCATAGGTAATGCCTTCCTTACGCACACCCGTATGCCAATGACCAAAGTCAATGGAATCCGAAACAAACGCCCAGGTGACACCATTTGGAATGGCTAGCGCGACATAACCGATTGTGACTAAGACAATAAACGAATAAATATTAGTAGGAATGACAAAGTTCAAACCATCAGCAATAACCGCAAGCAGCAAACCGCCCATTGCCGTTTTCTTCTTACCAAAACGGCGTACTAAGAATGGGATAAGCGTAATCCCTACAACGGAACATCCCATCTGAATGAAGTTAATGATCGGCTGCAAGCCAAGGTTGCCAAGATTATACTTACAAAAATAAATCATCATCGCATTATTTGTGTTCATAGCTGAAATGGTAAACAAGGTCATAAAAATGATGCTCCACAAAGGCCGGTTCGTGAACACAACCCGGAAGTAATCTTTCGCTGTCTGACGTTCTTTACCTTGAGCGACTTCTGCTTTAATATGCTCTTTCGTATTTTTATAACAAATAAAGAAGCCGCACACACCAATAAAAGCCATGATGGCGGCTGTTGCCGGGTAGCCTATTTTTGTGTTAGGAAAAAGCATCAAAATGGGAACAAAAGCAACCCCTGTCACCAATTGGGCTCCAATCGAACCGGCTTGACGCGTTGAAGCCATGAATGAGCGCTCACTCACATTTCGCGTCATAACAGACGCTAAAGATCCATAAGGCACATTGGTGAATGAATAGAACACACCCCATATCATATAAGTCCCTGCTGCCCATATAATTTTTCCTGTTATTGAAAAATTTGGCATCGTGAAGGTAATAACGGTCATAATGGCAAGCAAGATTGACGAAACCATCATAACCGGCCTGAACTTCCCGCGTTTTCCCACCTTCCTTGAATCAATAATGGAGCCTGCCAACGGATCCATGAATGCATCAAAGATCTTAGTCAATGAAAAAATCGCCGCCACTGCACCTGCCCCAATACCTGCAACGTCCGTAAAAAAGTTCGTTAAATAAGACTGACCTAAATCGAACATGAATCCGTTTCCAAAATCACCAAAACCATATAAAGCTTTCTCTTTTTTGGGGATCTCCGGAGTCGTTTGCTCTATTTCTTTTGATTGACGTGATACACCTTGAGTCATATTTAATCACCTCTTATGATTGTTCTCAGGCATGTTGATCAGCATGATTGCAATTAGTGTGAGTGTGCTTTTTTACGAAATAGTTGTATAGCGTCCGTGTTCCTGACAGCCTTTTATAAAGCTAGCAAATCAAAGGCTTGAAATAACGGTTTTTTCTTGATAGAATTTTGTCGGAATATTTTTTTGAAGGCCCCTCGCTCATGCTGTTTCAACGCCAATTAAAAACAGCATGAGCAGCGGACCTCTTTTTTTTAGAGATCGAATCCAAAGTAGTCTTTTGCGTTATTATAGGAGATGCCTTGAACAATTTTTCCTAAGAACTCAAGATCATTAGGAACTTCTCCATTTTCAGCCCACTCGCCAATAATAGAACAAACGAGTCTTCTGAAATATTCATGTCTTGTGTAAGAGAGAAAGCTTCGCGAATCGGTCAGCATCCCAATAAATCTTGAGAAAAGCCCTGCATTTGACAACGCCTTCATTTGGTCAATCATGCCGTCTTTATTGTCATTGAACCACCAAGCTGTACCAAATTGGATTTTCCCAGGGATTCCGCCACCTTGAAAACTGCCGATCATGGCCGCGATGATATAATTATCGTTTGGATTGAGCGAATAAATGATGGTTTTTGGAAGGCTGTTTTCTTTTTCTAAAAGGTTTAACAAATTAGCTAATGGTCTTGCGATTTCTTCATCGTTCATCGAATCAAACCCAGTATCTGGTCCCAGCTGTTCGAGCATTCTGGAATTGGTATTTCGAAGTGCGTTTATATGGAATTGCATGGCCCAGCCTAATTCAGAATAAAGTTCACCTAAAAACTTCAAGGTGTATGTTTTATATTTTTTCTCGTCTTCGAGTGCTACTTTTTCTCCGCTTAATGCGCTGGCGAAAGCTTGTGACGCTTCCTCTTTTGTCGTTTCCGCATACATCATTCGGTCAATGGCATGGTCGGAAACTCTTCCGCCAATAGAATGAAAGAATCTCACTCTTGACTCGAGCGCGTTCAAGAAATCATCATACGTTTCAATATGTAGCTCTGCTGCCTGCTCTAACAGTTGAACCCAGTTTTGGAAGCCGTCTCGATTAATTTCTAATCCTTTATCAGGTCGGAAACTTGGCAGAACTTGAACGTCAAAATCTTGGTCTTCTTTTAACTTGATATGATATTCAAGACTATCTGCCGGATCATCGGTTGTACAAACCACTTTTACATTGGATTTCGTGATAAAATCTCGTGCGCCAAACCCCTCACTGTTTAATTGAGCATTCACCTTTTCCCAGATCTCAGGTGCACTTTCCTCATTTAATAAATCATGAATACCGAAAAATCTCTGGAGTTCAAGATGTGCCCAATTGTATACCGGATTACCGATTGTCATCGGAACTGTTTTGGTCCAAGCCAAAAACTTGTCATAATCACTCGCATTTCCAGTAATGAATGCCTCATCAATTCCATTACTTCTCATCAACCGCCATTTGTAATGATCCCCATATAACCAAATTTCAGTAATCGTCTTAAAGGTTTTATTTTCATAGATTTCTTTGGGACTTAAGTGACAATGGTAATCAATGATTGGCATGTCGGCGGCATAATGATTAAATAATTTAACGGCCGTCTCGTTTTTCAGAAGAAAATGATCATCCATAAAACCACGCATACTTTCACCATCTCTCTAAAAAATAGGTATAGCAATAAAAAGTTTAACGTTAACATTAGTTATAACTAAAAATTGCAAATTTTTATTTCAGAAAAATGTTAACGTTAACATTTCCATGTGTTTATTCTAACTCCAATGAAAGCGTTTTTCAACTTGTTTTCTAAAAAAAAACAATAATCCCCCTAGTGTAAAAATGGAGGGGGGGATTATTTGTTCATATTTGACTGATTATCTTTTAGTTCAAAAGATAACAGTATTCCATAATTTAAAAGGTCCCTAAACCTTAAAGCGATTTAAGATTGATCTATTCCTGCACCCACCTTTGGCGTTTTATTCGTTTCGGAATCCGAATGAAACGCAAGAACCGTCCCCCCGTTTCATTCCCCCGTTTCATTCTAATATCAGAACATCTTTGGCTGGGATGGAGACTTTTCCAGATAGGGTCTTGCCTGATAGTAAGTCTTTTTTGCTTGTTTCGCCGAGGTCCAAGTCACTTTCTTTGTCATTATGGTTCAAGACGAATAAGTAGTCTTTGCCGTCTTTCGTTCGGATGGTTGCTTCGACGCCTGGATCTGAATGTAAAATGGATGAGACACCTTGCTGTTCGCTGATCTCTGTAACGAAATCGGTCAGAAAGGCTTGGTCGGGGCTTGAGGCAATGTACCACGCTTTACCTTTGCCAAAAGTATGTCGAGTGACGACTGGCATCCCTTTATAAAAATCATGGCCATAGGTTGCGATTACCTCTGCCCCTTCCGAATGAATGAGGTCAAACAAGAGGTTACAGGTATATTCACCCGCTAATCTCGTTGATTCATCGCTCACCACGATGGAATTCTTCTGATCCGGATGTAAGGCATCAATCTCTTCAGCCCAAATACCGAGAAGTTGGCGTAATTCACCTGGGTATCCTCCGAGTGTTACCAGATCATTCTCATTGACTAATCCACTGAAGAAGGTTGTGACAAACGTACCGCCGCCTGCGACAAAGTCTTCAAGCTTCTTAGCATAGCCTTGTTTCACCATGTACAAAACAGGTGCAACCACAATTTGATACTTGCTTAAGTCCTCATCGACACCAATCATATCGACTGGAATGTTCTGCTGATAAAAGGCATCATAATACTTATGGACTTCGTTCACATAATTCAATGCAACAGATGGTCCGCTCGATAAGTCAATCGCCCAGCGGTTTTCCCAATCATAAACGATCGCCACTTTTGCCTGAACACGTGAATCCAAAAGCTGATCGGATAATTGTCCTAACTCTCTGCCAAGCTCTGCCACTTCACGGAAAACCCGTGTATTTTCATGACCCGCGTGTTCAATGACCGCTCCATGATATTTTTCAGTCGCACCGCGAGACCGCCGTAATTGGAAAAATAGAATCGTATCTGCCCCATGCGCAACAGCCTGATAGCTCCATAATCGCATGACCCCAGGGCGTTTGAGTGAATTATAGGCCTGCCAATTTTGCTGACTAGGTGTTTGCTCCATCAACATAAATGGCTGTCCACTCTTCAATCCGCGCATTAGGTCATGAGTCATCGCCGTCATGCTAAACGGGGTATCTATTCTCGGATAATTATCCCACGAGACAACATCCATTTCTTTTGCCCATTTAAAGTAATCAAGCTGCGGGAAGAATCCCATTAGATTCGTTGTAATAGGGGTATCAGAAGTAAACTTACGAATCGCATCACGTTCAAGTTTATAGCACTCCAACAAACTGTCGGATTGGAAACGTCGATAGTCTAGTGATATCCCTTGAAAATTTGTGTTGCGCCCTCCTTCCCACTCTTCACTGAGACTATTAGGAGGAACGATTTCATCCCACTCATAAAACGTATGTCCCCAGAAGCTCGTATTCCATGCTTCATTAACCGCCTCTAAAGTTTGGTAACGATTTTGCAGCCAATTCCTAAATTCTTTAGCACAGTTATCACAATAGCAGTAACCGCCATATTCATTGGAAACATGCCATATCAGGACAGCTGGATGATTTTGGTAGCGTTCCGCGAGTTTCCCTGCGAGTTTTTCGGCATATTTTCGGTATGTAGGGCTATTCGGACAGGAATTATGTCTGCCGCCAAAAAGGCGCTTACGACCATCAAAATCGACACGCGTGATATCCGGGTATTTTTTGGCCATCCAAGCCGGATGAGCCCCCGTACTCGTTGCCAGACATGTATAGATGCCTTTTTCATATAGCCTGTTAATTTGTTCATCTAACCAATCCAAATTATAGGTTTCTTCATCCGGCTGATTTTTGGCCCATGAGAACACATTTAATGTCGCCACATCAATCCCAGCCAGTTTAAAAAGGCGAACATCTTCATCCCAAATATCTGGTCCCCATTGCTCGGGATTATAATCTCCACCGTACCAAATTTTTGGAAGTTTATCGTTAATCATGTTATCCCCCCATGTGATATAATATATAATCATTGTATCCGTTTTCAAAATCCTTTTAAATATAATAAAATTGTCATTCTATATAATAATTTGGCCTATTCAGGAGCTGAAAGGGATGAAAGAAAAAAGAATCATTTTAACACCTGTTCAGAGTAAATCCCTGCCTCTATTTATTGAAACAATCGGTTATAATCCTGATCAAGAAAAGATTGATCGGCAAGGCGGATACCCTCATTATCACTGGCTTCAAACCGTACGCGGTGCCGGTCAATTTACCATTAATGGACAAACCTATACGATACCTGAAAATAGCGGGATTCTGCTGCGTCCTCATACACCTCATTCCTATGAGGCCGGAACAGACAATTGGGAAACCATCTATGTCACTTTTAACGGGAGTATTATCGGCGAATTGCTCGCCCATATCGGAGTGAAGTTAGATACTCTATTTCAATGGGAAGCGAACACACCCATTAATCAACCTATTTTCAACTACATTAATCAGACCGATCAGCAAATGGATCTGTTCGGTTTCCAAGCTTCAACAACGGTTTACCAGCTTTTACTTATGATCAATCATTACGCCCGCTCCGAAAAACAGCCGGTCATATCGGGGAATTTGGACAAATTGCGGCCCCTAATCGACTGGATGAATCAACAAGTCGGAAATCCTGAAGTTGGATTGTATGAATTGGCAGACTATCTTGATTTATCTCCAAGAAGACTGAATGTATTATTCCAAGAAACCTTTTCTATTTCCCCCTACTCCTATTTTATTGATCTGAGACTACGAACCGCTAAACGACTGTTAGCAGATTCTAAGAACATGACGGTAAAAGAAATAGCTCACTCGGTTGGGTTTCGCTCACCCAGCCACTTTGTCGCAACATTTAAGAAGCGATTCGGTATACCGCCAGAGCAATTCAGAAAGCTTCATTGAACTTGAAGAAGCACGAGCTCCAACACACAAAAACGTGGCGTGAATCGAGCCTCCTGTGTGGGATGGGGGCTCCAACACACAAAAATAAGACATGAGTGGGGCCAAAAGTGTGGGATGGGGGCTCCATCACACAAAAACAAGGCAGGAGTGGAGCCGCCTGTGTGGGATGGGGGCTCCATCACACAAAAACAAGGCGGGAGTGGAGCCAAAAGTGTGGGATGAAGGCTCCATCACACAAAAACGAGGCGTGAATCGAGCCTCCTGTGTGGGATGAAGGCTCCATCACACAAAAATAAGGCGGGAGTCGAGCCAAAAGTGTGGGATGAAGGCTCCATCACACAAAAATAAGGCGTGAGTGGAGCCAAATGTGTGGGATGGGGGCTCCATCACACAAAACCGAGGCATGAATCGAGCCTCCTGTGTGGGATGAGGGCTCCATCACACAAAAATAA
Organism: Pullulanibacillus sp. KACC 23026; assembly: GCF_029094525.1. Classification (NCBI taxonomy): domain Bacteria; kingdom Bacillati; phylum Bacillota; class Bacilli; order Caryophanales; family Sporolactobacillaceae; genus Pullulanibacillus; species Pullulanibacillus sp. KACC 23026. The sequence goes on along the minus strand of NZ_CP119107.1, from coordinate 1,081,709 downwards.
GGCATGAGTGGGGCCAAAAGTGTGGGATGAGGGCTCCATCACACAAAAATAAGGCGTGAGTCGAGCCAAAAGTGTGGGATGGGGGCTCCAACACACAAAAATAAGGCGGGAGTCGAGCCAAAAGTGTGGGATGGGGGCTCCAACACACAAAAATAAGGCGTGAGTCGAGCCTCCTGTGTGGGATGGGGGCTCCATCACACAAAACCGAGGCATGAATCGAGCCTCCTGTGTGGGATGAGGGCTCCATCACACAAAAATAAGGCATGAGTGGGGCCAAAAGTGTGGGATGAGGGCTCCATCACACAAAAATAAGGCGTGAGTCGAGCCAAAAGTGTGGGATGGGGGCTCCAACACACAAAAATAAGGCGTGAGTGGAACCAAAAGTGTGGGATGGGGGCTCCAACACACAAAAATAAGGCATGAGTGGAGCCAAAAGTGTGGGATGAAGGCTCCATCACACAAAAATAAGGCATGAGTGGACCCAAAAGTGTGGGATGAAGGACCACCAATTTCTGCGAGTTGGGAGGCAAAATGGTGGGTAACACACACTTGCCAAAAAAAACATTCAATTATCAATTTATTTACATATTTTATTGATCTCGTGAAATACTATCCTTACAGCAAGAAATAACATAACTTTAGGAGGAATTCACATGGCTAACAATTCTAACAACATTCTTGTTCAAGGAGCAGAAGACGCTATTAATCAAATGAAGTTAGAAATTGCTCAAGAGTTTGGTGTACAGCTTGGTGCTGACACAACTTCAAGAGCAAACGGTTCAGTCGGTGGAGAGATTACAAAGCGGTTAGTGGCAATGGCTCAACAACGTATGGGCGGTACCTCCTTTTAATACTTATTTTCATTTTTTTAATAGTGGTGAAAAAGGTTCACTCTACTCTCTTTTTCACCTAAATGAAGCAAGCTCTCTTTCTATAGTAGAAAGAGAGCTTTTTTAGACGTTATTTAATTAAACCCGATTGTTTCAAAAACTGTCTGGCTACGTCTTTTGGATCTTTCTTTTGCAGATCAACTTCTGCATTAAGCTTTTGCATTTCAGTATTGTCAATTTTACCTGCAAGACTGTTAAGAACGGTTTTCAGCTCAGGGTGTTTCTGAAGAACTTCTTTGCGGATGACTGGGGCCGCATAGTAAGGTGGGAAGTAGTTCTTATCATCTTTCAAAACTTGTAAATTAAAGGCTGGGATTCGCCCATCCGTAGAGTAGGCATCAATCACATCGACATTTCCGTTCTTCAAGGCACTGTACATAATGCCCGCATCCATCGATTTTGATTTTCCAAACTTAAGATTATAAGCCTTTTCAAGACCAGGATAGCCGTCTGGCCGTTCAAGGAATTCTGGTTCAGAGCCTAACGTTAACTGAGATTCTATATTTTTAAGATCGCTAAACGTCTTAAGATTATATTTTTTAGCAAAGCTTTTTCTAACTGTTAGAGTATACGTATTATTGAATCCAATAGGTTTTAACCACTCTAAGTTATATTTTTGGTCAAATTCTTTTTTGACTTGCTCATAGACTTTATCTGGATCATTGGTTTTAGGCGTTTCTTTTAAAATTTCCATTTCCCCTGTTCCCGTGTATTCACAATAGAGATCGTATTGTCCCTTTTTCATTCCATTGATTACAGGGGCGGTGCCACCAAGATACGAATCATACTTAACATTCAGATTCGTTTTATCTTTAATTAATTCACCCATGATATAGACCATGATTTCTTGTTCCGTGAAGTTTTTACCTGTAATCGTAATGGTATCTTGTTTCCCGAAAGCTAACGCGCTGCCGATGTTTTGTACAACGGAGGATCCGACCAATCCTAATACAATGATGCCAATGACGACCCAACGGAAAATAACGACGCCTTTTTTCGCTTTTTTTACGTCTTTATTAAGGCCTCGTGGGGTAACATCAATTTCCAGGCGCTTTAAAATCAGATCAAATAGAATGGCTAGGAGAGCTGCTGGAATGGCCCCAGCAAGTATAAGGCCGGTATTGTAGGTTTGCAGACCGCGGTAAATGAGATCACCAAGCCCGCCTGCTCCAATCAAGCCAGCAATGGTAGCTACACCAATTATGAGAACGGAGGCTGTTCTTACACCGCCCATTACGACATTTAATGCAAGTGGGAGTTCAATCTTCCACAACACTTGTTTACTTGTCATTCCCATTCCGATTCCCGCTTCTATCAAGGAATCATCAACGCTTAGGATGCCTAAATAAGTGTTACGCAAGATTGGTAAGAGACCATAGATTGTCAAGGCAATGATTGCCGGCAATTTACCTGTTCCTATAAAAGGGACTAAAAAAACGAGTAAGGCTAAGCTTGGGATGGTTTGAAAAATGGACGTAATCCCAATCACCGCATCTGATACTTTCCGATGCCTTGTTAACCAAATTCCAAGCGGGACTGATATGATAATCGCGATCACAATGGAGATTAAAGATAGATAAAGATGTTCTAATGTGAGACTCCAAATATCAGGCCATCTGTTTAGAAAAGCATTTAATAGATTGATTGTCCTTCACCTCTTTTTTTAATTAAATAGTTGTCCGACGATATGTTCGACAAGACTTGCTCTGTTAACAATTCCCCGAAGCTTTCCTGATTCGTCTACCACTGTTACAAAGCCTTGACGAGATTGATTCACCATTTCAAAAGCTTCTTCCACATCGCTATCCAATTGCAAGGTTGGAACATCTGTTTTCATGATATCTTTTAGGGTAAGTTTTTCATTTTGATAATGCTGCTGGACATCCCAGATAGACGCTATTCCCTTAAACTGATCCGTCTTATCCACAACCAGAAGACTGTCTACCCGCTTGTTCCTCATCATTTTTAACGCTTCTGCTAACCCGCGGCCTTCCAAAATAGAAACGGCTTTTACAATTAATTTTTTCAGCTGTGGAAGCGTCGGCATGCCGTTTTGCTGGAGGCGTTCCTCCCCAATAAACTCTCTAACGAAATCATTTTTCGGATGGCGAAGAATCGTTTCAGGCGTATCCAATTGAACGATCTCCCCTTTATTCATCAAGCAAATTCGATCGGCAATTTTGAGTGCCTCATCCATGTCATGAGTAACAAAAAGAATGGTTTTATTAATGGTTTGTTGCAGCCGTATCAGTTCATCTTGCAATTGTTCACGACTGATAGGATCGAGGGCACTAAAGGGTTCATCCATAAGGATAATAGGGGGTTCAGCGGCCATGGCGCGCACAACACCAACGCGTTGTTGTTGTCCTCCGCTTAATTCAGCAGGGTAACGATCTTTAAACACCGAGGGGTCAAGGCCGACTAGCTCTAACAGCTCATCTACCCTTTTTTTGTATTTCTCTTCCGGCCAATTTTTCAATTTCGGCACAATCGCAATGTTATCAGCAATCGTCATATGCGGAAGCAAGCCAATCTGTTGAATGACATAACCGATATCACGTCTTAATTCAACCGGATTTTGATCCATTATATTTCTTCCATTAATTAAAATGTTTCCATCGGATGGTTCAATTAACCGATTGACCATCTTCATGGTCGTCGTCTTACCACAGCCGCTCGGACCAATCAGAGTAACCAATTCCCCCTCGCTTATTTCTAAATTAATGTCTTTCAGGGCTTGAAACCCATCGTCATAAACCTTGTTCACTTGTTCAAATCGAATCAAACTCCCACCTCTTTTGTTTGTTATTTAAGAACCATTCGCAGGTTCTCAAGTAAGATCGGAATTATTCATTTACAGAACAATTCTTACTATTATTATATTAAATTATTAAAACTAATTCAAATCAATAAGGTAAACTTATTTCAAAATTATGTTGTAGCAGGAATGAATATGACTTCAGCGACACACTAAAAAAACATTGAAGTGAGGGCTGATCTCGTCCCTGCCAATCGCTCTATAAAGGAAACGATTGGACTTAACTCCTGCATTGACCGGCTCTATCAAACTAGTAATTTTTAAAAAAAGAAGTATATTTTAATAGCCATCCTCCCATACTAGTTTTATAGAAAAAAGGGAGGCGTTCTAACATGCAATTAAACAATCAAATGAAGACGATCAAACCGCTGTTAATTGGTCTGATCCTGCTGCTAACAAGCTTCGTTCTTATCATTTCTCATACAACTCATGTCGCCCATGCAAAGGCAGGCCAAAATGAGTCGACTGAAAAGACGAGCGCGAGCCAAGTTATCGTAACGGCTATGGCGCTGAATGTTCGAGAAGCAGGGGATCTGTCCAGTCCCATTATGACCGTCATTCACAAAGGCGATCGATTGACAGTCATTCAAACTAAAAATAATTGGGATGAAATCAAACTATCAAACAATCAAACTGGTTGGGTCTCCACTACGTACATCACCAAAGCAGCTCCTACTGAATCGATAGGAGCAACCGTCAAAGCCCCCGTCTTAAATGTGAGAGAAACGCCAGGTCTTACAAGTCAAGTGGTTGATCAATTAAATAATGAGACTAAAGTCACCATCCATGACGAACTTGATGGATGGGCTAAAATCGTGTCAGCCTCTGGCACCCAAGGCTGGGTAGACGAAATGTATCTTACAAAGGATGACAAAATAGCTTCAAACAAAGCCGAACAATCAAAGGTTTCGACCCATACTATAAGTAAAATCAGTACGTCTCAAGCTTCTGAGAACACCACAATTACAGCAAAAGGACAAGCAGCTGCCAAAACCATTAAGCAAGAGCCAACACAAAGCCAGAAGAGTCCTCTTTACGGGAAAACAATTGTCCTTGATCCCGGTCACGGCGGAAAAGATGATGGTACAACGAGTCCGATTTCCGGTACTCATGAGAAAACCTTGACACTGGCCACTGCGCTCGATGTCGCTCAAAAACTTAAAAGTGCCGGTGCCCATGTTATGATGACCCGAACTACTGACACGTTTATTCCATTAGAACAACGGGCTGCCCTTTCCAACCAAAATCATGCGGATGCCTTTATTAGCTTCCATTACAATGAAGCTAGCAATCGCTCCGCTAATGGGATCCTCGATTTTTACTATCAAAAAGCACGAGATAACCAATTGGCCTCGGATCTCCTAAAAGAGGTCACGAAATCAACAGGCTTACAAAACGATGGAACACGTTTTGATAATTTGGATGTGCTGCGAAACAATACTCAACCCTGTACGCTTATTGAGCTTGGTTTTCTATCAAATCAGCACGATGATTCAGTGGTGGAAAACGCGACTTATCGAGATCAAGTTGCCAAGGGCGTCTATCAAGGATTGCTTGACTATTTTTCAGTCGAATAATAGAAAGATCAAAGAGACGAATCTAGACATTCGTGTCTTTGATCTTCATTAAGTTGCTGTTTTTTTCGAAAAGCCTATCTCAAACACCGAACCGGAGCCTTTTCATTTTATAAGCCAGGAACCATGTAAGGTTGACTCGGGACCGGTATGCTTTTAATGGCATGAGCGATTAGGACCGGTTGATTGTTATCTCTAGGAACCCAGCTTGCGGTTGGTTCAATCTGTTCTAATACAGGTAATTCTTCTTCTTGAAGGATGCCTGACACTTGAACCCACGTATTACTGTTAATTTGAGCCGCATGTGGACTCTCGACCGCTACACCAATTGGAATCGCATCCGCTATACAACAAAAAATAAAGAATCTTGTCAATATAAATTGATTTTTAGAAAGACCGCTCGGATGATAGACAAATCCTATCATGTTAAATGATTTTCCGATAAAACGCTTTGGATTTTGATTGTATTTAAAAGCAATAGTGGCTTGTGTCGGCCCCTTCCTCTCTGTACTAATAAGCTGATTGCCCGAGGCAGATGTGGATTGAGAAACAGTAGAAAGGTTCGATCCCATCGAACTCGTCTGGTCACTGATCATATTCGTTCCTAAAGAAGAAGGATGCCAAGTAACCGCTAGAACAATAAAGAGAAGCATCAAGCCAATCGTTAGTCGATACCAAAAGGACTTATGGTCCAAATGGTGATGCCCCTCTCCTTCTTCGTGTTCGTGCGGGTTCACAATTTCATGAGTGCATGCAATTGTTTTCAATTTTAAAAGACTTGAAACCAGTGTCATTATGCTTATTACACTAAGTGGAATGACAGCCATACCAATAACGGTTGTCATAATTGGCGAAACAAGAAAATGAATGGCACCCGATCGTTCTAAATGAATGAGAAAAATCGAAATCGCAGTTAAAATGAATCCTCTAAGGAGCTTCGATGAATCAATGGAGAACTGCATAGTCATCTCCTTTTCAACCTATAGAAATAATCCGATTAAAAAACATAAACATAAAACTCTCCCAATTAGTTTAATGGACACCTGTTTACCAAATGTCTTAGGTAGCAGGAATATATTTCTGACGTCCACCATTTGTCCAACTACCATGAAAGCTAAGATCGGACCATTTGAAAAAGCCATTGGCGCAAGGGTTCGGGCAACAAACGCATCGGCTGTCGAGCATAAGGAAAAGAGGATCGCTAAAGCCATCATCGTTAAGACGCCAAATACCCCATGCTGTGGTAAAAGATTAGCGACATATTGAGTATGGTAAACTTCATAGATGGAAGCCATCCCTGCACTCATAATCAAGTACCCATAAATCCCAAATAACTCTTCAACTGTATGGTCAATAATGGATGAAAATGGATGACCCCCATTCTTTTTCTGCTTCTTACCAGCGGCTGAAGCTGTTGATTCGCTCCTCACTTGAACCAACTGCTGATAAGGAAGTGTGGCCTCTTCACCCCATCCGCTTGCAAGTATCCCTATCAAAACCGCCACACTAAACGTGCACAAAACTCTTAATAACATCATCTTCCAATTGAATCCAAAGGCGACATAGGTTGCAAGCATCGTAATAGGATTGATAACAGGAGCAGCGAGCACAAAAGAAATCACGGCAGGAAGCGGTACCCCTTTTTTCAATAGACTTCTTGAAATGGGAATAGTCCCGCAATCACAAACTGGCAAAATAAATCCTATTAAAGCCCCCACTAGGACTGAACCTATGTTTCGCGTAGGAAACAGCCTAGCCAATCGCTCTTCACTTATATAAATATGGATCAACGAAGAGAGAATGGCCCCAATTAAAATAAATGGAAGGGATTCAACCAATATAGCCAAAAAGATGGTATGAACCGGTTGTAAGAATGAGTCGCTCCCCTTAGAACTACCGAATAAAGAAGAGGCTCGAAAAAATAAGACTCCTAAAACAACACTAATTGCTAATGGAATAGCAAGGCGGCGTTTGTTTGTAAGATTGATCACGTTATTTGTTTCCCTTTCTGTATTCCATTTATTACTTGAAATGGCTTTAAACCAAACCATTACATGTTTAATCGTGGGGGGCATGGCAATCAAAAGAGTCCTCTACATTGAAAGAGATCAAAGGCGTTCATTTATGTAATGGATAAAAGAACGGCTCTTACATTCGATTTATTGTTCGCCTAAAGCCTTGGCCACTTGGTCTAATTGGTCATCCATCCATTCCAAATAATCTTTACCCTTTGGTTCCGTCTCGGTCACTTTGACAACTGGAACCCCAGAAGATTTCGCCAGCTTGACGAGATTATCAACAGTCGGGCCCGTGTTTTGAATATTGTAAACAAACATATTTATCTTTTTGTCCTTAATATCACTTTGCAGTTTTGCGACATCAGCAGCTGAAGGATCGGTCCCTTCATCAATAGCTAAAGCAAACTTCTCATCATTAACACGAAGGTTTAGCGCCTTGGCCATGTAATCAAAAACAGGCTCTGATACGTCAATCATCTCTCCGGATGGCTGGTGCAGTTTTTGAACTTTTTCTTGTAACGGTGCTAAAGAATCAATAAACGCCTGTGCATTTTTATGATACGTTTGTTTATTGCTCGGATCTACTTTGGATAAATCAGCTGCCAGTTTCTTCGCGAGTTTCGGCATCGTTTCAGGATTATACCAAACATGCTCGTTATCCCCTTCTTGTTTATCCAACACATCATCTGCTACTTTCGTAATCAATTTTGATTTTGACGAAGAGTCCGCGCTAATGAGTTTATCCATCCATTCGTCATAACCGACCCCATCATAGACAATTAGCTGAGCCTGACTAACACGCCTTGCTACCTCAGGTGTTGGTTCGTAGTCATGTGGATCGGTGTTTGGATTATCTATAATGCTTGTCACTTCTACCCGATCTCCGCCAACGGCTTTTGCCACTTCCCCATAAAAGTCCTCAGCCGCAACAATCTTAATTTTACTGGCGGATGAAGGGGATGCAGCCACTGAATCGGTTGAACTTGATGATTGCGAGTTAGAAGTCCCACAAGCACTTAAGAGTAGGATTGAAGATAAAGCGGCAACCCCGGTTATTAGCTGTAATGTTTTCCACGTTTTATTTTTAATCATCGTTCGTTTCTCCTCATCATTTGTCTAAGTATAGTTAACTAAAAATCTATTCTTTTCTTTTTTTAAACGGCTGTCGCCTCATGAGGTGTCATACGTTCACGCAGAACGCACCAACCGAAAGAGGCAAAATACAACACGCCTTCAAACGCGGTTATTAAAAAGGTAATCGGCAAGTTCGAATAATAACCCACCACTAACCCCGTCCAAACCCCAATTATCGCGATTAAAGCAGCAATCACAATCATGCTCCCAATAGAACGGGACAAATGACGTGCAGCCGCTGCAGGGATGGTCATAAGTGTAAATACCATTAAGGCACCTACCATCTGGGAAGCTTCTGCCGTTGCTACCGCAAGTAATAGTAAAAAAGCGATCGAGATAAAGCGGCTAGGTAAACCGGCTGCTTGGGCACCCACTGGATCAAACGAATCAAAGTTCAACATCCTATAACCTAGAAAGAGTAAAACAAGAACCAACATGGATAAAAGTGAGATCTGCCATACGGCATTCGCATTTATTCCGAGTATATTTCCAAAGAGAAGCGAAGCCATGGAATTCGCATGTTTGGTTGAAAGAGACAAAAACAATAACCCCAGCCCAAGAGAAAGACTCAAAATAACGTTAATGGATACTTCTCGTCTAAAGACCTTTACACCCATTTGGCCCATTGCAAGGGCACTTACTACTGTAAAAAGGAGAAAGCCGTTTAACGGGTTAAACCCCATATAGACTGCGAAGGAAGATCCAGAAAATCCTATATGTGAAAACACATGAGCAACAAATGAATGATTTCTTGCAATCACATAGACGCCTATAACCCCGCACATAATAGACACAATCGTTCCAGCTATAAAAGCATGCCGCATAAAATCAAAATGAAGCATCGAAAAAGACCACCTATTCCGCCACTGAATGCACACATATGGATGTCGCGGCTTCTTTTGTATTTGCGAAGGAGACTAATAGATTCGAACCAGAATGAACAACTTCGACCGGCGTGCCATAAAGATTGGTCAGGACAGAGGCCTGCATAATATCATTAACAGAGCCAATGGCATAAGACTCCTTGGTCATATATAAAATTTGATCGGCATACCTCGAAATTAAATTGATATCATGGCTTACAAAAAGCACCGTAATTCCTCGCACACGCCGTATTCGATCCACCACTGATACAATCGTTTCTTGAGCACCGGGATCTAAATTAGAAGTAGGCTCGTCTAGTAGCAACAGCTGTGGCGTTTTGACCAATGCCTGCGCTAGAAATAGACGTTGCTTTTGCCCGCCCGATAATTTTCCAATTGGTTTTCCTGCATAATCCAGCGAATCGGTCATCGCCATTGCCTCATCCACTTTCATCTTATCTTCACGAGTTAACCACGGTCTAAATCGATGAGGAAGCCCCAAGCTTACAAAATTCCGAGAAGACAATGGCATTTCAGGATCAATTTGCCTGGATTGCGGGACATAGCCAAGCTCTGAAGCTTTGACCATATCAACCGAACCTTCCTGTGGTTTGAGTACATTAAGCAAAACATTCATGAGAGTTGTCTTCCCTGCACCATTAGGACCAATAATCCCTAAAAAATCACCGGATTCAACTGAGAAAGTCAGATTTCTTAAAATCCATTTCCCATCAAGAGATACATTTACATTTTTTAAGGTTACCGCTTCAACCAAATCAACACATCCTTCACGTTTAGTTTAAATCGTAATGGTTACTGTTATTAATAGTAATCATTACGATTTATTATGTCAACCTATTTCCGATATCATTTTCCTTTCGTTTGTGACTATTGATGCCGGCATGAATCATTTAATAGTAAAACTAGAATCTTTATCTTATTACTGTCGGAATGACAGACATGATAACAGGTTCTAGCGGAATGGACTTAATTTGTTTACCCAAAAGCTAAATTGACTATAAAAAAAGATGGCTCCGAAGCAAGCTTGGAAACCATCTTTTCATTGATTTGAAGTACATTATTTAAGCTTAATTAATTCAGTGAGACCCCTAAAATTTTGGCTACGGTATGGAGATTATCTCGGTTCACTTTAATGAGACTGGAGATTTTGGAAGTATTTTCATCAGATATCGCATCCTGAAGCTCATCATATTTACCATGGATATTCTCTGCATAGGTTTCTCCTTTTTTATCCTTCAACGGCGGGAGGATCTCAGCGTGGAATTCATCATGAAGCTTTCCTGCAAGTGTCTTAGCTGACTTATAATCCTTTTTGTTCACATCGTTTTCAATAGTAGTAAAGCCATTTAGTTCGTCTTGAAAGGCTTGCTTTAAAGAGTTTTTATCTTGATTCCCCATTTTCATAGAAGAATCCATTTTCATTCCCTTCATCGATGAATCCTTGTTCGTGTTGGATGAACTCCCGCAACCTACAAGACCAAAAATAAGCAAAGCACCAAAGACGACTGTTATTAGTTTTTTATACACGTTTCTTTCTCCTTTTTTTTCTTAGTAGTAAATCTAGCCACATCCAGATTCCTGTAAGGCTTAGCACGATCATACAAACCGCGCCCAAGTCAGTGAACCAGACAATTGATAGATTCCCAATATTCCCTGAGTGAAGACCAAAGATAAATTCTTGCATCTTCCTCTGAGTATTTGAAGAATAGCCTATAAGCGAACGATGGTTTAATAGAATGCCTGTGACAGCCATGAACAAGATAAATAAGGCCCCAATTAATCCAGCGGTTCGATGAATCACTCTTAATAATTTCTGCATCAGCAACACGCACCATTCTAAACGTTAAACGCGCTTTATAAAATCTGAATGTCCAGTCACTAAAATGACAATAATCGCAAGGATGACGAGTCCGCTTATAACAACCAGTCTGTAACGAATAGAAGTCGTGCAGATCCTCACCCTTTTAGACGATTTCTTTCCCGTTCGAGATGGCTGCAGGAGCCTTTTACAAAACAGGGGAACAATGTAAGGAGCCCTAGTCCAACTATAACAAGACTTAATCGTAAAGATTTCAACTGACTCCTCTGTTTTGGTGTGATAGTCGCTTTAGCAGGTAACGTCATTTTTGATCTTCTCCTTTCTGATTCCCAAATTAGATTCTGTCAATGCCCAACTTAACTTGCACCTTAATACCTATTTAACTAAAGGAAAACACCTTAATCTAAAGAAATCATAATAATAAATTTTGAAAACCACAATACCCTTTTTGTGATATGTTGTGACATAATGATGAATTATGTTATTTTATAACAAGCTAAACAAACGTATTTAAATCAGATATGAATATCGACATAAATAATTTATAAGATGAATAGCCTATCCAATATAAAAAAAAACATCCTCAGCCTTTTAGTGTTATCTTTTGTTATAATAAAACATATATCTTGAACATAGCGATCTTCTTAAATCACCAAAAGGAGTTAAGTTGAATCATCTTATTACTGAAAGGCTGATGAAAATGTTAACTGGTGTGTTAAGCCTAATCCTTATCTGTGTTTTATCAGGTTTCGCGATCGGTTTTATTTATCTTCATTCAGAAAAATTTAATGATAGCTCTCATGTTCATGTTGTGGTCATGTCACTAAGCACGCTAATTAGTTTAACAGTCGCTAGCCTCCTCGCCGTTTTCATTCACTCCCCATTCATCGTATCCATTCTTTTGGGTATAGCCGTGGGATTTATAATTGGAAAGCCTTTAAAAGTGTTCGCTATTGTTGATGGGATGGTTTCAGGCTTAATGGGTGGAATGATGGGGTTAATGGCACCGATGATGGCACATCTAAGTCCTGCTTGGTTTTCCATCTTTATGGATGCGATCTTTATTTTACTGATGGCAGTTATTCTTAAATTGTTATTTTTTATTAAGCTCCAACCAAGAGAAAAAGAGCTTCTACAAGATAAGTCGGAAAGCAAGACCCTATCAAGCTAAAATAAAAAGAATAAAACAAAAACCTATGAATACCGCATCAGTCTAGAACTCCTGCGAAACCCATAGGTTTTTGTAGTTGAATGGTTTAAATTATCCATCCCGCTTAAAAGTATTTGAAGGTCTGCTCCATTAAAGGTATGATAAGAGTTGTTAGAATTAAACAATTATTAACGTAAGGAGTCCCTATTATGTTGCCTTATGAACGACGAGAGAGAATCAAAGCTTTAATTCGTACCAATCAAACAATGAAAATAGCTGAACTTAGCAAAGAACTTGGTGTTTCTGAGATGACGATTCATCGTGATCTCAAGCCGCTCGTTGAGGAAGGCATTGTGGTTAAAACCTTTGGAGGTGTTAGTTGGGTTCGCAGTGAATCGAAGGAGGTTTCTCTGATAAATGAATGTGTCTATTGCAGGAAAGTAATCAATGAGCGACTTGCTTATCGCCTAATTTTGACCAATCGAGAGATGGAGGTTGCCTGTTGTGTACATTGCGGACTCCTTCGCGGGCAACAATTAGGCAATCAAGTTTTCCAGGCTATTTGTTATGATTTTTTAAGACATACCACCATCAGTGCACACGAAGCGTGGTTTGTAACCGGCACTACTTTGAACTTAGGATGCTGCAAGCCTCAGATACTTCCATTTGAACATCGGCATCACGCTGAACAATTTATAAAAGGATTTGAAGGGGAAATACTGAGTCTTAATGAAGCGCTCGAACAATTAACCTTGAAAACGGTAAACGGTACCCTTCACTGTCATCAAAAACAAGATTAATCGGATCTTTGTTTCCAAACATCCACCTTATTAGAACTACAAAGGGTTGTCTAATTAAACAAGATTAGAAAATTAAATACTGAGAGGATGAAACGAGATGAAAAAAATCATCGTACTTTTATTTGCGTCCATGTTCATGACGCTGATTTCTGGCTGTGGATTAAACTCCCCCTCTACAAAAGCAAGCGGTTCAGCCTCTCAAAACAAGCCAGATAACGTCACGGATGTCTCAAACGCCAACTGGAAAGTAAAAGATTTTAATTTTACCGATGAACATGGACAACCATATGGACTTTCTGATTTGAAAGGAAAAGTATGGTTAGCGGACTTTTACTTTACGAATTGTGTAAGTATCTGTCCTCCAATGACAGCAAACATGGTTAAATTACAAGAGAAATTAAAAAAAGCGGGTGCAGCCGTACAAATTGTCTCGTTCAGCGTTGACCCCAAGGATGATACGCCGGATAAACTTATACCATTCAGTAAAAAATATGGAGCTGATCTATCTAACTGGCATTTTTTGACCGGCTATAGTTTTGATACGATCAAAGACCTATCCGTGAATTCATTTAAATCCGCTATTGCTCAGCCAGAAAAGGGCTCCAATCAGTATACTCATGGTACCTCCTATTATCTAGTCAATCAAAATGGACAAATTGTTAAGTTCTATCATGGTTTTTCAGATGTACCTTTTAATCAAATTGTAAAAGATGTTCTGGCTTTGGACAAAAAAGGACCTAGTATGGCAATGGGGGGAGACATGTCCATGCCCATGGACTCCAGTTCTCCTCTTAAAGTGACTATTCAGGGTAAAAAATTTAAGGCCAGGCAAAAAAGTCTGCTTACAGTTAAAGTGACCGAAAAGAATAAACCTGTCGCAGATGCAGAAGAAGTGATGTTCGAGATCTGGAAAAAGGGCGACCAAAAGAATTCTAAGATGTATAAAGCAAAAAATAAAGGAAATGGCCTCTATTCCCTTTCCTTCACCTTTAAGACTAATGGCATTTATGAAGTTACCGCACATGTGACCGCTAGGGGCAGCCATACCATGCCGACAAAGGAAATGACTGTCCGCCATTAACAGTCATTTCGTATCAGAAGCGTCATTATTTCTTATCGGCTTCTGAAAGCGTTGTCCTTTTACAGACGATAACACTTTTAAAAGGATGTTTTGATATGCATGTCACTTTATCACTTGCCTTAATAGGAGGCCTCTTATCGTTTTTTTCTCCATGCGTCCTGCCGCTAGTTCCTGCTTACATTGCTGTTCTGACAGGTGGAACGGTTCAATCAGGAAAAATTAACACCACAAAACGTCTAGTTCTCATCAGATCAATTGCCTTTACCGTCGGATTCAGCCTGATTTTCACCATTCTTGGGACGTCAGCCAGTCTCATTGGGCATTGGTTCATTCACTATCAGGTGATACTTAATAAAATTGGTGGTTTGCTCATTGTGATCTTCGGCTTCCAATTGATTGGTTATCTCAAGCTTACCTTTCTATTTAAAGAGAAGCGGTTTTGGCTAAAAACAAAACATATGAATGTCTTAAACGCCTTCATCATGGGTATGTTCTTTGCAATTGGATGGTCTCCTTGTATCGGGCTGACGTTGGCTTCAATTCTATTACTCGCGAGTTCTTCAAGCACCATTCAAGATGGCTCCATCATGCTTCTGCTCTATTCCATCGGACTTGCCCTTCCATTTATTCTAATAGGAGTAGGCATGACCTGTTCCTTCGTTATGATAAAAAGAATAAACCAATGGCTGCCGCTTCTCACCATTATTAGCGGCTGGTTACTTATTATCTTTGGATTATTAATGTATACCAACCAATTAGATCGGTTAAATGCCTGGTTAACTGGCTAATTTTCACATTGAACTTTTCGGAGGCGTTTATGAAAACCAAATTAACGATCACCTTTTTAATCTTGTTGGTGATTTGGGGTGTCTATGATGTCGCTCAACATTATAAAACTCAGATTGGAATTAAAGTTGGGAACCGCTCCCCAACTATTACTCTTAAAAACGTAAATGGGCAGAGGAGCAAGCTGACCGATTTTAAAGGAGATATCGTAATTGTTAATTTCTGGGCAACTTGGTGTACCCCCTGCCAAAATGAACTCCCTGTCCTTAACAAGTTCTATAATGAACACAAAAAGCAAAAGACCGTCATTTTAGGAATCAACGCGACCTCAACAGAGAAGGACCAACAGCATGTCATAACTTTTTCCAAGAACAATCGGATCAACTATCCAATTCTTTTGGACACAAAGGGAAGGTACTCCGATCTATTTCAAGTTAAAGGTTATCCAACCACTTATTTTATAGACAGTAGAGGCATCATAAAAAAGATATATGTCGGACAAATTACCGCAAAAAAGCTGAAAAGCATCCTATCAACCATCCAATAGAGGCACTTGACTGATAAACAAAAATAAGATAAAAATGGCATACTCAAATCATCTTGTCATTTAACATTACTTATCTTAGGTTCCATTCATTTAATCCTATAAAAGCCAATCGCCAATCTAATCGCAATATAGATAAAGGACGCCAACTTGTCTAAAGGAAAAGCGCCCGATTGTGAATGACTTCACTAATTATTTCTTTTTCAGCCGGGAAAATAGGTCATTTATCAAGCACACCATGATGGCTTTTCATTTTTTCAATAAGATATTGTATACCATACATTAGATAAGCTTTGTAATGTATGTATATAAAGAATTGCAGATAGTTTAATCGATTAAGGCGAACAATCTTCATTTTTTTTAGAATAGGTAATCCTAAAAATGCAAATCCTCCATTAGCAAGCGCATTGACAAGGACATATTTTTTAAAATTGCCGTAAGAATAGTTCAATATCCATAATGACATCGGCATGTAAGGACCAATATCAAAAGGAAGTTCATCTCGCATAAAAAACTTGCGCCTTTCATAAAACTGCCACCATTTCTTTTTATGACCGTACACATGATTTAAAATTTCAAACACGACAATGAAAGCACTCGCAGCAGAATAACGTTTTAGGCTTCTTTTACCTAAAAAAAGGATTGTTGACCAAGATAACCCTATTATCAATCCATTAAAAATCTTGTGCCTTTTGGTAGCCATTAAATGAACACCTCAACTTAAATTGTCGATTCTTTTTTAAAGTATCCAAGATTAATGAATAAATTCACTTTTAGGCGTAAATAAAAAACTGCAAACATGAGCGTTGTCTGCAGTTTTTTATTTATTCAATTTTTAAGGCTCGCCAACCACCTTTTTTTATACAAGCACCTTGTTTTCAACCAGTAGGTTTTTCTCTACCACGCCATCCTTGAGGACCACAACAAGGTTGTCGTTGTCTTCTAGTGTGTGAATGTCATCAAGAGGATTGTATTTTGAAATCACGATGTCAGCAAGCTTCCCTTCTTCAACCGTTCCAAGACGATCGCCCCAGCCCATGCATTCAGCTGCAACTTTAGTAGTGGCCATAATCGATTCCATTGGTGACATCCCGATTTCACACATGAGACCAAGTTCACGCAAGTTGGTACCATGCGCCATCACCCCAGCATCCGTTCCCATAGCAATCTTAACACCCGCTTCATAAGCACGCTTAACACTGTCCTTATGGATGTCAATCACTTCTAATGCTTTACGCACAGAATGCTCCGGCATATCTGAACTTGTTTTGCCTTGTTCCAAGACAGAAACAGGCGCCAACAAAGTCGGAACGAGGTAAGTGCCTTTTTCAAGCATAAGTTCAATCGCTTCATCATCCAGGAAAATGCCATGCTCAATCGAATGAATACCTGCACGGATCGCATTTTTAACCCCTTCAGAGCCCTGAGCATGAGCCATAACTTTCACGCCTTTACGGAAACGCGCTTCCTGCACAATAATTTCAAGTTCTTCTTGTGAGAATTGCGTAAACTCAGGATGGTCAGTTGGACTCATCACCCCGCCTGTTGCGTGAACCTTAACAATATCAGCACCTGCGCGAAGCATTTCTCTCACTTTTTTGCGCACTTCTTCAGGGCCGTCACAAAGGCCGCTTGGCATCCCAGGATAAGTAGGGTGAGTCGTATCAAGACCTGATAGATTCCAGGAATCCCCATGCCCCCCGGTAATGGTTAAAGGGTTAATACTAACTTGTAAACGAGGACCCTTAATCAACCCGCTGTTAATCGCCTCTTTTACACCAACGTCTGTAAACCCAGCATCTCGGGCTGATGTAATCCCGGCATTAAGAGTGCGCTTTAAGTAGTGCATCCCTTGATAGAAGCGCATGGAAAAAGGTGTCACAAGCGTTTCACGGATATCTTTAATTTCCATCATCGAATGGATATGTGTATCAATAAGACCTGGAAGAATCGTCCCACCTTGGGCATCAATCACTTCAACGTCTTCTAGCGGCTGCTTGACTTCATTTAATGGACCAACCGCTTCAATTTTATTGTCTTTAATTAAAATCGCTGCGTTTTCAACGACCGCACCTGTTCCATCAATTAATGTTCCGTTCTTAATAAGTTTATATCCCATCTTAATTCCCTCCTATTTTTAGTAGATTCTTTCCTGTCAAACACGTTTCAGCTGGTCAAATCTTAGTGGATCAGTCGCTTATTCGTCACCTAACAGTTCATAGACCTTCTGAGGCAGATTCGCCCAAATTCTGAGCCCATGCTCCAAAGAAGCTTCATCAATGCCAAAACGAGGATGATGATGCGGGAAATCAAAGCCCTGTTCCGGATTTCCAGCCCCGACTCCAATGAAGCAGCCAGGCGCTTTGTCGAGATAGGCCGCGAAATCCTCACCACCCATGACCGGACCGCCATAGGCCACAAAATCATCACCCAATTGTTCTCTTACAACCGCCTCCACCACTTTTACGAGGGACTCCTCGTTTACAACACTGCTGTATCCATATTGATAGTCAAGCTCATAGGATGCGCCATGTGCTTCTGTTACCCCTTTAATAATTCGGTGCATCAAAGAAACCGCCTGCTCACGAACCTCTGGCGTCAAAGAACGAACGGAGCCGCCTATCTCAACAGATTCAGGAATAATATTTTTGGCGGTTCCCGCTTTTAATGTCGTTGTAGATAAAACCAACCGCTCAGCAGAATCGATGTTTCTCGAAACAATCTGTTGGAGGTTCGTAATGACTTGAGCCGCAATCACAATGGGATCAATGGAGTTCTCAGGCTGTGAGGAGTGCCCACCTTTCCCAGTAATTTTCAAATCAAAAGCATCCGAATTGGAAGTCATTGGACCGACAACTAAACCAATTTTTCCAACGGGAAGAGTTGAAAAAAGATGAATTCCGAATATATAATCCACCTCATCAACGACGCCCTCTTTAACAAGCTCTCTTGCCCCGCCTGGCTGAAGCTCTTCAGCATGCTGGAAGATGAACACTAATTCCCCTTTGATTTCATCCTTGATTTGGCTAAAGATCTTTGCCGCTCCGAGAAGCATCGCGGTATGTCCATCATGCCCGCATGCGTGCATAACACCAGGAATTTTAGAGGCAAATTCTAAATGGGTTTCTTCTTGAATCGGAAGAGCGTCCATATCCGCTCTAAGACCAATAACTTTACCTGGCTGGCTGCCAACAAGGCGTGCTACGACGCTTGTTTTGGTTGGCCGACTTAACTGAAACCCGCCAAAAGATTCAAGCTGCTCGTAAACAAATTGGGCTGTGTTCACTTCCTCAAAAGACAGTTCTGGATTCTGATGAAAATGCCGGCGCCACTCCACCACTTCATCCTTAACCCGAGCGATGAGTTCTTCATGAACAGATGTCTTTAACATAGGCTCCTCCTTGTATATCTAGATCTTTTTTAGTTAATCCATGATGGAGAAAAAAGGTCTCACTATTTCACGGCTTGTTTAACTTCTTTCTTTGCGTACTCGACTGCTACTTTTCCTAAACATTTAGCCGCAACTAACATGCCGCGTTCATCAAGATCGAATTTTGGATGGTGGTGCGGATAGGCCTCTTCCCACTCTGGATTTCTCGCTCCCGTGTAGAAGTAGGAACCTTTTACATGTTGTAAGTAATAGGAGAAATCTTCTCCAGCCATTTGCAGAGGACTCTCCGTAACGCTTTCCACACCTGGTACATCTTCAAGGACACTCGCAACAAACTCGGTCTCCTCCTGATGATTAACTAAGGATGGATAGCCGCGTAAGTAGGAAAACTCGTAGTCTACACCGGCTGCAAGACAAGTACCTTTTACAACACGCTCCATCTCCTTCTCGACTAAATCACGCACATCCTCTTTGAAAGTCCGGACTGTTCCATCGAGCTGTGCGGTATCAGCAATGACATTAAAGGCATTTTTAGCCACAAAATTACCAACCGATAAAACGGCCGATTCAATGGGACTCACGCGTCTGCTGACCACTTGTTGAAGGTTCATCACAAGCTGTGCCCCCACAACAATTGAATCCTTTGATAAATGAGGCTGGGCACCATGTCCTCCCTTCCCTTTTATCGTGATATGGAAACGATCGGCTGCCGCCATGGTTGGCCCCACCCGAAAAGACACTTCCCCGTAAGGTTTAACGGCTTGTAAATGCGTTCCAAAAATGACATCAACGCCCTCTAAGCAGCCGTCCTCAATCATGGCAATCGCACCGCCTGGTTGAAATTCTTCGGCATGCTGATGGATAAAGACAATCGTTCCTTCAAGCTCATCCTGCATACTGTTCAAAGCTTTGGCTAGAACAAGCAGTTCAGCGGTATGCCCATCATGACCACAGGCATGCATCACACCGTCTACCTTCGATTTAAAAGGAACATCGGTTAATTCTTGAATCGGAAGAGCATCAAAATCTGCTCGTAACGCAATGGTTGGCCCAGGCTTTCCACCTACTAACTTAGCTACAACACCACGCCCGCCTACTTCGGTACGAACGTCATGCCCTAGTAACTGATGATAATTAGCTACATATTTAGGGGTTTCAACTTCCTCAAAAGACAGCTCAGGGTTCATATGTAAGTGACGACGAATGTCCACCATTTCATCATACAATTGATCAAGTGTTTGATAGAGTTTTTCTAATTCCATTCCAATAACCCCTTTCAAATGTTAATTAAATGGTTCTAAGTAAAGCCCAAACGACCTGAACCAGTGATGGCCCAAATCGTTGGACGTTGTAACCTTAACGTTAAAGTGTGTTCATAAGAATACTTGCAATAACAATAGAGGCAATGGTTACCGTGGTGAATCCCCCGACAATCATCGGTGAGAGAAGTTCTTTAAATAAATACTCCTGCTCCTCCTTCGTTTCCCCAACACTTCGGCTCACTTCTTCACTTACCAAGAAATCACCAGGAAATCCGAACATGGCAGTTAAAGCAACGGGAATGGACTTCGTAATATCCCAGCCAAGAAGCTTTCCACCGATTATACCGCCAAGGATAATTCCGATAGAACCAACGACTAGAATGACAAGAACAGCAGGTAAATTATGAATAAAGAGACTAAAAGTAACGCTATTCATTGAAGGAATGACGACAAATATAACCCCAAGCATGGCCACTCCAAATGAATTAGCACGTTCAAGCATTTTATCTCTATAAAATCCAACTAAAGTTCCAATTAAACCGATGATAAGTGCCCAAATACTGTAATTGATCCCCGTAACATCTCCTAAGATGACAGCAATCGCTCCACCAATAAACAATTGAAAAAGGAGAATGGTTTGAGTGGCATACTTGTCAGGAATCCAACTTTTTCTTGCAGGCTCTTCAATAACTGGATCTATTGTCGCTGCAATTTTATCGATTGGTCCCATGTTTGCTTTTAACTTAGTCGCATATTTGCGGAGAAAAAAGGCAGATAATGGCAAACCAATCAAACTTTGAAGAGATAAAACTAGGGCAGGTATAGCTACAATAGCCGTAAGTCCCAAGGCTTTTAGCTTGGTTGATGTAACGACATAAGCTATAATGCCGCCGGTAAGCGGACCAACGCCAGCCGCCGCTGTATCATAACCAAATATAGGTGAAACGACTAATAATATAATGACTCCTGAAATAACGACTCCCAGTAAAGCAATGATAACAGAGCGCCACTGTTGACGAATGATTTTCATAGGAATAAGTGTCCCCATATGAACAATTAACGGAGCGACTAATACACCGCCAACAGTAGACATGGTTGAATTATCAACAAGATCTTGCGGAATAACCTTGATCCAAAGTAAAACGAGATAACCCACTAAAACAATTAATAACATAGGCACTCTCGCTCTCGTCTTAATGGAAATAAATTCCCCAAAAGCAATAAGTGCTAGAAGCAGCATAGTTGCGACAACCGGTTCTTTTAACAATAGGATCCCTTCCCCTCACTTCAAACGTTTAAATAACTCTTTATATTCCGATAAATCAAGGCGTAAATTTAGCTCGTTATCGTCCCCCCATTCATTTAACTTTGTCTCCCAATAAACCTTGCTAAAACACCATCATCCTTTTTATTTTTTTAGATGATTATAATTGTTCTGTAATTTTAACACATTCCTAGGAGCTTGTACTAGGTATTTTTTCATAGAATTATTTGACAGTATAAAAAAAGGAACTCAAATGAGCTCAATGGGATCATAATGGGTTTTGGCTTCATTATCGTCGACTTGAAAAAGGGCGATTTAACTAGCCAATAGACTCCTCCCAAGCACCCATGCGAATTCACTCTCGTCAACTCCAATGGTTGTTGGATGGACTTCCCCTTGAACAGAGACAGGCTCATCCTCCAGTTACTCAGAGAACTATTATCTAAGAGAAGATAAGGCAAAAATTTTCATGTGAGGAATAGAGGGATTTGACCCATTATGTCGAATCTTTTTCTCTATGAAACCAACTAAAACTTCGGCTACTATTCTTACAACTGAACAACTTCAAGCAAGATGTGCTTTTCTTGAAAATCAAGTGGCTGAATTATCAGGGAAACTCCAATGGCTAGAAAGCCAAGTCCGTTTGGGTCAGCATAAACGCTTTGGTTCAAGTGAAAAGACCCATCCGGATCAGCTTGAGCTTCCGCTTTTTAACGAAGCGGAAGTCGAAGCCACGTCTCAAAAGGGAGAACCTGCGACAGAAATAATCACCTTTCGTCGCAAAAAACAACGTGGCCAACGTGAAGTACTTCTCGACAATCTGCCTACGGAAACGGTGGAATACCGACTTTCTCCGGATGACCAGGTTCCTATGCCGAAACCGGTTTATCCAGGCAGCTTAGCGTCCCCATCTAGTTTGGCTTATATCATGAACCAAAAATATGTGGAAGGGTGTCCGCTATATCGCTTGGAAAAACAATTCGAGAGATTCGGATTTTCCTTGTCACGTCAAACCATGTCTAACTGGATCCTTTTTGGGGCTAACCAATGGTTAAAACCACTCTACCAACAGATGAAGGCAATCTTAATCCAGAAAGATGTTCTCCATGCCGATGAATCGACTCTTCAGGTTCTTCATGAACCTGGGCGAAAAGCCACCTCAAAATCTTATATGTGGGTCTATCGATCTGGGCGAACGTCCGAACCAATAATACTCTTTGACTATCAAGAGACACGCCAAAAAGAACATCCGGCCCGTTTTCTGAAAGGTTTCAAAGGGTATCTTCACGTCGATGGCTATCAAGGATGTCACCTTGG
Source organism: Pullulanibacillus sp. KACC 23026 (assembly GCF_029094525.1). Taxonomy (NCBI): domain Bacteria; kingdom Bacillati; phylum Bacillota; class Bacilli; order Caryophanales; family Sporolactobacillaceae; genus Pullulanibacillus; species Pullulanibacillus sp. KACC 23026. The sequence goes on along the minus strand of NZ_CP119107.1, from coordinate 1,058,977 downwards.
TGGGATGTTGGGCGCATTATCCGAGAACTTAGATAAGGCGCATGCACGCCGTAAATTTACAGAAGCCCTAAAGGCATTACCAGAAACTGCGAGTACTTCCATTGTTAAAGCAACGGAAGGCTTAGCCTTTTGTAATCACCTTTTTAAGATTGAGCGTGACCTAAAGGATGTCAGTCCAGAGGAACGCTATGAAGAACGCTTAAAGCGCAGCCAGCCAGTGCTGGAGGCTTTTTCAGCATGGCTTCGTGAACAAACCCCAAAAGTTCTACCCAAAAGTGCGCTGGGTCAAGCCGTTAAATATTGCCGAAATCAATGGGATCGTTTAGTAGAGTTTTTAAGCGATGGACGTTTAGAGATCGATAATAACCGAGGAGAACGTTCAATTAAACCTTTCGTAATTGGACGGAAAAATTGGCTCTTTAGTAATACAGCAAAGGGAGCTAAATCAAGCGCCATCATATATAGTATTGTGGAGACAGCCAAGGAGAATGGATTGAGTCCATTCCACTACCTCAGCTATTTATTCAAGGAGCTTCCCAATATCGATACGACGGATAAAGACAAATTAGCAGATCTCTTACCGTGGTCATCCTCTATCCCTATAGAATGCCGTGTTCCTATTAAATCTAAATAAAGATTATACTAAATCCCCATCTAATTAGAGGTGGGGATTATTTGACGCTTACAGAGGTTTGCCGCTCGCTTCCTTCAGATTCCGCGTCACCACGGACACCCTTGCGTTAAGCTACTGTTACTTCTGCCTTCACAGCTCGGGACTTTCACCCTAGAGACTACGCACATGCTGGGCGCACACACAAAAAAGACTAGGCTCTCTTCCAAGAGTCTAGTCTTTTGATTCACGAGCAACATGATTTTAGGGAATGATTACACTCGATGAATCAGTTATGAAATCTAACAATCTGCAAACAAATTTAGGATTTGTCCGCCTTGTTATATTAATTAAAGTCTGTGATTTTACAAAGAAAAACGGTGTTATATTTTAACAGGTTCTGTTTTGAAGTACAAAACTAGGAAAAGCAAGTGAAATAGCATACCAAATAACATTGATTCGCGGTGTGTTTTTGGTGCTGAATGATATTATAGACCCCACAACTGGGTGGCTCACCTAATAGGGCAGGGATGATTAAAAGCCAAAGAGGTAAATAGAAATCCCTGTTCAACAAAAGCAGCCTGTAGTTAAACAAGAAATCTAGTTAGCCCAGTATTTACCGTTAAAATTATCAATGTCCTTTATTAATTCGCTCCTTTTGTTAGACAAACCGTGATTGCCACCTTTAATTAATTTTAAGGTTACGTTCTTATGAGCTGACTTCATATCATTATAAAACGTTTGGACGGTTTCCCAAGGGGTAAACTTGTCATTTGTTCCTTGGACCAACAGCACTGGTGCAACAATTTTTTTAAAATTTATAGATTGATCCTTGTATTTTTGAGAAGAAGGATCATAAGAACCATAGTAAAATGTCATTTCCTCATATATTGAATCATTATGCTTTTTATCCCAAGCACCCCAAATGTCCCACCCGACAAATGGGCTCTCCGCAATCACATCTACAATATCATTACGTTCTGAAGCAACTTTTAACGCTACTCCTCCACCCATAGAAATTCCTATTAAATAAATATGTCCTTTTTTAATATGAGGGAGTTTTTTGTTTGAGTTAAAGTAGGAGGTTAAAGCTTTTATCGCATTTTCTGTATCAATCGTGTCTCCATTTAGTCCTTGAACGGTACCATCACTTTTCTCATAACCACGATACATTGGTGCTAATGTAACCACACTTGGTTCACTGTTTTCTATTTCACTAGAAGAAGCTGTTGAATGTGTTTCCCCTTCATAGGTTATTGAAGTAAGATGTTTTTTGTTTGTCGGTAATGTTTCGCCCCCGTGTAATTCAACATTTAACGGATAATTACCTAAAACTTTAGGTGCTGCGACGTAAGCAACTGTTTTAACCCCATCACTCCAATAGGTCATTCGGTATGTTTGAAGGTCATATTCTTGCTGAACCTTAATTTTAGTTAGTGAAATGAGACGACCATTTTGTTTAATTTTTTTATTTAGAGTTTGCTTAAGTTTTGAGGACTGGGGATTAGTGGATGTATTTGACTGTATAATTGGTTGACTTGAACAACCAAGGAGTAAAAAGAACATAGATAAAATAATAAATATAAAATGCCATTTAAGAACTCTCAAAATGGACTCCTCCTTGTGTCACATATTTATTTCCAAGCACTAAATAAATATGCATTTTAGTGAGTATACAGGCTTTCTTTATAGCTATTAATAACTTGTTTTTGTATAAGGGGCTCTAATTCCGCCAGCTTTCTATTGACATTTTGGAGTTCAAATTTATTTGCATGTCTTATTATTGAATCGGTATCCATCTTCGTGACACACATTCTTCTTTCTTTATTAACACTTTTATCAATATCTTTTTTAGAATGGTTCACTTTGTCTCTAAATACCTCAAAAACATTTTCATTAAGTTTATTCAATATGACTTGTTGAATAGTTAACTGAAAAGAATCTTGAAGTGTTTTCTTCCATAATATTGAGTCTGTTAACTTTTCCCCAAAATACTTCATTGTTGTAAAAACAGATAAATATTTAGCGTCTTGAGAACACTTAAGATTAGGAGTATTATAGTATTTCGCAATTGATAAAACTATTTGGGATAACCCAAGCATTATTAAATTAATAGGAATAAGTGCTAATCCAAATCTAGTCTTCTTGATCCATATACGTGTCGGTTTTAACGCCTTGTGCCATTCGTGTAAAGTTTCCTGTGTAAGGGCTAAAATCCAACCACGAAACGTGTACTTTTCTGAACTGTAGGCCATTTCATGAATAATTATTGCCGATTGTTCATCATTTGTAAGAATAGACCAAAGAGGAAATCCTATGTAAAGAACTTTCCTTCTTCTTATTCCATAAAACTCTATTGTAACTATAAAATTACTGTTAACCACAATAGCATCTACTGGTTTGTAATTAATATCAAGTAATATATTATTGATGCAAGTGTAGAGGGCCGAATAATCATCTTTATTTAAAACATCCTTAGGATATCGCTTTCTCTTTGGAAATACCGCAAAACCTAATATTAAAATAAAGAGGCATAACATAAGAGTAAGAAAATTAAAAGGGGTTGAAAAAAAGATATACAGAGCTATAACCCAAAAAAAAGGTGCTAGACTTAGCAAGACCCCACTTATACCAAATTCAATAAGTAACTTCCACCTAAGTTTCAGTTTTCTTTTGCTTAATTTCTGTCTCGGTTCAATCAATTTCCTCACCCATTTCATTCTAGAAGATGATTTGGTTATTGCGTAAAATTTCACAATATACACACGAACAAACAATTTCTCTAAATTCTTCCAAAAAAACTGACCATACAGGGCGCCTAGTTAACAGAAAAAGCATTTTCCAAATTTTACGTATTCACAAGGGCTTACCAATCTGCCAAGTAGTAAAAAATCTTGGCGTGGTGGGACATTTAAACTCAAACATTGAGAAATGATTCACTTCATTATTAATAGAGATGCTTGATCAAATTCCAACCATTAAGGTTTTGATTAAACATTAAATTGCAGAAGTCTTTATTTTTAAACTCATTTTCAGATTCCCTATTTCAGGTCCCTCCCTCTTCTTAGCCTGTTAATTCACAATATATTTTTAGAGCAAGATATATAACATTGCAATTTAAGAACTAAAACCAGAAATACTCATATAGCATAAATCAATAAAACCCCTGTTAACCCACCCAATTAACCTAAAAGATTTTAAACTTAGCGTCAAACCATGCTATGCATAAAGAAATAGAAAATCCAAACAAATTAATGAATTGGTTAATATATTCGGATTTTCAGTCTGTTATTTGGATATTACATCCTATATTCAATTATTATATATGGTGTTATACACTCTCTTTTTTCTTAGTTATCTCATGCAATCCATTTAAATTTATTCTATACAATTCATCACTTACATTATATAGAAATTTAAAGTCATGAGAAACAATTATTAAAAGTGTATCCCTACCTATTTTTCTAATCATATCTTCAAGGTCTCTTATTGATTCACTATCTAAATTGTTTGTTGGTTCATCAAGTAAATAAATAGATGCTTTTTTATAAAATAATCTATAGAGAGATAACTTTTGCCATTGTCCGCCGGAAAGATTTGTACTATTGGAATACCATTCACCTAGCATTGTTTTTTTATCCATTTTAAGAGAAAAAGAATTCTCATCTAATTCTCTTATAAAACTTTCTAATTCATTTATATTTATTTCATTATTAATATCTGATATTTTAATATTGTCTTCTAAATTAAATTCATAGCGAGCCGGTCTTTGGTGTAGCATTTGACATATTTCTACTCTTTGATGCCCAGATATTTCATTTGATAAAAAATTATTAAAATACAATTGACCATTAGATTGTTCTTTTATACCCAAGATTATCTCCAAAAAGCTTGTTTTTCCAACACCATTGTCCCCCATTATTCCTATAACACTTCCTGATGAGAATTTAAAATTCAAATTCTTGAAAACTATTTTTTCACCTATAGAATAGGTTAAATTTTTCCCTATTATGTTCACCTTTCCACCTATACGCTTATTATCTGGTTGTACTTCTTCTATCTTATCGTTTAAAAATTCTTTTAAATTGTCAACATATAAAATATCATTATGAATTCCACTAAATGATATGATTAATTTTTGGACCCCTCCTGAAACTTGTCCCAGTGATTGTAGTAAAGAGTTCATAGTTCCCAACAAAATTTTACCCACTATTGCCAATTTTATTACTTGAAATTCAATAAAACCTATTATCCCAACACTTAATAGAGACAATAATATATTAAGTTTACGTTGCAAAGCAGCCATAGATCTTGTTGGAATAAAAATATTCCTAAACAATTTAAAGTGCATGTTTATTAAATAATTAATGGATTGGTACTCAATAATTTCTTTTATATACTCTTTCGTAGTAACAATAAATAATATATAGAATCTTTTTCGTTTTAACTGATTCAATTGAAGATTAAGAAGAAATTTTTTCTTATTAAAGTAAATTTGAATTAACCCTCCAGGAATACTAAACAAAACAATTAAAATTGCATAAATCCAATTCCATCTAAGAAGAAAAATAAACATAGAGATAAATAATGTTAATGAGGATAAAATAGAAATCAATGCCGAAAAAATTCTTCCCACTTTAAAAGTAGAATTCGTTCTTAAAAAATATAACTTATCCTGTATACTAGTTGAAAAAACTTCTTTAAAGGTAATAGATTGAATTTGATCCATTATTAGTTCTGTAAGAGAATTTTCTAATTCCAAGTTTAATATACTAGTTAAATAGTTAGTAATGTTCGTGAATAGTTGTGATAGCATTTGAATTAAAACTAACGCTAAAAAAAGCAGTATTATTTCTTTGAAACTTACTAGATCCCTCTGTAATAAATTTATAAAATGTTTCATTATAATTATATTTATTAAGGGGAATAACGACATTATCAGATTAAGAAAAATTATCAGACTTGTTTTTTTTAATAATTTCATCGAATATAAAATTCCAAATAAAAATTTTATTAATCTAAGAGTTTCAATATCTTTAAATGATTTCAGAACTCCTTCCCCCTCTAAATTTGGTGGCTCCCACTACTACTTCCATCCCATTACCGGAAAAGGCAACAATTCTCCAGGTATCTCCACATTTTATTACCACTAAATCGAAAAAAATCTGCATAATTATCTGATAAATCGTTTAAATAAAGTTTTCAACTACAAATGAATGAAGATTTTGTCCGTTTTGTGGAATTTATCGTAGGTGCGAAAAAACTTAAACCTAAGAGAGCACACCTTTCAAACTTGAAGAAATGGTAAACTCGATTCTAATCACTGAGGAAGCACCAATTATTTATTTCAATATGATTCGCTAAGACACTTTCTCAGACCCATTTTTGAAGTAAATAAACTATCTACAGCAGAAAATTTAGTGCAAATTGCATTTGCTTGTAGCTGTGATCACAATTTAACTCATTGGACAATCTGGAATCAGGGATAAACTCTTGGTTTCCAAATTCAAGGTTTCCTTATTAATCAAAACATCTATACATATATTCCTTTTTAAAGGTAGACAATTAAATAATTCTTTTGAATATACTCTTGCATATTTTAAATTTGAAACCAAATGTTGTTCCTTATATATTAAATGTATCTTCTTAACAAAATTAGGAATACCTGAAATCAAGTTAATAATTGAACGTTCATATACATCTTCGGGATTTTCGTATATTTCACTATAGTCAACACAGTCTAAATATTTAGTATATTCTACATACTCTTTGTTTGCCCAAATATTTTCTTCAAAATTATTACCAAACTCCATCCAATAATACCTTGTTCCACCAATTAAAAAGGCTTCTTCAAAAGCATGTTCTATTGCAGTACTAATATTTACATCTGTACCTAATCCACAAATATATTGGTCATTTTCCTTGTAACTCAGTACAATAACTGTTTTTAAAGGCGTGAAAAAATCATTAATAAAAACAGATACTTCGAACCCTGAATTTTTAAAACATCTATAATAAGTATTATTGTAATAAAGATTTTTTTTAATTTTCTTTCCTTGTTTACCATACCAAAAAAGAAATAATGAATTTTTCTCTAATAGCTCCTTTAAAGCATTATATATTGCAATATTGGAGTTTGTGTGAACAGCGCTACCAGTTGTATCCACTAAGCCCTTTAGAAATCTTGTATACTTTCTTTCCAAATAATCCTTTCTTGAATTTACCAAATCCCAAGTTTCTACCATATCTTCATAAATCTTATCAGATTCTAATTGAAGCATTGTACAACGTCTTTCTGTTGCTTCTCCTATTGCTCTAATCATTGTATTCATTTTATCAAAACCTAGAGTCAAACCAGCATCTGGTCCAACTCGCCCATCTATAAGGTAATTCCCCTGACTTACTAATGCAAATCGTGGAGAATTCCTAAATATATCAATAGGAAATTTGTATGTGTTATGATTTAAAAATTTATGGAACATAACTATTCAACCTTTCTTAAACCAAACCATTGTAATAGAGCTATTGGAGCTAATCTTACGTTTAATCCACACAAAAAAGTCATTGGATTACCACTAAAATCCAAAGAACAATAATCAATTAAAGGAATTTTTAAATTTGAATTTTTAATACACTCTTTAAAAAAATTCGATGAAGAACCAACTTCTATTAGTCCCCTGATATAGCCTCTCCTTCCATCTACTGCTAGGGATCTTTTAATATCTATAGCATAGGCGATTGCTAGATTGCTTGGAATATTACCTTTATTATTAATATTAAACCTATTTTCATCTATAAGTTTAGAATCCCAATTTTGAAGCTTAACCAATTCCAAACTATCTCCATCAATAAAATAACTTCCTGCTTTAATTCCATTGACTGCGGAATTGCTAAAGACAAGTAACAAAGGGATCACAGCACCTATATTTCCTTTTAAAGATCTCACTAATAATTCTTCAATTATTTCAAAATCCATCATAAAGCTATTATCAAATTCATGGCTTATAATATCAGCGTCTTTAGAAAAGTTATTTAAATTTAATTTAATCTTTTCTTTTGATATGGAGTAACTAATAGGATTATTTTTAAAAAACTGAAGCCAACGGTCTTTTTGTTTTTCTCCTTTTAAATTTTTCACATTATGTAAAGGTAGATTTGTAGTAGAATAATGAAAATTAATTACTTCCTCCACGTTTTCTCTTGTAGAAACATAATCCATTGTATGGTTAAGAATTATATGATCTACAATTTTTTTAAATGCACTTTTACTCATAGCAGTCACACATTTCCCAGTGATGTGTTCTATCTACATAACATTCTTTGGTTACAATATCCATCACTAATCCCTGTAAAAAATCATCACCTTCAACTTCCATCTCACAAAATACTGAAAGTAACAATTCAATCCTGTTACAAATTTGTGACGCTATATTTAATGCGTCATGATATCTTAAAGGTGTCTCAACTTTAAAACGTTTTTCTTCTAAAAATAGACTATCAATTAATTGCTGATAAGTTATACGCTGCCTTGACCCAATCCTCAATTCAGATTCTATAAATCCAATATGGCATAAATGACAAGGGGTTTTGAGCCGATCTGAGTATATAGAGTCAACAAAAAGTTTATTATTGTATACATATGACATTATTGAATAAGTATTTTGATTGGACTTTAATTTGTTTCTCAACTTTGTTGCCAATGATTTATCGTATGGATTCAAAAAAACAACAAACAATTCGGTCTCATTCAAATCTATTTTGTTTATGAAATGAGATAAAGCTCTATCGCAGTGAAAATTTTCTACTTCTTCAAATGATCTTGATATTAAACTTCCGACTAATGCATTGTTAGAGTAAAAATTTATATTTTTAATTTCAAAATTCAAGGTATTACTAAATCGAATAATCTTTGTTTCGAGTAATACATCTATAATTTCTTTTGTTTGATCTCTAAAAAACGATTTTATTTTTTGATAATTAAAAGAAGAAGTATTTTTTCCTTCTGATTTTAAGAGAAAATCCTTTATTCTTTCATCAGAGAATCTGAAAATACCGAATTTATTTTGTACGACAATATCCCCATCATGTAGTTCATGAAAAATAAAAGGGTTAATTTTATATGTACTTTCCAATTTTCAACACCTCAACTCTTTATAATTCATCCGAAAGGTACTCTTTTACCTATATTGGGGATTTCTTCAGTACTAAGCCTGTTTATGTGTTTTATTGTGTAATTTTTAGGATCAATAATTTCTGTCCTGATATGTGGAAATGCCCCCTTACCAATGATTTTCAGAACAGACCCAGGTGAGTGTTCTAAAATTGAGGGAATATAACATATTAATAATTCAGTACCTATTTCCTTTGAAATACATGCTATTTTTTGTATTATATCCTTTTTATGACAATCGTTATTTTCTGAAATGTCGTGATTAAATTCAATATTTGAATATAAGTAATTAGACTAGGATTTTTTAAGAGTTTTCCTCAGTCTCTTATTATCTTATCTCATTTCAACATACCCTCTTTTTACTTCAACTTTGTAAGCGTCAAATAATCCCCACCTGTAATTAGATGGGGATTTAGTATAATCTTTATTTAGATTTAATAGGAACATGGCATTCTATAGGGATAGAGGATGACCACGGTAAGAGATCTGCTAATTTGTCTTTATCCGTCGTATCGATATTGGGAAGCTCCTTGAATAAATAGCTGAGGTAGTGGAATGGACTCAATCCATTCTCCTTGGCTGTCTCCACAATACTATATATGATGGCGCTTGATTTAGCTCCCTTTGCTGTATTACTAAAGAGCCAATTTTTTCGTCCAATTACGAAAGGTTTAATTGAACGTTCTCCTCGGTTATTATCGATCTCTAAACGTCCATCGCTTAAAAACTCTACTAAACGATCCCATTGATTTCGGCAATATTTAACGGCTTGACCCAGCGCACTTTTGGGTAGAACTTTTGGGGTTTGTTCACGAAGCCATGCTGAAAAAGCCTCCAGCACTGGCTGGCTGCGCTTTAAGCGTTCTTCATAGGTTCCTCTGGACTGACATCCTTTAGGTCACGCTCAATCTTAAAAAGGTGATTACAAAAGGCTAAGCCTTCCGTTGCTTTAACAATGGAAGTACTCGCAGTTTCTGGTAATGCCTTTAGGGCTTCTGTAAATTTACGGCGTGCATGCGCCCAACAGCCCACTAAGGTGACACCAGAAATACCATTGTGGCCTGCATAGCCGTCTACATGTAAATCCCCTTTAAAATTGGCTAAGAATCGTCGTGGGTGTTAACTGGCTCGTGTCTGTTGATAGTCGTACATAATAATTGGGATGCTTGTACGCCCTGCACGATAGAGCCATATGTAGGAGGTTGACGTGGCAGGCCTTTCAGGCTCCGATAACACTTGTAAGGTTGTCTCATCCGCATGAAGAATATCAAGTTTGAGAAGATGTGTATACATTTCCTCGTAAATGAGATTCAACCATGTGTTCGCTCCATATAGGATCCAATTTGCCAATGTCTGGCGAGGTATGGAAAGTCCGAAACGTTCTAAATGTTTCTCTTGCCTATAAAGAGGCATGCTTTCTACATATTTTTGGGTCATTATATAGGCCAAGGCAGATGGAGAAGCCAAACTTCCTGGATAAACAGGCCTTGGCATAGGTGCCGTCACAATAGGCGTTTTCTCTTCATAATGTTCGCAATGACGGCAGCCATACACGTATCTCACATATTCCTTGACTTTTGCTTGTGCAGGGATAATCTCAATCTCTTTCCGTACTTCCGTACTCATTTCATGCATTTGGCCCCCGCAACACGAACAAACCTGCTCCTTTTCGGGTAAACGATATTCAATCGTTTCAGTAGGCAGGTTTTCAAGCATCTGTTCACGTTGCCCGCTCTTTTTCTTACGTTTATAGGTAATGGATTCTAGAGTGGGTTCTTCACTACCCAAATCAGCGGTTACTTTCAGCTTCATTGAAAAGAGACATCTGGTCAGGGTGAATTTTTTCACTAGAAGATCCAAATCGACGTTGTTGGCTTAATCGAAATTGCTCCTCATACCATTTTAATTTGGCTTCTAGAACTTCCTTCTCCAACTCAAGCTTCTCACTACGCTCTTTATACTATTCAATTGATTCATTTTGTCCGCTCGTTGTATGTGTCATAACTTCAGTACACGGAAAGAACCCGACTCTGCCTAGTCGAATTCTTTTATTCCTATATTTCACTTTTTTATAGGATCGTACGTGCCGTAACTTCACGGTGGGCTTTGGTTTGGTTGATCGACAAACCATCTAATAGCCAACGAAGTTGGCGAGGACTGATGGATTGTGTAGGAACTTCTTGACCAGATGGCCATTGAAATGTACCACGTTCTAATCGTCGATAATGAAGCCAAAATCCGTTATTCTCCCATTGAAGTATTTTTAGCTTATCGCGCTTTCGATTGCAGAAAACGAATAAAGATGGAGAAAACGGGTCCAGTTCAAAGCCTTCTTTTACGAGAACGGCTAACCCATCAATTGATTTACGAAGATCTGTATGACCACACGCTAAGTAAACACGATCAAATGGAGCCTGATTCAGCATTGTCTTTGGAGAATTTAGACAAGATCTGAAACTAAAGTCAAGTTACTTCCAGGTCGAACTTCTATAGAAATGGGACCAAAGTGAATGAATACAGGTTCTGGTCCTTGAGACCCTAGTTGTTCCTCCTTAATAGTTAAGGTCAACCACTGAGGACTAGAAGGAGTGTGGTCCGTGGTCTCTTCTTTGAACTTTCGGATCCAGTAGTGCATTTGGTGCCTTTTAATTCCTTGTTCCTGACACCATTGGGTAATGCCCAATCCACTTGTTTTCCATGCATCAACACGTGTTTTCCATTCTATTTGTTTTTCTGAATGGGTCAATCTAATAACCTCCCAAAGAGTTTTCTAGGAAAATTATTACATGATTGACCTCAGATTCCTATGTGTGATTTATTTGACGCTTACATTTCTTTGTTCAACTTGACCTTTGTTAAAATTAAATGGATTTTATAAGGTTTAGGGGGAGACATTGTTGGAAGATAAAATAATAAAAATTGATTATAGTAACTATTTTTGGCAAGACGATAAAGTTAGACTACGTGCAATTCATCCAGAAGATTGGGAAGGAGATTATATTGGGAAATTTGATACTCCTGCACGTCGTCTTTTAGAGTGTTCTACTGAACTGCCACCAACTATTACAGGTTCAAAAAAATTTGCAGAGGAAAATGCTGATTTTTCTTCAACAAATGGAAGAATAATGTTTTCTATTGAAGATTTAGAAGGTAATAATGTAGGTGGAATAAATTTAAATAGTATTGATGAGCGAAATGGAACGTTTAGTATTGGAATTGTAATTGATAAGGAAAACCGTGGTATGGGTTATGGTACCAGAGCGATGAAAATTCTATTAAAGTATGCATTCCTTGAACGCAGGCTTAATAAATTCATGACTATGTTCTCGAAGGAAATGATGCTTCAGCTCAAATGATGAAAAAACTTGGGTGTATCCAAGAAGGTGTTTGTCGTCAGGTGGCCTTATATAAATGGGAAGTATTTGGATTATATTTTATTCGGATTAACGAAAGACGAATTTATTGAAACCATAAGGAAGAGTTAAAATTATAAAGGATAGTCATCTTGAGCTAACGGCGAGTTCAATAAGACAATAAAACCAAACACAACTTCCAATTTTATGGAAGTTGTGTTTTTCCTTTAAATATCAACATTAAACTTTAACAGAGCCAAAGTATAAAATTGTCACTCTAATATTTAATTAAAAGGATGTCACAGTGAATTTTTATGTTTTTAATCAAGAGGTTTCAAGTCACAACTTTATCAATCCAAGTTTAAATCACACGCTTCCGGATTATAAAGCATAACTTCGCCGAAAGTTTCTTGAAGCATAACCTTGCCTGAGCGGCAGTATTATGTTTCAAGTTACAAGTTAAGAATCAAGTATAAGTTTTCGTAAAGTATAATCAAGTATAAGCTTTCATTTTACGAAAACATATGGTTGAAGTCACAAAAAATAAAAATCCACCAAACTATGTATTTGGTGGAGACGGTGGGAATTGAACCCACGTCCAGAGATAACGCAATTTAAGCTTCTACGAGCGTAGTCGGCATACTTCGATTTCGCCAGCACATCGGCCTACCGACAGGCACCCGTGCGGCTAGCCTGATTGTTCTCTTCATGGCGCCCCCAGGCGGAGAGCGTCAAGCGTATCCCACTAAGAGTGAGTCCCTTACCCTACCACGTGGGCGATGGAGGGAGGAACCGCTATAGAGCTTACGCTGCTAAAGCGAGGTTGTTGTTTTCTTTGCCAGTTATAGGCGTTGGCGTTTTATCGAGGCCGACCCCCTCGGCTCGCAACCTAAACCCGACCTACCCCTGTCGAATCCAGAACGTCCCCATATATATCGCACATTCTTAAAGTGCGAGAAAGGTGTTTGGATGATCATTATAGTCACTGGTTCGAGTTACAAGATTGATTATAGCACGTCTTTGAACAAGCTTCAAGAGGCTAACAATAATTGGCAAACCCAAGACACTCTCACAACAGATAAGATTAAACTATAGGTCTTTTGATTGAACTTTTAGGATGTTTGTGAGACCTTCTTGTTTTTTGATAGATCTTCTTAGATTTTTGGTACACCTTTTAGGATTTTGCTCAGACCTTCTGGGATCTACGCCAAACCTTCTCGGATTTTTGGCTAACCTTCTGGCATTTTTCAAAAACCTTCTAAGATTTACGTCCGATCTCCGCCAATCAAAAACCTTTTTCGGAACGTCGGACGGCTTTGGCAATTTGGCGGTCAGCGGTGCGCTGTTTTTCACTTTCACGCTTATCGTAGTTCTTTTTACCTTTACCGACGCCAATTAAGATCTTGCAAAAGCCATTTTTAATGTACATTTTCAAAGGGACAATGGTATAGCCTGTCTCTTTAGAAGCTCCAATCAGCTTATTGATTTCCTTTTTATGAAGGAGGAGCTTGCGAGGTCTGAGCGGGTCATGATTATAGCGATTTCCTTGCTCATATGGAGAAATATGCATGTTATAGAGAAAAACCTCACCGTTCTCGACACGCGCAAAGGCATCCGTAAAATTGACCGAACGCTTACGAATCGACTTAATTTCTGTTCCCATTAGGACAAGTCCGGCCTCAAAGGTTTCTTCTATAAAATAATCATGGCGCGCCCGCCTGTTTTCTGCGATTTGATTATCTTTCTTCCCAGCCAAACACAACCATCCTCTCCAGATTTTCTCTCTATTATAGCATGTTTGTCCAATGATACTCACCTCCACTTTCATATCCGTGAAGGCGAGTTAACGGACTGGGCGCTTAACGTCTCCGCTTTTTCTTTTTTGCACGAGGGCTTGCCGGATTAGGACGGCTATCCGCCTTTCCTCGACGTGAAGAACCACCGCGGCTCTTTCCGTTTGAACGAGATCCCTCGCCCGATCGGCCCCCTTGTCGCCCTGACTTAGGCCCTGTAATTACTTTCGGACGATCCTGACGCGCTCGTCGAGGAGTTCCTTTCATGCCCACTACTTCAAAATCAATGGATCGTTCATCCAGATTAACGTGCTGGACGCGAACTGTAATTCCGTCACCGATTCGGAACACATTGCCTGTTCGTTCACCGATTAATGCCATATGCTCTTCAACGTAATGATAATAGTCGTCCGTTAAGAAACTGACATGGACAAGACCTTCAATCGTATTAGGAAGTTCGACAAACAAACCGAAGTTCGTGACGCCGCTGATCACCCCTTCGAATTCCTCACCGACCTTATCAAGCATAAATTCGGCTTTCTTCAGATCATCGGTCTCACGTTCTGCATCGACAGCCCGGCGCTCCATATCGGATGTATGCTTCGCGATCTCCGTGAGCAAGCTGTCCCAATGCTGCTGGGTCTTTCCATCAGTTTTCTTTTCGAATAGATAGGTGCGAATAAGCCGATGGACAATTAAGTCCGGATAACGGCGAATTGGAGACGTGAAATGGGTATAAAATTCGGCAGCAAGTCCAAAGTGTCCCACACTGTCCGGATGATACTTCGCCTGCTGCATTGATCGCAGCATAACCGTGCTGATAACCGCTTCCTCCGGTTGGCCTTTTACTTCTTCTAATAAAGATTGCAAAGTCCTTGGGTGTATGGAATCAGGGCTTCCCTTAACCACATAACCAAAGTTCACAGCGAACTTAAAAAACTTCTCGAGTTTTCCAGGGTCTGGGTCTTCGTGAATCCGGTAAATAAACGGGACGTCCATCCAATGAAAATGTTCAGCAACCGTTTCATTCGCAGCCAGCATAAATTCTTCAATCAATCGTTCGGCCACACTGCGTTCCCGGATAACCACATCAGTCGGATGGCCCGACTCATCCACGAGGATTTTAGCTTCAGTAAAGTCAAAATCAATGGCCCCGCGTTCACGGCGCTTCTCTGTTAAGATATTAGCAAGTTCACCCATTAGATCAAAAAATGGGATCAACTCTTTATAGCGTTCAAGAACCTCATCGTCCTCGCGATTAAGAATTTTACGCACATTTGTATACGTCATTCGCTCGGTTGTCTTAATCACACTCGGAAAAATTTCGTGCTCAACTACTTTGCCTTGTGGTGTGATTTCCATCAGACAGGAAATCGTGAGACGATCCACCTGTGGATTTAATGAGCAAATCCCGTTTGACAAACGGTGAGGAATCATTGGAATGACACGGTCCACGAGATAGACACTATTGCCTCTCTCAAAGGCTTCTTCATCAATCGGTGAGCCCTCTTTAATATAGTGACTGACATCTGCAATATGCACGCCCAATTGATAGTTTCCGTTATCCAATTTGATAACATTAACCGCGTCATCCAAATCCTTCGCGTCTTCACCGTCAATCGTCACAATCGTCCAGTCACGCAAATCCCGTCTACCCACTAGATCTTCTTCAGAAATGGTATCCGGAACATGGGTCGCCTGATCAACAACTTCTTGAGGAAACTCAGTTGGGATGCCATGCTTATGAATAATCGATAAAATATCGACACCCGGATCATTTTTATGACCCAAGATCTGCACAACAATCCCTTCTGCATTTTTTCGGCCTTCAGGATATTTGGTTAACTCAACAACCACTTTATGCCCCTCAGCTGCCCCATTCATATTTTCTTTGGAAATAAAAATGTCGTTTGGCACACGTTTATCATCAGGGATCACGAACCCGTAATGCTCGCTTGAAGTAAACGTCCCAACAACGCGCGTCGTTCCGCGTTCGACAATCCGCACAATGACGCCCTCAGGCCGGTCACCGCGTGATTCAGTTAATAGGCGCACGAGTACCGTGTCACCATTCATCGCCCCATTTAAGTCGCCTGAAGCTACGTACACATCTTTCCCCGCTTCTGGGTCATCAGGGATAATAAACGCAAAGCCTTTCGCGTGACCTTGAACCCGTCCGCGAATTAAATTCATTTTTTCTGGCAACCCGTAACGATTGCTGCGCGTGCGGACTACCAAGCCTTTTTCTTCCATCTCATTCATCGTTTTAATAAGATCTTTGTAGTCCTCAGCATCCTGCATACTAAAAAGCTCTTCAAGTTCTTGGAGAGTGAGCGGCTTAACGGCCTCTTCTCCCATGTATTCCAATATGCGGTCTTTTAACTCTTCATTCAATAGACTTCCTCCTTGAGTGGTGAGGGGATTCCTATACTCTGGTCTGCCTCATTTCTAGCAGCCGAGTCGATCACCCCACCGTCCAATCTAAACTTTCCAAAAAGCGGTACACATCTTGGTGCAGCTGTTCTTTCTCAGGACCAAAAGTGATGACATGAGACGAATTTTCATACCACTTAAGCTCTTTTTGGTCAGATTCGACTTCATTTATAATAATTTCTGGGCTCTTGAGATCAATCATCTCATCCTTACGAGCCTGTGCGACAAAAATAGGGGCATACACATGGTCAAGATGGTTGCGAACATCGAGAATTAAATCACTGAGCTTACTTAAAGTCGTCATCGGTGCATTCTCAAAAAGCTCCATCTCCTTTTCAATTTGCTCCGGAGATTTCCCTTCTAATTGCTTCCATTCTCTCGCATAAGCAATGACACCTCTATGGATGTTCTCCTCCGTTTTCGCCGTCATTGGCGAGCACATAGTAAAAATACCTTTTATGGGAAAAGTGTATCCAACTTTAACAGAAAATACCCCCCCAAGTGATAATCCGCCAACGGCAATCTCCTCATATCCGAGATCCTTCAAGTGCTGCAGACCGCCTTTGACATCCTCCCACCAATCCTCTGGTCCTGTTTGTAAAAGTTCTTCTGGGGGGACGCCATGTCCTTTGTAATGCGGTGCATGCGAGGTATATCCTCGATCCTGCAAAAAGCGGCCAAGCATGCGCACATCAGCCGAATTTCCTGTAAAGCCATGTAACAGCAGCACAGCACGAGGGCCAGCTTCAAAAGTAAATGGTTTTGGTGGAACTATTTTCATCTCTAACACTCCATTTCTTTTTCTAAAAGACCTGCTTCGGTCACATGAATTCTAATCATATATTCCCTTAACCTTAGAAGTTTAAGCATCACTTTTCTGTAAATGAGGTAAAACGTGACAGACTGCGGATCTAGATACGTTAAAACAAAGGTGGCTAATGCGTCACGGACTGTACTTCCGTAAGAACCAGCCATGCTATAAAAAAATTGGTAGGCTCTTCACCAATTAGAAATAATTACCTATTAAATCAAACAAAAGAAAACAGCACCCGAGGGTCGGCTGCTGATCGCTTTTTATAGTTTATCCAAAAATTAATTTGTCCAACTATTAAAAGGCACTTTTTAGAAGTAGAACGCGAGAAGAAAACAAACGACAAAGAAGACGATACCGCATACGACTGTGATACGATGAAGCACTTTGTCTAGTCCTCTTGCTTTTTGTTTTCCAAAAAGCTGCTCGGCTCCTCCAGTAATAGCACCCGTTAAGCCTTCACTTTTACCAGATTGTAAAAGCACGATTGCAACAATCGTTAGAGCGGAAATGATGAGTAGTACGACGAGTAAAATATGCATGAAGCTCCACCTCCTGATCAACCCGAACCTAGTGGACATTGCCACACTACCAAAAAGTATAGCATATAAAGAGGGACAGTTCTAGCATCTTTCTGCCTTCGAACTGTCCCCATGGTTGAATTATTTTTTAAAATTGTAAAAAGCTGTTCTTCCAGCATAAACGCCTTGTTCGCCTAAGCGATCTGCGATGCGAAGAAGTTGGTTGTATTTAGCCACACGGTCGGTACGAGAAGGCGCACCTGTCTTGATTTGACCCGCGTTGGTTGCAACCGCAATGTCAGCAATCGTTGTATCTTCTGTTTCACCAGAACGGTGTGACACAACAGCCGTGTAGCCGGCACGTTTTGCCATTTCGATTGCTTCAAAAGTTTCAGTTAAAGTACCGATTTGGTTCACTTTGATAAGAATAGAGTTCCCAATGCCTTTTTCAATTCCTTCAGCAAGCTTCTCCGTGTTAGTTACGAACAAATCATCCCCAACAAGCTGAACACGTTTGCCTAAGCGCTCAGTAAGCTTCTTCCAGCCTTCCCAATCGTTTTCATCCAAACCGTCTTCGATCGAGATGATTGGGTATTTGTTGCAAAGCTCTTCGTAAAGGTCAATCATTTCTTCAGAAGTCTTAACAATACCTTCACCTTTAAGATTATATTTACCATCTTGATAAAGCTCAGAAGAAGCAACGTCCATGGCGATCGCCACTTGCTCACCTGGCTTATAACCTGCTTTTTCAATAGCTTCAAGGATCGTTTGGATCGCTTCTTCGTTAGAACCTAAGTTTGGAGCAAAGCCGCCTTCATCACCAACAGCTGTGTTCAAACCTTTTTCTTGAAGGACTTTCTTCAGGCTGTGGAAAATTTCGGAACCCATGCGCAAGGCTTCAGGGAATGTTTCAGCCCCAACAGGCATTACCATAAACTCTTGGAAGTCAACGTTATTATCCGCATGCTCCCCACCATTTAAGATGTTCATCATTGGTGTTGGCAATGTCTTACCAGCAAAACCGCCAAGGTAACGATATAGAGGAATTTCAAGATAACCCGCCGCAGCATGAGCAACAGCCATGGAAACACCAAGAATCGCATTAGCGCCAAGTTTCCCTTTATTTTCTGTTCCGTCAAGCGCGATCAAAGCTTGGTCAACCGCTACTTGGTCAAGTGCATTGTATCCTTCAAGCTCTGGAGCAATGATTGAATTGACATTGTCAACAGCTTTTAAAACGCCTTTTCCAAGATAACGGCTTTTGTCCCCATCGCGAAGCTCAACAGCTTCATATTCCCCAGTAGAGGCACCGCTTGGAACCATGGCGCGGCCGATAATACCAGATTCAAGATAAACTTCAACTTCAACAGTTGGGTTCCCGCGGGAATCAAGCACCTCGCGAGCATATACGTCTTTAATCATTGGCATAGTGATTCAACTCCTGTTCATTCTTATAAATTTTTTTAGTAGGTAATAAAGTAAAAATTAAAAGCCTGACGTCATTAAACTTTCTATTTCTACTTCTTTTTAAACACAAGATCTCTCTATTTCTAAATACAGTCACTCTTCTTCGTGTTTAATTAAAGTGTTGCCGTCCATTTCTTTGGATTTCTCCACTCCAAGTAAGTCAAGCAAGGTTGGGGCTAAATCGGCGAGCTTTCCATCCGTACGAAGCTCTACCCCTTTTCGAGTCACAATAACCGGTACCGGGTTCGTTGTGTGAGCCGTTTGTGGATTGCCTTCTAGTGTCACCACTTCATCCGCATTTCCGTGATCAGCTGTAATGATGGCATCTCCACCTTTTGCGAGAATCGCATCCACTACTTTTCCGAGACACTCATCCACGGCCTCAATGGCTTTGATGGTCGGCTCTAGCTTACCAGAATGCCCCACCATATCCGGGTTAGCAAAATTCAAGATGATCGCATCGAATTTGTCCGCTGCAATCTCCTTAAGAAGTGCATCCGTCACTTCATAAACACTCATCTCTGGCTTAAGATCATAGGTTGCTACTTTCGGTGAATTGATCAAGATGCGTTCCTCACCAGGGAAAGGTTCCTCACGGCCGCCACTGAAGAAGAAGGTCACATGCGGATATTTTTCTGTTTCCGCAATGCGCAGCTGCGTAAGGCCATTTTGCGAGAGCACTTCACCCAGCGTGTTGTCCAGATTGGTTGGCTTAAAGGCAACCGTTCCATTTACCGTTTCACTGAAACGCGTCATGCACACAAAGTGAATGTCCTTAGGAAATTGATCCCCGCGATCAAAACCGCGGAAGTCTTCGTTCGTAAATACCTGCGAAATTTGAATCGCACGGTCAGGACGGAAATTGAAAAAGATAATGACATCGCGGTCCTCAATCGTTGAAACAGGCTCTCCGTTGTCTGTTTTCAACACAGAAGGAAGCACGAATTCATCATAAATCCCATTTTCATAGGAATCATTGATAAGCTCAAGCGGATCGGTATAAGAAGGACCTTCCGCATAGACCATCGCCCTGTAAGCTTTTTCAATGCGTTCCCAGCGGTTATCGCGGTCCATCGCATAATAGCGTCCAGAAAGTGTCGCAATTTTGCCTACGCCAATTTCCTTCGTCTTTTCAAGGGTTTGCTTAATAAAAGTAGGAGCGGATTGCGGCGCAACATCTCGTCCATCTAAGAAACCATGGATAAAGACATCTTTGACATTTTCACGAGCAGCAAGCTTCAGAACAGCAAACATATGATCAATATGGCTGTGAATGCCGCCGTTTGATAAAAGGCCAAAAACGTGCAGCTTCGTCCCTCTTTCTTTTACAACACGCATCGCTTCAAGAAGCGTTTCATTCTCATAAAATTCGCCTTGCTTTATAGACAAATTAACGCGGCTTAGACTTTGGTAAACCACACGGCCTGCGCCAATGTTCATATGACCAACTTCAGAATTCCCCATTTGTCCTTCAGGAAGTCCGACATATAAGCCATCTGCCCGAAGCTGAGCATGCGGATAGGATTCCCAGTAGCGATCAAAGTTTGGTTTTTTGGCTTGGGCAACGGCATTCCCCATTGTTTCCTTACGGCAGCCGAAGCCATCTAATATGATTAATGCGCGCGGTGCTTTACTCATAGTGCGCACCTTCAATCAGTTGCAGAAAGGATTGTGCTTCGAGGCTTGCGCCGCCGACAAGTGCCCCATCAATATCCGACTCTGCCATTAGTTCTTTGATATTTGCAGGCTTCACACTTCCACCATACTGAATGCGAACGGCTTTGGCTGAAGCCTCACCAAACTGCTCAGAAACGGTTTGACGAATAACCTGGCAAACCGCATTGGCATCACTCGAAGAAGCCGTTTTGCCTGTTCCAATTGCCCAGATAGGTTCATAGGCAATGACAAGCTTTGAAACTTGGTCAGCTGAAAGGCCCGCTAATCCCTTAACGACTTGTTCTTTTACAAGTGATTCCGTTTGCCCGGCTTCACGTTGTTCAAGCGACTCGCCGACACAAACGATTGGTGTTAATTGATGAGCAAACGCAGCATGTACCTTTTTATTGACCCATTCATCTGTTTCACCAAAAATATCACGGCGTTCAGAGTGGCCTACTATAACGTAGCTCACGCCAAGGCTTTGGAGCATAACAGGGCTAACCTCTCCCGTAAAGGCCCCGCTCTCTTCAAAATACATGTTTTGCGCACCAATTTTCACTTGGGTATCTTTTGTCTCATCAACAAGAGTATCCAAAAAAACAGCGGGTGCACAGATCACGCTTTCCACTTTTGTTGCTTCTGGAACAAGTCCTTTAATCTCTTGAATAAATTGATGGGCTTCACCAATGGTCTTATTCATCTTCCAATTTCCCGCAATAATAGGGGTTCTCATGGTTCCTGCCTCCTTTATTTCAAGCTTACTACTGAAGTCCTCCCGTTAAATCTCTTCTTCGGGAATTCTCCATGCTGATGATGCGCTGATTCTTTTGTAACGGACACCTTAGCAGAAACTGCCTTATTTTTCTGTCAAAATAGCAACGCCAGGAAGCACTTTTCCTTCCATGAGTTCTAAAGAAGCACCGCCGCCTGTCGAGATATGGCTCATTTCATCAGCTAAATTGAATTTTTCAACGGCCGCTGCAGAATCACCGCCACCAATGATGGTTGTGGTATCCTTTGCCGCTGCTAAGGCTTCCGCAACACCAAGCGTTCCGTTAGCAAAAGCATCCAGTTCAAATACACCCATTGGTCCGTTCCAAATAACAAGCTTGGATTTCGCAATGACATCACTGTATAGCTTGACCGTCTCAGGTCCAATATCCAAAGCTTCCCAATCGCTAGGAATTTTGTCAATCGGCACCACTTTTTTATTGGCTGTTTCTGAAAAGTCATCCGCCACTAAAACATCCACTGGGGTATAGAAAGCAACACCCTTAGCTTCAGCTTGTTCCATGAATGATTTAGCTAAGTCAATCTTTTCTGCATCTAGCAAGGACTTACCGACTTCAAGCCCTTTAGCTTTAATAAAAGTATAAGCGAGTCCACCGCCAACAATTAAGTTATCTACTTTGTCTAGAAGGTTTTCGATAACGCCAATCTTGTCTTTTACTTTCGCACCGCCAACAATGGCCGTAAACGGACGCTTAGGTGATTCCAGTGCCGCACCAAGGACTTCAAGCTCTTTCTCCATAAGAAAACCAGCAACAGCAGGCTGAAGATAGCGAGCAATTCCCTCTGTTGAAGCATGAGCACGGTGAGCTGCGCCAAAAGCATCGTTCACATACACATCTGCAAGGTCTGCAAATGCTTTTGAAAGCTCAGGATCATTCTTTTCTTCACCAGGGAGAAAACGGACATTTTCTAGAAGAAGAATATCGCCTTCTTTTAATGCAGCGACTTCTTTAGTTACTTCATCCCCAATGACTTCGTTAGACTTTTGAACTGGTTTACCAAGCAGGTCGCTTAGACGCTTAGCAACAGGAGTCAAACGCAATTCTTCCTTAACGGTTCCTTTTGGACGGCCAAGATGAGAGGCGAGAATAATCTTCGCGCCCTGATCTACTAAATATTCAATAGTCGGAAGCGCCGCACGAATTCGGGTATCATCCGTTATCACATCTTTATCAAGCGGAACATTAAAATCCACTCGACAAAAAACGGTTTTACCTTTTAAATCAACATCTTGAATGGTTTGCTTCGGCATGGAAATCCTCCTTTATGTAATAGTGAATAGGTGGGGACAGGCCTCAAGGTTTTGGTGGGGACAGGCCTCAAGCGGGTAAAACTGCGGGATGAGGTCTGTCCCCGTGAGGTCTGTCCCCGTGAGGTCCGCCCCCCAAAAAAAGAGGAGCAGCAGACTCCTCTTTGTCATGAAGAGCCTGCCCTCCTGCCTTTTCAGCAAGAAGAGGCTCAAGATTCAGCCTATATTATTAAAGACCTTGTTTAGCGATAAAGTTTACGAGGTCGACAACACGATTAGAGTAACCTGTTTCGTTATCATACCAAGAAATGACTTTAACTAAGTTGCCTTCGATTACCATTGTGGAAAGGGCGTCTACAATAGAAGACAATTTGTTTCCGTTGTAATCTTTAGATACTAGAGGCTCATCACTGTAACCAAGAATTCCTTCGAGTTCACCGTGAGATGCTTCTTTTAACGCTTCATTGATTTGATCAACTGTTACTTCTTGGTTAAGCTCAGCCACAAAGTCAACAATTGAAACGTTAGGGGTTGGGACACGCATAGCCATACCTGTTAATTTACCTTTAAGTTCAGGAAGCACTAATGCAACAGCTTGAGCAGCACCCGTCGTAGTAGGAATGATGTTTTCAGCTGCAGCACGAGCACGACGGTAGTCTTTGTGAGGCAAATCAAGGATTTGTTGGTCATTGGTATAAGAGTGAACCGTTGTCATCATACCGCGTTTAATGCCAAACTTGTCGTTAAGAACTTTTGCAACAGGTGCTAAGCAGTTCGTTGTACAAGAAGCATTTGAAAGCACATGATGATTAGCTGCTTCATATTTATCATTGTTAACACCCATAACGATCGTAATATCTTCACCTTTTGCAGGAGCAGAGATAACGACTTTCTTAGCGCCAGCTTCAAGGTGCTTCGCTGCATCGTCACGGTTAGTGAAACGGCCAGTGGATTCAACGACAACTTCAACACCAAGGTTGCCCCATCCGAGTTGAGCAGGATCGCGTTCAGATAAAACTTTTACAGTTTGCCCGTTAACAACAAGATCTTTCCCGCTAACTTCTACTTTAGCATCTAATTTGCCATGAACCGTGTCATATTGAAGAAGATGAGCAAGCATTTGAGCATCAGTTAAGTCGTTTACAGCAACAACTTCAACATCAGGGTTGTTAAGTGCAGCACGGAATACATTACGTCCAATACGACCAAAACCGTTAATACCTAATTTTAATACCATAAACTATTTCCTCCTTAGTTAAAAAAAAATTAAATGACAACTAAATTAATTGTCGGGCCGCACCTTCATCTGTTACGAGGATGGAATGTGGCCCTTGCTTAAAGTAGGCCTCAATGGCTTTCGCCTTAGAACGGCCACCAGCAATGGCAATGACGTGTCGGTTTTCATAGAGATTCTCTAACTGAAGACCAACTGTTTTTACTTTGTGGACAACCTGACCCTCTTGGTTAAAGTAATAACCAAAGGTTTCAGCGACGGCCTGCGCCTCCTCAATTTTCTTTAGCAACCCCTCTGACGAACGGCGGCGTTCCGCCATCGTCATGGCGTCCCCAATGCCGTGAACAATAACATCAGCAGACTGGATCAACTCTAAAGCATCTTGAATCATCGGCTCTTGAATCAATGTTTGAAAGGTGGATTCACTAATCTGGTCTGGGACATGAAGCAAACGATACGAGCCATCTGCTTTTTCCGCCATCTTGGCACAAATCGTGTTCGCTTGGTTGTCAACCTGTTCCCCTAATCCACCGCGTGCAGAAACGAAAAGCAAGTCCGATACCTTTTTGAATGGGTACATCATTTCAGCGACAGAGGCAAGTGTTGTTCCGCCTGTCACCGCTATAATGCTCTTGTCCTTCACCAAAGATTCCATGACTTTGACGGCGGCTAGACCTAAATCGTTCTTGATCCAAGGCAACTCATCACTATCTCCTGGTACCACAACCACTTTTGTTAAATCTAATTTTCGGCATAGCTGCTCTTCAAGCTGAGGAATTCCGAGAACCTCATTCATGACGTCATCAAGGGCTTCCAACAAGCGGAGGCCATCTTCTGTCATTCTCATCCCGGAGGTTTCCATGTGGAGCAACCCCTGTTCGGACAAGAAAGAGACTTCACTGCGCAGTACCCTCTCTGTCATCCCTAAGTGGCCTGACAGCATTCTTCTACCGATTGGTTGGAGAATGGAAACAGCTTGTAAAATCCGGTAGCGGCTTGCCATCATATCCAACAAATCAGGTACAAGCTTTTGCTGCCATTTGACAATGGTGTCCATGAGACTCCCTCCTGGACCAAATCTACCCTAATTTGGTTTCATTCTTCCTGTTATCTCATGTTGTATTTTTTCCAATCCCTGAAATTTATTCCACATATTGCGCATTGGGACAAGAATTTTTTTCTAGTTGGTGTTTTAATGTTGTTTTACAGGGACCAAAAACGTCCCTATGAGACATTTTACGTCCCGTTAATTACAAGTTAATTCTAACAAAAGCATTTTATATTAATCAAGACCTTTACCTTGTAAATATTTCTTGTAGCGCTTCCACAGAAACGCGCCCCTCTGCAATCACCTGACCATTAAGAGTAATAACAGGGATTCTCAATTGATAGGCATCCAAAAGTTTGTCATCTTGATAAATATCCACTTCTTTAAATGATAATTGAAGGGGCTCAATAACCATTTCCAAAGCCGCCTTCGCCTCTTCACATAATGGGCATCGAGGTTTGGAATAAAATACAATCACAGGAGATCTCATACTAGTCCACCTTTTTATAGTCTTATTCAAAAACGCTTTACCCGAGAGCCTTGTTGATACACCTGTTACAAAAGCTAGCATTAATAGCAATAGCGGGTCGCCGGATAATGTATTCTCGTTACGCCAATTTCGATTGAGCGTAACGAGAATACGCTATCCGACTCTAGATTGGACCGAATTGCCCTAATAAGATAATGGCGTTACGCCTATTTCGATTGAGCGTAACGAGAATATGCTATCCGACTCTAAATTGGACCGAATTGCCCTAATAAGATAATGTCGTTACGCCTATTTCGATTGAGCGTAACGAGAATACGCTATCCGACTCTAAATTGGACCGAATTGCCCAAATAAGATAATGGCGTTACACTTATTTCGATTGAGCGTAACGAGAATACGCTATCCGACTCGAATCGGGCTGAAAATGCCGAAATAAGGGAATGCCGTTACGCCTATTTCGTTTGAGCGTAACGAGAATACGCTATCCGACTCTAAATTGGACCGAATTGCCCAAATAAGATAATGGCGTTACACTTATTTCGATTGAGCGTAACGAGAATACGCTATCCGACTCTAAATTGGACCGAATTGCCCTAATAAGATAATGTCGTTACGCCTATTTCGATTGAGCGTAACGAGAATACGCTATCCGACTCTAAATTGGACCGAATTGCCCAAATAAGATAATAGCGTTACACCTATTTCGATTGAGCGTAACGAAAATACGCTATCCGACTCTAAATTGGCCCGAATTGCCCAAATAAGATAATGGCGTTACGCCTATTTCGATTGAGCGTAACGAGAATATGCTATCCGACTCTAAACTGGACCGAATTGCCCAAATAAGATAATGGCGTTACACCTATTTCGATTGAGCGTAACGAGAATATGCTATCCGACTCTAAAATGGGCTGAAATGTCGAAATAAAGGAATGGCGTTACGCCTATTTTGATTAGGCGTAACTTGCTCTATGAACAATGAGACTTATTTTACTTTCGCTGGCGTCGTTTCATAGAAGACTCAATTCCAAGCTCCGTTCGATACTTGGCAATCACTCGTCTTGAGAGGCTCAGATCATGTTCAGTTCGAAACCAATTGGCGAGGACCTGGTCGGATAACGGATTAGAAGGGTCTTCATTGATAATCCGTTCTCGCATTAGACTTTTTATATGGTCGGATGACAATCCGTGAGTGCCAAACGGACGGACTCCCTTTGGAAAGAAACGCTTGAGCTCCAATATTCCATAGGGTGTTCTGACATATTTGCCCTTAACCGCACGACTAATTGTTGATTCATGTAAGTCAAGTTGGTCCGCGATTTCTTTTAATGTCAGCGGCATCCATTTCTCCGGAGGAAAGGCAAATGAGGAGGCATGAAACCGCGAAAGAGCTTCAGCGATTCTAAAAAGGGTTTCCTCCCTCTTATTAAGTCCTCTAAGCAACCACTCTGCTTCAGAGAATTTTTGATGAACATAACTTCTCTCTTTGGTTTCACGAGTAGCATCCAGTAACTGATTGTAATAGTCTCGGTTTATCGTTAATTTCGGCTGTACCGCTAAATCCACTTTTAAACGAAAGCGCCCCTCTCTTTCTTCTAAAAGAAGATCGGGAATGATAAATTGAATAGGCTCTGGATTCATTTCTGTTATAGGGTAAGGGGATAACTGCTTAATCCTCTCATAGGCCTCTAAGAGAATCGGGATACTAATTCCCATCTGTTCACTCAGCGCCTCCCAGTCCTCATCAGCCAAAAACGCTAAATAATCCTGGATCAATGCCTGAACAATAGAAGAGAGCTCCTCCTCCTCTATAAGTCTCTCAGCTTGGAGCAAGAGACAATGCTGTAAACTAGTGGCTCCCACTCCTGCTGGTTCTAAGGATTGCAAAAGGCGAAGAGAAGCTTCCACCTCTTCAACAGGGTACCCCATTGTGAGCGCCCACTCTTTCGTATCCTCCACCCAATAACCTTTATCATTAAGATTATCAACCATATTAAAGGCACAAGCCTGATTCAATTCACTGAGTGGATGAACGCGAATTTGTTGCTTCAAATCCTCTCGAAAGGACTCTGCTTTTGTCATCGTGTTTTCTAAAACATCAGTAGCCGATACACCGGTTCCTCTCTTATTAAATGACGAATCCGCATAAATATCAGCTTCTTGATAGTCGAGCAAGGGATTCTCAAGCGTCTTTTCCTTTAAAAAAGCGTTAAGATCGACCTGGTTATATTGTAGAAGTGAAATAGCCTCAAATAACATCGGTGCCATTTTCATTTGCTGCTGAAGCGTCTGCTTCAATTCCATCCTCATCCCCCCTCATTTAAATTATACATCCAAATGAAGTCTCTTTCTAATGGTGAAGATTTGTTTTTTCCTTTGTCCTTTCATAAATGCCTCACCCCTTAAATATTAATGTTAAATAAACGCGAGGTGAGCGGATGAGAAGGAAAAGATCGGACCCGCATATTCAAGTTGGCCATCTAACTATTGATCTAATAACGGCAACGTCTGGATTGTTTATGGATGGTCCCACTAACGCCCATCAGTGGCGTGCTGTAACAAAGGTTAATACTGGTGTCAGACAAGAAGGCGATTCAAACATAGAGGAGTGGCATTCGGCAGTATGGGACAACGACCGCTATGACGGTTAATTTCATGGACCCATAACTGACAGGAGGTGGAGGCGAAGATGACCGGTATTCATATTAGAACAATCGATATAAAAGTTTTAGAAAAAAGCTCTGGCATTTTTAACAGCCAACTAAACACCCAGAACGGTTGGAAATCGTTAAAAAAGGAAAACCAAGGATGGGGAGAAATAAATGGCAAGGAGATCACCCTCAAGCAACTCCTGGATGCTGTTGATGATCAAGATACCGTTGATCACTATTTCACATAATAAAGTTATGACCGATTTTCCCCGAGATCAATCGGTCACTCACATCCTTAGCGACGCTCCGAAGCCCTAAAGAAAACAAGGCTCGCGCCAAGCCTTTAGGCGAAAGCGGATTGCCTTGTTCCCACTTATATTAGTACCTTAAAATTTCCTCTGCGCCGATTTTCTGCCTTGCTAAAATTTTATTAATGAATAGCCTGTTGTCCGCCGCCAAACTAAATCAAGTCAGGGGCGTGCCAAAACCTCTATATGCATTAAAAAGGGATTAGCTAAAATCAGCTAATCCCTTGACATTATTAGTTTTTATGGCGCGCCCGGAGGGATTCGAACCCCCGGCAGACGTGGTACCGGAAACCACCGCTCTATCCAGCTGAGCTACGGGCGCCTATTTTTAAAGACAAAATTTATTATACATCAGAAGTTGGTATGAAGCAATCTTTTTTCATCAATCCCAAAAGTGATACATAATTTGCGCCCCAACGAGACACTCTAACCTTTAGTGAATAAGTTCTTTATCTAAGGTTGGAGGGATTGAATCATGTTGAAAAAAAGCCTCATGGCAGTCTGTGTGATTGCGGTCATAGGAGTAGCGTTTGTCTTGGCCAAAACAGCCCCCCCTAAAACGTCACATGCTGGCGATAATGAAATTACCTTCTATTCTGTCGGACTTCATCAACCCGATGAAAGGTTAAAAATTGACGGCGCCTTACACAACCTCATCGGAATTGACCAAGTCACCTACCATCCCGATAAAGATGCCGTTACCGTCACATTTGATTATGACACCATGCGTGCCAAATGGATCGAAAAAGCACTTGAATCGTCCGGAATTCCCTTTAAGCTAAGACCTTAATCCGTTTTTCAGCCGCCATCTGCCCTTAAAAAGATACGTGCTCACCTAAGAATTTCCTCTTGGTGGGCACGTGTTTATTTTTTGCCGTTTATTCTCCTTTCATTATGGATAAATGCCCCAAAAAATCAAGGTTTAAAAATACATAGAAAGGGAATGATGATGACAGGTGAAACATAGAATACATAACTAATCATTCTATTTGACCTAATTTGACCATTTGAGGTATGATTAGGTCGAGTTGATCCATCATTTAAACGATTTAAGACAAAGATATTAAAAAGGGAGGATTATAAAATGCCTTTAATTCCTACAGTTATTGAGCAAACCAATCGTGGCGAGCGGGCGTACGACATTTACTCTCGTTTGTTGAAAGACCGCATTATTATGCTTGGTACGGCCATTGATGACAACGTTGCAAATGCTATTGTTGCACAGCTCCTCTTCCTAGAGGCTGAAAACCCTGAAAAAGAAATCTCCTTGTACATAAACAGTCCTGGCGGTTCCATCTCAGCAGGAATGGCCATTTACGACACCATGCAGCACATCAATGCCAAGGTTTCAACTATTTGTATTGGAATGGCCGCTTCCATGGGTGCCTTTTTGTTATGTGCCGGAGAACCTGGAAAACGCTTTGCTCTTCCAAACAGTGAAATTATGATTCACCAACCTCTTGGTGGAACACAAGGTCAAGCAACGGACATTGAAATCCACGCTCGCCGCATTATTAAAATGCGCGAAAAGCTTAATAAAATTATGGCTGAGCGTACGGGTCAACCTCTTGAAATTATTGACCGCGACACAGAACGCGATAATTTCATGGAAGCAGCGGCCGCTAAAGATTACGGTCTTATTGACGAAGTGCTTTATCCAAAGAAATAGGGATATAAATGTAAAGGTGATGGAGTTCACCTGTTAGCGTCTTAAATCGAGGGGCTAACCAACCGCTTTTAGAAAGCTAATGACTCCTGCTGTATCAACCTTCCGGGGTTGCATGTACAGCAGGAGTCTATTTTTTTGGGGATATTACTTGATTTTACAACGTTTCTTGTTAAGAATATAGGGATCCTTATAAATCCATTTCATTTACGGGGGAATAAAAACATGGTGTTTATAGTAGGAGTTGGAGGGATCATCGGAGCTATTCTTCGCTACTCGGTCGGTCTCCTATTTGCCAATTCTCATCCAGGAGCATTTCCTCTTGGAACTTTTGCAGCCAATCTCATCGGCTCTTTTCTTCTTGCTTGGTTAACCGCAACAGCTGCCCGTTCACCCAAACTTCCCAAATGGATCGTCACCGGGGTTGGCACCGGCATTATCGGTTCCTTTACAACTTTCTCTACCTTTAGTGTTGAAACCGTTAAGCTTATTCAAGGGCATTTCTTTTTCATGGCCTTCATCTATATCCTTTTAAGCCTCCTCGGCGGTTGGGCCTTTTCATTTCTTGGCTATCAATCTGGGCGAAGGAGGGGCTTGCAATGATCGATATTTTATATGTTGGATTAGGCGGCTTTTTTGGAGCGATGGCACGCTACTTAATAAGCACATGGGCAAAACGAACGTGGTCCACCACCTTTCCAATTGGAACCTTGTTGGTCAATTGGGTTGGCGCCTTTTGCCTCGGATTCATCAGTCACTTTTCCGGCCCGATTACCCTGCTCCTTGGAACAGGATTTCTAGGCGCCTTCACGACCTTCTCCACCTTTAAATTAGAAGCAATCCAACTCCATTTAGGAAAAAACTGGCGCGTCTTTCTACTATACATCCTCCTCTCTTATCTAGGCGGACTATCACTCGCCTTCTTAGGAATGAGTTTGTAACAATTAGACGGTAACCTTGTTGCCCAGTGAGCATCCCGTGGTTTGACATCCACCTGTCGCGTGTGCTGTTTTTTTGTAGTAGATGGGGATCTTCCAAAAAGAAAAGAGCATCGATGGGGATGCTCTTTTTCGTTATCTAGTCTTAGCGCTGTTTGTTTGAAAAATAACAGGAGATATTCCGGTTATTTTGGGAAATACATCTATTTCCCTAAAAATAACGGGAGTTTTTCCGTTTATGTGTCTCCAAAGCCCTGGATTTTGTCTTAATTAGAGCAGATAAGCGGAATTATTCCGCTTATCTCTCTAAATTTTGCCCTGAATTTTACATTAGCCGGAAATTCTCCGCCTATCACAACACTCTCTCAGCAAAGGCTCACTAAAAAATGGACCTCCAAAAAGTCAGCAAGACAATCATTCATCGTACACGCATAAAAATAGCCTCCGACACATAGAAAATAGACCATTCCAATTAGGAGAAATGGTCTGCGATTCTTATTAGGAGTTCAGGTAAAACGCCTTCTGATGAGGGAACTCGTTCCCCTGTTTTTACTGCCTTTTAATCTTCTTTTTGGACAAAGGTCACTAAAGCTTGCATGGCTTCTTCTTCATCTGGCCCACTGACCTGCAGTTGAATGGTTTCACCATGGCCAATGGCTAGACTCATGATTCCCATAATGCTTTTGGCATTGGCTGTTTTTTCATTCGAGATGAGGTTCACCTCTGAGCGATATCGATTCGCTTCCTGAACAAAGAGCGCAGCCGGTCTGGCCTGGAGTCCGCTCTTCAATTGGATCTTGACTTCCTTTTGAATCATTGTGTTCAACCCCTTTTTTTAGTTTTCTTATCTACATTTTAGCGCTTTCTTTCATTAACCATACCTAAATAATGAGGAAGATGCACGGGAAACGACCATTTTTTTTGCAAAAGAGAACCTCTCTAGGTTAGCCTTATTAATTGAGTTTTAGTTCCGAAATATGCCCTTTCTCAATTTTCTCAGCAATCGCGGATAATTTCCGAAAGCGATGATTAATCCCCGACTTACTGATCGCCTCACCTTGGACGAGCTCTCCTAATTCTTTCAGAGTGACATCTGGGTATTCCAGACGAAGCTCGGCCACCTCACGAAGTTTCTTGGGCAATCGGTCTAATCCTATATTTTTTTGGATTAATTTAATATGTTCAACTTGTTTCATGGCCGCACTAACCGTTTTATTAAGATTAGCGGTCTCGCAATTGACCAGCCGATTCACTGAATTGCGCATGTCCTTAACAATTCGAATATCTTCAAAGGCAAAAAGAGCATTGTGTGCGCCCACAATATTCAAGAATTCGGTAATCTTTTCACTTTCTTTCATGTAAAGAATATAACCGTTTTTTCTTGGAAGGCATTTCACATTGAGTTCATAACGATTCATCAAATCGGCTAAGGACTGTGTGTGCTCTTCGTAATTGGAGAAAATCTCGAGATGGTAAGACGCTTCAGGATGATTAATCGAGCCGCCTGCAAGAAAGGCTCCTCGTAAATAAGCCCGGCGCTTACAGGATGTATTGACTAAGGTCGCATCTATTTCTCTTGTAAACATAAAGCTTTGGTCCATAATTTTGAGGTCTTCAAGCATGTCCCTCGCCTTTTCACGCATTCGCACTATATAGACATTATTCTTCTTGAGCCTCATTTTTTTACGTACAAGCACTTCAGCTGGATAATCGTAAACATATTTCACTAACGAATAGATCCGTCTAGCAATGGCTGCATTTTCAGTCGTAATGTCTAGCGCGAGCTGCTTGTTCATGATAGAGATGGATCCATTCATACGGATCAAGGCTGCAAGCTCTGGACTAGCCCCACAGTCCTCTAATTCAAGGCGCGTTAATTCTTTTTTTGTTTCTGCTGCAAACGACACCTTTTCCACCTCCCTATTAAGTCCTTATAAACCTTTATTATAACGGAAGAAGGCCAATATTGTTAGCTATTGCTTTAAGGGTATTAAAGAAAACTTGACTTGGCACCAAGACCTTAGGCAAGCGCAGTCGCCAAGCTGCACTTATACTTAAAAAAATCCCCCTTTGAACCTAGCAAAAGGGGGATCAGCTGGTGTTTATGAAACCTTATTTGTCATATAGATCTTGTTTTCTTTTTAACTTCTCCATCGCTAAAATGCGAATGACCCAATTGGCTAGAATTGTTTCATCATGTCTAATCACAGATTTATCATATTTAATAATCTTATCACTTATAACCTGAAAGCCGTAGCTCGCTAATCGCTGCTTATCATAATCGACCGGCTTTGCACCTTCAAGAGCATAACGCTTTAAAATCGTTTTAGGAACGGTTCGATTGTTTACGATCATGTAATCTAACGAAAGGTTCGGGACATGATCAAGGAGGACTTGTATATGATCAGATGCTGTAAAATGATCGGTTTCCCCTTTTTGCGTCATGACATTGCAAATATATAATTTGGGAGCCTGTGACCGGCACAGCTCTTTCTGCAATCTTGGAACAAGGAGATTTGGCAAAAGGCTTGTATAAAGGCTTCCTGGCCCAATAATAATAAGATCAGCCTCTTTAAGAGCATTTAAGCTTTCTTCAAGAGGTTCAACATCTGGGGGCTCCAAGAACATTTGTTTAATTTTTCCATCATGCTTTGGAATCGTGGACTCCCCAACGACCATCTCGCCATTTGACATCAAAGCTTTTAAAACAATGCTTTGGTTGGCAGCGGGCAAAACCTTGCCTTTGACATTTAGGACTCGACTGATTTCCCGAATTCCTTTGACAAAATCTCCAGAAATACTGGTCATCGCAGCAAGCAGCAAATTCCCAAGTGTGTGCCCGCTTAACCCATGACCCGTTTCAAATCGATGCTGAAAGAGCTGTTCAAAAAGCGGTTCGGTTTCAGAAAGAGCAACAAGGACATTGCGTATATCCCCAGGAGGTGGAATTTGTAATTCTTGACGCAACACACCCGAACTGCCGCCATCATCGGCAACCGTGACGATAGCTGTTAAATCCAGTTCATGATGCTTAAGTCCCCTTAAGAGAACAGACAGCCCTGTTCCCCCGCCGATCGTCACAATCTTAGGCTTCGACGTCATCATTCGACGATTTTTCCCTTATGAATATCACGATGCGTCGCCTTTGCTGTATAAGACTCCGATAGACGTTTTGCTATTTCTTCAGATAAAGCAACGGAACGATGTTTTCCCCCTGTACAACCAATGGCTATCACCAACTGACTCTTGCCTTCACGTTTATATTGCGGCAGCATGAAGGTCAGAAAATCCATGAGTTTATTAAGAAACTGTTTGGTTTCCGACCATTTGAATACATAGCTTGCCACATCAGAATCAAGCCCCGTCCGCTCCCTCATGTGCTCGACATAATGAGGGTTCGGTAAGAAGCGAACGTCAAACATGAGATCTGCATCAATTGGAATTCCATATTTAAATCCAAATGAAACAACATTGACATTAAAATGAGCGTCGGTTTCTTCCCCAAACATGGCAACAATCTTTTCTTTCAATTCAATCGGCTTCAGTTCAGTTGAATCGATGTAATATTGAGCGCGCCCTTTAATCTCCTCAAGCATGCGGCGCTCGGACTGAATGCCTTCTAATGGCAATCCCCTCGGTGCAAGTGGATGAGATCGCCTTGTTTCTTTGTATCGTCTTACAAGGACATTATCCTTGGCATCTAAAAATAAAATTTTAGGTTTGACATGAGCGTTCAAATCTAAATGGTCAATAGATCCAAAAAGCGAATCGAAAAAGTCACGTCCTCTTAAATCCATGACTAAGGCAATCTTTGATAACTTATCTCCCGTTTCTTCTACCATTTCAATAAATTTTGGCAGAAGAGTCGGCGGCAAATTATCAATACAGAAAAAACCAAGATCCTCAAAGCATTGCATGGCGACCGTTTTCCCTGCGCCAGACATTCCTGTAATAATAACGATTTGAATGGATTGAGCCATACTAAATGACCTCATTTCTAAAAAGAGTCGAACCATTTACAATAAGAAAGAAGAGCAGACCCTTAGCCCTTTTGGTCCATTATTGACTTGGATCTAATCGATAGGATAAAAGTTCATGATCCGGAGAGTAATGGAAAGTGCCGTAAATCATCCCTTTTCCCCGTAGAACATAATCCAAAAGGTGACGGTCGCCTTCAGCCATAGGAAGAGTTTGCAGTTGATTAAACGGATGCCAGGCAAGCTTCCCTTCCTTTGATTCCTCTAGGCATTCCCCTTCGAACGCATCAGCGTAAAAGGTGAACATCATCCATTCATCAATAATGGACTCACCCTCTTTTATTATAAATGTAAACACACCTTTTAAAGTGGGCTGGATTAAATAAAGACCCGTTTCCTCCCGAAATTCACGAATGACCGTATCTCGAATCGATTCACCGGACTCCATTTTTCCTCCTGGAGCGACCCACCATCCACGGCGCGGCTTTTGTAAAAGCAACACTTCATCGCCATCTTTTAATAAGCAATTCGTTACTCTTTGCACAGGCGTCACCTCACTGCCTTAAGTATACTATGATTTAAATCATGCCACAAAGCGAACATGCTTCTTATAAAAAAAAAAGAGCACGAGCGACAAGGCTCGTGCCAATACCTTTATAAAAAGGGGGTCAAATTTCTCCTTAATCTTACCATAAACTTTATTGCTTTACCACTACAAAGTGATTAAACAACTATGATTTTTTTAAAAAGTCAGTTTGTTAAAGGGGTTGTCACGAAATAATTTCGCGGTAGTAAAGGCTTTTTCGCTAATTTAAAAAGCAAATAGAAATCAACAGAGCCAAACAGAAAAAACGACCTTCCAAGCCAAGTGCTTAGAAAGCCGCGTGTGTCTTTCGTATTAACCTTTAAGATTCTCGATATAAGCTTGAGCCGTTTGCGCCGCAATGGCACCGTCACCCGTAGCCGTTACAATTTGGCGCAATTCTTTTTCACGAACATCACCACAGGCAAAGACACCAGGGACACGCGTTTCCATCTTTTCATTCGTCTCGATATAGCCCGCTGCATTCGTAATCCCTAAATTCAATACAGCTTGGTTAAGCGGGAGCATCCCGACATAGATAAACACGCCGTCTGCTTTGAACGGTTGTTCACTGCCATCTTGTGTGTTCACAAGTGTCAGTTCACCGACTTTACCGTCCGTCTCATGAATCTCTTTAACCGTATGATTCCAAATAAACGAGACTTTCTCATTTTTAAAAGCGCGGTCTTGAAGAATTTTTTGCGCACGCAGTTTATCACGACGGTGAATAATCGTCACTTTTGAAGCGAAACGAGTTAAATAAACTCCCTCTTCAACAGCTGAATCACCACCCCCTACGACAACAAGCTCTTTCCCTTTGAAAAAAGCTCCATCACAAACCGCACAGTAGGAGACACCACGTCCGCCTAATTCCTTCTCTCCAGGAACGTTCAGCTTTTTATATTCAGCCCCGGTTGCGACGATCACAGCAAGTGCTTTATATTCTTTATTCCCCGCAACGACGGTCTTGAATTCTTCCCCATCGCGGATCTCTTTTATATCGCCATAAGCATACTCTGCACCAAATTTTTTGGCATGTTCAAACATCTTATTTGATAGGTCGGGACCTAAGATCGAGTCAAAGCCAGGATAATTCTCGACATCCTCGGTATTCGCCATTTGACCGCCAGGAATTCCTCGTTCAATCATCAACGTATCCAAATTGGCACGAGACGCGTAAACGGCTGCGGTCATCCCAGCAGGACCAGCACCTGCAATAATCACATCATAAATTTTTTCTGTATCTGCCATCCCTATTCACCCTCTTTAGCCATTCATTAACTTCACGCATTGACTTGTGCACTTATCGTATCGGAAACCTAGTTTGAAGTCCACCAATCTGCTTTTATGCGGTACTCTCATTTTCTAATTTATAAATACATCATCATGATCGATTTGATCTAATCGGAAGAGCTGTTGCCTTAATTTATATAAAGAGATATTAAAGGTTTGGGAGCATTCCGCTTGTGTCATTTTAATCTGTCTGACCGTATTAAACCATCGATACACGATCGCTGCCGCCATGGCCTGAATCTCATCACTGCTTACGCTCACTTCACTGCACACTTGGTACCAATACGAATAGAGCTTCGTATCGGAAATAATTGGCTTACCGTCATCTAATACTTTCTGAATCGTCATCATTACAGAAAGACTCTCATCTAAAGGATGCCCTGCCAAATGCTGTTTCAACCGCTCTGATAGTCCAGCAACAAGTGACCCTTTACTTTGAGAAGAACTCATCTCCTCTAGTGTTTGAACCGAAACCTCATCGGCAAAATAGTGAAGGAGAAAGAGCGAAACAAGCTTGCTCTCCATATCACCTTCTTTTAATTCATGGTCTAATAGAGAACGCACTAACGGGTTATGTTCAGCGTCTTCTTCTTTCAAAAGATCCTTAATCTTCCCGTATTCAAAAGGAGGAAAAGGCGATTCACTAAAGAAGTCAACCTGTTTCCAAGCCCTCAGCGCTTCTGAGACCTTCCCTAAATGGTAGCTCGAAACAGCCAACCAATAGTAGAAAGTTTGATCCTCAAACAACCCTGATCGCTCTGCTTTCTTAAGCCACTTGTACGCTTTTTCATCCTCACCCAGTAAAAAATAAGTAGCACCAAGCTTGCTCTGCATTTCTGGATAAAAAGGCTGAAGCTTGTTTAACAGTTCAAGAAGCGCCTTGACCACCTCAGCATCCCCTAGCTGATGATGGAAGGTTATTTTGTTACAAAGGGCATGAACATTTCCTGGATCATGCGCTAATATATGTTCAATTTGATTGAGCCCCTTTTCTTGTTGACCTAAAGAAAAGTAAGCAATCGCTAAATTATTCTGGGCCGCCCAAAAAGAGGGTTTTTCTTTAATCACCTTTTTAAAATAATAAATGGCCTTTTGCTGATCTCCCCGCTCAAGAGCTTGTCGTCCTTTTTCATGATCAGAAATGGCAGGATCCACCTCGCCGATTTCTTCTCCGGATTCAAGCATAAGCAGTTTGTACAAATCCTTAGCATCTTGTACAAAACTCCCATGAGGCTCTAACGTCATATAACGTTTTATTTCTTGAATGGCTTCTTCATAACGGCCTAAATAAGCAAAGTTATTAGCCATAAAGAAAAAGCATTCGACTAAAGAGGGATCAATTTCAAAGACAACTTTCTTCAGCAATTGATTGGATGCCTCAAACTGTTCCAGTTCAGCCAAAATGGCAGCCAATTGGCAAAGGTAATCCGGTTCATTGGGATTAAACGCAACCGCACGTTCTAAAAATTTCTTTGCACGCCCTAAATCCCCATGCTGATAAGCGACAATCCCTTTTTCAAAATAATAGTCTCCGTCCGGTAAAAAAGGAATGACGCGCGCTTTGTTCGTATGTCCTTCTGGCTTCATAAAGACTCCTTCTCATATTTGTTATCTATTACTCTATTAATTACTAAAATGGATTAAAAGTTTAAGAGGTTCATTTTAAATCAAACGTGTTAGAAACAAAGTTCCTTAACGAATTATAGCATAAAACCGCAATAAATATCGACAAAATATGCCAGACTATGAAACGCGGGGACGGTTCTCGCGTTTCACGCTCGCCCCGCGGCGGATAGCGGATTCTCGTTACGCTCAACTGAAATAGGCGTAACGGCATTTCCTTATTTCGGTATTTTAGCCCCGTTTAGCGGAGGTTAGCGTATTCTCGTTACGCTCAACTGAAATAGGCGTAACGCCATTCCCTTATTTCGGCATTCCGGCCGGATTCGCGGCGGATAACGTGTTCTCGTTACGATCAACTGAAATAGGCGTAACGGCATTCCCTTATTTCGGCATTCCGGCCGGATTCGCAGCGGATAGCGTATTCTCGTTACGCTCAAACGAAATAGGCGTAACGGCATTTCCTTATTTCGGCATTTTAGCCCCGTTTAGCGGCGGATAGTGTATTCTCGTTACGCTCAACTGAAATAGGCGTAACGGCATTTCCTTATTTCGGCATTGCAGCCCCGTTTAGCGGCGAATAACGTATTCTCGTTACGATGAAACCAAATAGGCGTAACGGCATTCCCTTATTTCGGCATTGCAGCCGGATTCGCGGCGGATAGCGTGTTCTCGTTACGCTCAACTGAAATAGGCGTAACGGCAGTCCCTTATTTCGGCATTCCAGCCGGAT
Source organism: Pullulanibacillus sp. KACC 23026 (assembly GCF_029094525.1). Taxonomy (NCBI): domain Bacteria; kingdom Bacillati; phylum Bacillota; class Bacilli; order Caryophanales; family Sporolactobacillaceae; genus Pullulanibacillus; species Pullulanibacillus sp. KACC 23026. The sequence continues at coordinate 1,019,578 of NZ_CP119107.1, read as the reverse complement.
TCGCGGCGGATAGCGTGTTCTCGTTACGCTCAAACGAAATAGGCGTAACGGCAGTCTCTTATTTCGGCATTCCGGCCCCGTTTAGCGGCGGATAGCGGATTCTCGTTACGCTCAAACGAAATAGGCGTAACGGCATTTCCTTCTTTCGGCATTTCAGCCCCGTTCAACGGCGGATAGCGGATCCTCGTTACACTCAACTGAAATAGGCGTAACGTCAGTCTCTTATTTCGGCATTCCAGCCGGATTCGCGGCGGATAGCGTGTTCTCGTTACGCTCAAACGAAATAGGCGTAACGTCAGTCTCTTATTTCGGCATTCCGGCCGGATTCGCGGCGAATAACGTATTCTCATTACGCTCAACTGAAATAGGCGTAACGGCATTCCCTTATTTCGGCATTCTGGCCGGATTCGCGGCGAATAACGTATTCTCGTTACGCTCAAACCAAATAGGCGTAACGGCATTACGCTATTCACCGATTTCCGGCCACTTTTCGCCCATTCGTGCAACCCCATTACGCTATTCCGCTTCACCAGCCTACAGCCTAGCCTTGTTTTAATATAAAATAGCCTCCCATGGCACCATGGAAGGCTAACTTAGTTAATTAGATTGAGCACATGTTTTTTATGAACGATGCCGTTCCTCTAGTCGTTTTAAAATGGCATCAAGCGGCAGTTTTTGTTCCTGTAACAAAACGAGGACATGGTAGAAAAGGTCTGCCACTTCCCAGGTCAGCTCCTCATGACTGCGGTTTTTGGCAGCAATGATGACCTCGCCGGCCTCTTCTCCAACCTTTTTCAAGATTTTATCGACGCCTTTTTCAAAGAGGTAAGTGGTATAAGCGCCCTCCGGCATTTCCGCTTCCCGGGATGCAATCACGCTCTCAAGCTCAGCTAATATGCTAAAACGATCCGGTTTTGCGAGACTCTCATAAGCCTTCGAGACCGCTGAACCGTCTAGTCGTTCCGTAAAACAGGAGTAACTCCCCTTATGACAAGCCGGTCCTTTAGGCACCACCTTCACGACCAAGGCATCCTGGTCGCAGTCAAAAAGCAGATCGACAACTTTCTGCGTGTTTCCAGAAGTTTCTCCCTTATGCCATAGTTCTTCGCGGGAGCGGCTGAAAAACCACGTCTCACCGGTTTCAATCGTTTTATTTAACGAATCCTTGTTCATATACGCTAATGTTAGCACTTCTTTGCTTACTGCATCTTGAACAATTGCCGGAACAAGTCCTTTTTCATCAAATTTTACAACTGATACATCCATCCTGCATCCTTCTCTTCTTTTAATAGATTGGTTGTCATCATTCAAAGTCTTATAGGGATCCCCTTTTCTGAGAGGTACTGCTTAACTGTGCCGACAGAGGTTTCTTTAAAATGAAAGATGGAAGCCGCCAGTGCCGCATCCGCTAATCCTTCTTCAAATACCTCGTAAAAATGCTCCTTATTACCTGCACCGCCCGACGCTATAATAGGGACGGTAACGGCTTCGCTGATTTTTTGCGTGAGTTCAACCGCAAAGCCCTTCTTCTCACCATCGGAATCCATACTTGTAAGCAAGATCTCCCCTGCACCAAGCGCCACTGCCTGCTTCGCCCACTCAATAGCATCGAGAGCCGTCGCCTTTTTTCCACCGTGAGTAAAAACACCCCAAGTGCCATCCGCTTGACGCTTGGCATCAATCGCTACGACGATGCACTGTGCACCAAAGGCTTCAGACCCTTGTCGAATCAAATCGGGATCAAGAACAGCCGATGTGTTTAAGGATACTTTATCGGCACCCGCACGCAGCAACCGGCGAATGTCGTCTACTGTACGAATACCGCCGCCTACTGTAAAGGGGATCGCGAGCTCGCGAGCCACCTGTTCGACGACTTGGACCATAGTCTTTCGTCCTTCAAGTGATGCCGAGATATCAAGAAATACGAGCTCATCCGCACCTTCTTGATCATAATGCTTCGCCAGTTCAACGGGATCTCCAGCGTCACGCAGTTCGAGAAATTGAACCCCTTTGACTACACGGCCTTCTTTAACATCCAGGCAAGGAATAATGCGTTTAGCTAACATGATGGCTTCACCGCCTTGATCGCTTCAAGCAAATTCAACCGCCCATCATAAATGGCCTTCCCAACGATCGCACCAGCAATGCCTTCCGACTCATGCGCTTTTAAAGCGATGAGGTCCTCTAATTGAGACACCCCGCCTGAAGCAATGACAGGGACACCTGTTGCGCTAGCCAATTCACGAATGCTCTCTACATTAGGTCCTGAAAGCATCCCGTCACGACTAATATCCGTAAAAATCAAGGCACCTACACCTGCGTCAGCCAATTCCTTGCCAAGATCAATCGCCTTTACATCAGATGTCTCAAGCCAGCCCTCTACAGCAACACGTCCGTCTCTTGCGTCGAGCCCAACCGCTATTTTTGAACCATATTTTTTAATCATTTCTTTAACAAATTCGGGACGGGAAACCGCCGCACTCCCCAAGATGACGCGAGAAACACCGGCCTCGAGATAAGTCTCAATGGCCTCTTCATTACGGATACCGCCGCCGACCTCAATCCGCGCCCCTAAATTGCTCGCAATCCTTGAAATAACATCATGGTTGAGAGGTTGGCCTTCCTTCGCCCCATCCAAATCGACAATATGAATCCATTCAGCCCCTTGAGCGATAAAGGATTCCGCTACTTTATAAGGCGAGTGACCATATACGGTTTCTTGATTAAAATCACCTTGAACAAGCCTTACACATTGACCTGCCCGAATATCAATAGCAGGTAAAATCGAAAACCCCATGGTTACCCCTCCCAACGATCTTTTTATAATTTTTTGATGGACAAGACACTTTGTTCATAGAAATTTTTAAGAAGAGCTTGACCAAAAGCCGCACTTTTCTCCGGGTGAAATTGAGCGCCAATCACGTGGCCTTTCCCAACAATAGCGGGCACCCGTCCATGATAGTTGGAATAGGCTAGCAGAGTCGCCTCATCTTCTGGAAAAGCCAAATAGGAATGCACAAAATAGGCATAATCCTCTTTCAAGCCTTTTAAAATCGGGTGATCAGGCTGATGAAACACAAGCTCATTCCACCCCATATGCGGCACTTTATATGGCTCATGATTCTCATCGATTCCAGCAAAGCGTCGGATCGTCCCTGGTATTAACCCTAACCCCTCAGAGTATCCCCCCTCTTCACTTGAATCAAATAAAAGCTGCATGCCAAGACAAATACCAAAAAACGGCTTTTTCACAGCTTCCTCTTTAATCACAGAAATTAATTGTTTTTGATTAAGAGAGTCAATCGCATCTCTAAAGTGACCCACTCCCGGCAAAATCAAAGCATCGGCCTGACGGAGTTCATCCGGCTCGTCCGTGACGATATGCGGAATATCCAGTCGCTTAAGTGCAGACGTCACACTATGTAAATTTCCCCGGTCGTAATCAATTACCGCAATCATTAGAGCGACCCCTTTGTCGAAAGGATGCCTTCTATTCTCGGATCCAGACTGCTTGCGTGATCCAACGCCCGCGCCATCGCTTTAAAAATGGCTTCGATAATATGGTGTGTATTATGGCCATACGGCACGATCACATGCAAATTGATGCGCGCTTCTAATGCGAACTTCCACAGAAATTCATGGACAAGTTCGGTATCAAACGTCCCGACTTTTTGAGCTTCCCAATCCGCTTTCAAAACAAAATGAGGACGGTCACTCAGATCGACAACGACTTGAGCGAGGGCATCATCCATTGGCACGGTTGCTTCTCCATAACGACGAATGCCTGCCTTATCACCAAGCGCTTGACGAAATGCCTGTCCAAGACAAATGCCAATATCCTCCGTCGTGTGGTGATCATCCACATCCGTGTCCCCTTTAGCGTTCACCTCTAGGTTAAAAAAACCATGTTTTGCAAACAAGGTGAGCATGTGCGTCAGAAAAGGAACACCTGTCTCGAGCTTTGAGTTCCCTTTTCCGTCGAGATCAATGCATAGTGTAATGTCCGTCTCGGCTGTTGTTCTTTTGATCGTTGCGGTTCGCGCCATTTGACAATCCTCCTTGTAATCGCTGCTCAATAGCCTGAGCGTGGCCTTCAAGCCCTTCGTATCGAGCCAAAGTCATAATCGCTTCTGCATCCCTCTTAAAAGCTTTTTCACTGTATCTAATAATGCTTGAGCGCTTAATAAAACTTTCTACATTCAACGGACTCCCAAAGCGTGCCGTTCCGTTCGTTGGAATAATGTGATTCGGTCCTGCCAGATAATCACCGACGGGCTCACTGCTGTAAGCTCCTAGAAAAATAGCACCGGCATGACGAATGTGGGGCAGCCAGCTTTCTGGATTTTCCGTGACCACCTCAAGATGCTCTGGAGCCAAGCGATTGACAACCTCAATGCCCGCCTCTATTGTATCGACGAGAAAGAGCTTTCCATAGGATGAAATCGATTGGCCCGCAATAGACTTTCGTGGAAGAGCGGCACATTGCTTTTGCACTTCAGCATCTACCTTCTCACCTAGCTCACGATCATTGGTGATTAAAACCGCCATTGCATGCGGGTCATGCTCCGCTTGAGAAAGCAGGTCACTCGCAATCCAAGCTGGGTTAGCCGTCCGATCCGCCAAAATCACAATTTCACTTGGCCCAGCCAAACTATCAATCGCAACAGAGCCAAAGACTTCTTTCTTAGCTAACGTCACATACAGATTACCAGGTCCTACAATCTTATCAACGGGCTGAATCGTTTCCGTCCCGTAAGCAAGTGCACCAATGGCTTGAGCACCGCCGACGGAGTAGCACTCTGTCACGCCTACTTCATTCGCCGCAACAAGCACCCCGGGATTGATTTTTCCGTCTGCTTGAGGGGGGGAAACAAGGACGATCCGTTTAACGCCTGCCACTTTGGCTGGAATAGCCCCCATCAAGACCGAAGAAGGGTAGGCCGCTGAGCCTCCAGGGACATAAAGCCCAATGGAATCGAGCGGTGTGACCTTTTGCCCGAGCATCGTTCCGTCGGGTGCTTCTTCAAACCAAGAAGTGACTTTTTGCTTATCATGGAAAGACTCAATGTTCTTCGCTGCCTTACGAATCGCCTCAATAACCACATCATCCACTCGCTTATAAGCCTCTTGAATATCCGTATCCGTTACACGGAGGCGAGTTAACCTTACTTTATCAAACTGTTCAGTCAGTTCCAGAATACCCTCTTCGCCTTTTTCCTGTACAAGCTGAAGGATCCGTTTGACGGACGCCTCGGCTTCTTTCGTTGCCGCCGTATTCCGATCATTTAAAAAGTCGAGGTCTTGACTGGATCGCCATTCCATATCCCTTGCCCCCCTATTACTGATTTAAGCTGTTCAAACAGCTTGACGACTTGCCTTTTCTTGAGACGATAACTCGTCGGATTCGCAATTAACCGAGAAGTGATCGAAGCAATGGTCGCTTTTTCAACAAGTCCGTTTTCTTTTAGTGTCGTTCCCGTTGACACAATGTCCACAATACGATCCGCAAGACCGATGATAGGGGCCAATTCAATCGACCCGTTCAAAGGAATAATTTCCACCTGTTCCCCCTGCTGCCGGAAATACGTAGAGGCAATTCGCGGATACTTCGTTGCAATGCGCGGTGAGAATGCCGTTGATTGATCGATTCGGCCGGCTACTGACATCCGGCATGGACTAATGTTTAAATCAAGTAATTCATAGACATCACGCTGTTCCTCTAGAAGAACGTCTTTTCCAGCAATTCCGAGATCGGCCACTCCATATTCTACATAAGTCGGAACATCAGTCGGTTTCGCCAAAATGAACCGGAGCGTGTGATCATCTGTTTCAAAAATTAACTTGCGACTGGATTCAACCAAATCGGGGCAAGGAATATTGGCCCGATTGAGAAGAGCAATCGCGTCTTCTAAAATCCGTCCCTTTGGCATGGCAATCGTAATCGGCTCCATCGTCTCTCCTCCTCAAAAAATTAAGCATTAGCTTCTAAAATCATGTATGACTTGAAATTGTGAAAGAAAAGCCTCTGCATCAATTAAGGCTTCCGCATCCTGTAAAACAACCAATTTTCCTAATTGGCGCAAGGTTAAAGCTTTTTTTAAAGCCACTCCTTTTTGATCAACGGTATAGACCACACATTCTTGATTAAGTGCCTCCGGTTGTGCCTCAATTGCTTCAGCTAAAAGGTTCAAGCGAAGTCCAAATCCTGTTGCTGGAGCCGGTCTTTCAAACTTAGCCAGCAATTCATCATAACGCCCGCCGCTTCCGATTGGAAATCCGCTCTGTCCGGCAAACCCTTCAAACACAATCCCTGTATAATAGTCGGAATGGCTTAATAAGGTTAAATCCAAATCCAACATATCTGCGACGCCATAGGCTTCAAGCAGTTCAAACAATTCCGTCAGCTTCTCTTTGAAAAAGCTGCCCTGTTCACCCGGTATAAGCTTCGGTAAGGCTCGCAAAGCCTGATGACGTTCCAAATGTCTTAATTCGATAAAGGCATTGAAACGTTCCTTTGCTTCCAAGCTGAGGTCAGCCTGCGCAACCGTCTCTCTAAACCCGACATCATTTTTTTCGATTAATCGCTGGCTAAGGTTCCTAATAAGCACTTCATCTGTTGTGAGTTCATTCAAAAAAGCATTTACCACACCGACATGGCCTATGGTGATATTAAAATTAGTAAGCCCTACACTCTTAAAAAGTTGACTCATTAACGCAATGACTTCAGCATCCGCATCTAAAGAAGCAGCCCCAATTAGCTCGACGCCAATTTGTTCAAACTCAGCTGGCCGTCCTGCCTCAAATTCCTGTTTGCGAAAGACGGGACTCATGTACGCAAGCCTTAATGGCAGCGGTTCTTGTTTCAGATTTGAAGCGGCCACACGAGCAATCGGCACCGTCATATCAGGACGCAGGACCACCGTTCGGCCCTCAGCATCCAATAATTTAAACAACCGCTCTTCATCAATAGCAGATGCCTTCCCAACCGTCTCATAATACTCAAGCGTTGGCGTTGACAAAAACTGATAGCCCCAACGGCCCATCTCCTCAGACATAACCCTCCGTATATTTTGGTGAACCCGCTCATGAACAGGCAGCACATCCCGCATACCCAAAGGCTTCTCAAACACATACGTTCCCGACACCATCGACACCCCACTCCATTGAAACGCGGGGACGGTTCTCGCGTTTCACGCTCGCCCCGCGCTTGCTTAGTCTGCTTTTTCATTTGAAACCCGTGAAACCCGGGGACGGTTCTCGCGTTTCACGCTCGCCCCACGCTTGCTTAGTCTGCTTCCTTTTTGCTTTAGCATGCTAATGTGATAACGAACTAAAATGTATAGTTGAAGTTTACCTCAAAAGCATTCATAACGTCAACCGTAATCGAACAAAATAAAATGAATTTTCGCCGAATAGGTTATAATAACATCTCACTCACACGTTACCTGAGGGCACTTAGTGGGCATTGTCCTTCTTAAAATGCCCTTGCTTTGCTTTTATTAAATCGTCAAACCAGCAAGATAAAGGAGGTTGGCAGGTTGGATCGACTCTTTTTCTTATTAACCGCCATTGGAATTCCGCTCTCTATAATAGGCAATTTCCTTCACTTCCCCGCTCTAATTTTATTTATTATCTACTGCCTGACTATCATTGGCCTTGCCAGTTATATTGGAAGAGCCACAGAAAGTCTGGCTATTATATCAGGTCCAAGCATTGGCGGATTGCTGAACGCCACATTTGGTAATGCGGTTGAGCTCATCATTTCTTTTTTTGCCTTGCAGGAGGGACTTGTAAATGTGGTGATGGCGTCACTTACAGGCTCCATTATCGGGAATCTCTTGCTTGTTGGCGGGCTCTCGATTTTGTTTGGGGGTTTTAAATATAAGAGGCAGCAATTCAACATCCATGATGCGGCCCATAACGCGGGGATTATGGTCTTCTCTCTCATTGTTTCTTTTGTCTTTCCAGCTGTTTTCGCCGCAAAGATGGATGTTCACAGCATTAAGTTCCTCAGTACGGTCATCTCGTGTATCATGATTCTAATTTACTTGTTTTCTCTTGTTTTTCGTCTCGTCACGCATCGTGGGGTTTATAAAATGCAGCAGGATAATATTTCAGTGATTTTGGAAGAGGAGCATCCAGAATGGGGAAAAGGCCGTTCGATGTTGATTTTGGCGGTTACGACTGTTGTTGTGGCGCTGATTAGCGAACGGCTTGTCGGAACCATTGAGCCAGTTGGGGAACAATTGGGCTGGAGTGAACTCTTTATCGGCATTATTATTGTTGCCATTGTCGGCAACGCTGCCGAGCATGCATCTGCCGTACTTATGGCGGTCAAGAATAGAATTGACATTGCCGTCGAGATATCGGTCGGTTCGACACTTCAAATTGCCATGTTTGTTGCGCCCGTCCTTGTCTTGATTTCATGGGGATTCCAAACCTTCATGCCGCTCGTCTTTCCTGTTACAGAACTCATCGCCATGGCCTTAGCTGCCATCCTAACCATCAGCATTACAGCCGATGGAGACACCAACTGGTTTGAAGGTGCCATGCTCCTCGCTGCTTATGTCATAATGGGATTTGGCTTCTTCCTCCTATAAAAAGGGGAAAAACAGAGGGGAGAGTTCTCCTTTTTAAAAATTCAAGGAGAACTCTCCCCTACAAATGCTTGTAAAATTGAAACACAAGAACCGTCCCCGCGTTTCACCCGCGTTTCAGTTATTTCTTTCTATTAAGGAGCATTTTGCGTCTTTTTTTCTGCATGGCCATCTTCACTCGCGGTTTTGGGTTCCAGCAGTTGAACTGGTAATGCGGTAAGGTATCGTAGCCAAGCCGCGTACACATCGGCTGTTTTTTACCGTCTTGCTCTCGAAAACCAAAATGACGGCAGGAGGCGCAGTGATGATAATGATTTTCTATTTTATCCAACCCGGCTCCCCTCCTTGTTTAATAATCCCATCTCAATTCTTGATGCTCTGTTCTCTTTTGGCTCGCTCTTCGGCTGTATAGATGATCTTCATCGGGTTTCCTCCCACCATACTACCAGGAGGAACATCGCGATGAACAAGTGTGCCTGCACATACGACCGCCCCATCACCAATATCGACACCTGGCAAGATCGTGCAATTAGCTCCAATCATTACCTCGTCACCAATGCTTACCTCGCCAAGCCGGTATTCATGGATTAAATATTCATGAGCTAAAAGGGTGGTGTTATATCCTATGATTGAGTTTCGGCCAATTCTAATCTTCTCTGGAAACATTAAATCAGGCATTACCATCAAAGCAAGAGCGGTTTTCTCACCAATTTCCATATGTAAGAAGAGGCGGTACAGATGTCTTTTTAAAGCAACCGACGGCGTATAGCGACCGATTTGTATAACAATAAAACATTTTATGACCTTCCAAAAAGACACCGTTTTATAAATCTGCCATAAGGAGTTCGAACCCGTAACAGGATAGCGCTTCGTACACCGCAATACATATCAGCCCCTCAAAAGGGTTTTCCAATGATTTCAAAATTAGGCTTTAGATTCAACTCTTAATATCGAAAGCAGATCGGTCATTTCATGAAGAATGTAATCCGGTTTCGCCTCTTGAATCATCGCTTCACCTTTAATGGACCAGGCGACGCCCACTGTTTGGGTCCCTGCCCGACGGCCAGCTTCAATGTCAGAAGGACTGTCTCCCACCATAAAGGCCTCTTCCGGCTTACTCTTAAGCTGCTTTAGGGCTAGCTGGACAGGCTCTGGGTCAGGCTTAGCATTCGTCACATCGTCTATTGTGACAATCGTTTCAAAATAAGGTCGTAGTCCAGTCAACTCAAGCCCCATAATGACAGTCTCTCTTCTTTTAGTCGTAACAATACCTAAGCGGTAGCCTTCTTTGGCTAATTGAGCAATCGTTTCTCTAACCTTTGGATACTCCGTGACCAGTTCATCATGGTGCTCAATATTGTGCTTCCGGTATTGTGTGACCATCTCCTCCACACGTTCAGGGTCCACTCGATTAAAACTCACCTCGAGAGGCTCCCCAATAAATTCAATAATATCCTCACGTCCATACTTGTTTGGATAATAACGATTCAATGTGTCTAAAAATGAGGCAATAATCAACTCATTCGTGTTAATCAACGTACCATCTAAATCAAAAAGCAAGGTGTTAATCATGCTGAAGTGTCTCCTTTATTCCTATTTTTTAAAAGCATTAGTCTTTTATTTTTAGAGCCTCATTCAGTTTATCAGAGAATTGTTGAGCGGCATTGACGCCCATTCGCTTCAATCGGAAGTTCATCGCCGCTACTTCAACGATAACCGCCAAGTTTCGGCCAGGCCTTACTGGAATAGTCAGTTGAGGAATGTCACAGTCGACGATACGGATAGTCTCTTCTTCCAAACCTAACCGATCATACATTTTCTTAGAGTCCCAAAGTTCAAGATGCATAACAATCGTTATTTTCTTGTAGCTTCGTACTGCCCCAGCTCCAAACAAGGTCATCACATCGATAATTCCAAGACCTCGAATCTCTAATAAATGCTGGATCAGGTCCGGGGCACTCCCAACAACTTCATTTTCACCCGTTTGACGAATTTCAACGGAGTCATCTGCCACCAAGCGATGACCGCGTTTCACCAATTCCAAAGCCGTTTCACTCTTACCTACACCGCTTGAACCGGTTAAGAGAACACCTACTCCATAGACATCCACTAAAACACCATGTACGGAGGTCATAGGAGCCAGCCTTCCTTCTAAATAGTTCGTCAATAAACTGCTTAAATGAGTGGTTTTAAGTCGCGTCTTCAACACCGGAACACCGGCTGTTTGGGCTGCCTCAATCAGTTCTTCAGGAACCTCTAAACTGCGCGACACAATGATACATGGCGTTTCTAACGCACAGAGCTTCTCCATTCGGTCCTGCCGTTCTCGGGGTGGAAGTGAATGAAAAAAGGTTAATTCTGTTTTTCCGAGCAACTGAATCCGCTCAGCTGGGTAATAGGTGAAAAAACCTGCCATCTCAAGGCCGGGACGGGAAATATCACTCGTCGTCACTAAGCGGTTAACACCCTCTCCCCCCTCAATTAACTCAAGACCAAAACGGTCGATCAGTTCTTGTACAATTACTTTCGCCATATGTATCCTCCTCTTATCCTTTCTAGCCTCTCTATTTTATCAGTTTTCCACGTATCTTTCACATTAATCCTAAGTTACTAAAATAGAAGGCTTCTGCTAGATAGAACCAGCTTTTCTGAAAGACAATTTTTACAACGAATGACCGATGCCATCAAACTCTTACAGACAAGCTTGAGGCCGTGCCCACGAAAAGCGACGTCAATTTCGCACCTTAAAGCGGTATTTTAATTGTGAGTTATCCGCAAGTCGAGATTTTTAAATTATATCCACAATCAAAAAACCACTCATCAAAAAAATGAGTGGTTCCTTTTAATAGTAGTCAGCGTGTTTTTTGAATGGGCTTGACAATAAAGTTCTGAATCAGCGCATTGAGAATTGCCATTATGATCGCTGCTAAAATGGCGTCGCCAAAGCTATGAATGACAAAGGAATCCCCCATTATTCCAGATGTAATATAAAGGGTGATCGCATTAATCACAAATAAAAATAAGCCGAGCGTTAAAAAGGTAACAGGCAGCGTTAACACAATTAAAATGGGCCGGACAATGAGATTCAAAATGGACAGAATGATACTTGCCTCAATCGCGGCCGTTACCCCAGACAAATGAAACAAAGGTAAATATCCAGCAATAACCATTAAAACAATCGTATTGACAACGAGATGGATCAACCATTTCTTCAACATATTAGGACTCCCACTCATCAGCTTCTGGAATGATAAAGTACAGAACGATATAGAGGAGAATACAGGGGACAAAAAAACTAAACAAACAAAGAGCCGCATAAATCACTCGAATCAATGTCACATCAACCTTAAAGTAGTCAGCCACTCCCCCACATATGCCCGCCACCATTTTTTGCTTACGGGAACGGTAAAGTCGTTTCAACTCACATACACCCTTTCAGTGTCAAAAAGCATTTAATTCCGATCACGATTATATATCCGTATACTATTCTATGATTGTCTACTTATTATTTATACGAAAGAGTAAGAAAAGAGTTTCGAATTTGAAAAAGAAACGAAATCGGCCTATCAAGAAAAAGGAAATCTATTCATGAAAAAGAAAGGCGCTCATACAAAACGCCCCTTAATTTTTTCGTGCAATAAAAACGCCTTATTACACCGTTTGTTTTTGGTGGATCCGATCCTCCATACGCTTACGGTCTCTCTCAAGTATTGGTTTTAAATAACGGCCCGTATAGGAGGCCTCGACTTTCGTAATCTCTTCAGGCGTACCGACAGCGACGATGGTTCCTCCCCCATCCCCGCCTTCAGGCCCTAAATCAATCAGATAATCGGCCGTTTTAATGACATCCAAATTATGCTCAATGATCAAGACCGAATCGTCGTTTTCAACTAGACGCTGAAGCACATCAAGCAGTCGGCTGATATCATCTACATGAAGACCGGTCGTTGGCTCATCTAAGATGTAAAGGGCCTTTCCTTTTGTCCGACGATAGAGCTGTGAAGCCAGCTTCACCCGCTGAGCTTCCCCTCCTGACAATGTCGTTGCTGGCTGACCTAGTTTCATATAACCAAGACCCACATCAAAGAGCGGTTCTATGCGCCGTCGAATCCGTGGAATATTTTCAAAGAATTCAAGGGCTTCTTCCACAGTCATTTCAAGAACATCCGATATATTCTTCCCTTTATAAGTCACTTCGAGCGTTTCTCGATTATAGCGTTTTCCATGACAGACCTCACAAGGGACATAGACGTCAGGAAGGAAATGCATTTCGATTTTAATAATGCCGTCGCCGCTGCAAGCTTCACAGCGCCCGCCCTTTACATTAAAACTAAATCGGCCTTTTTTGTAGCCGCGCATCTTGGCCTCATTGGTTTGAGCATAAACCTCTCTTATCATGTCAAAAACACCCGTGTAAGTAGCCGGATTGGACCGAGGCGTTCGGCCAATGGGAGATTGGTCAATATCAATCACACGATCAAGCTGTTCGATCCCCTTAATACTTTTAAACGCACCTGGTTTTTCTTTACTGCCATGCAGCTTCTGTGCAAGAGATTTATGAAGAATTCCATTGACCAATGTACTTTTTCCGGAACCCGATACCCCTGTTACGCAAGTCATGATTCCAAGAGGAAATTTGACGCTGACGTTTTTCAGATTGTTTTCTGTAGCTCCTTTAACCTCAATAAAACGCCCTGTCGGCTTTCTTCTTTCAAGAGGGACGGGAATAAACCGCTCACCTGAGAGATACTGACCAGTTAGGGAGTTCGGGTCCTTCATCAGTTCTTCAGGTGTTCCTTGAGCAGTTATGGTCCCGCCATGAGCACCCGCTCCTGGTCCAATATCAATAATGTAATCGGCGGCAAGCATCGTGTCCTCATCATGCTCAACGACGAGCAAGGTGTTCCCAAGGTCGCGCATATTGAGAAGGGTTGAGATCAATCGATCATTATCCCTCTGATGAAGCCCAATAGACGGCTCATCTAATATATAAAGAACGCCCATTAATCGAGACCCTACCTGTGTGGCCAAACGAATTCGCTGGGCTTCCCCCCCTGATAAGGTTCCAGCAGCCCTGCTGAGTGTTAAATAATCAAGACCAACGTTCACTAAGAAGCCCGTGCGCTCTAATATTTCTCGTAGAATAAGCCGCCCGATCGTCTCTTCTTTAGCTGTCAATTGAAGCGAATTGAAATAATCGCGTACCTCGCGTATGGACATCTCAGTCACTTGGCCGACATGCTTTCCGCCAATCAAGACGGCAAGTGTTTCCGGCTTCAGGCGATACCCTTTACACGAAGGACAAGGCTTAGGGGTCATATAGGTTTCCATCTGTTCACGGATGAAATCAGAACCAGTTTCTTTATAACGACGGCTGATGTTGTTCAAAACCCCTTCAAAATAAATCAAGTTCTCCTTAACTTGTCCAAAATCACTTTCATATCTGAAAAGAATTTTATCCTTACCGCTTCCCTTTAATATTTTGTCCATTTGGTCTTTTGGAATATTTTTAACGGGAATATCCATGTCAATTCCATAATGCCTGCAGACACACTCAAGCAATTGCGGATAGTACTGTGAACTGGTCGGCTCCCATGCGGCAATCGCATGTTCCTTTAAGGTTTTGTCCCAATCCGGAATGACGGCATCCAAATCAACTTCTAAAGTAGCGCCTAGACCATCACAAGACGGACAGGCACCAAAAGGACTATTAAAAGAGAAAAGCCGCGGCTCAAGCTCACCAATCGAAAAACCGCAGTAAGGGCAGGCATGGTGCTCACTGAACAATAACTCTTCGCCGTCCACATCCACTAAAAGCCGTCCTTCTCCCAATTTCAAGGCAGTTTCAAGTGAATCCGCCAAACGAGAACGAATTCCGTCTTTCATGACAATACGGTCAATCACCACTTCAATAGAGTGTTTCTTATTTTTTGCAAGTTGGATGTCTTCGCTCACTTCGCGAAGCTCCCCGTCTACACGAACCCGTACATAGCCCTGCTTCTTAATTTGTTCAAACACCTTCACATGCTCACCTTTGCGCCCTGATACAACAGGAGCAAGAATTTGCATCCGCGTCCGCTCTGGGAATTCCATGAGCCGGTCCACCATCTGTTCAATCGTTTGGGAAGTGATTTCTATCCCGTGCTCTGGACAGACTGGGCGACCGATCCGGGCATAAAGGAGCCGTAAATAATCGTAGATCTCTGTAACGGTTCCAACCGTTGACCGGGGATTTCGACTTGTTGTTTTTTGATCAATCGAAATCGCAGGTGACAGTCCCTCTATTGCATCCACATCCGGTTTATCCATTTGACCAAGGAATTGCCGGGCATAAGCGGAGAGGGATTCTACATACCGGCGCTGACCTTCTGCATAGATGGTATCAAATGCCAGCGATGATTTTCCCGAACCGGATAAGCCAGTTAAAACAACCAATTTGTCTCGAGGAATAGTCACATCCACATTTTTCAGATTGTGCTCTCTTGCCCCTTTGACAATAATATTTTCTATTGCCATTCCGTTCATCCTTCCGCTTTTAATTCCAACAAGATATCACGAAGTTCAGCTGCTTTTTCAAAATCAAGTGCTTTAGCCGCCTCTTTCATGTCACGCTCAAGATTAGCAATGACCTTCTGCTTTTCTTTACCTTTTAACTTACTGTAGTCCACTTGTACGGCTTTGTCCTGTTCAACCTCTGCTTCCGATACACGTGTGGCACGAATGACATCCCGGATATCCTTTACAATGGTCTGCGGGGTTATCCCGTGCTCTTTATTATAAGCCTCCTGAATCTCACGACGGCGCTGCGTTTCCTTTATCGCGATCTCCATGGATTGGGTGATTTTATCCGCGTACATAATGACCTGGCCGTTAGCATTACGAGCGGCACGTCCAATGGTTTGAATGAGTGAACGCTCAGATCGGAGAAATCCTTCCTTATCCGCATCCAAAATAGCTACAAGAGAAACTTCAGGAATATCTAATCCTTCACGTAAAAGGTTGATCCCAACGAGAACATCAAACACACCCATTCTTAAGTCGCGAATGATTTCAATTCGTTCAAGTGTTTTGATCTCCGAGTGTAAATAAGAAACCTTCACACCCATTTCAGCGAGATAATCCGTAAGATTCTCAGACATTTTCTTCGTAAGCGTGGTAACCAAAACGCGTTCATTTTTCTTAACACGCTGATTAATTTCTCCCAGCAGGTCATCAATTTGCCCTTCAATAGGACGAACCTCAATTGGCGGATCCAACAAACCAGTCGGACGAATGATTTGTTCAACCATTGTCGGACAATGGGAGGCTTCATAAGGACCTGGTGTGGCTGAGACATACACAATTTGAGAAATGTGTTCTTCAAATTCCTCAAATCGAAGCGGTCGATTATCTTTGGCCGAAGGAAGACGAAAACCATGTTCGACCAGCACCCCTTTACGCGCCTGGTCTCCGTTATACATCCCTCTTATTTGTGGAATGGTCACATGCGATTCATCTACAATGATTAGGAAATCTTTAGGAAAATAATCCAGCAGCGTATAAGGTGTCGCGCCTGCTTCGCGCAGTGTCAAATGCCGGGAATAATTTTCAATTCCTGAACAGAAACCCATCTCCTGCATCATCTCAAGATCGTAATTGGTCCGCGATTCAAGGCGCTGAGCCTCGAGCAGCTTCCCTTCGTCTCTTAACTCCTTTAAACGGTCTTGAAGTTCCGCTTCAATTCGCTTAATGGCAACCTTCATTTTCTCCTCACCGGTTACGAAGTGAGAAGCTGGAAAAATCACAATATGATCACGCTCGGCAATAATTTCCCCCGTCAAAGCATCGATCTCCGTAATTCGATCCACTTCATCTCCAAAAAACTCCACTCTCACACAATGCTCATCACGTGAAGCTGGAAAGATCTCAACAATATCCCCGCGCACACGAAACTTTCCGCGTATAAAATTAATGTCATTGCGTTCATATTGGTTATCGACCAAATCTCTAAGAAGCTGATCGCGCTCCTTTTCCATCCCTTGTCGAATCGAGATCATATGCGCCCCATATTCTTCAGGAGAACCTAAGCCGTAAATGCAGGAGACGCTCGCTATAATGATGACATCATCCCGTTCAAACAGAGAACTGGTAGCTGAGTGGCGTAGCTTATCAATTTCATCATTGATGCTGGCATCCTTTTCAATAAATGTATCAGTATGTGGAATATAAGCTTCTGGTTGATAGTAGTCGTAATAGCTTACAAAATATTCCACCGCGTTATTCGGAAAAAACTCCTTGAATTCGCTGTAAAGCTGACCGGCAAGCGTCTTATTATGAGCAATAATAAGCGTTGGTTTATTAATTTCTTTTATC
Organism: Pullulanibacillus sp. KACC 23026; assembly: GCF_029094525.1. Taxonomy (NCBI): domain Bacteria; kingdom Bacillati; phylum Bacillota; class Bacilli; order Caryophanales; family Sporolactobacillaceae; genus Pullulanibacillus; species Pullulanibacillus sp. KACC 23026. The sequence goes on along the minus strand of NZ_CP119107.1, from coordinate 1,002,629 downwards.
ACATTAGACATCGTAAACGTCTTTCCTGTACCTGTTGCTCCAAGAAGCGTTTGATGCCGTGTTCCTGCCTTAATGCCCTCCACTAAAGCCTTAATCGCTTTCGGCTGATCGCCTTGAGGTTGATATTTGGAAACAAGTTCAAAGCCCATTCCTTTATGACCTCCATATTTCTCGAATCTATATAATTAAGCATCCTGGTCTTAGATATTCATTCAGTAAATGAGTCATACTTAATGCGCTAAGTGTTTTTATTATCAGTTTTCTTTATAAGTATAACATAGGTACTCTTAAAACACCTAAAATAAGCGAACAAACATTCCTGTTTTTTTGTTATGTGAATGTGTCACCTCTATTGAAATTGACGATTAGTGTTTCCTCGTTTCGCTCAACTGAAATAGGCGTAACGGCATTTCCTTATTTCGGCATTTCAGCCCTGTTTAGCGGAGGTTAGCGTATTCTCGTTACGCCTTTCAGAATTAGGTGTAGCGACAGTCCCTTATTTCGGCATTCCGGCCCCATTCGCGGGCGGTTAGCGTATTCTCGTTACGCTCAATCGAAATAGGCGTAACGACAGTCCGTTATTTGGTCATTCCGGCCCCATTCGCGGGCGGATAGCGTATTCTCGTTACGCTCAATCGAAATAGGCGTAACGTCAATCCGTTATATCGGCATTCAAGCCCCGTTTAGCGGAGGTTAGCGTATTCTCGTTACGCTCAATCGAAATAGGCGTAACGTCAGTCCGTTATTTCAGCATTCTGGCCCGATTCGCGGAGGTTAGCGCATCCTTGTTACTCTAACCCTAACAAAAAAAACAGCCAAAACTCTGGGAAGAGCTTTAGCTGCTTTCAGGATTTAGTCTCTCAAGCGAGTCCATCAAAGGCTTTTGTCCTTTTGGATGGTTCAAGAAAAAGAAATCCGATTTGGTGAAGATCATTTTCGTGGGTCATCCCTTTTACAAAGCGGATTTCCCCCTCTTCATCAATCACATCAATTTTACAATAGGCAAGATTAAGGTGAAGGGCTTCATAGAATTCCTGTTCAGAAGTGACAGCTTTTCCATTAACACTGACAATAACTTCACCGATCTTAACGTCCATGGTTGCTGCCGGTGTTCCCGGGATAACCCCGACAACACGCAATCCATTCGAAACATCCGTAAAGTGAAAAGGGCTGTTATCCAATAAATAATAATGACAAAGCACTAGTCCGAGCCGACTTAAAATGCCAAATATAGCAGCCGAGAGCAATAAAGGTGTTGATAGATAAAAATAACTGACTGCAACCAAAATAGCAAGGATGACACCTGTTACTATCACCCATAATCCTGAAAGTCGAATCGCCTTTTTGGGCAAAGCATACGTAATTAATTGTTGAACGCCGACACCAATTGGGAACAGCACGATGGAAAAAGACGTCCCTTGTGCGAGCGGCCACCAGCCCATACGCTGGAGGTGCCCGCTTACAGGAAGCAGGAAGAGAAAGGGCAATATCCACATATGACTCGCTTCATGTGCGCCAACGCATTTCCCTCGTTTACTATTAATAAGTCTTGGTGAAGAATGGCGCCAGCCCCATACATAGAGAAGAACACCTTCCATTAACGCACCAATAGCAAGAAAGACTCCTAAATCCCAAAGCCACTTCGATTGGATATCGTGGATCCATGAACCTAGCCAACCGCTGTGACCTCCCAAATGAAAGTATGGAAAAAAATAAGTAAGGATCATCGCTAGACCAACTGCGAGCAGAGGTGACAAATATCGAAACTGCAAGCTAAGCATCGTAATAATATAAGATAGGGTTAACAAAATCACGATTCCAGTAGGTAGAGCAACCCCTATTCCCATCATTAGTATTGACCCAATAAGACCAATCAAAAGCGATGGCCCTATTGCATACCACACTTCATTGAATGTCCCATATACCTTTAGGCCGAACGAACGTCTTTCTCGTCGAACACGCTGAAGCCCTAATAATAACAGCCCTAATATGAATAGGTAAGTTAACGGTTGAAAAAAGATACTTTCCAAAAATCTTAATACCTCGATCATCATGCTGGTCCCCCGATTTTATTTCATTCTATAAGTCAGTTTTTAAAGGATGTCTGGACTTTACCTATATCATTCGTCGTCATGGTGACCATTTACCAACTACTCAAATGGTTTTCCTAATGTCTATTATAAGCCCTTTAACACTCAGAAACAGTATTTTAATACAGAAAAAGGACGTTCCTATCTAAATAAAAAAATCCGCACGTAGAACGTACGGATAGAATTCGACATTTGTTACTAAAAATCCTTTAATTTCTATCTGACAAGGATGAGCTCGCTTAATCACTCACCTGTTACGACTTTTAAAGCTTCTTGAAGCTGAAGATCATTTTTCGGATCATTAACGGCTTTCATGACACTGTCTTCAAGTGAACTCGCGGTTTTAGCGTCAATCACACCTGTAACAGGAAGCTGATTCGTCTTTTGGAAGGCAGAAACAGCTGTCTCAGTCGACGCATCATAATAGCCATCGACGCGGCCGGGATCAAAGCCCACGCCTTTTAACATTTTTTGTGCATCGGCAATTTGATCATTTGTTGTATTTGGCTTTAACGTCTGATCATCCTTCAAATTAATCGGAGTGGTAAAGAAATAATCCGGTTCTTGTATTTTAATCGTCGGCTGGATCCCTTTTTTGTGAATCCAATTGCCATCCGGTGTCAGCCATTTAAACATGGTTAGTTTAAGCTCACTGCCATCTGTCATAGAGACCGCCTGCTGAACTGTTCCTTTTCCAAACGATTTAACCCCCACTAAAGGATAACCGCCTGCTTCATGAAGGGCTGCCGAAAGAATTTCAGCTGCAGAAGCACTGCCACCATCAATCATACCTACGATTGGGTAAGGCTTCTTCTGTTTCAATTTAGAGGTAATAAGCTGTTTTTGGCCTGCCCGATTTTGAATTTGAACAATAGGTTTCGAGCTTGCGATCAGGTCATTTGCAATGTTCTTAACAGCTGTTAAGTAACCGCCCGGGTCGCCTCGCACATCAATAATAAGTCCTTTAATGTTCTTAGATTCAAGCGTTTTTAAAGCATCGGCAAATTCTTTATCGGTATTCTCACTGAACGATTGAATGGCGATATAACCGATAAGCTTCCCATCTTGTTGAAAGGTCTTTTGACTAACTGTTTTTAAAGGCACTTTTCCTCTTGTAATTTCAAAGGTCAAAACATGGCTTTGACCAGGTCGCTTTACTTCCAGTGTGACTTTCGTACCTGATTTTCCTTTAATTTTGGAAACCGCCTGATCAAGGCTCATTCCTTGAGTCGATTTTCCGTTAATTTCAAGCAGTTGATCACGTGGCTTTAATCCAGCCTTATCAGCAGGGGAGCCTTTAATTGGGGAGACAACTGTTACAACCCCGTTATCCATTTGGACCTCTGCCCCGATCCCTTCAAATGACGAAGACAAAGATTGAGTAAATTGATTAGCGGTCTCTGGGTCCATATAAGAGGAAAAAGGATCATTAAGTGATTCGACCATCCCCTTAATTGCCCCATTGGTCAGTGTCGTTTTATTCACCTTTTTATAATATTTACTCGTAATAAAACTAAATACAGATTCCATCTTCAATACATCCGAAGCCGGAACATTGCTTATATCGCTCATGTTCTCGAGAGTTTGAGCCTCCTGCTTCTTCGTGAAATAGGTCACACCTAAATAGGAGCCGCCCGCTCCGATGATTAATGACAGTGCCATTAACAGTGCCACGATTTTTTTACTAACCATCTCGTCACTCCTTCACTACACTTATTCCTTTCAAAAATGGTTGCTATGTATGTGGTTCTATTAGATTTGAGAGGACGGATCCGACCGTCCCCTAAACTAAACACCTAGAAAGAAAAAGCATCACACCAAATGATGCGATGCTCTTGTCCGATCCGTTTAACGGGAGGGCTTCCCTTGGACTAGTTATAATCTATGTTCATTTTTTAAAAATATGAATGGTTTACTTAAGGCAATACCGAAACTGGATTAATTGTTCCTGGATGCGGCGGCGGATTCCATGGACCTCGGTAAACCTCGAAGTGAAGGTGAGGACCTGTTGCTTCACCAGAATCACCCATATAACCAATTACTTGGCCGCGCTTCACGACTTGTCCCGTCCCTACCACATAACGCTCCATGTGGGCATATACAGTCGTGTATTCTTGTCCATTGATATAGTGAGTAATCATGACACAATTTCCATAACTTGAAGACACATACGCTCTGTTAACAACACCATCAGCAGCCGCCATAATCGGTGCTCCCATGCCTTTGCCTATATCTATCCCCGGGTGGAAACTGTTGTCAAATGCTCGCGGTCCATATGGAGATGTAATGTACCCGCCAGCCACCGGCCATGATAAGATGGCACCTGAATTCGACGTGGATGTCGAACTCGATGACGACGAACTGGACGGCGTCGAGCTTGATGACGACGAACTGGACGATGACGAACTCGATGATGATGAAGTGGCACGGCTTTGTTGAGCCTTTTTGGCCTCTTCAGATTTCCATAGGTCATAGGCCTTCTGAGCTGCCGCTTTTTGACTCGCTAAGTTATCGGCAATCTCTTGGGCACTGAATTTTTCTTTCTCGAGATCTTTTTGCTGAGATTTCAAATCCGTTAATAGATTCTGCTGTTGAGCTTGCTTTGATGATAGATTTGCCTGCAAGCTTTTTAATTCTTTCATGTCTTTTTGCAGCAATGCAAGCTTATCCTTCACTTCTCCTTGCTGCTCATTCAGCTTTTGCTTATCTGCTCTTTGCTCCTCAAGAATGCGCTGATCTTGATTCGCTATTGTGGTTAAAGCGACTGCACGACTGACAAGTTCACCAAAGTTATTAGAATTCAAAAGCACTTGTAAATAGTCGGTTGAATTTCCTGTCACATACATTGCTTTTACACGTTCTTTTAAAAGGACATCTCGGCGCTTAATCCGTTCTTTGACAGTCGCAATTTGTTTATTTAAAGAATTAATGGCATTCTTTGTATCTTGAATGGATTTTTGCTTGGCCGTAATTTTTGCTGATGCAGATTCAATGTCTTTTTTTATGTCTGTCAGTTTCTCTTGTACCGTTTGCTGCTGTGACTGATTCTGTTTAATCTTTTGATCGGTCTTGTTAACTTCTTGCTTCTTAGAATTCGTCTTTTTCGTCAGGTCATTAATGCGTTGCTCTAGGTCAGAACCCGTAGAGGCGTGAGCTGGAGTCACAAGAATAACAGAGATCAATACCAAAAGAATGGAAAGAGTTAAGCTGACGTAGGAGCGATATCCTTTAGACATTGTTCTCCCCCTTGTACCTAAATCCTTCAAATAAATCGTCAGCGAAACCAATCCATATGTTTGTTCGTAGCTGTTAATCGTTACGCTTGTCCGAAATTTGAGAGGTCTTTTTCTTCTCTATAATAGTTATTGCTTCATAAAACCATTAAATCGTTCTGCAAGTATCTTAGACTTTCAAGAACTTACGAATAGAGTTCGTGCTTCCCCAGACTCCAATACATCCGCCGATCACGACAAGTAAGATCGTCAATTGGAAAACGAGCTGCTTGAATGGAATCAATTTAATAAACACATAAGACTGATAGTTGTTATTGATGAATAACGTATAGAGTTCATGATAGCCAAGCCCAATTATACAGGATGGAATCAGCGCTCCGACAACGCCCAATACAAAACCTTCTAAGAAAAACGGCCAACGGACAAATGAGTTAGTCGCTCCTACCAACTTCATAATCTCAATCTCTTTCTGACGGGAAACAATAGTCAGCTTAATCGTATTGGCAATAAGGAAGATCGACGTAAAGAGTAAGCCGAGGATGAGGACAATCCCAACGTTTCTTGCCACATCAATGACTTTAAACAGCTTTTCTACAATACCTTTTCCATATCGGACACTATCAACATATTGCAGTTTTTGAATGGCGCTCGCGACCGCAATGGTTTGCTTAGGCTCATAGGTTTTAATCACATAAGCATCAGGAAGCGGATTCTGTGACCCTTCAAGCGATTTAAAGACATCACTATCACTTCCCATGTCTTTAATTAACTCCTTTAGACCTTCCTCTTTCGATAAAAAGGTAATGCTTTTGACGTTCTTAATCTTTTGTATATTTGCTTTTAATTCCTGTTGCTGTGCAGGTGTTGCCGTATTATCGATAAACACCCTTACTTCAACATTGTTTTCCACTTGCTGGGCAATATTATTTAGATTCAACATCACCGTCAAGAATACCCCTACTAATAATAGAGCAACTGTTACGGAACTAATAGAGGCAAAAGTCATCCATCCGTTTCGGGCAAGACTTTTGAAACTTTCTTTCGTGTGGCGTCCAACGGTTCTAAGCTTCATAACCGTATTCACCTCTTTCAACATCGCGCACAATCATACCGCCTTCAACAGCGATAACGCGTCGCTTTTTTTCATTAACAATTTCTTTATTGTGCGTTGCCATCACAATGGTAGTTCCACGGTCATTAATTTGTTCGAAAACTTCCATGATGCCCCAAGCATTTTCAGGGTCTAAGTTTCCTGTGGGTTCATCCGCAACGACAAGTGAAGGATTGTTAACAATCGAACGGGCAATAGACACCCTCTGTTGTTCGCCGCCAGAAAGTTCGCTTGGAAGGAATCTGGCTTTATGTCTTAATTTAACTAGGTCAAGGACCTCCATTACTTTCTTTCTAATCTGCCTTGGGTGTTCCTCAATAACTTCAAGAGCAAAGGCTACATTTTCATAGACTGTTAGTTTTGGCAGCAACTTAAAATCCTGAAAGACGACGCCAAGCTTCCGCCTCAAAGCGGGCACATGTTTTTGTTTAAGCTTCGTAAGGTCAATGCCGTCGATTTCAATCTTTCCTCGAGTTGGCTTCACCTCATGGTACATCATTTTTATAAAAGTCGATTTCCCTGATCCACTTGGGCCGACAATGTATACAAATTCGCCTTTTTCAATATGAACGCTCACACCATTAATGGCCATGACGCCATTCGAGTATGCCTTCCAAACATCTTGCATTCGGATCACAAATAATCACTTCCTACATTGAATTTGTTTATAAGGGTACTTAATGAAAAAAATTCATGCTGACTGGTCCCAATTTTGATGATCCGCATCGTATAAAGCCGCGGTGACAGTCTAATTAAACTGAATATGTCATTGTCGAAAAATCTGTTTTTATTTGCGGTTGTCGAATAAAGGAATCTCATCTCGCAGAAAAAACGAGCCTTTTCTACAAGCATAAACATATTATAACACCCTACTTCGTTGAGTTGAGTCAAAGAATTATTACAATTATATTTCAGTTTCTTACCTTTTCTCAGGGCTAACCTGCCGACATATTTTGACAAATTCTTCACCTGACCAAGAGTTGTGGGTAAAGACCACCCTCTTCAAACCGCAGTCCGGGACTGTCCCCCAGTTCGAACATGTTTTTATTGGCGCAAAATAGGATATCCTAATAATAGAATTCTCGGGCTGAAAATAGAATTGTCATTGATTCATTTAAATTTAATCATTTAAAAAATTCAAAATCACATTCGTTAAATGGAACGATATAACAGCGTTTGCATACACTATGAAAATAAAAGTCAGTGCCTAAAATCGGTTTCTGTTGAAATTTTGAATAACCATAGACGTGCTTTATTAAGGTTGGACTCCAATCAAGATAGGAGGTGTCTCCATGAAAAATGCACCTAATAAAGTTCAATCCTCCGACGCTGAACTTCCTGACGATACAGTACTTAACCCTGGTATGATCATGATGAGGGATGACGCCCTAAACCCATTTGATCTCCCAGAAGAATCAAATCCTCATAACAAGGATTCCTAGAGGCGAGTACTCTTCAACTGCAGAGTTTTCTCACTGGGGAAGAGGCTTTGAAAAAACTAAACTAACTGGCTTAAATCCCGAACACTAAATGTTTAACAAATAGGAAGCGTAGTCAAAATACGGCGACTCCTGCGGGAACAGCACATGTCCGGAGACTCCGCAAGCGAGCGTTTTCCTTGCTGAGAAGACTGAGGCCGTGCCCGCGGCAAGCAACGTATTTTCGACGGAGCGTTTCATAAAGGACTTAACCTATAAATGAAAAACCGAACCCATCACGTTAAAATGTGAATAAGTTCGGCTTTTTCTATTCGTCAACTCCTTCTGTCCTAGCCTCTTCCTCACATCTCCTTAATCTGACATATTTCCAGGGAAATGATGTCAAATTTCGGGGATAACAGGATTAGAATTTGGTCTTTTTTTTTGAATGACGTCATAGAATGTCAAATAACGTTATAGATTAGAGGTTCTTAGAGGAAAAAACCGCCCAAACCTCTCAAGGATTCATTGACTTTTCTCACAGAATCCTTAACTTTGTCCGTCTATTTATAGACATTTTCCAATTCGAATGGCTATAATAAATTGAATGGAATAATATGACTGCAATCGGTGCATTCCACAGCCTTCTTTAGAATGATTCCTCAAAACAAGAGTAGACGCTCTTTTCTATAACGAATGAATTGAAGTCTAAGGAGGTCCTTTCATTGTTCAACGACTTGCCATCCGCTCCCTCTTCTGCTTTTGAAAAATTTGTAGAAAGATCTTCAACAGGAATTGGTCTATTTAATGAACAAGGTCATTGGTTACATAAAAACGCTTCGCTCACTCGCCTGCTTGGCCATTCAGAGGATGAATCAGAGCCTGAATCTCTGTTCGAGCTATTTCAATATCCTTCTGATCTATTAATATGTGAAACCCTGCTTGAAAGGTTGTCTCAAAGTGACTTAGAGGTTGATCAACAAGAAGCCTGCTTAATGAGAACAAACGGGGAGGCTATTTGGGTATCCATTTCCTACTCACTGCTCTCAGAAAGTGAATCATCAAGAATCTATGCGGCGCAATTTAATGACCTTACGAATCAAAAGCAAACCGCCGACTATTTGAAACGTTTAACTCAACTAGCAGCAGGCATTGCCCATGAAGTTAAAAATCCTTTAACTGCAATAAAAGGATTCATTCAGTTGATGATTAAAAAAGGAAGTACAGACGATTTTTTAAAAATTATTCAAGCTGAAGTCGAACGCATGGAAATCATGTTGAGTGAAATCTTTGTACTCGGGAAACCGGCGAATTTGAAAACAAAAGCGGTTAATTATAATGCGATGATCAAACAAGTGATCGCGCTTCTTCAAAATCAAGCCGCGATGAAATCCATCACCCTCAATCTTATAAATGAGCAACCCATTCTTAATGAGGTCATGGGTGATGAAACTCGGCTTAAGCAAGTATTCATTAATCTTATAAAGAATGCGATTGAAGCAACCGTTGACGGTGGAATCATTGCCATCTCAACTGAGTTACATAGCGAACAAATCGTGACTAGGATAACGGATCAAGGTCCTGGAATTCCTGAAAAAGTTCTCGAGAAATTAGGGACCCCTTTTTACTCTACTAAAGAGGGTGGAACAGGTCTTGGATTAATGATGAGCTTCGACATTATAAAAGAGCATAGCGGGCTCATTGAATTCGAAAGTTCACCGCACGGAACCTGTGTAAAGGTTACATTACCCGTTCAACATTAGAAATCACTTTAGATGGACAGGCCTCGATATTTGGAGCACACACTTTATTAGAAAAAAAAACATGGCCTTGGTATTAGAAAACCCTCCTGCAAAAATTTTAACGGGTTCACTTCAGAGGTGCAAACAATTAACTATCAAGGTAAATCGCACGGCTTTTCACGTAGTCATTCACCGTGCGATTTTTATTGTAATATCAATGTTTATTAACCATTTAATCCGTAAATCATCGATCAAATCACAGTGTAATTTACATGGGTGGAAATAATTATTGGCGGTGTGTGAATTAACCTGTGATTGAGCAAGTGAAAGTGAGGGTGATCACCAAGTCATTTGGATATATATGCTAAAATAAAAGTTAGATTATCGAATTGTTCTTAAAGTAAAAAACGGACTGAACAAGAAATTTTAGAGTCACCTGTGCTATGTGAAATAAGCGGAATTTTTTCCGTTATCAACCAAAGTAGCGTTCAGTTCGTCGTAAATAAGCGGAGTTTTTCCGTTTAAACAAAAAGAATTGACCCATTTTCATGTTTTTCGAGTCAATAGTCGGAATTTCTCCGTCTATTTTAGCTATTTTCAATGTTGATTTCTAAATAAGCGGAATTTCTCCGCTTATTTAGAAAGTTCGCTCTAGCCATTTAATGAAATAGGTAATCGATTGCCTTTTATGAAAATAAAACAACCGAATCTCAAAAGATTCGGTTGTTTTGACGTTTACTAGTCTTTTCTTTCTGTGATTTTATTGTGAATAGTAGAGTGATTTAAGGTGATAATTAGCGTTTTGCATCTCACAAGTAAACCCGTTGCAAAAATTTGCGGAGGTTTTTTTTGATTAACTTGTTAAGGTCTTATTGATTACTTAAGTTGTTCACGAAGATAAGCATCTATAAACGGATCAAGGTCACCATCCATCACGCTTTGGACATTTCCTGTTTCCACGTTCGTGCGATGGTCTTTAACCATTGAATAAGGATGAAAGACGTAAGAACGAATTTGACTTCCCCATCCAATTTCCTTTTGCTCCCCGCGGATTTCATCCAGTTGAGCTCGTTGACGTTCAATCTCCAACTGATAAAGCTTAGATTGAAGCATTTTCATCGCATGCTCACGGTTTTTAATCTGTGAACGTTCGGTTTGACAGGTTACAACCGTACCTGTAGGCAAGTGGGTAATTCGAACAGCCGAATCGGTGGTATTAATATGCTGACCACCCGCACCACTGGCACGATACGTATCGATTTTTAAGTCCTCACTGCGAATATCAACGTCTACATCATCATCAAGCTCTGGGACGACTTCACAGGAAACAAATGAGGTATGACGGCGTCCTGATGCATCGAACGGTGAAATCCGGACTAATCGATGGACCCCTTTTTCCGTCTTTAAATAGCCATAGGCATTGTGTCCTTTGATTAACAGGGTAACACTCTTAACCCCTGCTTCCTCACCTGGCAGGTAATCAAGTGTCTCAACAGAATACCCCTTGCTCTCTGCCCAGCGCGTATACATGCGCAGGAGCATCGATGCCCAGTCTTGAGATTCCGTTCCGCCTGCCCCTGGATGCAATTCCAGAATGGCATTGTTTTTATCGTGCTCCTGGTTGAGAAGCATCTCAAGCTCGAACTGATTAAAGCGGTCTTTAAGGTCCTGGAAATGGCTCTCCAATTCCTCACGCATTTCTGGGTCGTCTTCCTCACGAACCAGTTCAAGCAAGACCTCTAATTCTTCGTAGCCGCTTTCTAGCTCTTGATACCCATTGGCTTTATCTTTTAGCACATTGGTTTCGCTAATGACTTTTTGGGCTTCTTCTTGGTTGTCCCAGAAGCCCGGCAACGACATTTGTTCTTCTAAGACTTGGATGCGTTCAAGCTTTGCCTCTAAGTCAAAGAGACCCCCTAAAATCTTGAAGTTTGTGACTCATCGTTTGAAGCTCTGCTCTGATTTCTGTTAAATCCATTCCATTCACTCCTAAAAGTTATCTTTATATGCTAGACAAACTTAGAGACTGAGAAGGTTCCTCAGTCTCTTGATTTCCAAGCCAATTTGACTTAGAAGAAAGCAACGAGTTACATATTTGCTCCATGGCAATTTTTATATTTTTTTCCGCTCCCGCAAGGACATGGAGCATTTCGGCCGACATCTGATTTTTTCTTCTTAGGCTGTTTCTTGACTTGGCTCGTTTCATCACCAGGGATAACGGCTTCACCCTCAGCAACCTTTTGTCGCTCCATATTTTGCTCAATTTGGGCCTTCATAATGTAGTTAATCGTTTCTTCTTCAATTGAAGCAACCATTTCCTCAAACATTTGGAAGCCTTCCATTTGGTATTCACGGAATGGGTCAACTTGAGCATACGCACGAAGGTGAATCCCTTCACGAAGCTGCTCCATTGCATCAATATGATCCATCCACTTCATATCCACAGTACGAAGCATAATCACGCGTTCAAACTCGCGCATTTGCTCTGATGTAAACTGACTTTCTTTCTCATCATACTTCGCTTTTGCCTTCTGTATAATAAGCTCTGTCATTTCTTCTGGCTCTTTGCCGCGAAGTTCTTTTTCCGTCAGTTCGCCTTCGTCTAAAATAACGGCATTAATATAATCCACGATTGCCTGAAGCTCCCAATCTTCTGGAATCTCTTCGGAAGGAGTATGCGAGTTAACCACACGTTCTATCAAAGATGCCATCATCGCTTCAATATCATTGCGCAAATTCTCGGATTCTAGAACCTCAAAACGCTGCTTATAGATAATCTCCCGTTGTTGACGCATAACATCATCAAATTGAAGGAGCTGTTTCCGTGCATCAAAGTTGTTCCCCTCAACTCGTTTTTGTGCCGCTTCAACAGAACGGGACACAAGACGGCTTTCTATCGGCTGATCATCGGCCATACCTAGCCGATCCATCATCCCCTTCATTCGGTCCGAACCAAAACGAAGCATAAGCTCATCTTCCATTGATAAATAGAATTGGCTAACCCCTGGGTCCCCTTGACGACCCGAACGTCCTCTTAGCTGATTATCAATGCGTCGGGATTCATGGCGTTCTGTTCCAATAATATAAAGACCGCCTAACTCCTTGACCCCTTCACCAAGCTTAATGTCAGTTCCTCGACCAGCCATATTCGTAGCGATCGTAACCGCACCATACTGACCGGCGTTTTCAATGATCTCGGCTTCCTTCGCATGATTCTTCGCATTTAATACATTATGAGGAATGCCTTTTTTCTTTAATAACTGAGAAACAATTTCTGAAGTTTCAACAGCCACGGTACCAACTAGTACTGGCTGACCGGTTTGGTGAGCACGACTAATTTCATCGACTACTGCCGTAAACTTACCTTGCATTGACTTAAAAATTAAATCTGGCTTATCAATACGGGCAACAGCACGATTGGTAGGAATTACAACAACATCCATGTTGTAAATGCTTTGAAATTCTTCTTCTTCAGTCTTTGCGGTCCCCGTCATACCAGCGAGTTTCTCGTACATACGGAAATAGTTTTGGAACGTAATGGTGGCAAGCGTCTTGCTCTCCCGCTGAATTTCTAAGCCCTCTTTTGCTTCAATGGCTTGGTGTAAGCCTTCGCTATAACGGCGGCCCGCCATTAATCGACCAGTAAATTGGTCAACAATGACAATCTCGCCATCCTGCACCACATAGTCTGTGTCTCGGTGCATAATGGTGTGGGCTTTGAGAGCTTGGTGAACATGATGATTTAATTGAATATTTTTTGTATCAAAAAGGTTTTCGACCTTGAAGAATTTCTCCGCTTTGGTCATTCCTTCTTCCGTTAATTGGACAGATTTGGTCTTAATGTCGATTGTATAGTCCTCATCCTTCGTCAGCAACCGAACAAATTGGTTGGCCTGAGTATAAAGGATCGTGGATTTTTCAGCGGAACCTGAAATAATTAAAGGCGTTCTTGCTTCATCAATTAAAATGGAGTCAACCTCATCAATGATGGCATAGTGAAGCGGGCGTTGAACCATCTCTTCTTTATAGAGCACCATATTGTCACGCAAATAATCAAAACCAAGCTCATTATTTGTGGCATAGGTGATATCCGCCTGATAAGCGGCTTGTTTCTCTTCATGTGAGAGGCTGGCCACATTCAAGCCAACAGACATTCCTAGGAAATGAAAGAGTTCACCCATGGTCTCGGCGTCACGTGATGCCAAGTATTCGTTAACTGTGACAAGATGAACCCCTTTACCAGTCAATGCATTAAGATAAAGCGGCATTGTGGCTACAAGCGTTTTACCTTCACCTGTCTTCATTTCAGCAATATTACCTTCATGGAGCGCAATGGCACCCAAAAGCTGAACGTAAAAAGGAGTCATATTCAAAACACGGGTCGATGCTTCCCGAACGACTGCGTAAGCTTCTGGCATGAGCGATTCAAGTGTTTCTCCATCCTGATAACGCTTTTTAAATTCGTCTGTTTTGGCTCGAAGCGCTTCATCAGACAACGCCTTCATCTCATCTGCCAACGCGTCGATTTGATCCGCAACTTTCTCCATTTTCTTCAATTGTCTTTGACTAGGGTCACCAACAATTTTCTTCAAAATTCCCATCATGTGATGTCACCTCAAATTTTTGCCCAATTCGCTGAGCGTTTCTATACCGAACGCAAACCACATTTAGATACTTGTCCTGCCGAAACTCATTTCTGTTCGAATAACAGAATCGTAATAGAAGTAATCATAAGCACCAATCTCTACTAATATTCTATATATAACCTTTTAAAAAGAAGAAAAATACAATTTTTTAGTAAAATGTTGTTCTTTCTTTAACTTTTTATGTCTATTCATTAAAGGTTCACTCTCTATTTTAACAAACCCTGTACAAAGTGACAAACCTCTTCTTTACAAACAACAGGACTATTTAAAGATAGAAATAGAAAGGAAGCCGTTCTGAGTAAAAACCCTTTCATTATTTCATCAAAAATAAGAACACAACAACAACGCCTCACCAATGTGAGGCGTTGCTTTATAAAGTAAGTAGGTTGTTAATGCACGTTGATCTTTTCTAAAGATCACTATTCTTTTTCGATTAAGCCGTATTTTCCATCCTTGCGACGGTAGACGACACTAGTGTCTCCGGTTACAGAATTGGAGAAAACAAAGAAATCATGTCCAAGCATGTCCATTTGCATAATAGCTTCATCGACATCCATAGGTTTAAAATTAAATCGTTTGCGACGTACAACATCAAAATCGGATTCTTCTACAACCTCATCATCTTCATAATAAGAAACAGGGTTCGCTCCAACCGCAATTTGAGCATAACCGCGACTCACACGCTGACGATATTTCCTATTGACTTTTGTTTTATATTTTCGAATTTGCCGTTCAAGTTTTTCAATAACTGAGTCAATGGCCGCATACATATCCATTTGGGACTCCTCCGCTCTTAAGAGCAATCCTTGCAATGGAATGGTGACTTCAATCACCTGATTGTTGTTGTGCACATGCATGTTGACATGAACATCAGTCATCAGGGGAGTATCAAAATATCGACCCAGTTTTGAAATTTTCTTTTCCGTGTAGTTCCGGAGTGCCGGGGTCACTTTTAGATTTTCACCGCGAATGTTAAAATTCATTGTGAACTCCTCCTTATCGGATTTGTATATCCTATTCATTACAAATCCTTGTTATCCCTTTTAACTTGTCCGAATTTTTGGAAAATACCAACGTCAATGAAGCTTAAATGAAGCGTCAAACCGTCAAGATGATGGGTTTAGTTAAATCGTTTTAATGCCTCCTTTTGATGTCTTCTAAACCTCCGTGTCTCTCGCTAACTTTTGAGAGACTCCGCTTATAAAATGAGATGAAAAAAGGCCGCACATCGCTATCCAGATTCAAGTGGTTGTTTATACCTCCCTGAGCTCGGATGTTTACGACTAACGTCCCTCCTCACGTCCATTTATTTATAAGCTTATTCTATTTATACCACATTTGATAGTTTTGTAAACCCCTTATTTGTTGTTCATTCCACTATTTTCAGCCTAAAACGGGGCAGGAGCCCAGGTTCAGCGTTTCCTCGTTGCGTCTATCTTGTTAAATAGCCATTTTCAACCGCGATAACGAATTCTCGCTATGCTAACTTAATTAAGTGTAACGGTATTTTACACCCCTGAAAGCAAGGCCAAAATAGATGGCTAAAGCTAATAAAGTCTATGCAATTTGCATGCATCTGGTAGTGGCGCCTCAAAACGCGCATAGGTGATCTGATCGCCTGATCGTATAACTTACCATGGGTGGCTATTTTCGTAAACTGGATGGCTTTTTGAACCTACTTCTTATAGAAATTCTTAAATAGTCGCACTCTTATTTTATAAGTTTATTATAAATAAAGGTGTCAGATTGCCTGTTAATAGGAATGAAAAAATGAAACAAGAGAACCGTCCCCGCGTTCCGAAATGAAAATGAAACGGGAGAACCGTCCCCGCGTTTCACTTTTCGAGTTTGCCTTCTTCTTGCCATTTGTTGAGTAGGTTTTCTTCTACACCTGTTGCGCGATGAATGTCGCTGACGGTTAGGTCCTGTGATTCTTTTTGGTGAATGTAGTCAAAAACGGTTTCGTATTTCTTTTCCAGTTCTTGCCGACAGGATGGACAAAGGTCGTAGGTCGTTTGAACAAAGAGCTTTCCGCATTCTGTACAATGGGCTAATTCAGTCATAGGATCTTTTCCTTTCATTGATTAGGTTAGGTGAAATGATTTAGGAACGATTTAATTGAGGCTAGCAAAATAAAAAATCTATCGTGGACCATTAGCTTCTGGCGAGAGTAAAGCTGGAGATGGAACGGGGGGCATAGGGTAAGAGGGCTTGAGCGGCCAGTCTCAAGGTTACTCCTGTTGTATAAATATCGTCTATGAGCACAAGGTGCCTGTCTTTTAAATGCCGGCTGAACTCGGGTACCACACTAAAGGGCAGGGACTCTTGTTTCAACTTCTGAAGGCGCTCTTGTCTTGTTCTTTTACTCTGCTTTTCAGTGGAACCGGATCGCACCAGCGCGAGGAGTTTTGGAGCCGCCAAACAGTCTGCGATCAGCTCTGATTGATTAAAGGTTCGTTCCTCTTGGCGTTCAGCGCTCAATGGTATGGGAATCGCAAGCCGCCATTTGTACCATGCCCAATAAGCCTTCCTTAAGTCCCGTCTAAATCCTTCAATAAGTATAGCATCACCGCGAAACTTCAGTTGTGTTAATAAGTCTTTTAAATGGGGGGTATACAAGTAGACCGACCGATTCTGATAAAGCGCTTGTCCAAAAGGGGTACTTTGCCATTTCGTACAATCCAGACATATTCCGTTTACCTGAAATTGATCGTCCAATTGGTCTAAATCACGTCCGCATTTCTGACACAGCCTCGCTCCTTTTAGCCGAACAAGCTCTGCCTCACATTGCTCGCAAAAACCCGGACGAGGCCCTAGCTCAAACAAAGTTTCCCATGATACGGCTTGAATAGGCCGCTGATGACACCACAAGCAAACTGGCATATTCATACACTCCCCTAATTCCCCTTTTACCGGGTTAGTTTCATAGCCTCATGATTCATGAATTGTATATGGCGTAGAGCGCGAAGCATTTCACGGGTCTTTCCATTGTGAAAAAAAACGACCTCACCGTCTGGGTTCTCTCGGTCTCGTCCTGCCCGACCTGACATTTGAACTAAAGCTCGCTCATCAAAAATAGGACGTTCTGCCCCCAATATAGCAACATCAGCACGGGAAATGGTCACACCACGCTCTAGGATCGTTGTCGTCACCATAATGTGATGGCGCCCTTCTCGAAACGCCAAAACCTTGTCGCGCCTCATAGGGTCCTTCGAATGAGCCCCTTCAGCCAAAAACTGTTTCTTATTCAGCAGCAAAACCATCGGCTCAACATCCCCAATCTCAGGGACAAAGAGGAAGACTCTTCGCTTATCCTGAATCCGTTCTTGAAGCCATTTATACAGACTTTCATGCAGTTTTCCACGACTGAGCTTCTTCTTCCAATCACCGATCCATACAAATTTTGGCTCCGGCAATGGCCCTCGATGAAATCGGATCGGAATATGAATCCCATTAAGCCTTCCATGGAGATAGGCTTTCTTCATTTCCCGATCAGGTGTAGCGGTAACAAAGACGAGACTGCCATCTGACATGAGCGCTCGCTGCAAGACGGTATTCAATGCCTGGTTTCCTTTAAAAGGGAAGGCATCCACTTCATCAATCACGATTAAATCAAACGCCGATTCAAACCGTCTGAGCTGATGGAGCGTTGTCAGGACAAAGGGTGTGAAGGTATAGTCATCAGGTGAATCCCCATATATGGCCACACGTGAAAGAGTTGGAAAGACAGAACCTATACGGCGATCAAGTTCAAGAATAACATCGGAACGAGGTGACGCGATCGCTACTCGTTTCCCTTGTTCAATCATATTTTTCAAGGTTTGATAGAGGACTTCTGTTTTCCCTGCTCCGCAAACTGCCCAGACGAGGAAGTTTTGCCGCGCCTTGACTGAATGCAGCAGTTTGTCTGAAGCCTCCTGTTGTTCAACAGTCAATGTCCCCTCCCAATTTAACTGTACTTCCTGATACAGAAGCGGCGGACTCGGCCCCCGCCACTTCACAAGAGCTGTACATGAACGGACTAATCCCATCTCCAAACACTCTCGACAATAGAGGCATTTTCTCCCGCACCGCCTGCATGTATGGGAAACAAATTGATGAAAAACGTGATTTCCGCATCGATGACAAAAGGGGATTCCTCCGACACATGTAATTCCTTGTTGAATTTGCAGATAACCTGCCTTAAAATGTGCCTCTAATTCTTTTAGAGGAAACGCTTGGCACTCACTCATTAACAGCAGCCGTCCTGCTAGGAAGACTTGCAGCTGTTGATTGGGAGAAAAGTCAGGATCAAGCGGCATGCAAAATGACGATGAATAAGCGGGATGGGTCTCATTACGGATAGATTGGGTTAATGCATGGGTTGGATGTTGTTTCTTTGACTGGCCGCGTGTTCGATGAGTAGCTGTTTGGTCAAACGTCGCATCAATTTGGCTTGATTGAGAGTAAGGTGCGGTGTTCTCTTCCGAAAATCGGTCAGAATGAAGCCATTTTAATAGGCGGCGCCAACTAAGGGTTATAAACGCTTGAAGGGTGGGTTCATACTCATAAATAAAAGGGCTGGATTTTTTAAAATAGGAAAGACAGGTATCGAGAAAATAAGCGGTCGATGTAGGGGGGGCAGCAGAGACCAAATGGACGGATGGTTCTTTAGGAGATAAAGGGGCATACCAAGTATCAAAAAGGGCCGGATTTAGATGCCGACAGACAGAGGCGTCTACGTTAGAAGGAAGCGGCTCTGGGGAAACAGCGGAGTGGTAATTGGACGTAAGGGGCGGACTAGAATGAATGGAAGCAGGGGCGCGCAAGGCGCTTATCCCCTTTTTCCAGAACCTATTCAGGTATCGTTTCATTTCCTGTACCAAACAAGGCCGATAAGCCCTTCACCGCCGTGTGTCCCAACGACGGCACCGAGATAGCCTGTGTCAATTTCGATATTCGGATAAGTCGCAGCCAAATCCTTAATCATGGCTTGAGCCTCTTCTTCTCGCTCAGCTGTAATAATTGAAGCACGAATAGGGGCACCAGTTTTGGCATCCTCGGAAAAAAGTTCAAGCATACGGGCAAGCGCCTTTTTCTTTGTCCTCACTTTTTCAAACAAACCAATCTTCTTATCCTTAAATGTCAGGATAGGTTTAATTTGAAGGAGACTTCCGAGGAGGGCTTGGGCTCCGGTCATTCGTCCACCGCGATGCAGATTCGTTAAATCATCAACAACCAAATAGACATTCATGCCGTGTTCATCTCGGATGGTTGTTAAGCGTTGGAGAATGGCTTCCGATGTGGCGCCTTCTTTAATCATTTTGGCCGCTTCAATCACATAAAATCCTTCTGCTAGTGCGGCAATTTCAGAATCAAACACATGAACCTTAATCTTCTCGACCATTTCAGCAGCTGCTTTGGCCGTGTTAAACGTTCCGCTAAGGCCGCTGGATAAGCAAATGACAATCGCTTCATCATAGCCTTCCTTCTCCAACTGTTCATATACAGAAACAAATTCGCCTGCTGGCGGCTGGGAGGTGGTCGGAAGCTCCTGGACGTCTTTCAATTTTTTATAAAAGGCGCTAGCATCCAGCTCAATGCCTTCTTTATAAACCTCTGAACCGAAAATAACACTGAGAGGAATAATTCGAACATCATTTTCCTTTACAAAATCATCAGGTAAATAAGACGTACTATCTGTTACTAAAGCAATCTTAGACACAGCCAAACCTCACTTTAACACTTTTTTATTAGTGTACCCTAAACAAAATAGCTGACCCTGCAGTAAGTCTCTCACCCGGGCTTTGTTGCTCTACATACCTATTCGCTATTCATCCAGGAGAATCCTTTTTTGCCTTTAACTTTAACGAACTTGGACCCATCCCTTTTTTATTGCCTCAACAACCGCTTGTGTGCGGTCCTCCACATTCATTTTAGTCAGAATGTTGCTGACATGGTTTTTCACCGTCTTCTCACTTATATACAGGTCCTCACCGATACTGCGATTATTTCGGCCATCTGTCATAAGCTGAAGCACTTCACATTCCCGTCTCGTTAGAATATGGAGCGGTTTTCGGTACTCAACATTTCGCAAGACAGATTGAGATTCTTGAGTTTTGGCAAGTCTCCGATAGTCATTAATAAGAGTATGTGTCACTTTCGGATGAATATAAGCCCCGCCACCGGCTACAACACGCACGGCATCAATGAGCGAATCCGCATTCATTTCCTTCAGCAAATAACCTGAAGCTCCCAACCTCAACGCATGTGTCACATATGACTCTTCATCACGGATGGATAAGATGAGAATTTTAACATCCGGGTAGTCTAACAGTAAGCGACGAATGGTCTCGAGTCCATCTGAACCTGATGTATTTATATCCATAATGAGAACATCTGGATCTTCTGTTTCAACAATTTTACTCATTTCTAACCCATCATCCGCTTCAGCGACCACCTGAAAGTTAGGTTCCATCTCTAGGATTCGACGCACACCTTCTCTGAAAAGCCGATGATCATCTATTAAAAAGATTTTAATTTTACGTGTATTCATGGTAAGACTCATTCTCATACCTCCTTCAAGCGGAAACCGATTCACTTGCCAATCGCCAACCTAGGGCATCTGCTGGCTAATTCATTTGGGTTTCCCGTGCTTCTTGGAAACGGTTAACCGATTTACCTATTAATATAACTATTCGATTGACAACAGTTCTTTTTGTCCCAATTCCGCAGCATGTCCTAATGAATTGTTACATATATAAAAGCATGTTAAAACGAGAGCTGGGTCACCTTAATGAAAGTGAACACCACTCATTTAAGAAAAAAGTCCTTTTTGGCGGGTTTATTAATGGATTCACTTTTTCAACTTTCGCCTCTTTAGAAAAACTTGGCTTGTCGCCAATTCCTGGCGAGTATCTGCTTGAAGTTCAAGACTTGCATCATGCCAACTTTCCGAGGAAGCTTGTGGGCCGTAGGGAAGTTGTTATTTTCCTTAATTAAGTAAACAAAAATGCCTTGTAACTGAAACATTTTAAGAGCCACTAACGTCTAATTTTTTGAATGTCCGTCCATTTCCCTTTAAGATGTAATCATAACACCTTTTATCATTTAAAGCGTAATAGTCATATCCATTGGGAGGCAATGATGGAACATCCCTATTATACAGTAAAACAGGCGACAGAAGAGGTCTATATCATACAAAAATCTAAATTCATTTCTCATATCTTCCACATTGAGGAAGAAGCAGAAGCCTTATCACATATTGAAGCAATTCGCAAAACCCATTGGAAAGCTAATCACAATTGCTTTGCCTATGTAATCGGGGAGACAAGTCATATTCAAAAAGCAAGTGATGATGGTGAACCGAGCGGGACAGCCGGCGTACCGATCCTAGAAGTAATAAAGAAACAGCATCTCCGCGATACCCTGGTTGTTGTTACCCGTTACTTTGGCGGAATCAAACTCGGGGCAGGCGGCCTAATTAGGGCCTACTCGACCTCGACTTCAATCGGTATTGAAGCGGCAGGGATCATTGAACGCGTACCGGTCAGCTTGTTCACCGTCTCTTTTGATTATCCATTATGGGGAGCTGTCCAAAATGCATTGTCACATTCCCCCTACATCCTGAACCAAACAACCTATACGGATAAAATAACATTAGAAATTGCCGTGCGCTCTTCGGATATCAACACCTTTGAACCCTGGATAACAAATCTCTGCAACGGCCAAAACACCTTGACACATTTGCGAGATGACTATATAGAGGTCGATCATAAAAAGGATTAACAAGAAAAATTAAGGAATTTTTAAGGTTAGACCATCATACTTCCTTATAGAGGACAATCCATCATCTACGGAGGGGCAAATGACAAAGCCATTTTAGAAAAGTTGCCCCTCATGAAAGCGACATAAAAAAAACTTACATGACGAACAACTAAGTAGACCCATTTAACTTGCACAAACAGCTATATATAATAGAGGCTTTATGTTTACTAAGGATTTTTTCTGCTTAGAAGCGAGGTGCTGCCCCCCTAATATTGGCGTACTTTGTCGTAAAAAATACATGTAGTTTAACAAAAAAGTTCTATACATTTTGCATTAAAAGTATTAATATGAAAAATGGATTGTAAAGCTTGTATGAAAAAAATAGGCTTTTTCAAGAAAATAGGTTAATTTTGTTAATGAAATGTTGACAATTGGTGAACCCCTTATTTTATAATCTATATGTAAATTTCGTGAACGAAACATTAAGTTTTTTTCAGTAAGATTACAGAACCACAAGGGGGATTGTTAGCATCATTTAATCTCCTAAAGGAATATTTTTTGATCACATTCATTTTCCTAGGCTGGATTACCAAAAATTTAGAAGGATAGCACATCCTTTTTTAATCCAACCTAATTTAAAAGTGAAACAAGAAGGTGTAAATATGAACCTGGTTATTGCTTTTATCATTTCTCTTGTAATGACAGTCATTTCAACACCAATAATGATGGTTATTGCTGTGAAATTAGATATTGTCGATCGCCCCACTGAAGATCGAAAAATACACAAGAAAGCCATGCCATACTTAGGCGGTATCGCCATTGCCATTGGTTTTTTCAGCGGGTTTCTTTATCTTCATCCTTTTATGCCAAGCACATGGGCTTTCGTTATTGGGGCACTTCTCTTAATAATTACGGGTGTCATTGACGATAAAATTAGCCTTTCTCCAAGACTCAAGCTGATGATTCAAATCATAGCTGCCGTTATTGTTACAGTCTATGGAGTTAAAATTACGTCTTTACAGCTTCCGCATTTTGGATATATACAATTGGGCTGGTTTTCCTACCCACTTACTATTTTATGGATTGTCGGTTTAACCAACGCCATGAATTTGATTGACGGCTTAGATGGTTTGGCGAGCGGTGTATCCTCCATTGCTCTTGGGGCGCTCCTCGTTATGGGTATTCTTAATTATCAAACGTTAGCGATCTCCCTCTCCGTGATGCTGCTCGGTGGAACTTTAGGTTTCTTATTCTTCAACGTCCATCCAGCGAAAATATTCATGGGAGATGCTGGATCGATGTTCATAGGATATATAATTGCAGTTATCTCTATTCTCGGCTTATTTAAAAGTATCACGTTCTTCTCAGTCATTATTCCGATCGTTGTCCTTGCGGTTCCTATTTTTGATACATCGTTTGCTATCATACGTCGGGCCCTTAAGCACCAAAAGCTCTCGGCTCCGGACAAAGGGCATTTACATCATTGTTTAATGGAACTAGGCTTTAGTCATGGAACAACGGTTTACATCATTTTTCTGATCAGCTTATTTTTCGGTATTGCAGGAGTCATTTTCTCCCGTTCGATTCTTTGGGGGTCGATCATTATCCTTCTTGCCGGTACGGTCATGATTCGATTTAGTATGGAGATGTTTACCTCCTTCCATTCCAAAAAGCCATTAGTAAATGCTGTTAAGCGACTCGTCCTTCAGCATTCCAAAAGTAAAGGCTAAGATCTAAATCAGCGCTGCTATTAAAGTAGATGCTGATTTTTTTTATTATAAATAATGAAGAAAAAACCCGCGCTCAATGGAACACGGGTTCACTTGTGAGGTGCAAAACTCTAATTATCACCTTAATTCACACTACTATTTACAATAAAATCACAGAAAGAAAAGAATAGTAAACGTCAAAACAACCGAATCCTTTGAGATTCGGTTTGATTATTTTCATAAAAGGCAATCGATTACCTATTTCATTAAATGGCTAAGGCGAACTTTCTAAATAAGCGGAAAAATTCCGCTTATTTAGAAATCAACACCAAAAATAGCTAAAATAGACGGAGAAATTCCGACTATTGACTCGAAAAACATGAAAATGGGTCATTTCTTTTTGTTTAAACGGAAAAACTCCGCTTATTTACAACGAACTGAACGCTACTTTGGTTGATAACGGAAAAATTTCCGCTTATTTCAACGATCACAGGTTACTCCAAAATTTCTTGTTAAACATGACAGTCCGTTTTTTACTTTAAGAACATTTTTTTCACAAAGTCTTCGATGATCTAACTTTTATTTTAACAGATATATCCGAATACCTTGGTAATCACCCTACCTTTCACTTGCTCAATCACCGGTTAATTCACACACCTCCAATAATTATTTCCACCCATGTAAATTAAACTATGATTTGATAGGTGATTTACGGATGAAAGGGTCAATAAACATTGATATTACAATAAAAATCGCACGGTGAAATTCATTCCAAACCCGTGCGATTTACCTTGATAGTTAATTGTTTGCACCTCTGAAGTGAACCCGTTACTCAATGGAGCACGGGTTTTTCAATGCTTAGTTGTTAATCTTTTTGCATAAATTTTCATCATAAAGACAGGCAGAACCATCATTCGCTTAAATCGTGTTGGATCCGAAAGCAGCCGGTAGAGCCATTCCACATTGTATTTTTGCCACATAGCAGGAGCGCGCTTGACTTCCCCTGCCAAAATATCGATGGTTCCTCCAACTCCGATAAACAGCCCTTTTTCAAAAGAAGGAAGATGCTCATAGATCCACTTCTCTTGTCTCGGGAAGCCCATCCCGACTAAAATGATATCCGGTTTCTTGGCTTGAATATCCTCCGCAATACTTGGGTCATGCCAATCAAAGAAACCGTTTCGAGCCCCCACTAAATCTATATGAGGATAGTTGGCCTTCGTCCGTTCAACGGCTTTTTGCAGCACATCTTCTGTAGATCCCAAGAAATAAAGCTTTAACCTTTTACGGTCGGCTACCTCAAGCAAATGCATCACGGTATCAAACCCCGTCACACGTTCCTCTATAGGGAGGTTAAGCAGCTTTGCCGCCTTGACAATCCCAATGCCATCCGGAATGTTATAATCCGCTTCGGTCAATATTTTTCGATACTCCGGATCCTTTTCCGCATACATCACAATTTCAGGGTTGCTCGTTGCCATAAAAATTTTATCTTGATTCTCTAAGTGCTCTTCTAATTTTTGCAGGAGCTGCTCCATGGTAAGATTATTAAAAGGAACACCAAGGACTAAAACTTTTCCTGTTGTCATAAAAACCACCATCTCATTAAGGAATTCATTATCTAGAAGTGTAACACAAGTGCACCAAGCCTTCTACTTGAAACACCATCGAGATGCTCCCTCCCCGTTTCTCTCCGTTCCGGTTTCGGCCCATCTCCTTCTGATCGGCGGATAGCGTATTGACATTACGCCTATTTCTGTTGAGCGTAACGAGAATTCGCTATACACCCTCAAATAGCTTGTTTCTCCACTTAAGAACGAGGATTCGCTATTCGCCTCAAATTGGCGCGTTCCTCCGCTTAATGGTAACGAGGTTCCGCTAGTGTGGCCCCCATACAAGGAAGCATTCCTGTCGAATAAACAGGAGTTAGTTGAACAAAACTAAGGTGGTAAAATGGAAGGAGTCTCGTTATGGTCGATAAAGGCATGTCCATCACCCGCTACAAAGAGTTGTCAGCCTCCTTTAAGTTCAACAAAAAAGGGCTGTGTCTATCCCTCTTTCTTATTGCCATTATCCTGTCAATTTATCCTAGTTCTGCTGCTCAAGCCGAATCCGTACCAACTGGGAAGGCGCCTTCCTTTTTAGTGAAACAAGGCACACCTCCGAAGGGAGCAAACAACCCTCGCTGCGTGCTCACGCCTTCACATCCTGAACCCATTATTCTTGTACCTGGCACCTTGGAAACCATGGATTTTACCTGGTTCTCTTTGTCCCCGGAGTTAGCCAAACGAGGTTATTGTGTCTATGCGTTAAACTATGGCTGGTTTATGGGTCAGCCTTCTGCCGGCTCCATTACGGCCTCTGCCCGCGAACTCAGGCAATTTATTAAAGAAGTTATGACTTATACCAGAGCAAAAAAGGTGTCGATCATCGGCCATAGCCAAGGAGGCATGATGCCCCGCTATTTCATCAAATTTCTTAAAGGGGACCGAGTCGTCGACGATCTGATCGGACTTGTCCCATCCAATCATGGAACAGCTCTCAGCAATTGGTTCAATCCCATTGCGTCGATAGGCACATGCCCTTCGTGTGAAGAACAGGCGACAGGGTCGCCCTTTTATCAAAAACTCAACCAAGGGGATGAGACACCCGGAAAGGTTTCCTACACCGTTATCTCGACCCAATATGATGAAGTAGTGGTTCCCTACACCTCCGCCTTTCTGAGCGACGCCCCAGGAAAATCGGCTGTTCAAGGAAAAAAAGGACGAACGACCAATATCAAACTGCAAACCTATATCCCGTCCGATCTAACCGGACATGTCACCATTTCTTTTAACAAGAATGCCTACCCTTTTATTCTGGATGCCCTCTCTCATCCAGGCCCTGCAGATCCTAGACGGGTGATGACAGCGTTAAAGGGGCATTAAGAAAGAGCGCATGCCTAAACGTGTCTCAACAAAACGGATTCTTTTTAAATATGAAAAGAGCCCCTCACCGCATTTGAGGGACTCCTATGCCTAATTAGAACCGAATTCAGTCTCAAGAAAGCCGCGCTCGTTTAATAGCTTTCGAAGATTAATAATCCCGTACCGAATAAGTGACTTAACGGTTCCGAGCGGCTTGTTCATAGCATGAGCAATCTCCTTTTGGGTATGCTCATTAAAATACTTAGAGATCAGCGCCACTTGTTGAGCATCCGGGAGATGACGAATCGCCTCGAATAGCTCATGTATGTTCTCATTTTTCATCAAGTTAAGATCAGGTCCCTCATCTAAGTGGAAATCCGAATAGTAAGAGGGATTGGGTGTTAGGAAGAATCGCTTTGCCCTTCGAGTTCGGTCAATAAACCGACTCTTCGTTTTTATTGTCAACCACGCCTGAACCGAACCGCGGCTCTGATCAAAATTCCCCGCCTTCTGAAACACCTCAAGAAAGACATCATGGCACAAATCCTCTGCTTCGGCATGATTGCGGGTTAATTGACTGGCTAATTTATAGACATAAGCACGATGGCTTTCATAAAAGGCATTAAAGGCATGGACAGAGCCTGCTTCCATTTCTTTTAATAAATCTTCCGAATGATAATAGGTCATGCTGAGCCACCCTCTCTCTTATCTCTATTAAAAAACGAAATAAGAAAAAAGGAGCCTTTTTGAGAAAAATTACACGAGTTTTGTCGATTACAGCACGTTCTGTCAGAAATTCCTTTAGCTGGCTACACCGTTATAGCCATGTCTTCAAATTCAAAGAGTATTATTGACGTATCATCATATCCACCCGCTTAATTTGATACCTAAATTATATAAGAAAAAAGGCATATTTCCCTTAGCCGATTAATAAACCGTCATATAATCCGTTACCTTCCAGCTCGCGTCCGGTGCCGCTTTGGTCAAATATAAAGTGCTCAAATGATTGCCGCTTTCTTCATTTTCATGATACTGGGAAATTTGTAAATAAGCCTTCCCATCCTGCTCATAATATATCACTTTCGGCTTTTCGGTGCCGTGTTTTCCTGTCCATTCAAAGGCATCAATTGCATACCCATAGATTTCCGTTTCTTTAATGTGATACAGCGGCGTTCCTGTCTTACTTTTTCCCGCTGCCCGAAACTGCTGATTCATGTATTTATTTATGTATTCTCGAGTAAAGTTCGGTGCCATGATGGTATGGATCTGAGCTTTTGTCAAATTCGTCTTCCACGTTTGTCTCTGCTGCTCAATCACGCGTTCTGTTATCGATTGAGCCTCTTTCATAGAAAAATGAGAGTAATAGCGAATCGCCTTGGCGGGCACATATCCTTCTTTAGCTTGATAGGAAATATAGGCCCAACCGTCCTGCTCAGAAAGCGTTTGAACGGAATGACCATCTGGGATAACCAACAGCGTCTTAGAGTCTGAATGAGGCTGTTTAGACATCTTCAAGCCACCTGCCTGTTCAGTCGCCACCACCCCTGCCCGAGATGTGGCTGCATCCGCATCTTGCGGCTTTGAAACGTCTCCCATTACCTGATCTCCAATTATTAGAAGACCAAGCAACACGGCCAGACACACCCCTAACCTTGTCACGATCGCTTTCGGATTAGTTCCCCATTTACTCATTGGAACATACACCCTCCTATCTTTACTCTCTTGAGCATGGATCATTGCTGAGGTAAACTTCAAGCGCAAAATTTACGCTCTTAATCTATACTTGTCAGCCTTTGATTTAATTATTCCATAGAATTTTATGGTCAAGGGCAAGAATCGTTCACCAAAATCTCGTTCAATCCTTCATGAATAAGTTTTTTTCTACAACTTTTCATCCGATATTTGTCGATTAACTGCTGAGGAAGGTCAGTAAAGAAAACTTGGCGGTCGCCCAGTTGCACTTATAATTTTGTTCCTAAAAAATTCGCCTGCGTCATTCTTGCTAAAATTTTATTTCTGATCCTATAAAAAAATAAGGATGAAAGGCATCTCCACCCTCTCATCCTCATTTTTATGTGTTTTTCATTTGTTACTTTTAAGTCAAAAGCGAATCCTATTCAGTCAACTTGACTGTCGCTTTTTGCTGGGGAAGCAGTGTTTTAATTTTGGCATCATAATTAAAATTCATTGAACTCCCAGAAACAATAACCCCGTTCCCCGCAATAAGTCCACCATTAAACGTGGCACTCGAACCCGAAACATTAATAGTTCCATTGGGTGCATAAAAAAATCCATTAACCGTGGCGTTGCTAAATGATAAAGAAATATTTCCATTACCCGAAAAGAAGCCGAGAGCATTTTGATCACTCGAATAAGTCAAACTGCTCGAAGAAATAGTCATATTCCCCGTCGCTACAATTGTCCCATTACCTGTAATACTGCTTCCAGATATGGTCACATCTCCATTTACAAAGACAATCCCGTTAATATTTAATTGGGTATTAGAAAAATTCTTGCTGCTCGAATAAACGGTCGTGGCATTATTTTTATAATAATTAATATCAAAAGTTGGCATTGAGACAGGACTCGCGTTTTGCACCAGCTGATAAAAGGTGTTCCTTCCTCCTTGAGATAATGGCCCCACCGCTTCAAAACGTTGTTCAAAATAACTGCTGCTTGTATAGATGCCTGATTTTCCATTGACGTGGACCATGCCCTTTACATCAAAAGTACTCGAAGACATCGTAAGATCTTCATTAGAGAAGATAGTATAATTAAAAACTTGAGAGCCCGGCATTTGAGAGGCCTGGGCAGTTGCAGACACATTTATAGTTCTTGAATCGATATTAAGAACACGCATAAAAAAGGTTGGAACAACTTGGGAATACTCGACTTTAACCGTATTCTGAGACGTATCTGATGTCACGACCATATTTCCTGGGTTAAGATTATTATCCTCCCCAATTTCTTTGGTTACCTGATCAACATTGTCTGGATTATTGATAAGAGTCTGAGCTCCTGAGAGTGCAGAAGAATCCACAGCACTTTGCATATGCTGCTTTTCAACATAGAAATAACCCACATCAACGGTTAATCCAGCCATTCCGAGGAGGATAGGAAGTAAAAGAACAAAAAGAACAAGAGACTGCCCGCTTTGATCCCGCCATAAAGCTTTTAGTTTTCTCACCATAGCTTCACCCTATTTCATTTTCCACTGAATGAACTAATCGCTTGTATAACAGCCGGACCAAGGATCGTAATAAAAAGACTAGGAAAAATGAAAATGACAAGCGGAAAGAGCATTTTAATCGGTGCCTTCATCGCTGTTTCCTCGGCCCTCTGTCTCCTCTTTTCCCTTACATCTACGGATTGAATACGGAGAATCTGCACCATCCCAACCCCAAGCTTTTCGGCGCGGACAATGCTGTTAAGGAGTGTGGCAATTTCTTCAACTTCTAGCCTTTGCTTGATCCCTAATAGTCCTTCCCGTCTAGTTTTCCCAAGACGGATATGGTCAAGGCATAGACGGAATTCATCAGATAAGACCCCTTGCCGCTTTTCTATAACCTTAGAGATAGCTGCATCAAAACCTAGACCTGCTTCAAGGCTGACCGTCAATAAATCTACAAAATCAGGTAGTTCACGCAAAGCCTCTTTGGCTCGCCGTTTAATTCGGGAATTGAGCAAAGTGGTTGGCAGGATCGCGCCATAGACGATTCCAACCAAAACAAGCAGAAAAATATAGGTGTCAGATAAATGCATCGCAAGTGCCATACCGCCAAACAAAAGAGACACGCCTAAAAGAGAGACTAATTGAAGAAGACGGAAATCGATCGGCGACATATTCATCGGCGAACCTGCCTTTAAAAGCTTAAGTTCAAGCCTAGCCAGTTTCTTTGGTGAGACTCGCTTTTTAGATAAGGCGGCAAGTCTTGTCCAGAGTGATTTAATTAAGAGATTGAATGAGGAGGGCCCTTTTGTCTTTTCTTTTTCAAGCAACGCTACCTGTGGAAGTTCTCCATCCAGATAGACTGCAAGCCGATCTGCCTTTTTTTGTTTAGAAGCAGGAACTAAAATAATCGCGGCCAAAAAGAGAAAGATCGTAACAAAAAAGGCAAAATAAAGCATGTCTACACCTCCACTTTCGTTATTTTCTGGATCAGCACAAATCCAATAATACCTGATACGACTGCGACACTAATTAATAGTATCCCAATAACGTTATGAAACAGTGCGCTCATATAAGAAGGCGAAATAACAAAAATGATACCGCCTAACCCAAACGGCAAGCCTCCGATCACCATACCCGACATCTTACCTTGAGCCGTTAATGTTTTCACTTGACCCTGAAGCTTAATTCGCTCTCTAATGGTTTCAACAATGCTCGAAAGAACAGTTGCCAGGTTGCCGCCCACTTGTCTTTGAATCAATACCGCTTGTATGAGGATATCCAAATCATCGCTTGGCACACGCTCATAAAGATTTTTCAGAGCTTCTTCAAGGCTTGATCCGTATTGCATTTCTTTTAACACCTGGCCAATTTCTCCCTTAATCGGTTCTTCTGATTCCTCTTCTACAGCTTTCAGAGCTTGGAGAAAGCTAAAGCCTGCCCGAAGCGAATTGATCAATGAAGAAATCATATCGGCCAAACCGTCATTAAACTGTTTCAATCGTTTTTTTCGTTTGCCTGATACCCATAATTTTGGATAAAAGAAACCAATAAAGGCTCCTAATATCGGCAGCACCCAGCTTACATGGAGGATGTCAAGCAGCCCGGCAGCAATGATCGCAGCAATAACCCGAAACGCCATATATTCACCCGGCTGCCAATGGACACCGGCACTTCTGAGAAAAGCGACGAGCTTATCACTGTTTCTTTTCATAGTTAGTCTGCTTTTAAGACTCTTATTAATCCTCTTTAATTTTGCTGATAACGTCAGACGTGCCTTCGTCTCATGCACAACCGCATCCATTGAATTCCCTTCTAACTGTAAATAAAAGTCAAGCCGTTTCCGGACGTCCTTTTTGCCTTTAAAAAACGTCAAGAGCAGCCAGGAAAACAAGAGAAATGTGAAAACTAAAAAGGAAGAAAGTAGGGCAGCCATACGGCTCAACTCCGTTTCTTATTTTGAAAAACTGGCTAAACGCAAGCTTTTGAAGGGGGCTGTGTTTTACTTAAACCACTTAAAAATTTTCCAGGAAATATGATTTATAAAGGCCATCAAGAAGTCTTCATGGTTAAGTCCTAAAAAAGATGGAATTAGGAATCTTAATCCCTGCATATTCAAACCGCTCATAAAAAGTCGGAAGCACGCCAGTTGGGACGAGGTCACCTATGACCTTTCCATCCGCATCCATTCCCTGTTGCTCAAGAGTAAAGATGTCTTGAAGGACAATAATATCACCTTCAAGTCCTTGAACTTCCGTGATTTGTGTGATTTTACGAGAACCGTCCTTCAATCGGGTTTGCTGAATAACCAGATCAATAGCACCCGCAATCTGTTCACGAATGGCTTTAATCGGGAGCTCCATTCCAGCCATCATAACCATGGTTTCAAGTCGTGACAGCATGTCCCTTGGACTATTAGAGTGACCTGTAGCAAGAGACCCGTCATGACCCGTATTCATCGCTTGAAGCATGTCAAGCGCCTCTGCTCCCCGAACCTCACCAATAATAATGCGCTCTGGTCTCATTCGCAATGAATTTCGAACAAGGTCACGAATCGTGATGCCGCCATTTCCTTCAATATTTGGCGGCCGGGTTTCAAGTGATACGACATGCTCTTGGCTCAATTGCAGTTCGGCCGCATCCTCAATCGTTATAATTCGTTCATCGTCCGGAATAAACGACGAGAGAACGTTCAATGTGGTTGTCTTTCCTGAACCTGTCCCGCCACTGACGAAAACATTTAAACGAGCCTTAATGCAGGCATCTAGAAAGACTGCCATTTCCTCACTGAGCGTTCCAAAACGGACTAAGTCCGAAACCTTAAATGGATCCTTTGAGAACTTACGAATCGTCAACGTCGGACCATTGAGGGCAAGCGGCGGAATGATCGCATTCACCCGCGAGCCATCCGGAAGGCGCGCGTCTACCATAGGGCTGCTCTCATCGATCCGTCTCCCAAGCGGAGCTACGATTCTCTCAATAATATTCATGACATGTTCATCGTCACGAAACTGAACATCGGTTAGAACCAGCTTCCCTTTTTTCTCGGCATATACCTGAAGAGGACCGTTGACCATCACCTCGGAGATCTCTTCATCTAATAAAAGAGGATTAATGGGACCAAATCCATTGAGCTCATTGGTTACTTCTTCAACGACCTGCTTGCGATCAATCGATCCTTTTAAGGTATCGTCTTCTTTAATAATCTCGAGCACCAAACTATCTAATTGCTCAATAATCTCAGAGACATCAGTCGTGCGGTAATCATTGATAATCCTTTTTTGGAGTTCGTCCTTAAGTTTTTGCTGCTTATCAGGTAAACGGTGTGTTTCACTTTTCAATTTATCAGTTGGAAGTTCTGGCTTTGAAGAATGCAGTTTAGCCGACAAGCTGATCTTTTCACCGTTTAAGTGCTCATTTAGCTTCATAGAAAGCGTTTTGGAAGCTTGAGGCATGTCCTCAGCTACCGGCACTTCTTTTACCTCAATAGGGCGGCTTGATAGGTTCTCCCCTTGAAGCACCTGATTTTCATCCGAAAACTCAGCCGCATTTACCGCCTGATGTCCCTTATACACCTCGGGTCCAGCCTCAAACAATCCGTAAGACTCTTCGGGGCTTCTCGTCCTAATTTCTAGGTCATCGTATTCTTTTAAGAGCACTGTTTGCATCTCTTGAGCAAGTGACAAAAAGCGATCAGATTGACCACGATGGCTGCCTTCTGAAAGAGAATGCTCCCCCTTCACATCGACTTCATCAAGTGCTTGCTGCTCCCCCCAAGACTTTTCTTTTGGTTTTGGGGAATAGGTCGTGCTCCCTATTTCTTGCTCTATTTGAGAAGCCTTAACTGGACCTTTTCGAGCAATCTCCTGTTCGTCTTTGGATGAAAAAGATACCCTTCTCCTTAAAGGCAGGTCCAGCGTTTCTTCTTCCGGTTCAACAGGAGCGCGTCTTTCATATTCAAGAGCCCCTGTCTTTTCATCAACGATCACTTTCTCCTTTTCTTGGGGAGCTGAACCGTTGTCATTGTTTATATTAGAGGCCACAGTTTGAGATAGTTTCTTTTTTTGCATACGTTCAAAAAGTCCCATGGTATCACGGTCCCTTCTTTTTTCAATGTTTAAGAGAATGCTTTTTAAAAAAAGAGGTTTTCGGTGGTACAATCGGATCAATCGGTGCGCCTGTTTCCATGGTCTCTGCCATCTTAAAAATGGCTCTGGCGACATCGGATTTCGATTTATATAGTGTGAGCGGCCTGCCTTCGTCAAGCGAAGCATGTGCCACTGAAAAATTATTGGGGACTGTATAAGCTGTATCAATTTGAAGCGTCTCAAGTATTTTCTCAATGGGTGCCATTGACTCCATGGTCGAACGGTTAATCACGACACGCACACGCTCACGAAGCTCTAATGCATCAAAAATCTCTAGGATCGATTTGGTATGCTTTACTGGGGAAAGACCAGAAGTGGTAACAAGCAAAATTTGGTCAGCTTGTTCTAAGAGTGATAAACTCTGTTCAGTTATCCCGGCCCCAGTATCCACAACCACTCTTTCATATCTCTCAAGCAACAAGTTCAACGTCTTTGTGAGAATCGCCGGAGTTACTAGATCAGCAAATTCCGGACGACGTGGCGCCGGAAGCACCGCCACACCACTTTCATGGACAGTCATTAAACTTTCTAGCGAGTACTGGTCCAAAGAGTCCATGCTTTCAATCACTTCCTCCATTGTAAAAGTGGGTTGAAGATTTAATGAGATATCAACGTCTCCAAATTGAAAATCGCCATCCCATAAAGCAACTTGCTTACGATTCTTTTGAAGAGCAATGGCCAAGTTAATCGAGATCAGCGTTTTTCCGATCCCTCCCTTTGCTCCACAAACGACAATTAATTCCCCTTTATTTCGTTTTGAATTCATAGCGGCTTGATCTACCATAGAACACGATTCCCTCCTTAAGAAGCAGGAATGGCACTTCGAAGAATAAATTTGATCTCGCCCTTCTGCTCAGCCGTTGCAAGCTTCATGGCATCCTGAAGATTGACTTCAAGTGTTGTCATCGTATAGGGACTGCTCATGTCAGGGGTTTTAGTGGATGGTGTCATTTTCCCATCGACCGCTAGAACTAAGACATTGCTTAACACGAGTAAGGTCGAAGGCTTTCCATTCTGTTCGAGGAGGACATCCACATGATCACCAGGCTGATCCAAATTAGCAACCGTATCAGATATGTTTTTAGCCTGTAATGTAATAGCACGATAGCCTGGTTTAATTTTATGAGAAAGCAAGGCAGCGTCTTTAAGGGATTCAAGATGATGGGTTAAGAGCATTTCATTAGGTTCAATATCGATCTTCGTAAGCTTTCCAATCACCTGATCCAAAGAAGTAACTGCATCAGGCTGAAGGCTTGTTTTAGGGACCGATGCAAGCTCCACCATTTTATCGGTCACCTTCGTATTTTCTGGAATTGATTCTTTCGCTACGACAACAGTGACCCTGTCAACTGGTGCCGTTGCTGACTGTGACGGTGCCTTCTGCATATAGGTATAAAAGAGATAAGTCGTAACTCCTGCCATGACAAGAGCCAATAATAAAAGTAAGAATCGTCTCATTAGCTTCACCTGCTTTACTAGCTTTGATGTATAGGCACCTGATGTTTGGTACTTGATCCACATGAATCTATGCTCTAGACACAGTAGACCTTGTTTCATCCTCTCTAAAACAGCTTTCAAGGATTGAGGTCAACCCGTCTTGTTTAGTCAAAACGTGTTTTATTTTTTTTATTCCACAAGTATGCTCGTTTTTGTGGTGAGCGTAACAGGTTTCAGAAATTGATTTAAAATGGGGGTGAGGTTGCTGATTGAATACGTTAAAGTCACCGTAACGGTATCCCCCGATTTCCGTGACGAACCAATCGGATTCACCGTTGCCACCAATGATTTGGAGGTAGAGGTCGTATTATAAGTGGAGCAGCTGGGAAGTACCAGCTTGTCTTCTCCCATAACGTTCAGATTTTGATTTATATAGTCACCCACCTGACAATCCGACTTGCCAAGACTGGCTAATCGGGCTGACTCTTGGGTTGTAATAGTCATATTTAGATAGGTATAAAAGATAAAACCAAAATTGACAATGCCTGCCATTAAAAGTAAGAGGATCGGAGCCGTAAGCGCAAATTCGACTAAAGATTGCCCCTCTTCTCTCTTCATCAGCCTTTTGAAGACTGTGAAACAAGCCTTTTTATCTTCTTTAGACGGTGAAATTTCTCCCCTCTTGCACTTCTGCCCATTTTTCAGTTCCATAGCCAAACCGACCCATGCATGATCAGTCCGAGAACAGCACCTCCGGCAATCGCAACACCATAAGGAAACCATTTTTTCGTTTTATCTAGAAACAAGGGAGTTTTGACCCCTGCCCTCCTGCTTAATAAAAAGCTGATAAGGTTTTTAATAACACCTTTTTTAAATAAGAGGAGACAGAGTCCTATGACACCGCCAATCAAGGCCATGAAGATTGAGGCTTGTATAACAAATATAGTCCCTTTTATTGCCCCAACAGCCGCAAGCAGTTTCACATCACCTGCTCCAATCCCTCCCATAAAGTAAGGGATGAGCAAAATCGAAAAACCAACTAATAATCCTAACAAAGAATGATCGAAACCTCTCCAGCCGCCGATCATGCTATTAACCGCAAGTGCTGCAAGGAGCGCAGGCAAAATCACTTTGTTATAAATTTTTCGGCTCTTTAAATCGGTATAGACCGATATTCCAAGAACGACAAGAAGCAGACCATTCAACCACACGGCCGTTCACCCTCTCTGTATCTTTTAAACCTTGAAAAAAAGCCCTACGATCCTCACCGTAGAGCTTCTTTGAACATTCACATAAAAGTGCATGCCTTTAATAGGAATATTTAATTACTGGCGTCCCCTGGATCTGAAAGGCTAATACCAGAGAACATATCTTCAAGGTTCTTTCTAAAAATAACGATTGATCCAATCAACACAACCGCTACTAGACCGATGATCAAGCCGTACTCTGCCATACCTTGTCCTTCTTCTTCAACGAATAACCCTTTAATTTTGTTTAACATAAAAAATCCTCCTTGATTTTTTAAAATTTAGTAGTTTTTTAGTTTTAACGTTTGCTGCGTCTTCCTTTTCCAACAAAAGCAAGCTTATGACCAATTTGTGTGTCGGTTTGGTCAATCCTGCCTGCATTCAGTTCAATCACGTACTTGGCGTGACGAACTGTCTTTCCAACTTTCCCAGGCGGCATGTTTTTTTCAAGACTGACAATGTTGTTTTCTGAATCCACATAGAGGACATCGATTGGAAACTTCATGAAAAACGTATGAATAGAGCGGCATGGTGCTAAATACATGGCAGAATCCATAGATAAATGATGGCGAAACATTAAACCTTTAAGACGTTTGCCAAATGTAGCAGCCTGTTCTACGTTTCCAGCTAATTGTTTGCCCGAAGTCACATTGACTAATTCCATCCGAGCCCCCCTTCTTCATTGAAAAAACCCCCCGCCTTTTTCCGAAAGGTGGGGGGTTCAAAATAACCCGTTTCCGCTATAACAAACATAGCCCCACTGATCTTTCGGTAACTGGCTGGCATCGTGTCAAACACTTTAGCCCCTGTAGCTTTGCGTCACTGGCTTTCACCAGCTTTGCCTTTATCGAGATCAAGCAAGACTCTGTATCGCTCGATCTTTTATGACATAAATCTATCAAATTCGCGCCATAAGTTAAATAGTACAAAAGACCCATTTTAGGTTTTAGGTTAATTTTACCCCCACAAATTTTTCATCCTCTTCGAAAGCATCGGCGCGATACCTTATATACAAGGCATATATTGAAATAAGCCGATTAAAACGGGGCGATTGGCGTACATTTTATGGATAACCACTCCATTCCACACCTGAAACCCACTAGATCTTTTTACCATTTTTAGGGGAACACCTCCAATAGACCCATAAATATCATAGGTCTTTTAACCCACCATTTCAAAAACTATCAAGTAGATAGCAAGACAACAAGTCGATATTTATCGACTTTATTTGACAAAATGTGTGCAAATAAATAGGGAGCCTATTTATGTAGATAAGCTCCCCAAATGGCTGTTATATCATTAATCAAATTTAAGTGCGTCAATTGGTTTCAGTTTCGCTGCTTTATTAGCTGGGAAGATACCAAAAATGACGCCAATTGCCAATGAAAAGAAGAACGATAACAGAATGATATTCGTTGAGTAAACGGCCGTAATGCTTGTAAACTTGCCGATCCCAAAGGTCAAGCCGACCCCAAGCGCTATCCCTAGAAGTCCCCCAATACCGCTCATCGCTATCGATTCGATGAGAAACTGCAGGAGGATATCCCGTTTTCGCGCCCCGATTGCCTTACGAATCCCAATCTCCCGCGTTCGCTCCGTCACCGATACAAGCATGATATTCATAATTCCAATTCCGCCGACTAATAATGAAATCGCCGCAACACCGCCGAGAGCCATCGAAAGTGTATTCGACACAGAACTCATCGTATTGATGATATCTTGTTGGTTTAACACACTATAGCTATCTGTGTCACCACGGAAGAGCTGACTCATTTTGTAATTGAGCTCATTCACAACCAGATTCGTCTGGTCAGCATCTGTTGCCTGAACATAGACACTTCCGACCCCTTTAGACTGAAAGATGCGCTCAGCTGTTGTTTCAGGAATCATGACCACATCATCGTTATCACCTGATGATGAATCGCCTTTTGATTGAAGCAATCCGACAACGGTAAAATGGATTCCGTTGATCTGAATGCTTTGTCCCACAGGACTAGTGAAACCGAATAATTCCTGAGCAACGGTGGAGCCGACAACCGCAACTTTTTGATAATACTCTAAATCAATCGGTGCAATAAAGCGTCCGTTAGCGACCTGATACTGACGCACATTCAAATAATCTTGGTTCGTCCCAATAACGCTGACATTATCTTCACTTGTTGTCCCATATTTAATCGTCTCTGAAGACTGTTTAACAGGGGCCACGTATTGAACACCAGTTAATTTCTGCAAGGACATCGCATCGTCATAGCTGATTGTTGTTGTTGCGCCCCTCCCCATAATATTAACTGTTAGGAGGTTGGAGCCGAGGCTTTGAACCTGCTCACTCACCTCGGCTGATGTTCCTTTACCAAGTGAAACTAATGTAATAACAGATGTAACCCCAATTATAATCCCAAGCATCGTGAGAACCGTCCTTAGCTTGTTTCCCATAATGCTTTTGAAGGCCATTTTAAACCCTTGACCGATATTCACGGGTGACAGCACCCCCTTCTGTCAACACCCCATCTTGTATATGAACGACCCGCTTTGCTTGTTCAGCAATGGTCAGGTCATGCGTAATCAATACAATGGTGTGCCCTATTTCATTGAGCTGCTTCATCAAGGTCATGACCTCATGCCCGGTTTTCGTATCCAAAGCGCCTGTTGGTTCATCGGCCAATAAAATTGGCGGATTCGTCGCTAATGCCCGAGCAATAGCCACACGCTGCTGTTGACCGCCTGATAACTCAGATGGACGGTGATGGGCCCGATCGCCTAATCCCACTTTTTCCAATGCCTCAAAGGCGGCCTTATGCCGTTCTTTAGTCGGAACGCCTTGATAGATAAGCGGAAGCTCGACGTTCTCAAGAGCATTGAGCTTAGAGAGCAAATTAAAGCTTTGAAAAATAAAGCCAATTTTTCGGTTTCGAATCTGAGCAAGCTGATTGTCTTTAAGCTGATTGATGGGTTCCTGGTCAAGCCAATACTCACCAGAAGTTGGCAGGTCCAAACAACCGATCATATTCATTAACGTGGATTTTCCTGATCCTGAAGGACCTATAATGGCAAGGAAATCTCCTTTTGAAACGGTAAGGCTCACTTTATTAAGAGCCTTCACCGTTTCACCTCCCATTTTATAAAACTTCGACAAATTCTTAATGTCTATTAATGCGCGCTTTGAGGTCATTACTTACTCCCTCCACTCGAGCTGCTCGAGCCTCCGCTGCTTGAGCCAACACCGCTTGAACCGCCGCTAAAGCTTCTTCCGCGCGATCCATAACCGCCGCTCATACCTCCAAAGCCACCGCTCATGCCTCCAAAGCTACCGCCCATCATACCCATACCGCCGCCAAATTTACTCGTTGCAGAAGAAGAGGAAGAGGTTGTGGTATTTGGAATTCGGACCACGTCACCCTCGCTTAAGCCGGAAGTGATTTCAATATAATTATCGTTATGCACACCCACTTGAACAGGCTGCATCTTAAAGGTTCCGCCGCTTGCTGCTGCCCCGCGTGAATAGCCGCCAGCGCCATTTGCTTTACCACTATAGCCGTTCGAACCGCGGTTACCATAACCTTCACCAGATGAATGGCTAGAACCGCTAGACCCCTCGCTCGATCCTGTTGCTTGGCCAGCTTGTCCAGAACCAGTTCCATCTGAAAGAAGCACATAATGATTCGTTCCATTTGTTTGCACGGCTTCGATCGGAAGCATTAAGACATTCTTTTTCGACTGTACTAGAATGCTGGCTTCTGCTGTCATTCCTGAAAGAGCATTTTTAATTGAATCCAGTTTCACGGTAACATCAAACGTCGCAACACCATTCGTGGATGTTCCTTGTTTTGCAATTTTTGTAACCTTACCTGTAAACTTTTGACCGGATAGAGCATCGACCGTGATCGTAGCGGTTTGACCTTTCTTCACTTGCGAAATATCGAGCTCATCGACCTGTGTGACCAATTCCATACTTGAGTAGTTCGTAATCGTGGCAACCGTTGTACTAGAACTAACCTGATCCCCGTTCTTAATGCCAAGTGTGTCGATCGTTCCAGTAATTGGTGCTTTAATCGTCGCATTCGCCACTTGTTTCTTAAGAGAGGCGATCGTTGATTCTAACTGAGAAATATCCAGCTTAGCCTCTTCGATGGTGACTTTCAAGTTATCAATTTGATCCTGTGTGTTAGTACTGCTTTGGTTAGAATTCTGACTTGTTCCTTGATCAGAGTTTGGACCATTTGATTGACTGGTTGTCGTCGTTTCAGTCGTTGCTGTTCCATTCTCTAAATCCGTTAACTGGTCTTCGTTTTGTGAGAGCTGGAGCTGATCCTTCTGAAGATTAACTTCATCTTGGTTGATTTGATCCTGAGTGCTGGATGAATCAAGTGTCGCAATCACCTGACCCTTCTTCACTTTATCTCCCTCTTTTACCTTCACTGTATCAATCGTCTCCTGATTAGCGCCTGTAATTGTAGCCGTATGAACAGGCTGGAGACTGCCCGATCCGGACACCGTCACATCGATATTTCCTCGCGTCACTTGAGCGGTCGGGGTAAACGATCCTGCAGCAGCACGTGTCTTATGTGATTTATAATAATGATAACCCCACCAAGCCGCTAACAAGACGACAATAATAACAATCCCCCAGCCGATCCAGCGACCCCATCGCCGGTTACGGGACGGCCCCGCCTCTACTTCCGTTTCATCAAAAGAAGACTCTTGACTAACTCCCATCTCCAAACACTCCTTTAATAAAAAAGTTAAAATGATTTCAATATAATTACAAAGCTAGCAATCAATTCTTAATAAAAGATTAATAAATAGACATTTAATTATGTAAAAATTCCACAGAATCAACCCAATCATTTTTCAAGGAACGGCAAAGCCTTTAATAATAAGGCTTTCTCCTTAGAAACCGATTCTTTCTATCCATTAACTACCAATCTATTGGCATGTTATTTCTATCTAAAACCTTACGTCATTTGAAACCTTCGAGCATAGACAGTCGCTGGCTCAGGGATTACAATAAAAGATGTTTTTAGTTAATCAAGCGATCCTATAATTTTTTCAATCATTTGAGGTGACTTATTTGGCAACGAACAGAGCGACTCAGGAACATGGCCAAACGCCAATATCACGGCGTGCGGTATTTACGTTCAGTGGATCTCATTTTCTAAATGATTTGGTGACAACGGGTATGGTGCCAGCCCTTGTCGTATTATATAAACAGGCCTTTTCTCTGAATTACACACAATCCACTTTAATTGTGCTGATGTCCTATCTCACGTCATCGGCCTCTCAACCGCTTTTTGGTATCTTCGCCGACCGAAAACCACGTGTCTGGCTGTTAACTGCCGGTGTATTCTGTTCCATCATGGGACTTGCGCTCACGGGTCTCGCCCCTTCCTTGCCATGGCTCTTGCTCTTTATATCGATCAGCGGTCTTGGTTCGGGCGCTTTTCATCCTGAAGCCTCCCGGGGAACCCATCTTGCTTCAGGCTCAAAAAAAGGATTAGCACAAGCAATCTTTCAGGTGGGCGGAAACTCTGGGCAAGCATTTGGGCCACTCATGGTCCCATTGGTTTTATCGCGAACTGGCATTCATGGTCTGCTTTGGTTAATTCCAGTTGGTCTATTGT
Organism: Pullulanibacillus sp. KACC 23026; assembly: GCF_029094525.1. NCBI lineage: Bacteria > Bacillati > Bacillota > Bacilli > Caryophanales > Sporolactobacillaceae > Pullulanibacillus > Pullulanibacillus sp. KACC 23026. The sequence continues at coordinate 960,409 of NZ_CP119107.1, read as the reverse complement.
CACTCCCTTTAACTGGTCAAATCCTTCCATGGATGCGTAAGAAACTGTCTGATTCACAAAAGACAAGTAAACAAGTAAGAACGGAAAGCAATAACATCTCAGGCGCCCTTCTATTATCCCTTGTCATTATCTTTCGTTCTTGGTGTCAAATCGGAGTCGTCGTCTTTTTACCGTTTTATTTGCATAACTTAACCATCGAACAATCAGAAACATTGAGCTTTGTCTTTGTTGGCGCTGGGGCTCTAGGTACCTTTCTCGGCGGTCTCTGGTCCGACAAAATTGGAATGAAGCGGCTTCTCGTTTTTTCCATGCTTGTCGCGACACCATTTGCCTTATTATTTCCGCACGTTCATGGAGTCTTCTCCGTCATCGACCTATTATTATTCGGATTCAGCGTCCTCTCATCCTTTTCCGTGAGCGTTGTCTATATGCAGCGCATGCTGCCACAGAATATTGGATTAGCATCAGGGCTTTCGATCGGCTTTAATGTTGGCGCCGGCGGTATCGGATCCGTCTTCATGGGAAGCATTTCCGATGCCTTTGGAGTCGCAGCGGTCTTCACGATCCTATCCCTGCTGCCATTACTCGGATCCGTGATGGCCCTATTCTTACCGAACGATCAGGCAAAAACAGTCTAGAATGGGAATCCGTGTTGCGAGAAAGACAGCATATTGGCGAATTTCTGTTAGTTCTAGTGTGTGAAAATAAACGGAAAAATTCCGGTTAAATTGGGAACGGCCCTTATTTCTATAAAAATAAGGGTCGTTTTTCCGTTTATTTGTATCGAAAGCATAGGATTTGGTCAGATTGAGTGCCGTTAATCGGAAATCTTCCGCTTATATCGGCTTCTTTAACCTCCTTTTTATCCATTAGGCGGAACTTCTCCGCCTATCTATTCTCATAACCAGAACGAAAAATAACAAAGACTAACTGAATAAGACTGCCATTACCGCCACTTCCTTTAACAAGCAAGCCTTCTACTTTTTTGGTTACTTTTTTATAAGTTAGTGGATTTGCCCTATAACACTAACGAAACTAAGACATATTTTATTACTAAAGATATATAACCTGTTTATCTATAAAAAGTGTCCAAGAGGGAATAACGTACATTCATAATCCACCTTCCAAGATTAAACCAATTCCTTTATACGTTCGGATAATCCTACACAAATTAGTATTTATATAAAAGTCTTTCCTTCCTAACGTAGAAGCCCCTAATATTCTGACCTCCCTCTTATAGTTGAACAGGAAGATAATTTAAAGGAGGGAACAACGTGGCAAAACTCGCTAAAAAAGTGAAACTCATTATGGACTTTGATGATGGTTTCAATTTAAGCGAAGAGGCATCTGTTGAAGATGTGCTTAAGAAGATTCTAGCAACACCATCGAGCAACTCGACAAAAATAAAAATTGAATTCGATGACGAATCAAGATCGGAATATGAATCCGATTGTACATCTGCAGTTGGTCCAACAGTGACCGAAGCAGAAGTTGAAGTTGAAGTTGAAGTTGAAGTTGAAGAAGTAGAAAAAGAAGAAGAAGAGGTCCTAGAAGAAGACACAGAAGTAGACGATAACTTTTTATATACTGCCTCCAACCAACATAATCCTACTCTATTTATCTAAATCGTTCCCGTGGAGGAACAGTGATAAGGGTCCCCTTTTTACGTTAAAGGACAAAAACTCATTCAATTTACAACTTATCGATTAGTCAGCGAGGGCGGATTTCGCCCGGCTATTAAATGTTTCCTATTTTAGAGAACAAGCATTTAAAATTTAAGGAGGAAGAACTGTGTCCAAACATGTCAAAAAAACGAAAGTCCTCGTTGATTTTCCAGATGGATTTCATTTAGATGAAGAAGCATCCTTCGAAGACATCCTAGAAGCAGTAAAAGAAGCTTTAGCTACTGGAGTTGATGGCTTAGTAAAAGTAAAAGTAGAATTTGACGATGACACCGACACCGAATTTAAATTAGAAAATGATGACGATGACGATGACGACGACGTAGAAGAAGTTGATGACGACGAGGACGAAGATGATGATGAGGATGAGGACGACGACGAAGTAGACGAAGACGACGACGACGACGACGAGGATGACGACGACGACGACGACGAGGATGACGACGAGGACGAGGATGACGACGACGACGAGGATGACGACGACGACGACGACGACGACGACGAGGATGACGACGAGGGCGAAAACGATGACGAAGTAGAAGTGATAACTTTTGAGGAAGTAGAAGACGAGAAACTAGAGTGGTAATCAACTCGTCTTAATTTTTTTAAAAAGGAAACGCAACAAAATAAGTCGTTCCAAAAACGTGAGAGAAAGTCTAAATCGCAAATTAACTAACACTATAATTAGCAGACAAAAGCTTGAGGGGAGTCCCAAGCTTTTGTCTTTAATAGGAGACGCTAAAGTAGCGTTGATAAATAAGCGGAGAAATTCCGCTTAATTAGGAATGTGGCCGGGTGTGAGCTTCTCAGATTTTTGGCTGACCTTTTAGGATTTTTGGACAAGCTTCTCGGATTTTTTGGCGACCTTCTCGGATAAATGGCCAACCTTCTCAGATTTCGCGCTCCTGCTTGGGGCCGGGTGAGAGCTTCTCAGATTTTTGGCTGACCTTTTGGGATTTTTGGACAAGCTTATCGGATTTTTTGGCGACCTTCTCGGATAAATGGCCAACCTTCTCAGATTTCGCGCTCCTGCATGGGGCTGGGTGTGAGCTTCTCAGATTTTTGGCTGACCTTTTGGGATTTTTGGACAAGCTTATCGGATTTTTTGGCGACCTTCTCGGATAAATGGGCAACCTTCTCGGATTTCGCGCTCCTGCATAAGGCTGGGTGTGAGCTTCTCAGATTTTTGGCTGACCTTTTAGGATTTTTGGACAAGCTTCTCGGATTTTTTGGCGACCTTCTCGGATAAATGGCCAACCTTCTCAGATTTCGCGCTCCTGCATGGGGCTGGGTGTGAGCTTCTCAGATTTTTGGCTGACCTTTTGGGATTTTTGGACAAGCTTCTGGGATTTTTTAGCGACCTTCTCGGATAAATGGCCAACCTTCTCAGATTTCGCGCTCCTGCATGGGGCTGGGTGTGAGCTTCTCAGATTCTTGGCTGACCTTTTAGGATTTTTGGACAAGCTTCTCGGATTTTTTGGCGACCTTCTCGGATAAATGGCCAACCTTCTCAGATTTTGCGCTCCTGCATGGGGCTGGGTGTGAGCTTCTCAGATTTTTGACTGACCTTTTAGGATTTTTGGACAAGCTTCTCGGATTTTTTGGCGACCTTCTCGGATAAATGGGCAACCTTCTCGGATTTCGCGCTCCTGCATGGGGCTGGGTGTGAGCTTCTCAGATTTTTGGCTGACCTTTTAGGATTTTTGGACAAGCTTCTCGGATTTTTTGGCGACCTTCTCGGATAAATGGGCAACCTTCTCAGATTTCGCGCTCCTGCATGTGGCTGGGTGTGAGCTTCTCAGATTTTTGGCTGACCTTTTGGGATTTTTGGACAAGCTTCTCGGATTTTTTGGCGACCTTCTCGGATATATGGGCAACCTTCTCAGATTTCGCGCTCCTGCATGGGGCCGGGTGTGAGCTTCCCAGATTTTTGGCTGACCTTTTAGGATTTTTGGACAAGCTTCTCGGATTTTTTGGCGACCTTCTCGGATAAATGGCCAACCTTCTCAGATTTCGCGCTCTTATTCGCGCTCTTGTTCGCGCTCCTACTCCTGCATGGGAGCCGGCTGGGTGTGAGCTTCTCAGATTTTTGACTGACCTTTTAGGATTTTTGGACAAGCTTCTCGGATTTTTTGGCGACCTTCTCGGATAAATGGGCAACCTTCTCGGATTTCGCGCTCCTGCATGTGGCTGGGTGTGAGCTTCTCAGATTTTTGGCTGACCTTTTAGGATTTTTGGACAAGCTTCTCGGATTTTTTGGCGACCTTCTCGGATAAATGGCCAACCTTCTCAGATTTCGCGCTCTTGTTCGCGCTCCTACTCCTGCATGGGAGCCGGCCGGGAGTGAGCTTCTAGTTGACTTTGCGAAAATCCTTTCTGAATCGCACAAAAAAATCTGCAAGGTGAATTTTGCTCCCATGCAGATCTCTTGTGATTAAGGTTATCGTGTTAATTAACTCTTTTTAGTTTGCTAGTGCCCATCCCTTCAAACGTAAGCGGATGAGATTATTTAATGCCTCAACGCAACTAAGTCTGATCTTAGAAGATATCTACTGGTTCCACTAGTTGAAGAGTCCTTTCTAGATCTTGTAACGGCAACTTGCCTGAGAGGGACTTTTTCAAACTGGCGGCTCTCCTCTACTGACTCTGTTCTCGTCTTCGGTTGCGTGTTCGCTCTGCGTGAAGCGCCATTTGATTTTCCTAGCAAAAGAGGTTCAGAGCGATTGGTCCTTCGCTTGGTGAGATCATCCTCTTCGTCTTCATACAAGAAGGTCTCCAGTTCTTCCCAAAAGTCTTCATCATCTTCACTATAAACCTTATAGGATTCGCTCTCTTGTTCAATTGCTTGTTCTTCCTCATACACACCATCGTCAGCGAAAGAGACAAAGGCTGTCTCCTCTTCAACTTCATGATCTTCCCAATCGCTATCTTGGAACTCAAGCTGATCGTTCTGTTCATCGTCGATTCGATGGCGACTTCTGTTGCGATCAAAGGAAACGAGTTCTTCCATCTCATCGTTAAATTGCGGTCCAGTACTCACTGGCAAGCTTAAGTCAGGCTCTAATAGCGCCTCATCAACCTCTTCCATAAGGTCTACATGATCATAAGGTTCCTCAGCAAGTGCAGCCTCGCTGTCATTGAATTCCTCTATTAGACTAACAGGTTGATTTTCAACTGAACGACTGGTTTCATTCGCAATGGCCCAGGCATCGAGAATGTCAGAGGCAACGCGATCCCACGTGTATTTCGTTAAGGCAAGCTCTCTCCCTCTTTGCCCCATCCGTCTCATTACCGAACGATTAGATAAAAGATAATCTAAGGCCTCAACAAATTCATTTGGATCTTCTGGATGTTCTACAAGTAAGCCATTTTCCTCCAGTTCAATGACTTCTGCATTACCGCCGCGGTTGGTCGTCACAATGGGAAGGGCAGCTGCCATTGCTTCATAATGCACCCTTGCCAGCGGCTCCTGCCAAACAGACGTACAAACAAATAGGTCCGCTGCGGCAAACCAGTTTTGAATCTCAAATGGCGAGACGAATCCTGTTTGAACAACAGGGATCGTAAGCTTTTTGGCCAGCGCCCTCACATAAGCAACGTAATCCGTGACATTATTTTGGCTAAACCAGTTACTTCCGACAATAACCAGCGCTAAATCCTTATGCCGTTTCGATAACTCTGGCAGTGCTCTAATTAGTCGATCGACACCTTTGTTTCGCGAAAGACGCCCGGCAAATAAAAGAACTGTTTTATTCTCAAGTCCGTGCTCCCGACGAAGCGATTCACGTCTGTTCTTTATGCGCGAATCATTTCCGGGTAAAAATCGATCCACATCAACGCCAGAGTAGATGGTTTGCAACTTGCTTTCTGCTTGTGGATATTGACTCTTGATGACATTGCCAATATAATCGCTTACCGTCACAATCCGGGATACCTCTTCGATGGCCTGCTCGGCCTCCGCCGGCTCAATTTTTTCAAGTTTGAACATATCATTGTGCATGCTGAGTGTAAGCGTAGAATGTGGGGCAACGCTGCGAACAGGCATGACCAATCTTGGACGGTTAAAAATATGAATTAAATCAAATTCCTCTGACTCGACAAAATGGACGACGCCTTCTTTATAGACCTCAAACAGTTTTCCTGGTATCCGAACATAGCGAACGCCATCGATGAAATCATCATCCGGTAAATCCGGATCATTTACACCTAATACCGTAATATCATGATCTTCTTTTAGATACGGAAGGGCACCCGCGATATACGTTTGAATAGCGCCTCCTCTTATAGGTGGAAGAGGCAGTTTCTCCGTACAAATCATCAGGATTTTCACGAATATAGACCCTCCTTCCAATCATTCTTTATTTCTTCTAAAACCGGCCATTTGGTTTGGTCAATCTCCACAATCGTTTGAATGAGCTGCCTGGTTTCTTCGTTTAAAAAGAGTTCAGGCTCATAAACCATCTCTTTAATATTTTTATAAAATTCATTTGGCAGAGACAAATCAATCATAAGCAACTCATAGACTTCTTCGGTAATCGGATTGGCTTCATGGTAGGCACGAATCATTTCACGAATCCATTCGGTATCCCAATGAAACAAATCAGACATAGTCCCCGAGATCAATTTTCTTAAGTCACGAATGGGAATATCATAAGACACACCATCCAAATCAATAATCCACATGCCTTCTGCGCCCATTTGACCATTCGACCAGCCATAGTCTTGGTGAACAAGCCCCCATGCCTCGTTTCCTTTTTCAATAAGCCTAAAATAGCTTGACTGATTTAAGCGGTCTAGCGCTCTTTTGGCCTGCTCCTCAAATTCATCGATAACCGCTAATATAGCAGGGCTTGCAGGCATATCATTATAAGCTTCTGCTAGGTGACGGAACCAATCCATCTTGACCAAAGTCTTTTCATAGTTTTTCGGCCATTTATACAGACGTGAGGCGACATCTGCTTGAGGAGGCGGCGTATAACCTTTTGTCAGATGATGAAATTCTCCAAGTGCATGGCAAAGATGTTTCGCCCCTTCTAGATCCTTGGTCACAGGCTGAAGCGATTCAATCCACTCAGCAACAAACCAAAGCTTTCCTCCAGCTTCAACATAGTTCTGTCCTTCCTTCGTCCTTACAATGGCCGGTACTCTGGCTTTTTTCTCCTTCACGAGATACTCCTGCGCCCCTAGACTAAACATACTTCGAGCTGGCTCCCGATGAAGCAGTTTTAAACTTTTCGGTCCATCGCTTGTCTGAAGCTTCCAAATCGCCCCGCCTTTATCGGATTTGGTTGTCACGACCTCCATGCTCTGAACTTGGAAATCGTAATGTCCGAGTACATCATGGGCGATTTCATTAACATAATCCGGGATATGAAAATCATTGGGAGTGGACAGTTGCTCCTCCTCTTCGACCCATGGTTCGATTTTTCGGTACACATTCTCCCTCCTATTTAAACAGCTATAAGCTGTATCCAATTACTAAAAAATTTTAAAAAAACTATTGGTTTTCTAGGGTAACCACATAGTATTTCTTATAAGTTATGTCTGAACGGGATACTCGGTATGGGTCAGTCGCACAGGTTTTAATAGAAAATCAAACCATTCCTTAATACAAATCCTAAAAACAGACATTTACCTAGGAGAAGCAGCAGGGGGGATCGCGGAAAGCGAACGCAACTAGCGGCAACATTTTACTAAAACACCTTTTCTGAAAAAACGCTTCCTGTGGCTGCTCATTTATCAGCGAATCACCCGCCTTTGGTGCCTCGGTGTTCATGCCTGCTTTGGTTGGAGGACGACTGCCAATTAAATGTTAGCCGTCTATTTTTTAAGGGTTTCGTTTAGGAGTGGCGCGATTTGGAATTGCCGGAATAGGATAACCAAAAAGGAAATAAAAAGAGGGTTTGCAGAAATGACAATCAGAAAAGCGATCATTCCTGCAGCAGGGCTCGGCACACGATTTCTCCCAGCAACTAAAGCTCTACCAAAAGAAATGCTACCTATAGTAGATACGCCTACGATTCAATACATCGTTGAAGAAGCCATTGCTTCAGGAATTGAAGATATCATTATCATTAGCGGACGTAACAAGCGCACCATTGAAGACCATTTCGATAAGTCTTATGAGCTCGAAGAAACCTTACAGAAGAAAAATAAACACGACCTGCTTGAACAGGTTCAAAAAGTATCTCAATTAGCTACGATTCATTATGTCCGGCAAAAGGAACCGAAAGGGCTTGGCGACGCCATTTTATGCGCCAAAAGCTTCATAGGAAATGAACCCTTTGCTGTGTTGCTTGGTGATGATATTGTCAAATCGGAAACGCCATGCTTAAAGCAGCTAATTGATTTATTTAATCGTTACCATGCTTCAGTGGTTGGTGTCCAAAAAGTGGCCGATTACGAGGTACCTAAGTACGGGATTATTCATCCCAAGGGCAATCTTGAAGAAGATGTCATTAATATTGAAGGATTTGTGGAGAAGCCTCAGCCCGATGAGGCGCCTTCCAATCTCGCTATCATCGGCCGCTATATTTTACGCCCGGAGATTTTTGAGATATTAAAAGACATCCAACCCGATTCAAAAGGCGAAGTTCAGTTAACCGATGCCTTAATAAAAATGGTCAAAACTCAAGCCATCTTTGCCTACCAATTTCACGGTGAACGTTACGACCTTGGCGATAAAATGGGCTTCATCCACGCAACAATTGACTATGCACTCCAGCGGCCTGATTTTAGAGACAGCCTCCTCGACTATTTGAAGGAAGTCATTCGAAGAGAAACAGGTAAAACTGAATCGAGCCAATGAACTTATTGCCGTGGTACGTTTTTTGACTGATAACGTATTTTCGTTACGCCTCACTTTTTTGAGTGTAACGACGATTCCTTATCGGCTCTTATTGGCTCATTTTCGGGCTGATTTCAAGATTAGTCGTAACGTCATGACGCTATTTCCTCAGATAGGGGGCCGTTTAGACTGTTTTTTTGACTGATAACGTATTCTCGTTACGCCTAAATTACTCAAAGGACCCACGGGGAGGCGAATAGCGTATTTTCGTTACATCTAATGGTTTTCCATGTAACCTCGATTCCCTATTTCCGTTGCCCCTAACTGGTTTCCGCAGCAGGCGGCAGACCTCTCAGACGCCCCAAAATATCACATACCTAGTCAGGGAAAAACGTTTGGGCATAGGCGTTCACCGTTACGCTAGTGTCTCCTACGGCATACGGTAATCTATCGTAAAGTGTTAGAACGAGGTGACGAGATGAACATAGCGATTATTGGTGCCGGGTATGTTGGTATGACGACAAGTCTTGCTTTTGGTGAAGCGGGCCACCATGTCTGGGTGATGGACACGGACAAAGCCAAAATCACCCAGCTTAAGAAAGCGACTCTACCATTCTATGAAGCAGGGGCTGAGTCCCTTCTTCAGGAACTCATTGAACAAAATAGATTGACCTTTGAAACCGAGTTGGCGCCTTGCATGGAGCACTGCGATCTCCTTTTCATGACAGTTGGGACCCCCTCATTGCCAACAGGCGGGGCAGACCTCCGTTATGTAGAAACCGTTTCCAAGGCGATTGGCCAATGCCTCAAGTCATATAAAATCGTCGTAATCAAAAGCACGGTGCCTGTTGGAACCAGCGAAAAAGTAAAAAAATGGATCGAAATTGAATTAGAAAAACGCGGCAAATCTATACCGTTCGACATCGTCTCTAATCCTGAATTTTTAAGAGAGGGCAGAGCTTTGGACGACGCCAGAGAGCCTGATCGGATTGTCATCGGCTGTCAATCAAACATGGCCGAAGTTGAAATGAAACGTTTATATAAAGACCATCTCTCTAAGTGCCTGTTTACAACTGCTAGAAATGCAGAAATGATCAAATATGCCTCCAATGCGTTTTTGGCCACCAAAATTTCCTTTATTAATGAGATAGCAAGACTATGTGATCCATTAGGGACGGACGTCCGGGAAGTCGCAAGGGGGATCGGCCTCGATCATCGCATAGGCCCGCATTTCTTACATGCAGGAATTGGTTATGGCGGCTCCTGTTTCCCAAAAGACGTGAAAGCCCTACTTCATCTAGCAGAAAAAAATCAGACAGAACTTCCGGTGCTCCAAGCCGTTGATCAAATGAACGCCATCCAAGCCAATTGGTTTATCAATAAGGTAAAAGCCAAGCTCGGCTCACTCACAGGGAAACACCTCGCTCTCCTTGGACTCACATTTAAGCCAGAAACAGATGACATTAGAGAGGCTACTGCTCTGCGCCTAATCGACATTTTATTAAAAGAGGGCGCACATCTCACCGCCTTTGACCCTAAAGGCACTGAAAATGTTAAAACCCTCTACCCCTCACTGACCTATGCCACCACACCATTAGAGGCGGTTAGAGGGGCTGATGCCATTCTCCTCGTAACCGAGTGGAAAGACATTGTCGAAATGGATTGGAAAACGGCCAGGCAGCTCATTTCTCGACCTTTTCTGTTTGACGGGCGAAATGCCCTGGATCCAGTTCAAATACGTGCGCTCGGCTTTGACTATCAAGGAGTTGGAAGACACTAGAGGAAGGAGGAAAAAGAATGGGAGAACAACCGTCCATTTTAATAACAGGCTGTACCGGATTTATTGGCTACCATTTATCAGCTCGGCTATTAAAAGAGGGCTATCAGGTCATCGGATTAGATAATCTCAATGACTATTACGATCCATCCTTAAAACAAGATCGACTAAACCTTCTAAAACAGGAATCTTCTTTTACCTTTTTAAAAGGGTCGCTTGAAAACAAAGAGTTGTTGGAATTAGTTTTTGAGCAATTTAAGTTCGATCACGTGATCCATTTAGCCGCACAGGCTGGCGTTCGCTACAGTTTGGACCATCCCGACACTTATATTCAATCCAACCTTGTCGGCTTCGCTAATGTGCTAGAATGCTGCCGCAAGCATCACATCCAACATCTTCTTTATGCCTCATCAAGCTCCGTATATGGCAATAATAAGCACATCCCTTTTTCTACTAAGGACCGTGTTGACCAACCGATCAGTTTATATGCAGCGACGAAAAAAGCAAATGAAGAATTGGCATACACCTACAGTCACCTCTTCAATCTTCCAACTACCGGATTGCGTTTTTTCACCGTATACGGTCCATGGGGCAGACCAGACATGGCGCTGTTCACTTTCACGAAAGCCATCACAGAAGGAGAGCCTATCAAACTTTTTAATCATGGAAATATGAGAAGGGATTTTACTTACATTGATGATTGTGTGGAATCCATTGTACGCTTACTTCAAAAAGGGCCATCCCTTTCTACTCCTCCTCATGAAGTTTTTAATATAGGGAACCACCAGCCGGTCGAACTCAGTGAATTTGTGGCGGTTCTCGAGAAGGAATTAGGTAGAAGTGCCATCAAAGAAAATGTCCCCATCCAGCCGGGAGACGTTCCAGTGACTTATGCCGACACAAGTGATTTAGAAGCCGCCATTCACTACCGGCCAACGACCACGATCCAAGAAGGCATAAAGCGCTTTGTTGCCTGGTACAAAGCCTATTATAAACTTACGGATTGAATACCTCGTGAAGAAGCCTTTTCGTTCCCGCCTCACGCGGGCTTGTGGTGCTTGTCAAAAATGCCGGAGTTCGGCTAAAATAAGAGCTGCTCAAGCTCTCTTAAGGTAAATAATTAGGAACAAATCTTCATTTGCCGAAATCCTCATAAATAACAGCAACTGTTCTTTCAAGCGAATTGATTTTCACGCATAACTTTTTTATAATTTAATAAGGATAAAGACTGAGCGCTGCAACGCTCAGTCAAGTGCAACCGACATGCCGCAACAAGCGGCTGATCTTCAAGGATACTTCAGTCACCCAGCTATTTGGCTTTGGGTGGCTATTTCTTTTTTGTTAGGGCGACCACAATGCTCACAATCGTTGCCGTGTATCCTGCCTGCAAGCTTAACGCACCAATCACAATTGAACAGACTTCATTCATCGTCAAAAGCCTCACCCCCTTTCATAAAGGGAGTTCAGCCGCCACTTAAGCGATGCCGTTGCTCTTATATATTAACACAAAATAATATAAAAAGAGAACACCTATTCGCATTCATCCTTTGAGACCTCCATTCTAATAGTTTTCTTGATACTTTCACACTTTGCTCCCGACCTGCAACGAAAAGCCCCCGCTCTTCTCCGGGGGCTGATCCTTATTGATCGACGTAGTCTCTTTCTTTTACGAATACGCCTCGCCTTTCTAAAGCGTCCCGATCAGCATCATTAGCCGGTTTATACCCTTTGTCAATTAAGTCTTTGATATAAATTTTGTTATACGTGAAAGAAAAAAGAATGCCTGGCAGCCATGCCCCGAATCCCAGTGTAAACACGCCGACAATGACGGCAGAAATAAACAAAACAGAAGCCCATTTTAGGTCTCCGCGAACCAATGCCGGAATAAATCCAAAGAAGAAAGTCGTCCAACTGAACCCAACTTCGACTCGCTTTTGTTCCCCTTCACTGTTCATCAAGCGTACCTTCAACTGCCTCAGCCCCCTCATCAACAAATAACCCTACTCAACCAACTTTATTCTATTAACGCAATACCCGCCTCCATTCCTCCCAATGCAATAAATTCATAATTTTAAAAACATTCGATGAGTGTAACGTCTGTTTACCCATTCATTGGATGACAATGATGAAACATCCCTTGAGATTATCGCAGAAACAAAAGAACTAAATGATGGACCTGGTGCATTACTATTACCCCAGCAAATCCACCCTGAACTCTGAAAAAATGGTGCGCAAACTGGTTTTACCCACCATTTTCTTGGGGGACATCGTTATTTTCGTGCGCAAACCAAACTTGCCCACCAAATCCTCCATAGAATCCAGAAAAAAATGGTGCGCAAGCTGACCCACTTGCACACCATTTTGTCCATCTACTCACTCGGTTTCGAGCTCCCCTGCTTGCCCACCATTTTCCCGTGGCGCAAAAGGACCCGTCTCAGTAACTTTAATTCCCAGAAGATGTTTGTTTGTCAAAATCCCAGGTTATTCCAAATCGCTAGCACAGGGTCGAACGGTAATTGAAGCTTTCTTGGCAAATCCCTGTGCGAACGGTATGAGACGAGTCCCACACTTCCTTTTACCAACTTGACGCAACGTCACCGCCAATCAAGAATAGAGGCAACCTCATTCTCCAAGCACATGAGTCGCCCGCCTTTAAAGCAGCGGGCTGACCTTCCCACTAACCCCAACCAAACTTAAAATAGTTAAGAGAATGCGCTGCGGCCCATAATAGGCATCGGTCGGATCAAAATATTCATCAAGGGTGTGGATCCCGCCGCAATCGCCACCGCCTCCAAGTGTCACCGCTGGGATGCCTAAGCTAATTGGCACATTGGAATCCGTGCTGCTTGGCGGATCTAACTCTGGCTCAAATCCAATCGCTTTCGTTGCTGCCAAAGCGGCCTGCACAATCACCGCATCAGCAGGCTGCTGACCAGCTGGGCGATTGCCAACCGCTTCGATTTTGACTTTTATAGAATCAGACTCCCATCGCCGATTTTCGGCATCCGCTGCTTGCTGAAGCACTTCCAGCACCCGTTTATCCAATACCAGAAGCTCCTCTTGAGACGTCGAACGAAGATCAATCACCATGACCGCTTCCTGGGCGATGGTGTTGACGCTTGTCCCTCCCGAAACCGTTCCAACATTAAAAGTGGTCTTAGGGTCGCTGGATGTTTCAAGATCGGAAATCATGGCAATCGCACGACCCATGGCATGAATAGCACTAGGTGTTCCAAAATCACCAAAACTGTGTCCGCCACGCCCTGTGTACGTCACCCGATAGCGAAGACTGCCCGTCGCAAGATATGTCGTTTCAGTCGGACTGCCCGGTTCAACGGATATAAAGCCATCTATATCCTGACGATTTTTAAAAAGGGCTTTGACACCGCGTAAGTCCCCAAGTCCCTCTTCACCCACCGTAACACCAAAAAGAATATCTCCCGTTGTCTCGACCTTACTCGCCTTTAATGCTCGAATTAACGTGAGGACAACAGCCAAACCGCGGCCATCATCCGAAATCCCTGGCGCATAAATCCGGCCGTCCTTCCATTTGGCCACCGTATCCGTTCCATCAGGAAACACCGTATCAAGATGTGCCGACACAACCAATCGAGGCCCGTCCCCCACACCCCTTCTGATTCCAAAGATATTCCCCACTTCATCAACTTCAATAGTTTCCAAGCCTAATGCTTCAAGCTTCTTTTTATAAAATTGCCCGCGTGTCTCCTCAGAAAAAGTTGGAGCAGGAACCGCCGTAATCTCGATTTGTTCGTTGGCCGTTCGTTCATTGTCCTCTTTTAAAAAGGCTAATGCCTCCTTGACTTCATCCAATGCTATAAGCCTTTTTGTGCTCGTTTCAACATGATCCGCTATGTAATGCTCTTTGTTCGACAAATAAAACGCCTCCTCCTGAATCTTACTGTTCCTCGCTTAATCTCATGGTCATAAACACACTGTTTGGGTCTTCCTTGTATTCCGCAAACGGGTCAGAGTAGCGGAAACCAAAGCTTGAATATAACCGCCGCGCTGGTTCAAAGGCAGCCATCGATCCTGTTTCTAAGCTGAGTCGCTCGTACCCGCGCCGCCTCGCCTCTTCAATCAAACACTGAAGAATATGCTTAGCCACTCCTTTTCTTCGGTGAGCATGGGACGTTCGCATCGATTTAATTTCACCATGCTGATGGTCCAATTCTTTAAGGGCACCGCAGCCAAGCAGTTCTTCCCCGTCCCAGGCACTCCAAAACGTGATCTCTGGCTGACGCAACTCCTCAATAGCCAAGGCATGAATGCTCTCAGGCGGTGAATTTTCTGCCATATTATCGAGATGCTCATTTATAAAATGAATGATGGCAGCTCCCGTTAAATCATCTCGTTTTATTTCCATATCCTTCCCCCATCCTGCCTTTTAACTATTAAAATACAGGATGTCTACAGGTTCCTCAACCATTCTGTCAAAAAATCAACCTAAATCAAAAAAAACTTGATGATCAATAGGTAAAAAGTTGGGTTTTCGAGCAGTCGTGCCATCTGATAGATAACAGCCAAGTCTTCTAATACAGGCCTAATGGTTTTGTCATACCAGCATAGCTCAGCTATCCTTTTAGCCTTTTTGATTGTCGGCCAAATAAAGAAAATAATCGGTCGAAATGCCTCCCAATCCTAGCTGTCTGAGCATGGCTGTTAAGTTTCCTCTGTGATAGGAAGCATGATTGACGAGATGCTGAAGGAGTTCAGAGATAGGAAGAGTAACGCGGCCAAACTTAGGATGCTCAATAGTTATTTCTTTTGTCAGATCGGGGGTCTTCTCGAAGTAGGACTGATAGCGCCAACTAAGCTTGGCATATAACGTTTCGATTTCTTCAAGGCTCTCCCCAGAAAAAGCTTGTGTCCATTTATCTCTGTGAACATATTCTTCAATGGCTTCAAAGCGCTCGCCATCCATCACTTTTAACCAAATGGTTTCAGTCAAATAGACATGGACCAACACCGTTGCCACAGTCGGAAAGACACTTTGAATGCTTTGATGAATGACCCCCTCCGGAAGACTTCTTAAATGATGGAAAACACGCTCATTTGCCCAAACATGATAGTCATACTGTTTCAACATCGAATGGCCCCCTTTTATAAAAGGACGGTTCTCCCGTTTCTGAAACAGGAGAACCGTCCCTTCAATAAAGCTGATACACTCTTGCTTCATACGGTTTGAGTTCAAAAGACTGGACATTCTCGTCTACGTTTACTTCATAGTTGGAAATGAGCAATTTTTCGGAGTTAAATTGAATAGCTTCTGGCAGTTCAAACGTCCTATTTTCTTCGGAAAAGTTACAAATCGCAACTAATTTTTCACCGTTAAATTCTCTTATATAAGCATATATATGTTCATCATTTTCTAAAATCAACTGGTAGTTTCCGTACACGATAACAGGATGTTCTTTTCGCAATTGAATGAGCTTTTTGTAGTAATGGAAGATAGAATCCGGGTCCAGCATCGCCTGCTCGGCATTAATGGTTTTATAATTGGGATTGACCGAAATCCAAGGCTCGCCCGTTGTAAAACCACCATGAGGCTCAGCTGACCATTGGACAGGCGTACGAGCATTATCTCTTCCTCTCTCATGAATCCCCTTCCTAATTTCCTCTTCTGTCAGCAGCCCCTTCTCTGTAAAATCATTGAAGGCATTCAAGGTTTCAATATCTCGGTAGTCGTCAATCGACTGAAATTCAACATTTGTCATGCCCATTTCTTCACCTTGATAAATGTACGGCGTCCCTTTTAACAGATGAAGGCAGGTGGCAAGCATCTTGCCTGAAACAACTCGATAGGCCTCGCTGTCATTTCCAAACCGAGAAATCGCCCGCGGCTGATCATGATTGCTCCAATACAAGCTGTTCCAACCGTCTTCCTCAAGACCGTTTTGCCATTTCGAGAAGATGGCTTTAAGGTCGGTCAGCTTCCAAGGCTGAGGAGTCCATTTTCCAAATTTTCCATTCCCAACATCAACGTGCTCAAAATGAAAGACCATTTGCAGTTCATCACGGTCTTCTCCCGTATAAAGCTTAGCCTGCTCCACATTGACTCCCGGCATCTCGCCAACCGTAATCAGATCGTACTTGGATAGGACATTTTGATTAACTTCATGTAAAAATTCATGAATGCGAGGGCCGTTCATATAATACGGACTGCCATCGCCATACCCCGTATCATTGACTTCCCCATCTGGAAAGGATTGATCCTTTGAAATAAAGTTAATGACATCCATTCGAAAGCCGTCTACACCTTTATCCAGCCAAAACGTCATCATCTCTTGAACCGCTTTTCGCAGCCGCGGGTTCTCCCAATTTAAGTCCGGTTGCTTCTTGCTGAAAAGATGGAGGTAGTACTCATCCGTTGATTCATCATACTCCCAAGCACTGCCCCCAAAGGCCGCTCCCCAGTTGGTAGGCGGCTGCCCGTCTTTCCCTTGCTTCCAGATATAAAAATCACGATAAGGGTTGTCCTTTGATGATTTCGCTTCAATAAACCAACGATGCTCATCGGACGTATGATTCACAACCAAATCCATCATGATTTTAATATCATGCTGATGAGCCTGCTCCAGAAGTTCATCAAAGTCCTCCATCGTACCAAACTCGCCCAAAATAGCCTGATAATCACTGATATCATAACCATTATCATCATTAGGTGATTGATAAACAGGAGACAGCCAAATCACATCAATACCCAAGTTCTGGAGATACCCTAATTTCTCCGTAATCCCTCTGATATCGCCAACCCCATCCCCATCACTATCCCTAAAACTCCTTGGATAAACCTGATACACAACACATTCCTTCCACCAAGCTCGAACCATTTTCCATTCCTCCTATAGGGTGGGGGTCTGACCCCTAAAACCACACTATGGTCCCTTTTCCCCCAAAAAACACTATATATTAAGGAGAGGTCTGTCCCCTTTTGCTCTTTTTCTTGCCCACAAATGCTAAAAGGGGGTCAGACCCCCTTAATAACAACCTTGCCATTTTTTGGTTTGATTTTGACGCCAAGCGTTTCAACGATTGGTGAGCCGTTTTCAACCGATTGAACGTCGGAAATGCCGCGTAGAAGAAGGGACCAACTTCCGGAACCACTTGTTTCGGCAACCACTTGATCACCATTTTTAGTTAAGGTCAATGTGAGGGTTTGATTGCCCTCTTCAGCTTCGACCTTTGTCTGAACAGATGCTCCATCGGCAAGTTCAAAGACTTGGAAGGTGACGTCTTCTGTGTAGTCATAATCCGGTTTGTCTGTCACATTTCCAAATGCTACAACAGAGTTTTCCCGTACAAAAAGAGGTAAACTCATATAGTCATACTGTCCATTTCGCCACGTGCCACCTTCAACCTTTTCGCCAGAAAGCAAGTGTGTCCACGTCCCTTTAGGAAGATAATAAGAAACATAACCATCTTCACTAAATACAGGCGCAACAAGAAGGGAATCACCAAGCATATATTGGCGGTCCAAATACGCACACGTTGGGTCTTCAGGGAATTCAAGAACCATTGGACGCATGACCGGAATGCCAGTCTCAGCTGCCTGACGAGCGGCACCATGTAAGTATGGCATTAAGCGATACTTTAATTTCGTGAAGTGGCGCAGGACATCAACGGCCTCGTCATCATAAATCCAAGGCACACGATACGAAGAGCTTCCGTGAAGTCGGCTATGGCTAGAAAGTAAACCAAAGGCTGCCCAGCGTTTATAAACGTCTGGCGTAGAGGACTCCTCAAAGCCACCGATATCGTGACTCCAAAATCCAAATCCAGAAAGACTTAAAGACAAGCCACCGCGAAGGCTTTCTGCCATGGATTCAAATTTGGCACTGCAGTCGCCGCCCCAGTGAACCGGGAATTGTTGTCCGCCAGCCGTAGCCGATCGTGCAAATAAAACCGCTTTTTCCTCACCAAAATTTTCTTTCAATAAATCAAAGACAACCTTGTTATACAGTTGAGTATAATAGTTGTGCATTTTATAAGGATCAGAGCCGTCAAAATAAACAACGTCTGTAGGAATCCGTTCACCAAAGTCCGTCTTGAACGCATCCACTCCCATATCAATCAAAGCCTGAAGCTTGCTGGCAAACCATTTGCAGGCATCAGGATTTGTGAAATCAACAATCCCCATCCCCGCTTGCCAGAGATCCCATTGCCAGACATCCCCATTAGGCCTCTTAATTAAATAGCCGTTTTCAGCCGCTTCGTCAAACAGCTTGGATTTTTGCGCAATATATGGATTGATCCAAACACAGATGTTTAAGCCTTTTGCCTTGAGGCGACTTAGCATGCCTTTTGGGTCCGGGAACATGCGCTCATCCCACTCAAAATTACACCATTCAAATTCCTTCATCCAAAAGCAGTCGAAGTGGAACACACGAAGCGGGATATCGCGTTCAGCCATACCATCGACAAAATGATTGACAGTGGCCTCATCGTAATTCGTTGTAAAAGAAGTCGTGAGCCACAAACCAAACGACCACGCTGGGGGAAGAGCGGGTTTTCCAGTGAGATCCGTATAGCGGCGAATGACGTCTTTAAGCGCAGGGCCATCAATAATAAAATAGTCGAGCTCCTCACCTTTTACACTAAACTGAGAGCGCGACACCCTTTCTGAACCAATTTCAAAGGACACAAGCTCAGGATGATTAACAAAAACACCATAACCTTTATTTGTTATATAAAAGGGAATGCTCTTGTAGGCCTGCTCCGAGCTTGTCCCGCCATCTTTGTTCCAACTATCAACGACCTGGCCATTTTTCACAAATGGCGTGAACCGTTCGCCTAATCCATAAACGTTTTCCCCAACCGAAAGATCCAGCTGTTCACGCATGTAGGCGTCCTGGCCCTCTTTAATATAAGCCGTACTTCTCGTCCCGCTTCCCGTCAAACGCTGATCATTGTGGTAAAAGTTAACCGACCAATCGCCTTTGTTGATCTTGACCGATAACTCCCCGCTTGTTAACACGGCTTCTTCTTCTGTTTCTGCAATACTAGGCGAGGCGTCCGTTTCATTCAACACAAATTGAGGCATCTTTGGCTTCAAGCCTTTAAAATGAGCATATTGAACACGAATGACGCCCGGCATTGGCGACGAATAACGAGCCGTCACCAACGGACCGTCCAATGTCGCACCGCGATGGGCAATATGCTTGCAAGGCGCATAAACCGTTAAAGAATCAGCTTCTTTTACAACCTCATGCACTTCTACGAGCGAATGAATATCAACGCCTTCACGATTCAACCAATTTCCATTTGTAAACTTCATTTCAGGATCACTCCAAGTCTGTTTAATCTAATTATGAGTTTGCGTGGACATTCTTGTCTGAGGCTGGCGCTCGACCTTCTGCGATTTTTGGTCGACCTTCTTGTGTTTTTCGCGTACCTTCTAGGATTTTTGGCCAACCTTCTGGGATTTTTCCCTCTAGTCTGAGGCTGGCGCTCGACCTTCTGCGATTTTTGGTTGACCTTCTTGGATTTTTGGTCGACCTTCTTGTGTTTTTCGCGTACCTTCTAGGATTTTTGGCCAACCTTCTGGGATTTTGCCCTCTAGTCTGAGGCTGGCGCTCGACCTTCTTGGATTTTTGGTCGACCTTCTAGGATTTTTGGTCAACCTTCTTGTGTTTTTCGCGTACCTTCTGGGATTCTTGGCCAACCTTCTGGGATTTTGCCCTCTAGTCTGAGGCTGGCGCTCGATCTTCTGCGATTTTTGGTCGACCTTCTATGATTTTTGGTCGACCTTCTTGTATTTTTGGCGTACCTTCTGGGATTCTTGGCCAACCTTCTGGGATTTTTCCCTCTAGTCTGAGGCTGACGCTCGATCTTCTGCGATTTTTGGTCGACCTTCTATGATTTTTGGTCGACCTTCTTGTATTTTTGGCGTACCTTCTGGGATTCTTGGCCAACCTTCTGGGATTTTTCCCTCTAGTCTGAGGCTGACGCTCGACCTTCTGCGATTTTTGGTCAACCTTCTTGTGTTTTTGGCGTACCTTCTGGGATTCTTGGCCAACCTTCTGGGATTTTGCCCTCTAGTCTGAGGCTGACGCTCGACCTTCTGCGATTTTTGGTTGACCTTCTATGATTTTTGGTTGACCTTCTTGTGTTTTTCGCGTACCTTCTTGGATTTCTCGCCAACCTTCTTGGTTTTTACCCTCTTGCTTGAGGCTGGCGCTCGACCTTCTGGGATTTTTGGTCGACCTTCTATGATTTTTGGTCGACCTTCTTGTGTTTTTGTCGCACCTTTTGGGATTCTTGGCCAACCTTCTGGGATTTTGCCCTCTAGTCTGAGGCTGGCGCTCGACCTTCTGGGATTTTTGGTTGACCTTCTTGTGTTTTTCGCGTACCTTCTGGGATTTTTGGCCAACCTTCTGGGATTTTGCCCTCTAGTCTGAGGCTGGCGCTCGACCTTCTGCGATTTTTGGTCGACCTTCTATGATTTTTGGTCGACCTTCTTGTGTTTTTCGCGTACCTTCTAGGATTTTTGGCCAACCTTCTGGGATTCTTGGCCAACCTTCTGGGATTTTCCCCTCTAGTCTGAGGCTGGCGCTCGACCTTCTTAGATTTTTGGTTGACCTTCTATGATTTTTGGTCGACCTTCTTGTATTTTTGGTCGACCTTCTGGGATTTTTGGCGTACCTTCTTGGATTTCTCGCGTACCTTCTTGGATTTCTCGCCAACCTTCTTGGTTTTTACCCTCTTGCTTGAGGCTGGCGCTCGACCTTCTTGTATTTTGCCCTCTAGTTTAGGCTGGCCGGATCTTCTCCATGTGTTTCTCGCCAACCTTCTCCTCTTTGCTCCCTTTGCCTATTTAATGGCCCCTTGGGTAACGCCATTGACGATCCATTTTTGGAAGATAAGGTAAAGGATGACCATAGGAAGTAAGGCTAAAAGGTAGGAGGCAAATGCCAAATTATAGTTGGTGCTGTATTGCGATTGAAAGGCATATTGAACGAGTGGCAAGGTGTATTGGTTTGGATCAGATAGCATGACGACTGGAAGCATAAAGTCATTCCAAGCCCATATGGCAGTTAAGATCGCAACGGTCGCATTCATGGGTGACATCAATGGGAAGATAACCTTCCAAAAAATCGTCCATTTTCCTGCACCATCCACGTAAGCCGCTTCCTCAAGTTCTACTGGAATCGACTTGAGATAACCGACATAAAGAAAGATATTTTGAGAAAGTCCGTACACCAGGTAAAGAACGATCAACCCGACAATATTGGCAAGGCCAATATGACTCATTTGTCGAACAAGCGGCAGCATTAAGATTGGAAATGGAACAAACATGGCTGCAAAGAAATAATAATAAATCGATTTAAAGAGCTTCGTTTTCATATTTCTCGCAATGGCATAAGACACCATTGAACTAAATAAAACACTAAACACAACTGCAAAGAAAGTAATAACCGCACTGTTTAAAAACGTATGGAAATAATGCGTGACAGCCATGGCTTTCGGAAAGTTACCCCAATGAAGGGTGGATGGAAAGGCCAATATTGACTGAGCGATCTCTTGAGGGTTTTTCAACGCCACCATAATCGCCATATATATAGGGAACAAAATGAAAATCGCACCGATTATGAGATAAATCATGGCTACCCAGTTTGTTTTAGTTCGGCTCATAGTTGAATGTCACCGCCTCTTTGCATCATTCTAATTTGGAACAAGGCAATACATACCATGATAATTAAGAACACAACTGCATTTGCGGATTGATAGGCGAGCTCTCCGCCACCCAAACCATTTGTATAAATAACAAACGCAATGGATTGTGTCGCATTTCCTGGTCCCCCATTGGTCATCCCCACAACTTGGTCAAAGACTTGCAAGTAAGTTTTTGCTGCAAGAACTAAGTTAATCGTTAAGAATGGCACAATAAGTGGGATCGTAACACTCCAAAAAGTCCGCCAAGGTGAGGCTCCGTCAATAGCGGATGCCTCGTAAACTTCACCAGGAATCGTCTGTAAGCCGGCTAAGTACAACAAGACGTTAAACGCCGCCCCTTGCCAGACCGCGACCACAACAATTCCCACCCAAGCCCATTGTGTTCCCAGAATATTTTGGGCCAAAGCCGTGATATGAAATTGTTGAGCCATATTCGGAATGAGATGAGAAAAAATAAAATTAAAAATGAAGGAAACAATCAATGTACTTAGAACAAAAGGCAAGAAATAAATCGCCTTGAATGTTTTCGTCAATTTAATTTTGGCATTCAGCGCCACAGCAATACTCAGACTGATGACATTAACGAGAATCGTCGTTATAACCGCGAACATAAACGTAAAGCCATAGGCATGAAGAACTTGGTGATCATGAAACAAATCCATATAATTCTTAAGACCAACAAAAGTATAAGGACCAAAGCCGTTCCAGTTAGTAAAACTTAGAAAGATCCCTCTTAAGGTCGGCCATGTATGGAAGTAAAAGAAGAGGACTATTGCTGGTATCGTCATGATGAGATAGGCTATATTTTTCCGAAACCACGCCATACTTAACACCTTCCTGCATTTGAAATGAATGGTAGGGATTGCTCCCTACCATCTAATTTTGTATAAGTCATTCGCTAAAATTATTTATGTGAAGAAGCTTGCTTATAGAGAGAATCCAACTGTGACAACAGCTGAGAGCTGGATTGACCTTTGGATAAAGCGCCTTGAAGTACGGACTCGTATTGGTTGCCTGCTGCCATTGCTGGTGGGTAATAGTGGTCATCAAAGTCGACAACTTTCCCTTGGTCAATGTAGGACTGCAGCGGTTTAAGAGCTTCATCATTATTGGTTACGCCATTAACCGTTGAGAATAATCCGGCAACGTTGGCATAATCCCCCGCTGGTTTTTTCGTCAATAAATAATCAATGAATTTCATAGCCGCATCTTCTTTGGCTTTATTACCTGAGTCAGGTAAAGCGATCAACGAATCGACACCTGATACCATCTTAACAGTTGAAGCATCTTCAGTTGCTGGAACAACAAATGTGCTTAACTTAATATCAGGATTGGATTGGCGAATAACAGGAAGTGTCCAGATCCCTTGAGCGTAAAAGACGGCATCGCCTTTTGCATAATTAACATTTGCTGTGTTGTAATCGGTACCAAATTGGTTGGACTGTCCATAGGAGACAAATTGCTTCATCATATCCGCTGCTTTTGCATCTGCTTTTGAAAAGTTAGCTGTTCCGGCAGCTAAGTCCTTTTGGAAAGTAGCTGGCTCATTGTTAGCAGCTAAAGCGTTCCAAATACCAGCAGTTGTCCAAGCATCTTTAAATCCGTTATAGAACGGTGTACCACCGGCATCCTTAATCTTCTGAGCATCATCCATTAATTCGCTCCAAGTTTTAGGAACCGTCAAATTATACTTTTTAAACAAATCAACGTTATAAATGATTGGAACGGCATTAACCGTATACGGCAAAGCATAAGGATTCGATTTGCCAACTTCGCTTTCAAGCATTTTTGTATAGGATGAGGAGACTTTATCCAATTCAGGCTTCCCAGAAAGATCCATGAAGACATTATCTTTGGCCATTTGGATATAGGTTGCATCGGCACCCATTGCGACGATATCAGGCATTTGCCCTTTCGAAAGGTCAGCTTGAAGTGTCGTATCCGTGTTAGGCGGGTTAATTTGTTTAATGGTGATATTCGGATTCTTCGCTTCAAAATCCTTAATCATTTTATCCCATTGTTTAACAACTTCTGGTTTGTTTTGCAAGAAATTAAGCGTTACCTTTTGATTACTGTTGCCTGAGCCAGATCCCCCTGAATTACTGGAAGAGCCGCACCCTGTCAAAAGAAGTGAAGTAGCGAGTAAACCCGTCATTACAAACGATAGCTTTTTCAATTTATATCCCCCTGTCAATTCCTCTAAGTATTTGAATGCTTCAAACTGTAAACGTTGTCACAACACCTTAAAAATCGCGGTTATCGGGGCCTTCACCTCCTTAAATATGAAGCAGCAACCTCTTTTACCTAAACTTCCATAGTTACCGCTTTCATATTCATCAAATAGTTAAACGTAATACTTGGCGTTTTCCTTCATGATCACTTCAAGCTTTGTAATATGGGCTTGTTCTTTGATTTCTTTTTTCAAAACAAGATGATCAAAGAGTGTTTTTACAGCTAGATAGCCTTGAGTTTCTGTTTCCTGACCAATCACTGCGGTAATGCCGCCTGACATCATTTGATTATAAATAGCAGGACTCATATCATGACCGACTATGACCATGTCTTGATCCATCTGGTTTTTGAGCTGTGCCACACTGGTCATTTCAGCGTTTGACACATACATGCCAGAGATGCTAGATAAGGTCCTTTTTAAATCCTCAAGCTTCTCAAAAGAAACATTCCGATCTATTTTTATAAGGTCCTTTAATTTGACATTAGGGAAATTCATTAAGCCTTCCCTAAAACCGGCAATTTTTTGTTGTGAAATTAAGGAAGTAAAGGAGTCCGTGAACAAGACAACCTCTCCCTTTTTCCCAATCACCTTGCAGAGAAGTTCGGCGGCTAACTTTCCAGCCTGGGTGTAATCGCATCCAACATAAAACAGCCGTTTGCTCATTGGGGCATCTAAGTTGTAGGTGCAAATCGGAAAACCTTGATCTGTAGCCTCATCAATGAGTTCAACTAACCCATCATGCCAGGCAGGTAAGGCCATCCCTTGAAATTGTCCTGAAGTCATAATTTCTTTTACAGAAGCAAGGCTTGCTTCAGCCTCATCATCAGATAGATGAAAGAACTGAACCTTCAAACCCATTTCACTGAACTCATCACTTGCTCTTTGGACACCCTCCTCAATCTGCTTCCAGAAAAATTGTGGATAGGTAAGGAGGACAACGGCAATGGTTACCTCTTCCTTACTAGTTGGCAAACGCGTTGATTGCTTCAATGAGTCATCCAGTTCCTTAGAAGCCTCAAGAATTTTTTGAAGCGTCTCCGGTTTAACGTTCCCACGATTATTGAGGGCGCGATCGACAGTCGCAATGGATAAACCCGTGCGTGCTGCTATTAATTTATGAGTGACGCGTGATGTCTTTTTCATCATCAAAACCCCTCAAACCAATCATTTACTGTTCTTATAAGTACATGTTAAGCGTTTACATAATCATTGTCAAGAAAAATATGATTGTTTTAATATCACAAAATGATGGATTCAATCAGGAAATGATGGGTTTACCATCATTCGTTTCTTCAATCATTCACACAGGATCACCTGAGCGGCGACTCATCGTGGGTAGCGCAGCGCTATTTCCGTGCGCAAACACAGCTTGCCCACCTTTTTCCCAAGGCGCAACACCGTTTTCGTGCGCAAACACAGCTTGCCCACCTGCACTGGATTAGCGCTAACTTTGAAGATAAGAAAACGCCGCCTTCATGATGCTTAGCCGCCCTTTTCTTTGATAGTCCTCAGAGTCGCCAAATACAAAACATCCACCAAGAATCTTGGTGGATGTTTTGCGATCTCCTCTAGGCTTTTTTTAATTATAATCAAGCTTATGGAGGAGTTCTTTATATTTTGTTAAAGTTGCAGGATCGTCAACTTTTATTCCCGATTGATAATAGATTACATTTCCAGTGCCATTGCCCAATAGATTTCTTGCTTCAAGATGACGTTCAAGATTCTTTGCCGTCCCTACACTTCCTGAAATAATCTCAACATCATCCGGGAAGAGCCTCTTGATGCTGTTTTTGAAAAAAGGAAAATGGGTGCAGCCAAGAACGACCGTCCCGTATTGGTTGATATCAAATGGAGCGAGCTTCTCCTTCAAATAAGGCAGAACCACCTCATCGTCAAATTGGAAATTCTCCGCCAAATGGACAAGCCCAGGCATCGGCAAACTGTCGATCAGGTCATCTTGTCCAAGCCGCTTGACAAGGTTATGGAACTTTTCCTCTTTTAAAGTCAAAGGGGTGGCGAGCACTAATACTTTTTTATGCTTGGGTTCACAGCTTTGAACAGCCGGCTTGACGGCAGGCTCAATCCCTAAAATAGGGAAATCATACGTTTTTCGAAGGTCTTCAACCGCTATGCTCGTTGCCGTATTGCACGCAATGACCAGCGCTTTCACCCCTTGCTTAACGATAAAATCGACTGCCTCAAAAATATAGCCCTTGACCTCTTCTTTTGGCTTGTCCCCATAAGGAACATGCCAAGTATCCGCATAATAGATATAATCCTCATTCGGCAAGAAACGAAGCGCTTGGTGAAGGACAGTCAAACCGCCTATCCCAGAATCAAAAAAACCTATTCTCATTTTGTTTCTCTTCTCCATCATAATAAAGTCTCATCTATTTTATCACGTTCGACCTTCTAAGACCATTTTATTAGAAAAAGAAAGTCGCCGAGTTCATTTCCCAGAAAATTTTACACAGGTGCGATGTATTTTGTCTAGCTTTAAGATTCCCATTCAAGCGAGTTTAAAAAAGAGACGACCGCTTCGAACGCCTCCTCTTTTTCCTTATCTATAGTAAGAAGGTGACCCGATTGCTCAAACCATCTGATCTCTTTTTTCAGAGAAGAGACCGTCTTATAAAGAATGTCGGCACTCTCTTGATAGATGGGCTCATCCAACTTGCCCTGTAAAATCAGAATCGGGACAGTCAGCGATTCGAGATGCCTGCCAATATCCAAAACTAAGGTTTGCAGCTCTTTTAACGACGGCATAGTGCTGTTCTCTACCTGCCACATTTCATCCGCTATCTGATCATCGGATTTCCCCTCAAACGTCTTATACCTTCTTGCATAGTCAAGTACGCGCTGGAAATACGCATTTGGCTCTCTCTCCAATACATGAGCAGACATAGAGACGATTCCCTTTACCGGCCATTCTAAGCCTGCTTTCAAAGAAAAAATGGCTCCTAGTGAGAGTCCGGCTATGGCCATTTCTTGATAACCATTTTCTCTTAGAAAACGGCAGCCTTCTATAACGGATTGCCACCACTCCTCTGGACCCGTTTCGAGAAGAGAATGCGGGCCAACCCCATGCCCTTTATATATAGGGGCATGACAGGTGTAACCATTTTTTTGTAAAAACCGCCCTAACTGTCGGACATCCCTAGAACTCCCGGTAAACCCGTGCAGTAAAAGAACCGCGCGTTGTCCACCTTTGTAAGTAAAGGGCTCTGGTGCCACCACTTTCATTTGATTCAATCCTCTCAGGAAATATAGAAAAAGGCTGTTAAGCTGAACTTTAAACCATTCGTTATGAAGCCACCCTTTTTGGTGATCTCTTGTTCGACGGCTTATTAATCTTTATAAGTTTTTAAAAGCGGTTGAAGGTTCTTCAATTCATTTAACAGGTTGGATTTCATGGCTTCGAGCTCTTCTCCAGTCGGCCTGACATCGTCTGAACTCATGACATCACGGTCTGTCCACCAAACCGGTCCATTTACGGGATCCGTGCTTCGGCGAGGAAAAAGGTGCCAGTGCATATGAGCATCCCCATTTCCCAGTAATTCATAGTTTAGTTTTTCAGGTTGAAAAGCCTTATACACCGCTTCCGCTACCTGGCTCATTTCGACTAAAAAGGCTGCCTTAAACGCTTCATCCAGCCTATGCAGCTCTGGTTGATGTTCCTTGCAGAGAAATAACGTATAACCTTTAAACAACTGATGATCCCCAATCACCACATAACCCGTTTTAAGTTCCGCAACAAAATATGGATTTGTTTGATCCACTATCATTTGGATTCGATGACAAATAAGACAATTTTCCCCCATGACCAACACCTCGTTCATTTTTTCTAGATTTAACGCTATGACTCCCGTGTCTGAAACGATTTCTATATCCACTCACGCCTCGTTTCCGTGCGTTGGAGCCCCCATCGCACACTTTCGGCCTCTCTCTCGCCTCGTTTGCGTGCGTTGGAGCCTCCATCACACACTTTCGGCCTCTCTCTCGCCTCGTTTGCGTGCGTTGGAGCCTTCATCACACACTTTCGGCCTCTCTCTCGCCTCGTTTTCGTGCGTTGGAGCCCCCATCACACACTTTCGGCCTCTCTCTCGCCTCGTTTTCGTGCGTTGGAGCCTTCATCACATGCTTTCGGCCTCTCTCTCGTCTCGTTTTCGTGCGTTGGAGCCTTCATCACACACTTTCAGCCTCTCTCTCGTCTCGTTTTCGTGCGTTGGAGCCTTCATCACACACTTTCGGCCTCTCTCTCGCCTCGTTTTCGTGCGTTGGAGCCTCCATCACACACTTTCGGCTCCTCTCTCGCCTCGTTTTCGTGCGTTGGAGCCTCCATCACACACTTTCGGCCTCTCTCTCGCCTCGTTTTCGTGCGTTGGAGCCTTCATCACACGCTTTCGGCCTCTCTCTCGTCTCGTTTTCGTGCGTTGGAGCCTTCATCACACACTTTCGGACACTCTCTCGCCTCGTTTTCGTGCGTTGGAGCCCCCATCACACACTTTCGGCTCCTCTCTCACCTCGTTTTCGTGCGTTGGAGCCCCCATCACACGCTTTCAGCTCCTGACACGCCTTACCTTGGTGTTTTTCGCAGTTGGCCCCGCGCTCCTCAAGATTCCGTACATTGGAGCCCCCATCACACGCTTTCGGCTCCTGACACGCCTTGTCTTGGTGTTTTTCGCAGTGGGCCCCGCGCTCCCCCTCACCCTTGTTCATGGGCAGCGGCTGCTTCAAGTCATTGTCCGTCGCCATTTTTATTACAGCCAGCCTAGCATTCTTTTTCTTCTGATTTGTTAAATTTTAACACAAAATTCGGATGAGTGAAGCAATCATTCAATCAAAAAAAGGATCTCATGTCTGTCAGTTGTGCCGACAGGACATGGGATCCCTCATTTTACTTCGGAACACGGTGGTCCGGAGTTTTTTTTATTCAGTTATTCTAATTAACACCCTTCATCGCTCTTTGAATAACTGGTGCAATTGCAAAAAGAACTAAGCCAAGAATGACCGCAACGGCGCCAATGGTCCCGAAGTAGGCCATTTCCGTTTGCGGTGAATAAAATTTTGCAAGAACCGCATTAAGAGCCTGAGCAGCGGCGTCTGACAAGAACCATAGGCTCATCATTTGCGCTGAAAAAGCAGCCGGCGCTAATTTAGTCGTTGCCGAAAGTCCAACAGGTGACAAACTAAGCTCCCCTATAACTGCAAGTAAATAACTCAAAGCAAGCCATAACGGATTAACCAAGGCATGAGTGCCGCCAAGGTATGCAGGGAGAAGAATGACTAGAAAAGAAAGCCCGCCAAATAAAAGGCCAAAAGAGAATTTTCTGGGAATTGAAGGCTGACGACTCCCTAATTTCATCCAAAACCAGGCAAACACTGGAGCCAGAACGATGATAAATAAAGGATTTAAAGACTGGAACCAGGCTGGAATAATGTGAATGCCCGCAAAATTAAGCTGGGTACGCTTGTCCGCATATTCGGCCAAAATCGTAGACCCTTGCTCCTCAATCGACCAAAAGATAACCGATGCAATGAAGAGCGGAATGTAAGCCAGTACTCTCGAACGTTCAGTCTTCGTTGTTTTGCGGCTGAAATACATGGTTACAAAATAAGCAGCTGGAATTAAAATCCCCAAAATACTTACCAAGTTAATAAACGTATTGAAAGTGAAAAGACCAGCTGGAATGGTCACACCAAGGATGATCGCAATAATAATGATAGCTATTACAAAAATGGTTAGTACCCGTTTCCATTCAGATGACGTTAAAGGATTAGGAACAAATGAGCCCGCAAGACCTAAACTGCCCTTCTTCGTCACAGCAAAGACGACCAAACCAATAAACATCCCAATGGCAGCCAATGCAAATCCTAAGTGGAAATTATACTTCATGCCTAGTGTTCCCACTACGAGAGGCGAAACAAAGCCACCTAAGTTAATGCCCATATAAAAAATACTAAATCCAGAATCGCGGCGACGATCTCCTTCAGCATACATCTCACCCACAACAGTTGAGACATTCGGCTTAAGCAGTCCTGTGCCCAGCACAATTAATACCATTGAAATAAAGAACATCGCTTTGCTTCCAGGAATCGAAAGGGCAATATGGCCAAACATAATTAATACCCCGCCAAAAAACACTGCTCTCGTTGTTCCGAAGACCCGGTCGGCTAACCAGCCCCCTATGACACCCGACATATAAACTAGAGAACCATAGATCGACATAATCGATAAGGCAAGTGTTTGGTTAAACCCAAGCCCGCCTTGTGAAACCTTATAATACAAATAATAAACAAGGATTGCTCTCATCCCATAATAGGAGAATCGCTCCCAAAATTCTGTAAAAAACAGAGTGAAGAGACCCCTTGGATGCCCAAAGAATCCTCTTTGCGGCACACTTGCAACAATCTTTTGTTTGTTTTCGCTTATCATTTGAAAACAACTCCTTTAAATCCTTAATCTTGACCTTATATTAGCATTACCACTTTCAGCTCTCTCATCATTAGAGAGCATATAAAAAACTCGCTAATTTCTAATTTAACAATAATTTTACATTTTTCGCAAAGGTAAAAAGTGGAAATCCTCATTATCCACAACTTTTTTCCTTATCCTAAAGACATTTTCCTCAGTTGTCAGAAAAGTGTTTTTTTAGTGAATCGGAGAAATAAGTCAATTTCTTTCATAAAAACTCATCATCAGTCGAGAACTACAAGGAAGATTTACCCATACTAAAAAAGCGTTTTACCATCATCCTAAGAGGACAGTAAGACGCTCATTTTATAAAAATCTATTCCGTTATCTCGGCCTCTTCAAGCATGGTTCCCCGCTCGGCAAAATAAATATGCCAAGAAAGGGCTTTTTCTAAAACATGAGGCGTCTGGCCGCCGCGTGTTAAAGCTTCCTTGTAATAAGCTCGCAGCTGATCTCGATACATAGGGTGAGCACAATTGTTAATAATTAATTCCACTCTTTCCCGCGGCGCTAACCCTCTCAAGTCCGCATAGCCCTGTTCCGTAACAAGAACATCGACATCATGCTCGGTGTGGTCGACATGTGACACAAAAGGCACAATACTCGATATGTTTCCGCCCTTCGCAATTGAATCCGTCACAAAAATCGCAAGGCGTGCGTTTCGAGCAAAATCACCAGAGCCGCCAATCCCATTCATCATTTTGGTCCCAAGAACATGCGTCGAATTCACATTCCCATATATGTCCGTCTCCAAAGCCGTATTAATCGCAATCAACCCTAATCGACGAATCACTTCCGGATGATTCGAGATTTCTTGGGGACGCATGATTAGCTTTTGCTCATATTTTTCAAATTCCGAGAAAACCTGCTTCATTCTTTCTTCTGATAGGGTCATAGAGCAGCAAGAAGCAAAGCGCACCTTGCCTGCATCCATCAGTTCAAAGACCGCATCCTGCAGCACCTCAGAATAAATTTCTAAGTCTTCAAATTCTGAATGCAATAGACCATGTAAAACCGCATTGGATACGGACCCAACACCAGCTTCTATTGGAGCCAAACATTTGGTCATTCGCCCTGCTTTCACTTCCCTACGAAGGAACTCAATAAGATGGCTCGCAATTCGTTCCGTTTCTTCATCCGGCATGACGATCGGCGAAGGGGAATCGAATTGATTCGTAAAAACAATGCCTCGCACTTTCTCTAAGTCAACCGGAATTCCCGTTTTTCCAATTCGATCCTCTACTTTGACAAGCGGAATCGGTCCCCTCTTCCCTTGTTCTTCAAGCTCATACAAGTCATGAATGCCCTCAAGATGAGCAGGCTGCGCCATATTAATTTCGACAATAATAGATTTCGCGTTCAGAGCAAAGGCCATTGAATTTCCCACCGATGTCGTGGGAATAATCATCCCATCCTCAGTAATCGCAATCGCTTCCACAATAGCGACATCAACGCCTAGCACCTTTGAGCGAATCATCTCAGCTGTCATAGAAAGATGCTGATCCACGTACAATAAGTCCCCCTGATTGATCCCTTTCCTCATGGTGGCATCCGATTGAAAAGGTAAGCGTTTCTTAACTAAGCCCGATTCTGTAAACAGCTTATCAAGATCAGCCCCAAGCGAAGCCCCTGTAAACACATTCACTTTAAAAGAATCATCTTGTCTGGCTCGACCGACCAAAGCCGTTGTCACAGCTTTAGCATCTCCAGCCCGCGTAAACCCGCTTAGTCCGAGAGTCATACCGCTTTCAATCCAAGAGGCCGCCTCCTCAGCTGTCACCACTCGGTCTTTCAGGTGTTCGTTTCGAATTCTCCCCCATCTGCTGTCCATATGAATCCCCCCGTAAATTTATTTTATAGATAAAATAGCCTTTCCACCCAATTATATCCATTCACCATTATCGCTCTCGTTGTGGCACATTCATTTCAATTATCGTTTCCAAACCATACAACTAATTCTTCTTTATTTTAGCAATGCCCTTGATTTATACAGTAAAAAATATCACACTTTTGATGGGGTCAGACCCCTTTATAAAAACAGACTGTCGACTCATCCTTTTTAGAAGGTTTTGTCGACAGTCTGAATAGACCCAAGGGCTGATTACATGGTTCCGTATTAATAAAGCAAATTGAGAAACTCTTCTTCTGTTATATTTCCAAAGTAGGACTTGATGTCGAGACCACCGAGTGCCTCCTTGAGCACTTGTTTCTCATATTTTTGGCCAGTTAATCTTGCCTCAATCTCCGCTACATCACGTGTTCCAAAGAAGTCTCCGTAAATTTTACAATTCTCGATCAGTCCTTTATTAACCTCCAACCGGACATCAATTCCACCAACAGGGAAACGATGCGTCCGCTGGATATTAAACTTGGGGGATTGCCCATAGTTCCACTCCCAAGATTGATAGCGCTCCTCGGAAAGCTTCCGGATCTTCGCCCAATCCTCATCAGTCAGAACATATTCTGGAATCGCCTCTGTGCTCCCAAAAATATGTTTCAAAAGAACGTCCTTGAACTCATCCATTGTCATCTCTTGATCGAGAAATTCCGAAATATTAGCCACACGGCTTCGAATCGACTTTATTCCTTTTGATTCTATTTTATCTTTCCTTACTTTAAGGGCCGATACCACATTCTCAATCTCTGATTTAAACATCAACGTACCATGGCTGAACAATCTTCCTTTAGTGAAAAATTGAGCATTACCCGACACCTTGCGCCCTTCTACAACAATGTCATTCCGTCCGCTTAATTCAGCAGGAACACCCAAATTATGTAGTGCCTTGATCACAGGCTCCGTAAACTTTTTGAAGTTGCTGAAACTATTGCCATCATCTTTTGTGATAAAACTAAAACTCAAATTCCCCAAATCGTGATAGACCGCCCCGCCACCTGATAAACGGCGAACCACTTGAATGCCATTGGCCTCAACATAATCCACATTAATCTCTTCAATCGTATTTTGGTTCTTCCCAATAATAATAGAAGGCTTATTAATATAAAAAAGCAAATACGACTCATCAAGATCCAAATTTTTCAAAGCATATTCCTCAATCGCCAAATTCATATACGCATCCGTAATACCCTTATTATCAATAAATAACATTGTGATTCTCCTTTATCTAACCCTGCATGAGGCTTTTTTATCCATTTAAATGCTGCTTTTATTTTATCCTACAGTTTTACAAATCTAAACGCAAAAACCCGGTTCTTTCACATGAAACACTTGTACTGAAAGTTAAATTAAAAAGAGACTAATCTCATAAGCTAGACCTTGAGATAGCCTCTTATTACTTATTTGAATAACAATAAAGACAGATACAATAAGATGATTAAAATCAAGCCCACTAATAGGATTGACAAAAAATTAATAGAATAGTTGGCAGGAAGAAAGATTCCTTGCATAATTTCTTTTCTCTTCCTTGAATAGGTAACGGTACACATAGCAGTTGTTATGATGCCCACTATGCAAGCAAAAATACCTAAGAAAATAGCAAGCCGATTTATAAAATGGTTAGAGCTCATCTTAATCGTAAAGTGCAAAGAAGTTGTAAGAAATCCCACTCCCGTAATGGAAACAGCCGTTCGAATCCAGGCTAAGTAAGTTCTTTCATTGGCTAAATGCTGTTGCGCATATTTCACACTTTCTCCTAGGACTTCTTTTCCCTTTCCTAAGGACATAAAAAACTTTCACCCCTCTCCAGCAACTCTTTTTTCCTATCTATTAAGAAAGATTGGCTTACTGGAAGAACATAATGGACTCATGATAAATGACACGCACGTACAAACTTGAGCCGTGTCTCATACTCTCACAATTTAGGATTCAGCGTCAGCCACACAACGAAAGCCCACATTTCCGGATGAGCTATCGGGTGTATTTTGACTGCGGGCCGCTACACGGTATCGATTACAGTACGATTTATGACACAAATAAGATCCGCCGCGCATAGTTCGACTCGTCCCATCAGCTGGACCCGTTGGATTTACACATTGACCGCTTTTATGATAGGTTGGGCTAAAGAAATCTGAACACCATTCCCAGACATTTCCGACAATCTGGTATAACCCATACCCGTTAGGCTCATAAGTTTTCACTGGGGCTGTCCCAACATAGCCATCACTTGCATCATTTTCAACAGGAAATTTACCTTGCCATATATTACACATATGTTTACCATCGGGGGTTAGATCATCACCCCAAGGATAGCGTTTTTGGACCAATCCCCCGCGGGCTGCAAATTCCCACTCCGCTTCGGTGGGCAATCTTTTCCCCGCCCAATCACAATAAGCCTGCGCATCATTCCAAGAAATATGAACAACGGGGTGATCCAGTCTTTCTTCAATTCCAGAGCCCGGTCCTTCAGGCTGCTTCCAGTAAGCCTCCTCAACCGCGAGCCACCATGGAGTCTGCCGAGGGGAACCTAATACCTTCACCCCTGTACTCGGAACAAACAAATGGAAAACATAGGACCACTTAAACTTTTCAGCTTCTGTGACATACCCTGTTACCTCCACAAATTGTTTGAATTCAAGATTCGTAACAGTATATGGATCAATATAAAATGGTTTTACAGTTACATTTCTTATCGGACCTTCTCCATCCCAAGGGAAACCTTCTTTGTCTTCAGTTCCCATCAGAAATTCTCCGCCTGGGATATAAATCATATTTTCTTTATTTATAAACCCTTTTGAGATACCCTTACCTTCATTAGTCGAATTGCTTCGCTCTAAAGGAGTCATCGGTTGGGATGAAATCATCTGACTTCGGTTTGCCGAACAACAAGACGGTTTGCTGACTGAATCTGCCATCAAAAACATCCTTTCTAATAAAAACAAGGCTCTTTTCTAAAAGAGTGTTGCTAGTTGATAAAAATAGGTGGAAATAGGCGAGACTCCTGCGGGAATAGCAAGCCAGGTGAGACCCCGCAGGCGTATTTTGCCGAGGAGGCTCACGGATTGCCCGCGGAAAGCGAGCTTATTGGAGCCTAAAAAAACAACAAAGTTTACGAAAACAGCCAAAAACAAACAGGATTTATATATAATTATAAAGGAAAATTTATTAAATGACTGTTGACTTCAATTTCTTTTTTCAAAAAGTGTACTTTTTTAGTCCTCATCTATTTTTAAAAGAACATCCTGAAGAGATTCGATTTACAGCCATGTTTGACCACGCCTATCATAACGCAATTCCTTCTCCTGATTTACAAAATAAATATGGCTCCTCGCCGTTTAGTGTTTAGCTGTAAGAAATAGTAAAAGAATACTAGACTACTATCCCTGTTAGCTTTTCATAGTTTCTCAACTGACAAATCGCTCGTCAAGGAGACCACTTGACAACCGATTTGTCAGTTGAGCAGGAGTCTATACGCTAACAAGGAATTAATAAGCTCGATAGTTCAACAACCCAAATTCAAGTTTATTCACGGTTGCGTAGATCATCGCTATCAGATTTTCGGTTGTCCTGTATCCTCGAGCTTTGCGTTTAGCTGCTTGAATCAAACTGTTGATCCCTTCAAGTAGACCATTGGTCATCCTACTGGTGAACCATCTTAAAATGCCTGGTTTGTGTGCTTTTAAGGTTTTAGCTACGTCAACCATTGGCTGAAGTCTTGAACGCGTGGCCCAATCCAACCACTCGTCAAAGTATAACCCAGCGATGGAGCGATTGGTGATCCATAACTTTTGTAGGAGTAGTTTTAGACGGTAAGCACGCCCCGTCTTTAACTCCATGTCCTTTAGTTTAATCATTTTTTCTTGTTGCTTTTCAGTGAGATTCCCTTGATTCTTTAACCAAAGGAAGCGTGTCTTTTTTAGAATCGGCTGTTCTCTTTGTTCCTGTCGCCGGACCTCATCTAAGGCTTTATTAACCAGTTTCATGATGTGGAATTTATCAAATGTCAAATGAGCCTCAGGAAAGTGCTCTCCGATTCCAGAGATAAAGGAAGGCGACATATCACTACAGGCTTCTTCGATTTGTCCCGGAGGAATCCCTTTGTCCTCAAGGAAATCTTTGAATTTTTTAAGCGTACCAGAATCCTTTCCCTCTGTGGCAAATATCACTCGTTTGGTATCCGTATCAACAAATAACGTCACATACTGATGTCCTCGCTTACTTGAGGTTTCATCTAACGCAACTCGTTGAACATTCGAGAAGTCAAGGGTTTTCATTCCCTTATCCACGTAATGATGAAAGACACGCCATAGTCTGGTGTCGTGTTCACCTACTTGTCGAGCAACAGCCGCAACTGGCATTTCTGTCATCAGCGACATCACATATGACTCGAAAAATAAAGAGAAGCCGCCGCCAGGTCTTGCCCAATCAATGTGTACCGTTCTTATTTTACCGCACGCTATACATTTGATACGTGGCATCCTGGCATGCAAGATGGTTTTATATTGCCAAAAGTCCAGATGTCTCCATGTTCGGTCTTGATCTTGGATGTCATGAACATGGCAATGGTCATACCCACAATTTGGGCATGTAAATAGAGCACCTCTACGATACTCCAAGTAAATATGAAGTTCACCAGTATCTCGATCTAATTCGTGATGAAATACGTACCATGGTTCTTCAATTTTAAGGGCATCTTGAAAGACATTGTAGTCCTGATCAAACGCGTTCATTTAGTTTGGCCTCCTGGTATTTTCATAGTTTCTTACCAGTATGGCCATATTAATCTCACAATAAACTAAATATTAAATAGCGAGGAAGCATAAATATGAGGATTTCATACGCACTTCTAGAGCAAATAACAAATTTGAAAAAATCCTAACGGCTGGTATTGAGGAGGGGATTTTTAGAGAAGATATTAATCCAAAACTGTTGAGTTCAACTTTCCTCCATTCTACTTTTGGTTTAGTTCAAAGATTAGCCACACGACGAAATATCATGAGTGACCAGCCTACAGAAAACGATCTCTTGATTCTTGAAAGTTTTATCATGACTTTAATGATTTCGGTGCTAAAAAATTAGTTTTTCTTTTAAACAAGAAGAAGGTACCGATTTTTAATCGAGCACCTTCTTTATTAATTTTTTTTATACAAAAAAAGCTGACCCAGTAGATGATAACTGAGTCAGCCTTCTTTTTTAATTTTTTCAAATGTTACTTAGAAACATTGCCTTCCTCTTCATAAGCCGCATTCAACTGATCAATGGCTTCCTGCAGTTGTTCCTCTGTAATAGTACCTTGGCTGAATCCGACAAGTGCACGAAGCGGCAGGTATTTCATCATAGCGGCCATCATGTCTGCCCCTTCTTCGTCGTCAGCTGCACTCATGAGTAGATTGTTTTCATTTAATTTAGCCAGTACTTGTGATGCAACTGGAGCTAAAACGGAATCACTCAAAAGATCACCGATCGTTGTGTTGCGGTGTACGGTTAATTTTGGTGTTCTCGATGAAATAACCTTAATCGAATCACTTAACAGGATGTCCTGTGAGGATTTTCCTATTAAGATCTCAAACTCGCCTGTTTCAACATCCCAATCCTTTAACTCAGTATTGTAGAAAGCAAAAGCCCTTCTATCTAGAGTGAACGTCACCGTTTTAGTTTCGCCAGTTTCAAGAGCTACTTTTGCAAATCCCTTCAACTCTTTTTCAGGGCGCGCGACAGAGCTTATCACATCCTTAACATAGAGCTGAACAATCTCTTTACCCGCGAGTGTTCCGGCGTTCGTGACATCAACCGTAACAGTCACAAGATCCGATTCTTGAGCTTCTTTTTTATCAACCTTCAAATTACTATATTTAAAATTCGTATAGCTTAACCCGTAGCCAAAAGGAAATAGCGGCTTCACTTGCTTGGTGTCATAATAACGATAGCCAACAAAGATATCTTCTTTGTACTCTACGCGATCACCTTCACCCGGGAAGAACAAATAAGATGGATTATCACTCAACTTTTGTGGGAAGCTTTCAGCTAGCTTGCCACTTGGGTTAGCATATCCAAATAGGAGATCTGCAACGGCACCTCCAAGACCCTGCCCGCCTAGATATCCTTCTAGTAAGCCTTTTACTTTACCAAGCCAAGGCATTTCGATCGGTGCCCCATTGCTTAATACCACAACCATATTCTTTTGGACCTCATAGACTGCTTCGATCAATTCAACCTGGTTGGCCGGGATATTTAAATGCTCGCGATCATAGCCCTCTGACTCATAGCGATCGGGAAGACCAAGAAAAAGAACGGCGACATCGGATTGAACAGCTGCTTCTTTTGCCTCAGTGAGGAGTTCTTCGTTGGTTTGATCACGATCCAAATCATAGCCCTTTGCATAGAGGACATTAGCTTTTCCTGCACATTTTTTCTCTATTTCCTCTAAGCTGTTTTCCAATTTGGTCGGATTGACATGGGAGCTTCCTCCGCCTTGGTAGCGAGGCTTCGTCGCGAAGGCACCAATTACCGAGACAGGCCTTTTTTTATCGAGCGGGAGAATGCTGTCTTCGTTTTTCAAAAGCACCATGCATTCACTCGCAACCTGACGTGCCAAATCATGATGAGCTTCTTTGTCGAATGCAGCGTTCTGGTCTTTCGAATCAACAAATCTAAAAACAATAGAGAGAATTCGCTCAACAGCTTGATCAAGTGTTTCCTCAGAAAGTGAGCCATTTTGAAGCGCATCTAAGATCTTCGTCTGTCCCACACCATAGCTTGCCGGCATCTCAAGATCAAGACCAGCCTTTAGCGCATCAACGCGCTCATTAACCGCTCCCCAGTCAGACACCACAAACCCTTCAAAGCCCCATTCATCCCTCAAGATTTCCGTGAGTAGTCTTGGATTTTCGGAAGCAAAGGTCCCATTTACTTTATTGTAAGAACTCATGACTGTCCATGGCTGTGATTCCTTTACAGCCCCTTCAAAGCTTGCCAAATAGATTTCCCTCAAAGCCCGCTCAGATACTTCAGCACTCGTCGTCATCCGGCGATGCTCTTGGTTGTTAACTGCAAAATGCTTCAAGGAAGTCCCTACGTTTTTACTTTGGACACCTTTAATATGATTGGCTGCCATTTGCGAAGAAAGATAGGGATCTTCAGAAAAATACTCAAAGTTTCGCCCGCAAAGAGGTGAACGTTTAATATTGGCACCAGGTCCAAGGAGAACCGCAACATTCTCAGCCTGACATTCTTCACCAAGTGCTTCTCCAACTTGTTGAATTAAATCACGGTCCCAGGAACAAGCAAGTCCTGCTGCCGATGGAAAACAAGTGGCTGGAACACTATTAAACAAGCCTAAATGATCGGAGCCTTCTGCTTGTTTGCGCAAGCCGTGCGGACCGTCCGTCACCATAACCGATGGGATCCCGAGACGATCAAGACCTTGTAGATGCCAAAAATCCAATCCCGAAGCAAAGCTAGCTTTTTCTTCTAATGTCATTTGCTGAATAAGTCCTTTTAAATCACGTTCCATTGACTGACCCTCCTCAAAATCTCAACTCGAACTTCCTCGATAGGAACCAAACCTAATCTCAAGGAAAAGCCCTAAACTCACATGGAAAAGGACTGATCCTCCAAGAAGGGGCTGAATCTCAAAGTTTCGAGGAAGCGTTTTCTCTAATTTTATTTTAGCCCTTTTTCAAATCCATTTATGTTATGATTTTAGTAAATTCGGTACGTTTTTATGTATTTAATAGAGAGGAAGTCGTAATGATGACGTCTACTCAAAAGATATGGAACATTTGTCAGGTGATCTTTGAATCTTATATTATTCCAATCGTTTATATAGACTCGTATCACGATTTGGTCTTTGACTTGCCTATCTCGAATGGAACAAAAAGCTTTCATCGAATGAAGCTTGCTTCATTCCTATCTCCAAAAAGAGAAACGCCTATTTTGGTCATGACCCATCACTCGGAGCTTTTTCTTGTCCAACCAATTTTAGGTGTTGATTCACCAAATGGCGTACTCCTTTTAGGTCCTACTCTGCCATTTAAGCTGAGAGAGGAACAATTAAAAGGGTTAATCAACGATTCTGCAGATTTAAGAGATAAGCAAGGGGCTTTGCAAGACTTGCAGAACATGACTGTCCTTAATCAAGACCAATTGACTAGCCTAGGCCTGCTTCTCCATTACATGATCTACGAAGAACGCCTAAATCGAGAAGTCATTGGCCTTTTAAAGATTCAACCTCCTAAAGAGAAGGAAGTTGAAAAACAAGATACCCTATTATCGCAAAATCGGCAGTCCGAACACTTTCATCATGATCCGTCTTTTGATCAGCATTTCTTCGATTCTATTGAGAAAGGTGACAAAGAGGCTTTTTTATATTGGCAAAACAAAATACCTGAAGAAGAATTAGGAATGTTATCAAGGACGAGTTTTTTGAGGAGCAAAAAAAATTTAGCGATATCAGCAATTGCCGTTGCAACTCGATCCGCCATTAAGGGGGGGTTACATGCTGAAGCGGCTTTTACTCTAAGTGATCTCTATATTCAGAGAATCGAGGACACGTATCAGCCAGAAAACGTGGATGCCCTATTCAAAGAAGGCATGTTAACCTTTATTGATCAAGTCAATCACACACGGGAACAACACTACTCTAAACCTATTGCCAAATGCCTTAACTTCATTTATAAACACGTATATCAACCAATAACACTTAAAGACCTTGTTAAACAAGTGAACCTGCACCCAAGCTACCTATCCGAGCTGTTTAAAAAGGAAGTCGGGATCACTATCCGGGATTATGTT
Source organism: Pullulanibacillus sp. KACC 23026 (assembly GCF_029094525.1). NCBI lineage: Bacteria > Bacillati > Bacillota > Bacilli > Caryophanales > Sporolactobacillaceae > Pullulanibacillus > Pullulanibacillus sp. KACC 23026. Next base: position 919,074 of record NZ_CP119107.1, on the reverse strand, counting down.
CATCAAGCAAAAATCGAAGAAGCGATCTCCCTGATTTCATTTTCAGATTACACCTTAACAGAAATTAGTAACCTGCTTAATTTTACCGACCAAAGCCACTTTACCAGAGTTTTTAAAAAGATCACAGGAACCACACCGAAACAGTATCAACTTAAGGGGGGTCTGACCCCTTAAGCCGCACCATCTACCCTTTTGCACTATATATTAGGTGGGGTCTGTCCCCTCTGCGCCTTCAAATGCTCCAAAATACCTTGTGAGGGGTCTGACCCCCTTACAATAGTGATTCTGCGCCGTCAATGTAGATTTCGCTCCCGGTTATGTGGCTGGACAGGTTGGAGGCAAGGAAGAGAACGAGGTCGGCCACTTGTTCGGGTTTTCCGGGATGATGCTCCAGCGGTTGACTCCCTTTAGGATATTTAATAGGAATTTCAACTTTTTTCAAGTTCTCTTTCTCTTTCCACGTGTTCTCGCCGATATTGGTTTCAATGGCACCTGGACAAATAATATTGACTCGAATTCCATAATTGGCAAGTTCGAGTGCTGCCATCTTTCCAAAGCCCATCTGACCTTTCTTGGACGTACTGTAGGCGGACATGCCAAAGCCCCTAAAGGTCCTATTTCCATTAATCGAGCTCGTGATGATCACACTTCCACCCTTTGTCTTTAGGTGAGGAATCGCGTATTTGATCGTTAAAAAAGTACTTGTTAAGTTATTCGAAATGGTCAATTCCCAGTCCTCTGGTTTTAAATCCTCTATGGGGGCCACTTCACCATTAATGCCGGCATTCGCAAAAACAACGTCCAGTCTCCCCCACTGGTCCATCGTTTTTTTGTAGGCGTTCTCCATTTCCTTAGGATGAGCGACATTGGCTTCCAAAACAAGGGCCTCGCTACCCAAATCTTGAATTTGCTTTTGAACCTCTGCCACATTTTCTTTATGTAAGTCAACTAAGGCAACTTTAGCCCCATTTTCAGCTAGCTTTAAAGCAGCCGCCTTTCCGATCCCAGAACCAGCTCCAGTCACGAAAGCAACCTGATTTTCAAGCAGCTTATCCACATTAATAACCTCCTAAAAAATAGTCGTTATTACTATACCCAAGTGAAGCCTTTTCAATGAAATGGAGGCAAACAGTGCACCAAAAAGGGGACGGTTGTCGCGTTTTGAAACGCGAGAACCGTCCCCCTGTTTCAATTGACCCATGAGACGACAGGTGTATCTCCTTGTGTTTTGGCTGACGTCCATTTGTAGGTCATATAGCGCCATCCGTTTATGAGGCCTTGTAAGACGTTCAATGAACACAATGAAGTCCAGGCGCCTACTTGACCAAGGTGAAAGACGGAGGTTAACAGGATGGTGCAAGGGATAAACAGAACCCAGTTTAGGATCAGGGCGGTTCGCGACAGGAAGGTGGTATCCCCCACCCCACGCAGTCCTCCTGCAAAAATAATCCCGGCCCCATTAAATAATTGGATAAACGAAGCCAAGTGAATCAAGGAAATCGCGAGCAAATAAACCGTGGCTTCTGGCGTATACAGTTTTGCAACCGGTAAGGCAAATAAAAACAAGCCAATCGAAAACAAGGTCATAAAGCCTAACCCTAAGTAAGTGGTGACCAAACCGAACTTTCTTGCCTCAAGTGTTCGACCCCTTCCAATTTCCTGGCCGACGCCAATGGTGGAAGCAGAGCCAAATCCATTCGAAGGCATAAAGCCAAAGGAAAGGATATTCAGAGCAATTTCATTGGCGGCAATCGCGACCGTCCCAAGCCGAGTAATGCAGCTCGTAAAGATAAGCATCCCGAGACTGTTGGATAATTCTAATGTGCTCAGCTTCGCACTCTCAACCAGCATAAGTTTGACTTGATAGCGCTCAATGGATACCCATTTACGAGTCTTATAGGTTTTATTAAGGACAGCAAAATAAACGAAGGCGCATAAAACAAAAGCAATCCCTTCAGCACAAAGGAATCCCCAAGCTGCCCCTTGCAGACCGAGATTCGGAAATCCAAATTTTCCGTAGCCTAGAACATAAGCTAAGATGACAACCGTGGCACTGTTTATTATTGAAATAATCATAGGGGTTCGAGTATCCCCAATTGCCCTAAAGTAAGCAAAGAAGACCGTATTAAATATCGTAAACATAAAGGCAGCCATTCTTATTTGAAAATACGTCGTACCGAGAGCCAAAATAGTTGGATTAGCCCCCATCATCTTCAAAAATTCATGGGGTGTAATGAAACTCGCAATCAAAACAAGAATGGAAATAACAGTAGAAAAAAGAAGCGCGATTTGCATGCGCTGATTGCCTTGTGCCATGGTTTTTGAACCAAAATTCTGTGCCACCAGATAATTGATGGTCCCTTGAATCCCCGCAAACAAGGCCCACATGTTATACATGAGAACGTTCGTAATACCAACGATCGCAATGGCCGCCGCACCCATTTTTCCAACGATCATTAACAGAAGAAGTCCAGTAAATGTCATAGAAGAAAAGGTGGCAATAGAAGGGATTGCCAATCGAAGGATTTGGATGACTAGTTTCATAGGCTTATAGTCTCACTCCATGCCTGACTCTAAATTTAATAAGACTTAACTCAATCATGCGACCCGTAAACCTTATACGTTTTTAATCTTGGATTCACCAATGGTTAGATATAAAAAGGGCCACATAAAAAAAGAGATACACAGCCTAACCCTTGCTTCTCATTTCGACCGTCTGATCCCTTTTTAAAACGAACCTTAGAATGATATAAAACACCCTTTCTAGGACAGATTTCACTTCTCATACTTGCCCTGCCTAAGCCGCCGATAATCTAACGGTTCAAGCACACTAAACCAGGGTTTTCATTATTCACAAGGTCATTTACCAATTGTCAACTCGCATGACAATTTTATTAACATTAGAAAAGCAACTCGTACAATCATCCTCCTTATAGAAGATAAACGACAGCAATATTGGACAGCGTTCATCGACTAAATTGAGATTTGTCACTATATATTAGCACGATGTATTTTTAAAAACAATTTCTTTTTTCGAAATAAAATAAAATTAAAACATTCAATAAAACAGCGCTCCCCACGCTAAAATACAAGGGGACTCTGCTAGTGCTGGCTTGCGAAAAAACTGGCTTAAATAGCGAGCGGGGACAGACCTCCTTTAGAGCAGTTAGTCTTTCAGTCGTGGTCTATCCCCACCAAAAAACAGGAAAGTCATAGGCTTCGACTTCCCTGCTTTTTAGCTGGTTTTATAGGATTCTCTTAAGCCTGGACCGAGTTCGGTGCACAAGTTAAGACTTTGCCGAAATAGTCGACACTGCCAAATTGTCCGCCTTTTAATGCTAATTCTAATCCGTCAAGTCGCGGGTCATCTGAGTGACATCTGGACAACGGGGCACCTGGTGAAATCGACGTCACCATTTCTAATGCGTAGATACCGAGCTGTCTTGTAGCATAACTGGAGGTATCCCCGCCGGCAACGACTAAGCGTTCAAGGCCGGTCTCTTGAATGACAAGCTTGGCGACTTCACCTAAGTAAGAACCGAGGATTTTGCTGGACTCCGAAATGGAGGCGCCACGTTCTCTGAAGACACGCTGATTTTCCTTAATGCTTGGATCATCTGGTCCGAGAGCGGTATAGATAATCACACTTTTTCCGTGTTTAACGATCTCAGAAGCCTTATCAACAATGTTCTGCATCGCTGCTTGACCATTTTTGTCATCCATGACTTCTTGCAGTGACAGATGAATACCCTCGAAACCATTAGTCAATGCCCACTGAAGCTGTTGTTCCGTAACCGGTGAACAACTCCCTGAAACCACAAGCAGTTGATCAACCTCTTTAAAGGCTGGGCGTTTGCTGACCTCAACAATAGACGCTTGCTGGACAGCTGAAATGGCATGCCCGACTCCAGATGAACCGATTAGGAATAAGGGTTCATCTGAATATCGGGATAAAGCAAGCAACTCACCCACTTTATCCACGTGCTCTTTCCTTGAGGAATCAAAGACAACCGCTTTTGATTCTTCAGATACCTTTCCCTTAAAAGTCAGCTTTAAAGCTTCCATTGGCTGCTCTAAGTCCACCACGTTGATTAATTCAATGCGTCCCGCTAACCCCTGATCCTGTAATAGGACACGTAAATCGGCTTCGGACATAGGCGTTATAGGATGCCTTGACATAACAGGATGCTGATCTAATCGATAAACGTTCTCCCCCATTGCCGCAAAATGATTTCCAAAAACGGTGTAGCGTCTTAAGTCAGGTGACGCGACAAATACTGGCACCGTGACCTGAGAATCAAAAACCTCTTGACCAATTTCTAAAACAGTCGCAATGTTTCCGATAGTTTTTGAGGAATCAAAGGTGGAGCAAACTTTATAATGCACGTACTCGCTGCCCAAGCTCTTTAACCCTTTAAAAATTGACGGTAGTTCCTGCTTCATTTCTTCAGGGCTCATGACCCGGCTATTTCCAGCAACCCCAACACACTTAATATGCGGAAAACGCCTTAAAACGGATTGATCGGGAACCTCTAGAAACAAGACGGTTGGTAATCCATTAATCGTGAGGGATTCCATGGCATCTGTTGAACCCGTAAAATCATCCCCATAAAAGGAAAGAACGAGCCTACTCTCCTTTGACGTTTCACTCTGCATGTTTTTCCCTCCAAACCACTGTATCTTAGATGTTTATTTTTCTTGAATAGTTAATGCCAATAGATCCAATAGCCATAAGGAGACCCGAAATCGCAAACGTAACGAATACCCCCGCATAGCTGTTGGTTGCTTGAACAATAAAACCAATTAAGATGGGAATGATGATCCCTGCAATATTTCCAGAGAAGTTCATCGCACCAGTTAGTAGACCAACATGCTTTTTCGCCGCAAGTCGGGCGGGAACACTCCAGAATAATCCACCCCAACGAAGGAAGAAATTAGCAAGTGTAATTAATAGAATGGCAGCGCTCGCTGTGTTCACATGGTTAACCAAAATGATAGCTACTGCCACGCCGACTCCAGCAAATCCTAGCATCGTCCGTAAAACCGCGTTTGCAGAAGCACCTTTTCTAATTAAGAAGTCTGCTAATTGGCCGGCAAAAACCTCACCTAAGAAGCCGGCACCAAAGATGACAAATGTCCAAACACCCGTTATTCCAAGAGAAATATGCTGCTGCTGACTAATATAAGTTGGAGCCCAAGTAAGAAGACCAAATAGAACGATATCATAACCGAAGAAAGCAAGGAGAAGCATCCATGGGCTTAGATGTAAGAAGTAGTTGCCCGCTTTCCCTTTTACATCATCTTCTTCATCTTCCTCATCAATTTTTGAAAGATATAATTTTTCTTTCTCCGTCATCCAAGGATGTTCAGCCGGATTATTGCGCATAAATAGGATGGCAATGACACCAATCAATACCGTGATCGCACCCACGACACCGAATGCAAGTCGCCAAGAGCCTAACCAAATAATAAGACCGGTTACAAAAAGTCCGCCAATGGCCGTTCCAAGTGGTCCGCCACCGTCCACAAGCGTGCTCCCACGAGAACGTTCATGTCTTCTCAACCAGCGAATCAAAGAAGTATTGGCACCGTTTTGAACAGGACCTTCAAAAATCCCTAAGAACATACGCATGCCCATTAACGTGGCAATACCTGTCGCAAAACCTGTAAGGGCTTCCGCAATCCCCCAACCAATTAAACTGGTCGCGACCACCTTACGCGGCTTCAACTTATCTACGAGCCAACCTCCTGGAACCTGCATTAGAGCATAGGTCCAGCTAAAGGAACTTAGGATAATACCAATCGTAACGGAATTAATATGAAGCTGCTTACTAATTAAAGGCATTGCGATTGAAATCGACGATCGATCAATATAGTTAATAATCATTACTAAGATAAAGAATGAGAACATCCACCAGCGTAATCCAGGAAGTTTAAACCCGGTCGGATTCTCCAGCGGTTCTTGTTTTTTATTGGCCAACATGGTGACACCACCTAATTTTTAGTCAATTTTTTCTGTATTATTTATTAATAGTTTTAAGTTAATAGATGACATTCTCTTCCCATTATACTTTGTCTTTTTTAAAAGAAAGATTACCAGACAAGTTTTCAAACCATTTCTTAAAAGCGCTTACTTTATTTTCCAAACTTCTCTATAGCTCGAGCTAATTCGGGATGAGTTTCGGCATAAGCTTCCAATGAAGAGCCGGTTAATGCGGCTTCCCATCCCTGCTTCATACTTTCAACTCCTGCCGCTGCACCATCAGGATGAGCCATAATCCCGCCGCCTGCCAAATGAATCAGGTCGACTGTCTTCATCGCGTTGTAGGAGCCGATGGCGGTACCCGCCCATTGCCCCGAAGAAAGGACTGGCATCACGGTGTCCTCACCGAACATTGGTGTTAAGCAATCTTGCACAGAACGAATAACAGTTGCATTGGACTCGTAAAATTTACTGTCCAGGCCATTTGTATGAAGATGATCCACACCAGCTAAACGGCATAATTTTTGATAGACCCGAAAATCCATCCCCAGTAATGGGCATCGCGTCATCGCCCCCCATTGATTTCGATGTCCGTGTATCGGCACCTGCGAGTAGTTTCTAAGATAAGAGACACCTGTATAGCCAACACTATTAATCCCAACCATCACACAATTTCCACCCGCTGCGACGACTGTATCGTGGTTTTCTCTTAATTCATCCATATCTCCAGTTATATTAAACGCATACATGACCTTCTTACCGGTTCGATCGGCAGCCCGTTCTATTTCCTCCATCACAACCTTTACTCTTTCCTTTAGAGGTGCATAAGGAGGATTCGCATTGAGCTCATCATCTTTAATAAAATCTATACCAGAAAGAGCCAGATGCCGAACCAAAACCCTTAGTTCTTCTAGCGGCAGTCCAATACTCGGTTTGACAATCGTACCAATCAAAGGCCTCTCATAAACATTCGCCAGTCTGCGCGTTCCTTCAATCCCAAACTGCGGCCCTAAATACTTATCCATAAACGCTTCAGGTAATTTAAGATCAATTAATCGGAGACCGGAAAACTCACGAAGCTCATACAGATTGCCCGCTACCGTTGCCAAAAGATTGGGGATGGAGGGTCCAAAATTATGAAAAGGAAACGAGAGCACGACCTGTCCGCGGTGATAAACCGCCTTTTTATCTTTTACTAGGGGCTTTGCTCCCGGCAATGTCGGATAATAGCTGGCATCCACTTCTTTAACGGACACGATTTTAGCCCCGTGTTGTTCCTTAAGGGCTTCTGTTTCTCCAGGAACTGAAACAAATGTACCCGTTGATTGTTCACCTGCCATAACTTCTGCCGCGTATTCCAAAGAATAAGGCGTTTCAATCAAATAGGTTGCTAGAACACGTTCTTCACTTTTCAATTTTCGTTCCCTCCATTCTTAGGGAAGCTTCCCTTAGTCAAAAGTAACAAGGATCTTAAGCGGATTATCTTCCTTTTTCTCCATCATTCTAAAACCATCTGCCGCCTGCGTATAAGGTAAGACGTGCGTAACAATGGCATCTGTTGGGATTCGGCCGGAAGCAAGTAAATCAACTGCGGTGATCGTATCCTCGCGTGTATAACAGAAGCAGCCCACTAATTCTTTTTCTTGACCTTGAAGCTGCATGATATCTAGAGATTGCTCACCATGGAACATTGCAATAGTCACGACACGGCCGCCTTTTTTCACGAGAGAAAGGGCCTGATTAACAATGCCAGGGACGCCGATCGCAACGAGGACTTTATCAAAGGACCCACCAATCATTTCCCTTGCTTTATCGAGCCAATTATCTTTTCCACTAATGTTAATCGTGTGCGTGGCACCCATTGTTGTAGCTGTATCTAAGCAATAATCAAAGACATCGGTTGAAAGAATCGTAGTAGCGCCCGCTTCCTTCGCAACAGCCACAGCTAATAATCCAATCGGGCCTGATCCAAGAACAGCCACTTTATCCCCAATTTGAATATCAGCTTGACGAATCGCATGAACCCCAACAGCAAGTGGTTCAGATAGCGCCCCCACTTTGTGATCCATATTTGGGGGTAAGACGAAAACGACATCTTCATGAGCGACAAAGTTTTCAGCCATGGTGCCATACCAATTCCCAATACCAGGTGCTTGACGATGATCACAATAGTTCGTTTCACCTTGCAGGCAGTGCTCACATTTACCACAGCCTACCTGAGGCTCAACTGTGACTTTATCTCCCACTTTGACACGTGTGACCAGGCGGCCATGCTCTACAACTTCTCCAGAAATTTCATGGCCAATAATAACGGGAGGCTGACGAAATGGATGAAGTCCTTTATAAGCATGAATATCCGATCCGCATATTCCGGCTGCCTTAACTTGAATACGTACATCGTGGTCCCCTAGAGGAGCGTTACTTACATCAGTAACAACTACAGAATAAGGACGATCTATCATAACAGCTTTCATGTCAATAACACTTCCTCGTAGATGTAGATTTAATAATATTGATTAATTCCTTTTAATTCTACTTTTGCCAAATTCTCTTCCTAGGTTTATACCGCGCGTTTTCTAAGAAATCACGAACCACCTGATCGGGAATCTTTGTTAATGGGATCCCTGCTGATTTTGCCGTTATAATCATTCGGCAGGCCATTTCCAGGGTTTCTAATCTCATAACAGCATCTGAAAACGAATCATCAAAAAGAATAACCCCATGATTTCTCAAAATAAGGACATGGCCATTTTCAGCTTGTTCCTTAACCGCCTCCCCTAACTCAGCGGTGCCAGGATGAAAATAGTCTACATAAGCAACATCCTCAAGGAAGTACATCGTTTCAACAAACAATTCCGAAACAATCGGCTCCTCACTTGATGCCATTAATGTTGTATAAAACGGTGAAGAGTGAAGAATGACATTAGCATCCTGACGCACTTGGTAAATTCCTGTATGCATAGGGACTTCTTTAGATGGCTTACGGTCTCCCTCCCAGTCACCTGTTTCAAAATTAACGAAGGCAAAATCGTTAGGTTGGAGGCTTCCCATTTCTGTACCTGAAGCCGTAATTAACATTTGCTTGTCATTTAGCCGAGCACTGATATTTCCAGATGTCCCCCATGCGAGCTGGTTAGCTAAAAGATACTTACCTGTTTCCACCAATTTTTGTGATAGCTGCTCTTGCTTTTCTAAAGTCACTTTCTTTGACCTCCTTTCGCACACTTTTCTATATGCAAGTTTCATGCCAACAATAGAAAAAAATAAAAATAAAAAACGACAAAATAATTACTTATTTGCGAAAACAGTTTAATAATAAGGGTTTTCGGATTCCCATATTTTTTTATCAATAAATACGCTTTCATTCATTTTCAAAAAAACGCTCTCATTTCTAAATTCAAATATGATATACTTTTATAAAAATTGAAACATAAGCCGTTTCATTTTGAAACAGCGTTAAAATATTGAAAACGAGAGGCGTTCTATAATGAGCCAAATTATCGTCATTGCCCCTTCAAAGGAGTTTGCTGATACCGTTCGGACAGCTGTCGGCGATTCCTACAAAATTTATGCGCCAGAAAGCGATCGGGATTTTTCGTTTGAAGAAACGGTTCCAATTGCTAAGCAAGAAGAAGCTAATGGGGCGGAGGTCATAATTACCCGAGGAGGCCAGGCCACTCTTTTAAAACAAAAGCTTCATATCCCTGTCGTGGAAGTCAAAATGACTGTACTCGATATCCTGAGAACAGTTCATTCCTTAAAGACCCGTTATCAAAAGATTGGTCTCATTGGAGTAGAAAACATTATATGTGATTATCGTGAGCTCGGAAGCTATATTGATATTAAAATTTACCCGGTCTTCTCCTATGAGCATGACTTAGATCTTCAGGTTAGAAAAGCTATTGAAGACCAAATCGATTTTGTTGTGGGTGATGGAATGTCCATCGACTACACGAAAAAATTTGGCTTGCCTGGAATTAAGCTCATGCCATCTAGCTCAAGCGTCCATGAAGCTTTCGATATGGCCGAAAACCTCATTCTTGCGCGTTTTCAGGAACGGAAGATTAATGAGCAATTGCGAATGATTCTTGAAACCGCCCAAGATGGGATCTTTATCATCTCCAACGATTCTCAGATCATATTGGCGAATAATCGGGCAGTCGTTCTTCTTAAACAAGACCCTAACTCTTTTATGAACCACCAAATAGAAAGCGCTTTGAATTCAGAACAGGAGCTGCTTCACTTAATAAATGAGAAGCAGGAATTTAATGGGGAAATTGCCAAACTGCAGGACTCCGTCGTTTCCGTTTCGAAACGAACCATCGTAGTTGGCCATGAGAAAATAGGCTGGGTCGTGACTTTACAGGACGTCACACACATTCAGAAGCTAGAGCATAAAATCCGCCGTAAATTAAGCCATTCTGGATTTGTCGCCAAACAAAGCTTGAAGGATCTCGTGGCGGTTGCTCCGGCAATGAAAAATGTGGCAGAAAAGGTGACTCATTTTAGTCAAACCGATTCGACTATATTACTTCAAGGAGAGACAGGTACGGGGAAAGAATTAATTGCTCAAAGCATTCATAATCAAAGCAATCGAAACAATCGGCCTTTTGTTCCAATTAACTGTGGGGCGCTTCCTCCTAATCTACTTGAGAGTGAGCTTTTTGGTTATGAGCCTGGGGCCTTTACAGGGGCTAGTCGAAATGGGAAGGCAGGGCTCTTTGAACTGGCCCATAGCGGTACGATCTTCCTTGATGAAATTGGTGAAATGCCTCTTGAATTGCAATCACGTCTATTGCGTGTGATTCAGGAGCGTGAAATCATGCGCATTGGAGGAAGCTCGATCATTAGTATCGATGTTCGGGTTATCGCAGCTACCCATCGCGATATACAAAAAGACATCAGCGAAGGGAAATTCCGGGCGGATCTCTACTACCGGCTGAACGTGCTAACTATTCCGCTCCCCCCTCTTAGAGAACGCAAAGAGGACATTCCAATACTTGTGAGCAAGCTGCTGAATAAGCTTTCCAATCGGTACAATTGTCCAAAGCCCGTCATACCAAACGAACTGATTAATACGTTTTTAAACTATTCTTGGCCTGGTAACATCCGGCAATTGGAAAATATATTAGAGAAATTCGTGGTTCTTTCGCAGACTGATATTCCAAAAGAGATGGTCTCTATTGAAATGATCAACGAACTGAATGATAAAGTTCAAGACAACTCTGCTATTGAAAAGCGTTCCATGTCCCCTAGTTATGAAGGAACACTTAAAGATATCGAAAAACAGGTCATCCTTAACCATCTAGAAAAGCTCAACGGCAACAAAGACTTAATCGCTCGAAAGCTAGGCATCAGCCGTGCTACGTTATGGAGAAAATTAAAAGACATCGAGGCACAATAGGAATAAAAACAAAGAAAAATTCAGGTGAACGTTTGATTGACCTTCATTTATCGCCAGACTTTTAAAGGCTGTTTATCAAAAAAACGCATCCATCATTGAAACAAAATGGATGTGTTTTTTCTATTTTTTATTAAAAGATCAATCATTTTAAAAAATGGCTGCAGCCCAGGCATCAGCGGGGCTGTCCAATAACGAAATAGGGCGAGGATCAGTTATTATCATGATCAATAGCGAGTTATATTGTGGAAATCTTATATAAATTTGTTAAACCGTTTGGGATCTTGTTATTTGAAGACAGATGGAGTTATACCGAATTTGAATGATAAAGGCTTCTATATGCACCGATTCAAATTCTGATGTTTATCAGTATCTTGGCTCTCATGCCCTTTATGCTAGGTTTAGGCTTCAATTAGAAGAAGACGCCCTCAAAAGTTCGCCTCCTACACAAAAAGATAAATTCAAATTGGCACGAAAATTAACCGTAAAAAAACATTGTGGGATGGGCTAAAATTTGAGAACTCATAGTATGCGCTGTGTCTGATCACTTGTAAGTTTTTTTTATTAGACTAACAATAAATTAGGAACTAAAAACATTATCACCGTTAGCTGAATAAGAAAAAGACGATACCTTAATAAAGTTAACGGGTTTACTTGTGAGATGCAAAACGCTAATTATCACCTTCAATCACCCTACTATTCACAATAGAATCACAGAAAGAAAAGACTAGTAAACGTCAAAACAACCGAATCTTTTGAGATTCGGTTTGATTATTTTCATAAAAGGCAATCGATTACCTATTTCATTAAAGGGCTAAAGCGAACTTTCTAAATAAGCGGAGAAATTCCGCTTATTTAGAAATCGACATTAAAAATAGCTAAAATAGACGGAGAAATTCCGACTATTGACTCGAAAAATATGAAAATGGATCATTTCTTTTGGTTTAAACGGAAAAACTCCGCTTATTTACGACGAACTGAACGCTACTTTGGTTGATAACGGAAAAATCTCCGCTTATTTCAACGATCGCAGGTGACTCTAAAATTTCTTGTTAACCATTACACTACGGTTTTTACCTTAAGAACCATTTTTTCACAAAGTCTTCGATAATCCAACATTTATTTCCTTTGGCGCTGCCACGTAAGCAACTGTTTTAACCCCATCACTCCAATATGTCATGCGGTATGATTGCAAATCATATATCTGCTGAATATTAATTTTCTTTAATGATATAAGTTCCCCATCCTGTTTTGATTCAATATTATTTGTTTGTTTTTGATACAAATGACTGCTTTTTTTTACTAAATTTGATTTTGAATTAAGATTATTAGAGCAACCAAATAGTAAAAAAACTACAGACATAACAATTAATATAAACCTAAAACTATGTGACAACAAATTGCACTCCTCCTAAAGTGAAAATGAAATCTCATTACTCATTAAAGAGTAAAACTTTACACTCTATTCTAGAGTTAATTATTTCTTATATAAACATTCTCTATAAAGGTCTACCTGAATTATTCATACCGCAGTGATTAAATGCTGACATTCGCCAAAAACGAGTAGGGTTCAAATTCTTCACAGAATAGGAAAAAGAATTTACTCGTTAAAGAAGCTGTTTCCAAATATATGGAAACCATTCTTCTTTTTGGGGGCAGACTTCTCCCGTGTTTCTTTGGCCTTTTTCTTGGATTGGTGTCATTTACCTTTTTCCATTTATGAAAGCGGAAATAGGCTCGCTTTCCGCGGGCAACGCTTCAGCCTCCTCGGAAGAAAAGCACTTCCTGCCGGGTCGAAATGTTTCGTTGTAATGTTCAATCAGGGGTTGAATGAAATCGACCACACCGTTTGACGTATACACATTCCCTGGGCGTAGCTTAGCTTTAAGAAAGTCACCTGTTACACCATCAAAGGCAACCAATGGATGAAATCCCACTGTTCCGTAATGAGCATTATAAGCTGATTCTTCTTGTTCACCATAGGCATCTGAATGCGTTGAATCGAGATCTAGAATGAGAGCCTTAGATTCTCTGTGCTGATGGACCTTATCAAGAAGTGCTTGATTCGCTTGGTTTAATTCTTCCACTAATTGGTCATCAAATCGTTTGAAAAAGCGAGATAAACTAGGCTGAGAAGCCAAGGCATTTGTGCCAATGATTTGAGTAAAAACGGGATCTTTCGTTAGGTCATCTGCCGCATCATCTTCGGAATATCCGGCAATGATTTGATAGAGCTTTTGGCGAAACAAGTTCTCATTCGAATGAAGATGATAACGACGCTCATATTCTACCAAGAAGGAAAGCTGCTTTTTCAACTGAGGTTTCGATATAGCCAACGATTCGCACAGAGGGTGAACTCCGCAGCAGCTCTTTCAAAGACTTTTTGATGTAAACCAAGTCTCCCAGCAGATCAGCAACGAGACCCAAAATAGCCTCAAAGCTTAGCTCCTCGATTTAAATCATAAAAGCTTCAGATGGCAGCACCGTTAACTCTTCAATCGAGATCTCCTCATGCTCCTCGAGATACCACTTCACCAGATAATAGCCTAAAGCATAGCCGCCCCAAAAAGGCAGGCCATTATCCGGATGGCCAAACATATAGGGGTCCGCAGCATCCCCCATTTCACCTACATGGTATTTGTAGGTGGTTTCCCATAATCGTCTTGCCTGCTCCTCAGAAAGCGCCTCTCTATAAGGGCCAAGGAACTCTTCCCCTAAACGAAGCCTGACAAAATGCTCAGCCAGTCCTTCTAAAACAAGCCGGTCCAGCAAACTCTCCTCTTCACTCGCTACCTTTAGAGCGCTCATGCGCCAGTGGTGATGATATTCGTGCGTAATGACGGACTTGAGCGTTTGGCGTACACGTTCATCCGGCTCTACAACAAACACCATCCTGCCATTCCATTCGGTAAAAGCCGAGACGCCACCTAACTTGGTTTTCACGAACTCATCCTTCTCATCTAAAAGAAACAGCTCAAATTTGACAGCTTTATGAGAGGGATAGAATCCATGCAAAAGCTCCAATTCTTCTTTTATAAAAGTTTCAAAACCAAGCAGCCGCAGCTCCCTTAATTGCTGCTTGAGTTGTTCGGCATCGCTGTCCAATTGAAACATCCCGAAAAACAACAGTTCATCTAATTGGTTCTCTGTTAAATTGAAAATATCAAGAACAAGCTCTCTTCTGCTTCTCCCTGTATTTAATCTTACCGCTGACAAAAAAGCCTCCAAATCACGAAGCCTTGATTTCATTTTGACTAAATGGGTTGATGAACGAATTGGAATCCACTCCCTGCACAATGATGGCTAACAACAAAAGTATTTATAAGATCAAGCGTTTAATGACTCTTTTTCAAAAAGATAGCTTGGGTCATTCATCAATCCAAATGAACCCAACACTTTTCCTAACTAAAAAGAGTTAAATGGCTGTTTCACCCAGAATCGTTTTGATTGGCTCACAGTCATCGTTGTTTTCTCTTATTCAAACAGACCAATTTGATTTGGACGAATTCGTGCAGGTTCCGCGTTTAACGAGAATCTCCTCCCGATAAACCACTTCAAACCGACGTCTTTTTTTATCTAATTCCATACGCAGGAAGCCTTTTCCTTTTTTATGTTAAAATATCGGTCGATTGGCCTAAGCCGCCTGATTCCAATTTTTCTGATCGTCGCCATTCAGTTTTTTTTAAAAATTCTAGAGTTCAAACGAGTAGTCCCTCTCGACTTTGCAAATTCTAACCTTATAGTTTTTATACCATTCTGTCCTTCCTTTTTCTTGGGCAACCTGATGGGCAGCGTGGTCTTTCCACTTTTGAATGGCTTCTAAGGAATCCCAATATGAGACCGTGATGCCAAGTTCCGAATCCCTTGCACTCTCAATTCCTAAGAATCCTTCCTGCTGTGAGGCCAGTTCCTCCATTTTCCTCGCCATTCTCCCATAACCCTTGTCACCGTCCGTTCTCTGTGAAGTAAAAATAACCGCATAATAAGGGTACTCTGGAGCCATTCCTTGATCAGTCACTTACCATTCCCCCTAATCCATCCTTTTTAAAGAAACAACTGCATGCCGGGAACAGACCACTTAGAGCAATTATTTTCCAGTAGAAATCTGTCCCAAAAATTAACTATCAGAATAAATGATGGCATTATAACTCCTTGCTTAATATTTCTCCGGGCAATCCATCGATCTCACACACTTTTTCGGAGTGAAACCCATTTTTTATTAAGATTATTCTAGAGGGCCCATTTTGAGGATCAATGATGGCAGTTAACCGCTTGAGCCCGGCACTTTCGGCTCGACGGATTAAGCTTTTAGCAATCGTGCTCCCATATCCCCTGCCCCAATAGTTCGGCATCAGCATATAGCCCAATTCAGCTTCTTCACAGGTGTTTTCATTTAAAATCAAACTCCCAAGTCCGATAAAATCATGCGCCTCATTCAACACCTTATAAGAGCCAAAACCTTCGTATCTATTATTGCGATTTAATAGCTTCTTATAGTTTTCCTTGGCTTCATCAAATGGAATAGCCCGTTCCGTAATCATCCGCATTACGCTCTCATTGGAAACAAGAAGAAAATACTCATAAAAGTCGCTTGAAGTGAACTTTTGCATCTTGATAGCCGACATAAGACTGTCCCTCCCAATCCATAACTAGTTTGCCCCTAACACTAGGGCAGGGCAACCCACATAACAGTTAGCTTTCTAAATGCATGAGAAAATTGGATCCACTTTCCATAATCAAGTTATTTGAATAAAAAAAGATAAAATGATTACATAGGTTTATATAGTTAGAGAAGGAGTTTTTGTATGGAGAGGAATGCTTCAAGAAATAGACAAATGCTGCTGTCGCTTGGGTTGGGCGGCTTTCTGGTCAATGCCGATAATCGGGCCATTGCCCCCATGCTGCCGGCAATGGCAGTCAGTCTTCACACTTCCATGTCTTCCGTTGCCTTGCTTGTGACGGCCTATTCCATTCCCTATGGAGTATTCCAATTAGTTTATGGTCCGATTGCTGAGAAAATCGGGAAGGTCAGCACCATCTTTATGGCTTTGTGTTTATTTTCACTTGGCACGCTGTTATGCGGTGTGGCCCATGTATTCTCTTGGCTGTTAGTCTTACGCGTTCTGACCGGACTATTTGCCGCTGGGATTATCCCTACCACTCTTGCACAAATCGGCGACCGGTTTGACCTTTCAGAAAGACCAGGTGCCATTGCCCTCTTTATGTCCTTTTCAACATCCGGCCAAGCATTGGGAATTGTCATTGGCGGATTAGTCGCCCAATTCTTTTCCTATCGCATCCTTTTCTTTTTACTGGGGTTAGCCTGTATCCCCGCACTATTAGCCATCTTTCGCGAGCGCGGCCGCGAAACGATTCCAGTTAAACCAAACCCAACACCTATCTTGAAGCGTTACATAGAGCTTTTTAAACACAAACGGTCTTGGCAAATTTATGGATTAGTGCTCTGTGAGGGTCTCGTCTTTTACGGAGGGTTCACATTCCTTGGAGTCTATGGCGTTTCCACCCTTCATTTATCCTACCTCATCATCGGACTCTTGACCGCCACTTATAGTGTTGGCGCTTTTATTGGAAGTAAGACCATAACTAAGGTGCTGAGCCGTGTTGGCACAACCAAAATGCCCATGCTTGGTTCGGGTTTAATGATCCTAGGATTCGGGGTGATCTGGGGATGGCAAAGTGTCATTTCACTAACAGTCGGTTTTATTATTCTTGGTTTCGGCTTTAGTTACTGCCATTCTACCCTTCAGACGTTTGCGACGGATTTATTGCCAAACGGTCGTGCAACCGCCGTATCCGTTTTTGCTTTTTCACTTTTTTTAGGGAGCGGATTAGGGCCAATCGGCGTCGGTGACATTTTTGATGCCTATGGCTCTCGTATGATGCTAGGGGCTGTCTGCCTCGGAACGATTGTCTTTTGCTTCTTGTGCATGACATTACTTAAAAGAAACCAACAGACCGGTACAAACTGAACGTTCTAAGGAACTCTGAGCAATCAGGGCTCCTTTTTTACCTTGGCGTGAGTAAAACGTGGTTGATTGGTGCCCCCTTTTTGCGGACGAGACTCTGGTTGTAAGTCCCAACTTTTTTATAAAATTGGATACAACTGTTGAAACTCATGGATGGTATAGTCTGCATGACTGCTGGATTCATGGCTCTCGGTAAAGAAGCATCCGCTGATCCCGGCATTTTTTCCCGACAGGACATCCAAATCACGATCACCAATCATGATCGATTCAGAGTGTTTCATTTTATATTTTTCCATTAGAAATTCAATTCCAGCAGGACTCGGCTTACGCTCGAAACCGTGCTCTGAAGTGATACAATCCGTAAAATAATTGTATAAACCAAACTTCTTTAAAAAGGTGATGGCCGATTCGCCTCTATGTGTAAATAAATAATTATGGCGACCAGAGGTATGAATAAATCGGCATAGCTCCTCGATTCCTTCATAAGGTTTTATGTAAGCCAACTCCCTGTCTTTTCTCTGCTTCTCATAGTCCTCGATAAAAGCAGAATCTATGTGGTATTTTGTTTCATAGTGCTTAAGCGCATGCCCCATCGATACTCTCATTTGCTTCATGATCGCATCCAATGGTTCCTCAATCCCTCGCCCTCTCAGCGTTACTTGAAACGCTTTTCCCATAACAGGATAAGCATCGAAAAGCGTACCATCAAAATCCCAAATAATGTGCTTGTACATATTATGTTACTCCTTCCGCTGTTTTTTGATTTGCTCGACTCAACCTTAAAACGTTATCAGATAAATTCTCCAATCATGGGCATGAGAAAGTGACCGGTGCTCCCACCTCATAACTGAATGGAACGGAACTTAGTTGGCTGATTTATCCTTGTCAACATGGGCACCCCTATTATGAACAAATCAAAGTAAGACAGCCCACCCCCATCGCCCATTTTCCGGCTTGGCGGGGCTTCATTCGTATGTAGGGGCGCTGATCGCACGTCCATCGCCGATACGGCCCCAGTTGCGCGAGGATCTCCATCCAATGCTGTAAATGACTTCCAATCGACTACCCATCGAACGGTTAACCCAAAAATAGGCGTCCTTTTTAAAGACTGCTGACGTAAGAATCAGGCTTATTTCTTTTTTTCGAGATTGGCTTTCATCAAGGTGGCAATCTGTTGAGCATCTTGGTCCGATGATTTCTCAAGCTGCTTAATGACTAATTCCTGACGTTCAACAGAATGATTTTGGCTTAATTTGGCTTTGGCTTCCATTCTTTCAATTTTAATTTTAAATGGGGCAATACCTTTACTTAATTGCTCGATATAATGAGGATCAACTTTTTCTAACTTGTAAGAACTATCCGGCTGTTCATATTTCTGGACCAACTCACTTAAAGCCCGTGAGATACTCTCTCCATCATTGATCATTTCCGCTTTACCATAGACATGGACCGCTACATAATTCCAAGTGGGAACGGCCTTTGTTGTTTCGTACCAAGAAGACGAGATATAACTGTGGGGTCCTTGAAACACAGCAAGAATCGGTTGCCCTTCAACATCCTTCCATTGTTCATTACCAAGAGAAAAGTGACAATAGAGCGCACTCTCCTCCTTATTTAAGACCAACGGAAGATGTGTCGCCCAAGGTTCACCGTTATGCTGGGAAAAAAGTGTCGCAAAGCTATAGGTTTCAATAAAATCATGAATCCTATCTTCATCCTCTATTCTAAATGACTTAGGAATATACATGGAATCCCCCCTGTTTCCACTATGATAACCTAAAAAATGATGGGAGGGATGAAAGAATTTTATTGATCAGAACTTTTTGATGCAGGGTTACAGTCATGAACCCTCGGAGTAAGTCTCTTTTTATTTAAAACGCCATTAAAATAAGCCGTACCCAAAAAGAACAACACCCGGAAACGGAGCCAGCCAGTATCGTTATCCGGGCAATCATTCCCGATTCCCATCAGATTTCACTTCCATTATTCGGTTGTTTATTCTAAGTTTGAATTGACATTTTCTTAAGAAACCACTATCTTAGGGGTAGAAACGAAAGGCATAGTAACTGACGACATGTGTGGAATGAACCACAGGGGAGCTATGCTTTTATAAGGTCGGGTCGTCTGGGCAGAGATAAGGATATAGGCATCCTTATCTCTTTTTTATTACACTTTTTGGAGGGTTGTCTATGAATCCACTTATTTTAGACGGAACCGTTGTGGCTCAAGCCATCAAAGACCATTTAAAGGAACGCATTGAAGCTCTTTCAGAAAAAGGCATCGTGCCTTGCCTCGCCACGATCTTAGTCGGAAATAACCCCGCTTCAGAAACGTATGTCAAAATGAAGGGGAATGCATGCCGACGAATTGGAATGAAATCCATTCGAATCGAGCTTCCAGAGGAAACGAGCACACAAGAGTTAATTAACGCCATTGAAGAGTTAAATAAAGACGACTCCGTTCACGGGATTCTCCTTCAGCATCCCGTTCCATCCCACATTGATGAACGGCAAGCCTTTGAAGCCATTGCGATCAAAAAGGATGTCGACGGGGTAACGAGTGCGGGGTACGGTCAAACCGCATTAGGCTTTGGCGAATTTCCATCCTGCACCCCTGCTGCCATAATGAGCATTATCAATTTTTATAAGATCCCTCTTGAAGGAAAACACGCCGTTGTCGTGGGCAGGAGTCCCATTTTAGGAAAACCTGTATCAGCCTTGCTTTTAAACGAAAATGCGACCGTCACGACCTGTCACTCAAAAACGGTCAATCTCCCAGAAATCTTAAAGCTGGCCGACATTGTTGTCGCAGCCGTTGGAAAACCTGAATTTATAAAAGGCGAATGGCTTAAAGAAGGCGCCGCGGTTTTGGACGCCGGCTATAACAAAGGGAATATCGGGGACGTCGACTATGAATCGTGTTACAAAGCGGCAAGCGCCATTACCCCAGTACCAGGCGGCGTTGGTCCCGTAACCATCGCCACCCTGTTGAAACACACCGTTGAATCCGCCGAACGAACCAGCCAGCTTGAAGTCACTCTATAATCAGCTTCTTTGGTTGGGGCAATGCCACTTGCTTTAAAGAAAGACGGATATAGGCTTTCAGGCAAGCTAAGCTCGAAGTAATTCGCGTAGCAGGTTATCAATGGATGCCAAGGTAAGCCGCCCAAGAATCATTTGATGGAAGTGATTTTCTTGAGGGCCCCAAAAAGTGACTTACGAGCCCCCCTATCTAAAATAGCTTTATGCATTAGGATACCGGACGTTAAGTCATAAACTATTCTTGGATTTTTCGCATGAGTAGACTTTTCAAACCTTTTACCTTGTTGGTCTTTTTCAGCACAGTACAACGCTCCCCTATTGCCGTCATTTCATTAATTGTTCTCGATTGATGGCATGCGGCGGCCTTTCCAGCCAACCATGGCTAATTTGAAGTTGTAATCCATCCTCTGCGAAAAGGCCAATCTCACCTTGTAAACGCACATAGGCCGCGGCTATGTCTCGTCTCGGACTTGCAGAAAGAGCCGAACCATAGTTGACCAACCCAGCAGCGGTCATCATAGAAATCTGAAATAGCATTAATTTATCAGAAAAAGGAGGCTCTGTTGAATCGTAGACATAGGCATCAAAGGATACAGGAATGGGGAGATCATTTTCGTTTAAAAACTTACTGAAAATAGTCACTTGCTTCTTGGAAAGCTCTTTACCTCTTCTATAATACGCTCGAATCTCCTGAGACTGAGCGACTTGACCGAAGCCGGTAATAACCGCAGCTCCCAAATGATTGCTTAAAGTATTGGAATAGAGATGCGTAATCTCAGCAGCCGTCAGAGGGCGTTGTTCTCCCCACCACCCTGCTAGGAAATGTTGTTTTTCAACCATAGTCACATCTCTAAGATAAGGAATATAAGGGGACCTGACTTCAAGCCCCTTTGAAAGTAGGAGTTGGGTGGTCTCATTAAATAACTCCATGGCAGACGTGAGGCATGAAGTAAAAAACGCTCGGCAATCAGCCCGAAACGTATTCTGCAAAAAGGCTCCATAAGTGATCAAAGAACCCTTTGCCATTTGATTGGTATAATATAAAAAGAAGTCATCCGAAAAAAGTTTAGCCGCCTCGAGATGAACATCCTCTTCAGTAAAACCTAAAGGGATTGCATGGCCCTCTTCTTCAAATATCTGTTTTACCACCTGGACATGCTCTCTAGATAAATTTAAAGCACGCTCCAAGATGGTTTTTATTTCTGGATCCTCGACTTTCGCTAAGTAATAGTTATAAACACAAACAAACATGGATCCCACAACATAATTCGCCCATAATCCCCCCACCTCAGATGACGTCAAGCGGACCGGATGAGTTCCCATTAAACGACCTCCATTCTATGTATGGCAATTGTCCCGCTAAAATGGTGACTCTTCAGCTAGGAAAACGATCCTTAATTGGCCTTTCTCACCTCCTTTATTTTTAGTCTATAAAAAAGAAAAACCTAGAGGTGAACAGGCCGATCTGGGGAGAGAATTTAAATTAGCTGTATAATTGAGGTGCTTTTCGAATAGCCATTAGCATCCTTATTTTTTTAGTTGCTTAGACCTTAATTAGCAATTAGATTTGTGAGTATTTTGATCGGTGCCGCTGAATTTTTGTTAACGCTAGCCTAGAGTTGATTAATACGAAAGGCCCGTTTAGAGCATTGACGCATTCTATTTCAGTTAAGGAGTGATAGGGGTTGGGAATTCGAAAAGCAAGGGTTGGAGATTGGAAATCGGTATGTGGGTTATTAGAACAATTAGATTACTATGATACAGAAAGCTTTATAAGAGAGAAAATAGAAGCACTTATTAATCATCCAGATGAAGAATTATTGGTTTATGAAATTTCAGGGAAAGTAATCGCTTTTATTTCAATTCATTATATTCCTCAACTAGCTTTAAAAGGAGACTTCGCAAGGATTAGCTATTTCGCTGTAGACTCCACAATAAGAAGTCAAGGTATCGGGCGTGACATAGAAGCGCATTGCACCGATTTGGCTATAAAAAGAAACTGCGACAGAATCGAAGTTCATTGTCATTCAAGAAGAAAGGATGCACATAGGTTTTATGCAAGACAGGGCTATACTGAATCTCCAAACTATTTTATGAAAAGGCTCTAAGGTCTTAGTCCAAAAAGTCCATGACCGACCTTTGTACCACCTGTGCCGGGCGGCAAATGACCGTCAATCCTCTGCGCTTGTCATCGGCCTTATCTAACAGATGAGGGTCAACCTTAAGCGCGTTAGTCTGAATGGCATTCAGGGGCCTCCCCCCACAACCGTTCGTAGGTGTGTGCTTAATCTCAGCAACATTCATTGAATCACCACCTTTGCTCCCTGGCTGCCCTGAAAATAAGGCGTTTTGGATAGCTGAAACTTTAAAGCCATCCAGGTTTCTTTCATCTGGGGGTGGTTCCGTCAAACGCGCCATGGGTGGCTATTTTAATCATTCGTTTAAAAGTGGAACAGGAGAACCGTCCCCGCGTTTCACTCTGCGTTTCACTTTAATTCTAAGTCCCAGCGTTCTTCTATTAGTTTCGAACCGGTCCACTCATAATTAGGTTTTTCTTCGGTTAGTTGAAAATGATAGGTTTGATAGAGGTGACGGGCTGCATATAAAATACTGACCGTCCATAAAAAGATATGGGTGTATCCTTGGCCTTTACAGAAAGCCATGGCTGTATCCATCAATTGCTTACCTATTCCCATGCCTTGATACGCTTCATCTAAAATAAACCATCTTAGTTGGGCGGTCTTGTCGTCGGATTTCGTAATCGCAATCGAACCTGCCCTTTTACCTTCCACTTCTGCAATCCATAGCTCCCCTCCATCCGAATCCGCCATGAATGCCGTTAGCCCCTTCATGACGTAATAGTCAAACATCTTGCCAAAACGATAGGTATTTTCATAAAATGCTCCGTGAAGATAAGCGACAAATCCAGCATCACCTGGCTCAAACGTTCGAATGGATACCTTTGATTGAAAAGGAGGCACTTCAGTTAAGATCGATTCAATCGCTTCCATAGAAGTGATTAGCTTGGTCAATTCACGATTTGACTTTTCTTGGATCATCTTTCCAACTTCATAATTGGCATGCTCGACTAAATCATTATAAATTTCTTCCCCATAATTAGTGAGATAAAGTAAATATTGGCGTTTGTCCTTTGATGCCTGCTTTTTAACAATAATTTTTTCGTCCTCAAATTTTTGAATGATTCGGCTCATCTGTCCACGGTCTATTCCAAGATTTTCTCTAACCGCTGTTGCCGTACAGCCCTTTTTAAAATGGAGTTCAGTGATCACTCGCGCCTCGGTTAAAGGAAAAGGTTTATTATAGATTTCTTGATCCATTTTACCTAATACACTGGCATAATACCGATTGAATTTCCTAATCTTTTCTACATATGGGCTCTTTTTCATTCTTCCTCCTAAATAGTCAGAATGTTTAATGTTGAATCTAGCATAAAATATTTAGTTGATTTAGTCAATTAATAGTTTAAGGGCTACCCATGATTCATTGGAAAGAAGCGGGGGATATCTTAATAAAACCATTAAAAGAGGGATACCGATCGCTAGGCGAAAGGCATCCCTCACAATTAAATTCGTTTCCCTTATCCTGAATGCAGTTGAAGTCCAGGAGTTGTTAAATGGCTACCTGAGCACTCTAAAAGACACTATTTTTGGCAGAATTGCTGTCTGCGACGTCCGAATCTAAAACAGAGGTTATTGGTAAGTTAATAGGTGAGATGTCACCGTTTTGCTCTCCTACCGCCTGATTTCGCTTATAAGAGATAAATCGATCAACCGAAAAATAGGTGCCTGAGTTGATCAGGGCCTCATTATCCATCGCGTTCACTTTAAAAGACAGCATATTAATCGCTACTGGTGAAAAGAAAACCATGTTCGCACACCTCCCATAGGTTTCTAAAAAGTAAGACTGAAAAGGATGACACAACGTACACCCCCGATTGGAATGAAACGGGAGAACCGTCCCTGCGTTTCTATAAAAAGCTGTTTTTCACAGAGTGGTTATCATTAAAATCATTATCCATGACAAAGGCTTCGGTTAGTGTGATGGGTGAGAAGTCTCCGTTTTGTTCTCCGATGCCTTGATTTCGTTTATAGGAAACCATGACATCAAGTTGAATACTGGGGCCCATGAATATTCCGGCAGAGTGGTCGAGGGCATTGACTTTAAATACACCTAAGAAAATGGTCACAGGTTCTGAAGGGTACATGCCATCTCCTCCCAGTATGTAATGATGAGGCACATCATTATAAAATTTTCCCTGTCTTAATTGTCAGGTTATCAGAATGCTCATCATCTAAACAATAGTGGACGCTATAGGCTCGATAGACGTGATCGGCCAACTGCTGACCATAGCCTTGGTTTTTTTTTGCCTGCACGCTTTTCCCTATCTTCACTGTACTGCCGAAGGAAACAGCACTTAAATGGTCCACGTTGTTGACTTTAAGAGCATCAAGTTTAACATTCATTGGTTTAAAGAACATCATTATCCCACCTCATGGTTTTAATCCTGGAATCAGCATCTCCGAATCAAATGAAGCAGGTGAATCCATATAATCCCGATCATCGACCATGCTTTTAGTCCCCAAAAAAGCGGCATCATCGCCCATATTTTGTCCGATCCCCATTGTTTTCTTATCTGAATTCTGCCATTCCGCTAATAAGTTATTACCAACATTAATCGCAGACGCATTTTCAAAGGAATTTACTTTTATGATATGAATGTTGATGTTAAATTGAGCGGGAATTGGTACCTGTGCCATTCGACCATTTCTCCTTTCAACTTATAGTTCATGCTGTTTTATAATACCTATTCGACGAAATCTGTAGTTATGAAAAATTGCCATAACTCTCCAGTCTTTATTAATTGAAATATTTAACGAAAGGACGTATTCTGTAAAAGTTATTGATTTTTTAGAGAAAAAAACAGAAGGGCTTTAAGACTGTAGAAAGTCTTTAGTCATTAAAGTTGGATAAATATATGGATGAGGAGAAAAAGATGTTATGAAAGCAAAATGGTTTTTAATGATGGCGGGTTTAATCATTATTTGGAGCCTCTCCTGGCCAATTTATAAAGTAGCATTGGTCTATACGCCTCCATTGCTTTTTGCTGGGATGAGGTGTTTGTTAGGCGGCGCTCTTTTAGCAGGCTTCATTTGGAAAACACGGGATCGAATCCAATGGAAAAAGAATTGGAAAATATATGTGATCACCGGTCTTTTAAATATTACGTTATTTTATGGACTGCAAACAGAGGGGCTCAAATTGGTTCCATCCGGTCTCTTCTCAGTTATTGTTTATTTTCAACCTATTTTAGTTGGACTTTTTGCTTGGCTATGGTTAGGCGAAACGATGACGCTAACCAAGGTGCTCGGACTGATTCTTGGATTTCTCGGTGTCATATCGGTCAGTGCAGAGGGGTTCTCCGGCCATGTCTCCATCTTAGGAATTCTATTCGGCTTATTATCCGCACTATCCTGGGCATTCGGTACCATTTACACCAAAAAGATGGCCCATTCAGTCGATTCGCTTTGGATGGTCGCCCTCCAGTGCTTAATTGGCGGTGTGGTTCTTATGATAAGCGGACTTTCGACTGAAAAGTGGTCAAGCATTGTTTGGAACGGCACTTATTTCAGCGGCCTTGCCTTTGGGGCCATACTCGGAATCGCGATCTCATGGATCTTCTATGTCACGCTGGTGAAAACGGGTGACGCAAGTGTTGTCGCCACCTTCACCTTCCTAGTCCCGATGCTTGCCGTGGTCATAGGAACCATCTTCCTAAGCGAACCCTTCACCAAACTATTATTTGTCGGCATCATCCTAATCGTCGCAAGTATCCTGCTCGTCAACAAAAAGAAAAAACAAACCCAAGAGTTATTTCAAGGGGTCTGACCCCTCAACACACCTTTTGCCGGCTATTTCCACCAATTCACCCTATATATAAGGTGAAAACGAAAGGGGGTCTGACCCCCTAAAACACATAAAAACAGCGAACCTGAATCTCAGGTTCGCTGCTTTTATGTGTTTTAATGAATGTCTCTTTTCTTAAAGTTACCGCCTTTAACGTCGTGAATATCTCCTACTGCAAGAAAGGCGTTAGGGTCGATGTCCTCTACTATTGATTTTAGTTTCGCTTCTTCTAATCGAGTCACGATGGTGAAGATCACTTGTTTTTTATCATGCGAATAAGCACCTTGTCCATTTAAATAAGTAACCCCGCGCCCTAATCGGTTGTTTAAGGCATCGCCGATTTCTTCATGTACATCACTAATGATCCATACCGCCTTCGATTGTTCCAAGCCCTCGATGGTAATATCGATCGTCTTAAACGCTATAAAATAAGCCAATAGCGAATACATGGTACTGTTCCAATCAAAGACAAAGCCTGCACTTCCTAAAATAAATACGTTGACAAACATCACAATCTCACCGACTGAAAAAGGGGTCTTTTTGTTCAGAAGAATGGAAAGAATCTCCGTCCCGTCTTGAGAACCGCCATTACGAATTACAATCCCCACACCAATCCCTAAAATCACACCACCAAAAACAGAGGCTAATAAAGGATCGGTTGTAATTTGCGGAATCGGAATAAAAATACTGGTAAAGATAGAGAGGCATATGATCGCGTAAAGCGTGGAAAAGGCAAAGGTTTTTCCTATTTGCTTGTATCCAATAATGATAAAGGGTAGGTTTAAAACCCCAATAAATACCCCTAAAGGAAAATGTGTGACATAAGCTAAAATAATCGATATACCGGTAATCCCGCCATCAAGGATATGATTAGGAACCAAAAAGATTTCAAGCCCAATAGCTGACAACAAAGCACCAATTGGAATAGTAATGGCCTTTCTCAGTAAATGTTTCCTATCTAACTTTTTATGTACCTTCATCTAGAGACTATTCTCCCCCCGAAGTGATCTTTTCCCTTTTACAAACACCTTCTGACCATGTCACTAAGTCTTATTTTACCATTAGAGCACAGCCCTTATCATCTAATCCGCCTTCTATTTGGGGTGAAACGCAGGGACGGTTCTCCCGTTTCATTTTCTCCGCTAAAAACGTTTATTGTCCTAGCCAAGCATTCGACCTCTCAGGCAGTGTCTTCCTCGCCCCGTCAGACGCTCCTTCCCCAAAAATGAGCGCCTTTCTTTCGGGACCGGCTTTGCACCTTTTGATCTACATCCTCTCAGCAAGCTATACCGCCCTTTCCAATGAGCAGCAAACCCAACTTCACTTTTTTATGAATCAGCTATTCTTCTGGCGAGTCACCTTTGAAGCGTTTTAACGAAATGAGAAATTGGTTGAGTTTACTTGAGAGAACAAAGTGAAAAGAGGCGATCAGTCCACCGATTAAATCCGAGATGAGATCCAAATCAGTGTCATAGAGCGAGGCTTGATTTTTATGCTTTGACTGAATCATATGATCAACACCGAATTCCATGATTTCATACACGGCACCTAAGGCTAACGCCAAACAGAAGATGATCACAAAATGCAATCTCCTTTTCGCAAGAACCACTCCTGCAAATTGTTGGACAAGATAATAGACCCAAATGGCAACCGAGTAGCTCGCAAAAACATGCAGGAGCTGATCAAAAATGGCCATGTTAAGATAGAGCTTAAACACCCCGCCGAGAATTCCGTTACCTATAATTGAGAGAATCACCATGATGCGTATGTAAAGGGGCAAACACCAATTCCATTTGGCTTCTAAAATGAGATAAATCACCCAAAAAATAAAATTACCGATAATCATCCCTATAAATAAATGGTTATGTGTCACAAATAAAGCCATTAAACCTGCCAATTCAATTGCAAGAAACAAATAATTAATCACATTTTTATAAGTTGAAATGATAGCCATACCGACACCCCCACATAGCTTCGGATTTCTAGTATATCCAGCAGGAGCGTCTAACATGATGAAACGCAGAAAACACCGTCTGTTTTTATGACTATCACTTGACCTTGGCTACGCCTAATGCAAAATGGCTAAACAAAATATTCTCCACCATCTCTCCTTGTGAGTCCACACAATTGACGATCATAATGACTTCAGAGTGTTTGCCTTTTAACAGTCTTCGTTTCTTTTTGAGAACTATCTCAGTGACTAACCGAATAGCTAACCCAACAATAAATCCAGCACCTGCACCGATTAACCCCCAATAAATGGGACCCCAAGCGAGCTTAAAACCGATGCTCGCTCCAACAACTGAAAAAGCAGTTGCTAAAGCTACACCAATATCTATTAAAGACGTTCCATCAGAGCGATGCAGATCATCAAAAATTTTGTGCGGCTCCTTACGATTATCAAGGGGAACAATAAAAATTTGTTCACTTTTGATCCCCTTTTTCTCCAATGCCGCAATGGCCATTTCTATAAAAACCCCATGCTCAAATGCGGAAAATAACTGCATAATCTATTTCACCTTTTGCCCTTTACAACTTGAAAAGATCGGGATTGATAATGCTCTTTAAAAAAGGAGCGTTGTTCTTTCTCAAATAATTTGTTGTTCTCAACTGTGTTTATATAAGAATCAAATACTGAAAACCCATACAAAGAAGGAAAGAAGAGAAGCCATTCAGGACTGAGAACCGATGTAGCCCCTTGCTTATCTCACCTAAAAATAAAAGCGAAATGGCTTCAAGACCATGAGAATAGTAAAAAAAGATAACGGTCCAGACAATGACAAAGAAGGCTGTGACAATTCTATGTATATATAGTTGTCCTAAGCCTGGGACGAATAGCGACCAGATGATCGCCATTATAGGATTTCTTTTATCCAAATAATTAATTTCAAGTGCTCCTATACTAAAGGAATTAAACCGATGCTCCTCACGTTCTGCCAGTACAAACACTTTATTCATATCGACAGTTGTCCGATAGCTATCCCAAATACTAAAAATATAAACTGGAATATAAATTAATAACCACCGTGTATTTAGAATATCCTTCGCCTTATCAATCTCACCTTGAAACGAATAAATCATAGCTAAATTAAGATGCGAATTTAAATTCACCACGACTTCCCATATAAACAAAACAAATCCACGAAGATATTTGGATAAAAGAAGATGCCCAAATCCCGGAAACGCCGCACTCCACCAACCAATGATAGACGGATTTCTAAGATGAATTTGTGTCGTCCCAAGAACACTCACATGAGCCCGATACCTTCTCGCCGTATTATCATTACTATAATTATCCATCCAATACCCCTCACAAAATCCTTTCCCTCATTTTTTCCATCGAACCCGCTTTTATTCCTGGGACGCGGATGAAACGCGGGGACGGTTCTCTCGTTTCTTTTTTCAGGCTGAAACGCGGGGACGGTTCTCTCGTTTCTTTTTTCAGGCTGAAACGCGGGGACGGTTCTCTCGTTTCTTTTTTCCATCTTTTAGGCACAAGGATTTCAACAGAACTCGAACCGGGTAAAGTAGATCCATTTTTTCCAGAGGACTTAAGTTAATTTAAAGGCTGACATCATTCTTAACGTTTAATGTTGATTTTCTATTTGCTTGTTGGTTAGACACGAAAAAGCTGCTTGCCGCCACGGAAAGCCGGCCTGGTTTCGCCTTTATTAAAAGACTCCGCTCAAACTTAATTTTTCCGGATACTCGTTTACACATGCTTTTTCAGACTTAACGGGCAAAGTGGGCTTTCATCCGCTTTGATTTCAAGGTATAAATAACAAGAAGCAGATCAATCACAATCCCCACAATACCGTTTATTAAGTTGGGTTCACTTGGCAATTGAACCATTAACACGATGTAATGAATGACGGACCACGCCTCTAAACACATAAACCAATATAAGAAGGACTTATTTCTACTTAAGAAAAGAACAAGTGTGGGAATGGACAGCACAACATAGCCGAGTTCAAACAGGAGGCTTGCCCATGTCGAGACTTGCGAGAAATCAATTTGTGGAGCCCCACCAGACACCAACGCTACAAGCAAAAGGGTGATCGAAAGAGGTGATGTCACCGTTCGCACCCATAATACGATTGTGAAGCCAAATAACCAGCCTTGTATTCTTGGCCGCTCAGCATTAAAATCCGTCGTCATTAAACCCCTCCTAAAAAACTGTGTGATTTTTCCTCACTCAAAAAGATATGCAACCGCCTAGACTATATATCATTTAAAGAAGATTTGGCTAGTGCCAAGCCAAATCGGATTTTCTGCCTTGCTAAAGTAAAAAAACCCACATCAGTCCTGGAAATGACTAATGTGGGCCTCTCTTTTTTTTAGTTTACCGTTTGGCCAAAAACCAGCCGTTCAGCAGGTTTTCTCTATTATAATAAAAACGCTGTTGGTCCTCGTAGCGAGTAACGGTTCCTCCCGCGGCCTCGACAATCGCTTGTCCCGCTGCTGTATCCCATTCCATTGTAGGCGCATAACGCGGATAGTAATCCGCTTTTCCTTCTGCCACCAAACAAAACTTTAATGAACTGCCGGAAGACACGACGTCTACTGTGTTTTCTTTTTTCAATTCATCAATAAACGCCTGCGTCTCTTCAGACATATGCGACCGGCTAGCAACCACATTCAGGACATCTTGGTTCTTAACCTCTGGCAGCGGGCGGCTTTTAGCGATGAGCTCATGGTCACTCGAAACTTCATTCTTAGATGCCTCAACTAGCTTGAAAGCTCCCTTTCCTTGGATGCCAAAATAAAAGACATCTAGAGCAGGGGCGTAAATAACTCCAAGTGTTGGAAAACCATTCTCAATCAGCGCAATATTTACCGTGAATTCATCATTTTTCTTAATAAATTCTTTCGTCCCATCTAAAGGGTCCACCAGCCAAAACTGTTCCCAATCCTTACGCTCTTCATAAGGAATCGCCCGGCCTTCTTCACTCAGAATAGGAAGCTCAGGGTAATGTTTCGCCAGCCCTTCAGAGATGACTAAATGCGACTTTTTATCAGCCAGTGTTAAAGGAGAATCATCCCCTTTGTACTCCACATTAAAGTCCTTCGCATAAACCGCCATAATATCTTGTCCAGCTCTTAAGGCAATGTCAAATAAATCAGCGACTTGAACGGCTCGTTTCATACAAGTACCCCTTTGCTTTTAAATAGTCAATAATGACTGCTACCGATTCCTCTACCGAAAGCGAGCCCGTTTCAAGAACAATTTCTGGGTTCACAGGTTCTTCATAAGGAGCATCGATGCCCGTAAACTCCTTGATTTCACCAGCCCGTGCTTTTTTATAAAGGCCCTTCGGATCGCGTGCTTCGCAAGTTTCAACACTCGCCTTCACGTAAACCTCGATAAACTCGCCTTCTTCCATTATGTCCCTTACTTGCTTCCGGTCCTCAAGATAGGGTGAAATAAAGGCCGTCAATGTGATGAGCCCCGCATCAACCATAAGTTTTGCGACCTCGCCAACCCGGCGGATATTCTCCGTCCGATCTTCAGGACTAAAACCAAGATTCTTGTTTAGCCCATGTCTCACATTGTCTCCATCCAGGCGATAGGTATGAATGCCTTGCGCATGCAGTTCCTTCTCAAGCTCAACCGAAATCGTCGACTTGCCGGAACCGGACAGACCTGTAAACCAAAGCACCGCACTTTTGTGATGCATCAGCTCCTGCCGCTCCTCCTTCGTCACTTTTGAATCATGCCACACAATATTTTTTGAAACAGTCATCTTGCGTACCCCCATAATAATTTAATTACCTAAAAAATTTGTAATGCCCAATAGCAAGTCTCTGAGCGTGCCGAACCCGCCATCTCTTGAATCTGTGAACTGCAAACTGCGCCACCTTGTCCGTTAGCACGCCCGGCCGCCTAATCTCCGGCACCTGCTGACCTGTTGTCGCGCCGCCTAAACTCCGGCATCTGCTGGCCTGTTGTCGCGGCCGCCTAATCTTCGGCACCTGCTGACCTGTTGTCGCGGCCGCCTAATCTTCGGCATCTGCTGGCCTGTTGTCGCGGCCGCCTAATCTCCGGCACCTGCTGGCCTGTTGTCGCGGCCGCCATTCTCTCGCTTTAAAAATAAATCCAGTAGACCATCACGACCGTAGTCATCATAATAACTAGGCTTAATGGCACGCCAATTTTAACGTAATCCTTGAAGCGATAGCCTCCTGGTCCGTAGACGATAAGGTTGGTTTGATAACCGATCGGCGTGATAAAGCTTGCCGATGCACCAATGGCAATCAACACGGCAAAACCAAGCGGGCTGACGTGAAGCGTATCAGCCATCTGCAAGCCAATCGGAATCATCAGCACAGCAGCAGCACTATTAGTGATTAACTCTGTAAAAATATTTGTTAATAGATAGACCATGATAAGGATAACAAATAACCCCATCGGTTGACCAATGGCAATGAGCCCATCCGCAAGCCATTTGGCCAAACCAGTCGTCGTCATAGCCGATCCGACACCAAAGGAACTTGCAATCAAAAGTAAGACATCAAACTGTATATATTTTTTGGCATCGACTGGCGTTATTAATCGGGTTGCTAATAAAAGAAAGGTCGCCAAGGCCATCGCTTTAAACATGGAGAGAAAGCCAAGCGTCACCAGAGCAATCATCACGACAAGAATGCCAATAGATAACAGCCCTTTTTTCAAATCTCGATTCAATCTGTCAGGCGTATCAATAGAAGACACAACGTAAAAATCACTGGACTCTTGGTATTTTCTAATAAAATCTGACCCCGCAAGCAAAAGCAGCGTATCGCCCGCTTTTAGACTAATATCGCCCACCTTACTTTTGATCCGTTCATTATTACGATGAACCGCAATAACCCCCGCATCAAAATTAGAGCGAAACCTTGCCTTTTTAATCGTTTTGGATAACAGAGAAGAATTGTGAGACACAACTGCCTCAACAAGTAGACTTGACCCTTTTTTCAAATCATCTAGTTCAAGATGCGTCCCCGTCTCAAGCGTCAACCCTTTAACGCTTTGTAAATCAACAATAGTTGAAATTAGACCTGTAAAAATTAAGCGATCGCCCGCCTGTATAATCGTAGAAGAACGAACCGGTGACAACCGTTCCTCGCCCCTAATAATTTCAATTAAATACAAGCCTTTTAACTTCCGCAGCCCCGCCGCGTCAATGCTCTGATTCACATAAGGAAACGAGTCATCTACACGCATTTCTGCTAAATACTCACGTGAATCCTCACGCACCTTTTGCTCAAATCCCTTATGCTCGGGAAGTAACTTGATTCCTATTAAAAAAATGAACAAAAGCCCGACTACCGCCACGACCACTCCGACCGGTGTCAAGGTGAACAAGTTAAACGACTTAATGCCGTTATCCAAAAGCAGACCTTGAACCACCAGATTAGTGGACGTACCCATCAGCGTCATCGTTCCGCCCAAAATCGTCACATAAGACAATGGAATCAAAAATTTAGATGGCGCAATCCCACGGTCCTCGCACCACTTTTTAATAATCGGAGTAAATGTAACCACAATTGGTGTATTGTTCAAAAAGGCAGACATCAACGCAGTTGGAATAAAAAAACGCAGCATTGACCCCATTCGAGACCGACTCTTCTTCAACCAACGCGTCATTCCTTGATCAATCAGCCCATACTTCTGAATGGCCCCAGCCACAATAAACAATAACGCAATCGTAATCATGCCTTCATTTGAGAAGCCCTTCAACGCCTCATCCGGTGTCAAAATCCCCGTTATCAAAAAAATAACAAGAACCGAAAACACCACAACATCCGGACGCCCCACCTCAAACAAAAGCCCAAGCAACATCAACACAATCATAACCAACACAAACACCATCTGAAAAGACATCAATCGCAATCCCCTCTTGAAACGCAGGGACGGTTCTCGCGTTTCATTTTCTTCGCTCAATGAAACACAGGAAACACAGGGACGGTTCTCCTGTTTCATTGCCCACGTCATAGCTCTGCAAAAAAGTTCGGCGGGATGCCTTCCCCTGCAACTCGTTCCCTTACCAAGCCGCCAAGTTAGATAAAATCCCTACTAACACTCTAACCCTTTTCGCAAACGAACTACACTATAATATACTAATAAACTTAATAAAATCTTAACAGCCTAATCTCGTCTGTCCCCTCATAGCTTTGACTTTTTATTGAAATTTCAAGCAAAGTGCTGTCACTAAGAAAAGCGCCCTCCCATTTATTTGTAAAGCTTTTGTAATTTCAACTATAGAGCTCTTTTTAATACTCCAGTTGATTCTATAATATAAATATAATCAGAATGGAATCAATTTTAAATGGGGAAGAGGCTATTTTATGAAAACTAAGATTATAGCTCATCGAGGATTTAAATCCGCCGCTCCAGAGAACACCTTGATAGCTTTTGAATTGGCAAAACAAGCTGGCACAGACGGAATTGAGCTGGACATCCATAGAACAAAGGATGGAAGTCTTGTCGTCATGCACGACGAGACATTGGATAGAACATCTAATGGAAGGGGATGGATTAAAGATATCACCTTTGCAGAACTCTCTAAGTTGGATGCTGGCAGTTGGTTTGCCCCAGAATTCAAGGGAGAAAAAATCCCACTGCTTGAGGACGTTCTTATTTGGGCAAGAAGCCAAGGCATTTTTGTCAATATTGAACTTAAAACAGCAATAGTCGAATACCCAGGATTAGAAGACGCTGTCGTCGATTTAATTAATCGTTATGGCCTTCATGACCAAGTCCTTTGCTCGTCCTTTAATCATGTTAGTCTAAAGAATATAAAACAGCTTGATCCCGATATCCAAGTGGCCATTCTATATGCCCAGCAATTAGTGGATCCTTGGCTGTACGCTAAACATATAGGTGCTGTAGCCATTCACCCCTATTTCAAACATATTAGTCCCGAAATCGTCATGGCATGCAAAAAATATAAAATCGACATCAACCCCTATACCGTAAACGAAATAAACGACCTAGAAACCATGATGAACCTTGGCGTCACCTCAATCATCACCGACTACCCAGACCGACTAGCAAGCCTAAAACTATTAAAATAAACGCAGGTGGAACGCGGTGGAACGCGGGTGGAACGCGGGTGGAACGCGGGGACGGTTCTTCTGTTTCATAAATATAAATACATTACTTTACTTAAAGAAGCGGTCCTGCCGCTTCTATTTTTTGTAAACAAAAAATGAAGGACCATTCTATAGAATACCTTGGATTTCTTGTACTTAATTTAAATTCTTTGATTTTGTAGCCGATTACTTGAATGTTAGGTTGAAACGTGAGATCCGTCCCTGCGTTTCACTTGGTGCTTTGCTTGAAACGCGAGATCCGTCCCTGCGTTTCACTTGGTGCTTTGCTTGAAACGCGAGATCCGTCCCTGCGTTTCACTTGGTGCTTTGCTTGAAACGCGAGATCCGTCCCTGCGTTTCAAGCGGCACTTAATTATGCTCGAAAGATAAGGGTTTTTGAGATTCCCATAATTCTTGCGGCTTGGCCTAGTGAGATGCCGTTTATTCTTTTTATCTCTCACAGCACTTTTTCTCTCTCTGACTTAGGCAGACTCTTAATTTGTGTGATTTCATAAATACCTATGAGTTCTAGAATGGCTGTTCTTGCCTCTTCATCGGACAACCTTTTTTTAACCAGCTTTTCATCTAGGCATGTATCATCATTCAAGCTTTCGTTAAATGCTCGAAATGCTTCTCTTGCCTCTGCGATATGCGGGGAGAAGCATCCAAGAACAAGCTCACTATCCAACAGGTCAACAGAATAAGGGACTTTGCCATAGTAAGTACTACAACTGCTCCATTTCCAATCTTCAGCGCGACTGACCATTCCAGCTTTTAACGGATTCTGGTGAATATACCTTACGACAGTTAGTAGATAGGGTCTCTCTTCAACACATTCACTATTAAAACGATCCTGAAAAAGAGAACCTGTTGTTTGGTACTTCCAATTGAAATAATTAACATAGCTAATCCCTATCCGCTTCATCGTATCTGAAATCCCTTCATTCCCCTCTTTTATCAGCAAATGGACATGGTTACTCATTAAACACCAAGCATAGATGTTCAAATCATTTTTGTTCTTATAGGTTTTAAGGATATCAAGAAATTTCCTTCTGTCCTGATCGTCGTGAAAAATAGCCTGTCTATTAACTCCTCTCCACATAATATGATAGACTCCCGTTTTGCTTTTCACTCTTGGATTACGAACCAACTTATCACCACTTTCAAAAAAATATTTCTTTTGTCTGCCCATGGTGACCTTGCAAAAAGACTTTTTCATTGGAATTAGAAAAAAATAGTGAGGCGATCGGAGGAAATGAGACGAGAACCAGCTTTTTTTCGAGGAAAAGATGAAATGAAACGCGAGATCCGTCCCTGTGTTTCAGTGGGAGAGGAGGTTATCATCTTAAACTATTCTACATTCAGGTCACAAGTCCTTCAAAATTCCCAAAATATAATCTAAGAATAGAGCCATTCGCTAAGGTGTATGGGGTGAAAGACTAAGAATTGCCAAAATTACTAGAGCATACTTTGTGTGTCTTCCGTGAAAATCCCTTTTTCTTCTCATAGTTAGGAACAGACCTTTTCGAGCAATATTTTTCAGCAGAGGTCTGCTTCCCAAGAGCCAGCAATATTTTTCTTTCTGATAATAGAAAAAGAGCACAGCGAACCCTTCACTGTGCTCGTTCTTGATTTAACTAGAATGTCCTCTTCAATGCTGGGTAAGCAAAAAAATCTTGCTCACCTTTCACTGTAAAACGGTTCCTGCTGCCCTATCTGTTGAAGCTATCAAATGAAACGCGAGATCCGTCCCCACGTTTCACCAACGAAACGGAAGAACCGTCCCCGCGTTTCATAGGTCAACCACCTAAGATGCTGTTGGCTTGGTCGACGGCTTTTTTGAGTTGGTCGCCGACTGGCTTCCCTTGGTCAAAAATACCTTGCAAGGATTGCTGCATGTATTGTAGGACGTTAAGCAGGTGCTCGGAGGCAGGAGCTGCTTTTTGATATTGAAGCTCATCAATAGCTGTTTTGAATTGCGGGTTTTTCTTCAAGAAATTTTGGTAAGATTGATCTTGAACAGCATCTTTTTGAACAGGCAGATAACCGGTTAATTGTGACCATTCAAGTGTTTGTTTTGGTGAAGTCCACCATTCAATAAACGTTTCAGCTGCCTTAACATGATCTTGCGGAATGCCGTTCATGATGGCCATGTCACCACCGCCTGGAGGTACATTAAGGGTTTTGTCGCTTGGCAAATAAGCGGTGCCCCATTCGAACTTCGAGCCAACACCTTGTTGAACTTGCGCGGCACTGCCAATAGAATCGAGATCCATAGCCACTTTTCCGTTAATAAAATCATTAGTCATGAGTGTCCAATAATTGTCCCCTGTCTCAACAAGGGCATCCCCGCTTTTGACTAGATTTTGCTGAAGGGTAAGGACGTGATTGAGCTCAGGTGTATTAAAGGTGGCTTTTTTGCCATCTTTTGAAAGAATTTCACTTCCTGAGGACCAAGCCATTGATTCCCATGGCCACCAGTCAACAAGCGGACCATAACCGTAGACCTTGGAGTCGCCAGAGCCACTTGTTAATTTTTTGGTATCCGCTGCGAGTTCATCCCAAGTTTTTGGAGGGTCTTGAATACCAGCTTTTTTAAACAACGTTTTGTTGTAGTAAAGGACTGGAACGCTTCGGTTGAGCGGAACGCCATAATACTTGCCGTTCCATTGCGTACTGACCAACATGCCGTCTAAGAAATTATCTGGCTTATCAACAGAGCTATTTTTCATAAAATCCGTTAAATCCATTAACTTCCCAGAGTTTGCAAAAACACCCATGGAATTCACTTCGATTTGAGCAAGGTCAGGCGGGTTGCCGGCAGCAAGAGCGGCAAGCAATTTTTGCTGTTCAGGTCCTCCGCCCGAATAGCTGCCTTGGTAGGTCGCCGTAACGTGTATAGCCGGGTGAGCGTCATTGAATTTCTTGACCATCTTCTGTACATCCTTATCCAAATCCCCACTAATTCCATACCATAGTGAAATATCAACAACTTTATTTGATCCAGATTCTGCTGTTTTGCCTGCGGTGCCGCTTGTACTAGCGGAATTGCCGGATGTCCCGCATCCTGATAAAAGAATACCTAATGACACAACTGCCGAAACTACCTTCAAAGGAAAAGCTTTCAACCTATTCCCCTCCTCAAAATGGGCTTATTTTAATTTTTTAAAAACCGTTTTGGCCCTCTTAAATTTGAAATGGCTGATCGAACGTTCTGAAACGCGAGATCCGTCCCCGCGTTCCATGCACTCTCAATGAAACGCGAGATCCGTCCCTGCGTTCCACCCCCGCGTTCCACCTGTCTCTCTGTTTCTGGCATCACCCCTTTACGGCGCTGCTCATGATCCCTCGGACGATGTAGCGTTGTCCAAGGAGGAACAGGGCGAGTGCGGGTAAAATGGTGACAAGGTCGGCTGCCATCAGCAGGTTCCATTGAAGGGTTTGTCCTGGCTCTTGGCTTAGGAAGTAAGAAAGAGCGACTGGGACGACCCGCATGTTAGCCGCGTTCGTCGAGATCAATGGCCAAAATAAGTCATTGTAATGGAAGACGAAATTTAATAGGACAAGTGTAATAATGATGGGTTTGGCATTCGGCAAAACAATAGTGCCCAGGATACGCCATTCCGATGCGCCATCAATTCGCGCAGCATGCACGATCGCTTTAGGAACCGACACAAACCCTTGTCGAAGAAGGAAGATTCCGAAAGCACTCCCGGCAAAAGGAAGCACCAGTCCCATGTAGGTATTGATCAGATGCACTTTACTCAAAATGAGGTAAACAGGAATAAAAGTAGCCTGCATCGGTATCATCATGGCGAGCAGGATAAGAAAGAACCATCCTTTACTGCGGTGCATAGGAATAAAGACTAGAGCATAAGCTGCTAAGCTTGAAGTCACCACTTGGCAAAACACAATGAGGGCACTCATGATACAACTGTTTAGAAAAAATCGGCCAAAAGGCTGGGCTTTAAGAGCCGTTAAGAGATTCCCAGGTGCAAAGTGAGATGGGAAAAAGTGCGGTGTCGTTGAGAGAATATCTGAATTCGGCTCAAACGCACTGACAATCATCCAGTAAATTGGAATCAAAATAGACGCACAAGCGATAATCAAGAGAGCATGCCCCATTACTTTTTTAACTAAAGAGTGCTGATTCATTCTTCCACCACCCATCTTTGACTCACTCGCAATTGAATAAAGGTTAAAAAGCCAAGAATCAAAAGCAGGATAACCGAAGCAGCTGTCGCAGGGCCAATGTTATACATGCCAAATCCTTGCTGGAATATGTAATAAACGAGCGTGGTCGTTGAGCCGTCCGGACCGCCTTTGGTCATAATGTACACTTGATCAAACGTCTGAAGCGATTGAATGATACAGACCACGACCGCAAAGAAAAGGCTGGGTGTCAGAGACGGAAGCGTCACCGTTTTAAAAACGCCCCAATTTCCTGCTCCATCCACTCGCGCTGCCTCTTTCAAAACCATTGGAACGCCCTGAAGACCCCCAAGAAAAATCAACATGTAGTAGCCCGTAAACTGCCAGATGGTCACAACCATGATGCTGATCAGCGCATAAGGCTGAGTGCCTAACCATTTCGGACCTGAGATTCCGAATAGACCAAGAAGATGATTAATCAGCCCGCTGTCACCAAAGAGAAGCGACCAAATCAGCCCAGAAGCCACAAGCGGAATAACATAAGGCGTAAAAATGATCGTTCGATAGACGCGCGTCCCCTTTAAGCCCATATCCGCTAAGAGCGCGAGACCAAGTCCGAGCGGAAGAGCGACTACCACCATAGACGCGCTCACCAACCCAGAATTCCTCAGCGCTGTTAAGAAGTAGGTATCATGAAACAAAAAAGCATAATTTTTCAGACCAACAAACTTTGGAGTCGAACTCAACAAGTTCCAATTCAATAAGCTCAAATAAATCACATAAATGGCTGGCACAAAAACAAAAACCGTGATAAAAAACATAGCTGGCAGCAAGAACGGCCAATGGGTAAAGCGATACAACCGCGAACTCCTCGCCCTCATCACCACACCACCCTGCGCCCTCGCAACCACCATCTTATCCATCCTCATCACCGCTCCTTCTTTAGGGGGTCAGACCCCCCTCTATATATTAAGCAGAAAACCCTTTGAAGCTTTTGAGGGGTCAGACCCCTTATCTAAAAAAGCTTGACCTAGCTTAAGTCGGCTTGTTGAAACGGCTAGCGCACCATGATTGATGGCTTTTTGGATCTGCTCCTCATCGCTAATGAGTCCTCCTGTAATCAATGGGATATCAATGGTTTGCTTAATTTTTCCAAAGACACATGAGATAAGCCCTGGCATAACCTCAATAAAATCAGGCTGAAATTCCTTGGCAATCTGCAACCCGTTTTGGACTGCATCAGTATCAACTAAGAACAAACGCTGGACTGTGCAAAAACCCAAACTTTTAGCAGATCGAATTAACTGTTTTTTGGTCGTAATAATGCCATGCGGCTTTATGTAATGGGATAAAAACTGAAGCCCTTCAAAATCAACGCGAATACCTTGCACCTTTTCTAAATGAAGAAAAACAATTTTATTTCTGTTTTTCAAGACTTTAACGTAATTTTGAAGATTATTAATACTGCCTTCTAATAAGAATCCTATGGTAATGTCCGATTCAAGAAAATGATCCAGCGCTTTAGGTGTTTTTATTGAAAAAATGATCTGTTCCCTTCGCA
Organism: Pullulanibacillus sp. KACC 23026; assembly: GCF_029094525.1. Classification (NCBI taxonomy): domain Bacteria; kingdom Bacillati; phylum Bacillota; class Bacilli; order Caryophanales; family Sporolactobacillaceae; genus Pullulanibacillus; species Pullulanibacillus sp. KACC 23026. Next base: position 877,949 of record NZ_CP119107.1, on the reverse strand, counting down.
AAACCTCTAATATCCTATCCTTCTCCTCCAACTTCCTCATCCTTTCCCATAGAAAAAGAGAGCTTAATTCCAGCAAACGGTACTCTGTCCAAAACGCACAGACAACCCTCGCTTCATTAACGCTCTCTCTGATCTCTCCAAGGCACCTATTTACTTGTTGACTTAACTCTAACACACCTATGTAAACCTAGTGTTAATTCAATGTAAAGCTTTTGTACATCTTCAAATGAACGCAGAATGAACGCAGGGACGGTTCTCGCGTTCCATTTAACCAATGGAACACGAGAACCGTCCCTATGTTTCACTCTATGATTTAACTCTCATACAATTCTATGGGCTGGTGGTCTGGGTCTTCAAAGAAGGTAAATTTCTTCCCCGTAATTGGATCCAATCTCACCTCTTCAACCTCAACAGCTTTTTCCCGAAGCTCTGCCGCTGCTTCTTCTACATCTTCCACTTCAAAGGCCAAGTGTCTTAGCCCTCTTGCCTCCGGGTAACTCGCTCGCTCCGGACTGTTTGGAAACGAAAAAAGCTCAATTTGATAATGACCATTGACCATTAAGTCTAACTTGTAAGACTCTCTCTCACTTCTATATGTTTCCTTCAAAATCTCTAAACCTAGTACATTCACATAAAAAGACTTTGAAACCTCATAATCCGAACAAATAATAGCAATATGATGAATCTTATTTAACTTCACTCGTTTCATTCCTTTCATTTGCAACAAAGGGACGGTTCTCGTGTTCCACTTAATCAATGGAACACGAGAACCGTCCCTGCGTTTCACCCTCGTGTTCCACCTTTAATTAGAAAAGGGATAATATGATGCCGATGACGAAGCCGCAGACGGCACCGTTAACTCGAATCCATTGGATGTCTTTGCCGACTTTTTCTTCAATTAATAAGGTTAAGGTGTTGTCATCTAACTTGTCCAAGTTTTCTTTAACCATGGCCCCAATTTTTTCATGATTCTTATCGATGAAATCAATGACACTTTTTTCTAACCACGCATCGAACTTGTCCATTAAGGCGGGATTTGATTTTAGTTTTTCGAAACCCTGCATAACATAGGGGTAAATGGTTTGATCGACTTTATTAGAATCCCCCAATATATGAATCAAATTTTGTTTAAGTTTTGTCAGAACGGATCCAATCTCACTGGAGAGATCATGCTGGCTAATCCACGCGTTCTTCCAGCTTTCCAAGGATTCAATCAGTTTTTCATTGGATCCTAGTTGACTAATTTCGCCCCTGATCGTTGCGATCAAATCATTTCTTAGCGAATTATCCTTCTGCTGCAGATCTACAGCTGCATTTATAAGCAATTTTGAAAGGATTTGCCCCATTTTTTCATCACTCATCATACTCACAAGCGAATTAAGAGCAAATTGTAAAAAGCCATCCAATTTAAGGCCAGAAAGACCTTTTAGCGATGCCGCTCCAATTTTATTGCGATTCTCTTCTTTTTGAATCCACTCACTTGCCTTATTAAGGATTAAATCAAATCCCTTTTCCTCTAATTTCTGTTCCAGCAAGAAAGGAAGCAGTGAATCGATTAGCTTCTTTGAATTTAAAGACAAAAAGTAGTTTTTCAATTCCTTCTCAAGTCCGTTTGCTATAGGCGTTATTTCACTACTTTTTACCAGTTCAATTAGTAACGATGCGAGGGTCTCCTTTGCCTTCTCAGAACTTATTTCTTTTTCCAAGAGGCTAATTAGCTGTTCAGCCGAAATCCGCTTGCCAATTTTTTCAATAATACTCGACTTGCTTAACCAATTATCTTCCACCATCGAGATGATCCCTTTTGTCATTTTCTCCCTGTTATTGGGCAACAGGGCGGTATGAGGAATCGGCAAACCCAATGGATGGCGAAATAACGCCGTGACAGCAAACCAATCGGCGAGCCCACCAACTAAGCCCGCTTCAAAACCGCCATGCAATAGTTTCAATAAAAAATTTTGGTGAAAGAACAGGGTAACGATAAACCCTATTGCCATCAAAATAAGCGAAGTCATCGCCAAAAACTTAGAATTACTCTTAGACATGTTCCTAAACTCCATTCCTTTTGTTCGGACGGCCATTATGTTTCTCACAAAAGCTACATTAAAAATGAAACGCGAGATCCGTCCCCTTGTTCCACACAACCTAAACACCACTAAATAACCTAACCCTATTATACCCTAATGCAGGACGGGAAACGCGGGAGAAACGCGGGGACGAAACGCGGGGACGGTTCTCCCGTTTCACTCGTCACTTTAGGTCGGCACTTGCTGACCTTCTCGGATTTTCCGTCTACCTTCTAAGATCTTTTACCAACCTTTTAGGATTGCTACCATCCTAGGGCGGGCGCTCACTGACCTTCTGGGGTTTTTCGGTGACCTTCTTAGATTTTTGGCCGACCTTCTTGGATTTTTTACTAACCTTTTAGGATTGCTACCATCCTAGGGTCGGCACTCTGAGGACTTCTGGTGTTTTTCGGTAACCTTCTTGGATTTTTGGCCGACCTTCTTGGTTTTTTTACTAACCTTTTAGGATTGCTGCCATCCTAGGGTGGGCGCTCACTGACCTTCTGGGGTTTTTCAGTGACCTTCTTGGATTTTCGGCAGACCTTCTTGGATTTTTTGTCCACCTTCTTGGATTTTTTACTAACCTTTTAGGATGTCTGCCATCCTAGGGGCGGCACTCACTGACCTTCTGGTGTTTTTCAGTGACCTTCTTGGATTTTTAGCCGACCTTCTCGGATTTTTCGTCTACCTTCTTAGATTTTTTACTAACCTTTTAGGATGTCTGCCATCCTAGGGGCGGCACTCACTGACCTTCTGGGTTTTTCAGTGACCTTCATAGAAAACTATCGAGTACCTTTGTAAGAAAGTAGAATCTTTTGTCGAGTTTTAAGAAAGCGCTTGCAAAGGACCGGAAAATGTACTACATTAATACTATTAAATTTTAATCCATTTCATTTTACCTATGCCACAACGTTTCAAAAGAGTTGCTTAGAAAAAAAAGATGCAATGGAGACTTAAGGCTTTTTTATCTTTTTGCTGTACGCTTAGTCAGACAAAGGCAAACTAAGGGAAATCTTAGGACGCAAAACTTTAGGGGCTAAAGTGTGGATTTAGGGAACACTATGCCAGCCAGTTACCAAAACGGAGGTGCGTACCATGACAATTGCAATTTGGTGTGTCGTATTATGGTTGTTTGCCGTCTTCTTTTATCTCAGTCTTATGACTGTTGCAAAAGAAGCTGATGAGCGCAGCTTCCAAAACTACAGCCTCGCCATCCAACATCGTGACCACAAGAGAACGCGTTGAAGCGTAAATACTTGAGGCTGCCTAGAACCATCAGGTAGTCTTTTTTCATTCAAAAAGATCAGTTAAAGTATCATAAGGGGTCCGATCAAGCAACGTCGACTCCACCCCTATCTTGAGCTAAAATTCAAGCAAAGTTTCTGCCTGATCATTGCTCGCTCAGGTCCAGACCCCTCTTCAATCTAGTGCTAACTCTCGCGTCCGCCACCAGCTCCCGCTATAGACTACTTCCGCCACCTGCTCCTGCCTCAACCCATCGCTCGCTAAAATGGGCCCCTTGAGATAGACATCCTGCCCTGCTCCCAAGCGACCACTTTATGGTACGTCCTCTATAAAGATTCGGGTTATCTGCCACATTCTAGAACCCGACCACAAAAGCAAAAAAGAGACACACAAGAAAAAAGACAACGACCGTAAAGGTTCTCATGCCGACAACCATCCTTTGCAAACCTATTTATATTTAATAGGGCTGTCCTCTCCGCCCCCCCTCATTATAATGTATGTTTCAGGGAGTCTCCTTGTTCGTGAAACGCTGAAGAATGAGCCCGTTCTATTCCCTTTAAAGCTGACGACAGCTCTCCCACTAGAAGGGTAGCTCTCCTTTTTAGTTTAAGGTGAAACTTTCCCCACATGCCCCCTGCAAAAATGAAACGAGAGATCCGTCCCCGCGTTCCAGCCATGCCTCCTGCAAAAAAATGAAACGAGGGATCCGTCCCCGCGTTCCGGCCATGCCTCCTGCAAAAAATGAAACGAGAGATCCGTCCCCGCGTTCCAGCCCAAACACCGCGTTCCAACCCCATCCCCGCGTCCCACCCAGTTTTATTTTAGGGATATGGTGATGGGGTTGGTGTTGACGGGTTCTTCATAAATGAGGCCGTCTATTTCAACTTTAAATCCTTTCTCGGGGGAGTCTGCGTTGGGGCGGCTAAAAAATGTTTTGGTTTCACCAGTCCCCTCATCTGTAGAGAATTGATCGGGTGTATCTAGGTCGATTGATTTTCCATCCAAAGTGGTAAACGTAATAAATGTAGTTTGATCCCGTGCTTCCTTAGACATTTTGCTCGCAAAATTTTTGGATACAAATTCATATGCAGTAGGTTGTGCTTCGTTCCTTGAATCACTTTTGAATCCCAAATAAAAAAAGCCATCCTCTTCCATTTCAATTCCAAAATAAATGTGTCCACCTGGTATATCCGCCACTTTTTCCTCACCATAATTGGTGGAGAGCTTCTTAAACATCTCCGGAGTAATTGTAAATTTTATCGACTTATTCAATTTGTAAGACACTTTTTGGGGGATGATTTGCACGCGATCCCCAGAATCCTCCATATAGGCTGAATGGCTATTAAAGTCTAAACTTGTCGTATCACCTGGCAAAAATTTATCCACTGGAGATGAATCGCCATCAGCAGGCCGAAATTGATAGGTTAAATTTACTAAATGTTTTTTATTGTTAAGCGTCTTGAATTCCAATTCATCATGATCATAATATTTTTTTACTTTTGTAAACTGGATGGTTGTCCCTTTTACCTTCATTTCTTTATTGATCGGATTGGAGCCTACATAATACTTATCCTGATTCAGCTTTACGGGAAAGGAAATGTTGCTAAGCGACGTTTTGGGCTGTCCCTTCACCTCTAAGGTGGGATCGAGCAGGGTCGCTTTGTCAATTTTATTCAGGACATCCATATAGTTTTCATTACCCTTCAACTGCAACGCACCTGGGTCTACCTCAAGACCAAGTAATTTTTCATCGTAGACTTTATAATTATAAGTTAAGCGAGAGGGCGTGTTGACTGAGGGATCCTCATTGGTCGTAACATCCACTGTTTTTCCGTTTGAAAAGTGGAGTCGGATTTTATTAAAGCTTAATGTGGGGACATCAGTCAGTGTTTTATCGCTATTTCGCAGATCAATACTATAAAGTACATATAAGAAGCCTTCATTCAACCAAGCTTTTTCGATATGAAGGGTGCGCTGCATATTCACAAGAGGGACATCCACGCTTTCATCCATCATAATATGATATTGATTGGCTGGTTCTAGTAATGGCATCGCACTGAATTCATCTTTTAACAGATCCGCTTTTGATGATTGAACATGAAAAGTCTTGGCATTCACCTTGAAATGCTTCGTCTTGTAGTCATTAAATTTCATATATACTAAAAAAATCACTAACACCAGAGCAACCATGCCTATTTTCTTAAAAGTAGAACCCATCATCCCAACCACTCTCTCATCTCTATTTTCACACTATTCAGTATAACAAAAATAAGTGCAAGAAAGAGGAACTTCTTTGAAAAATTTTTTGAAACGCAGGAAACGAAGGGACGGTTCTCCTGTTCCAAAAGCGAACAGGAGAACCGTCCCTAAAAAGTCTATTTCATCTTGATATTCCTCTGACTGAAACGCGAGATCCGTCCCCGCGTTCCAACCTCCTCACACTGAAACGCGAGATCCGTCCCTGCATTCCACGCGTCCCTGCATTCCACGTCCCTGCGTTCCAACCTCTGCGTTGCAACGGCTTCAGTGAATGCCTTGGATGGGGTTTAGGGCGGCTTTGTAGAAGGTCCATAGGGCTGGGTCGTCTTGGCCAATGCTCCAGACTGCGGAGCCGCCGAGATCGTTGGCGGTTACGGCATTTAGTTTACTGGAAATGGAATCGTGGTTTTCGTAATAAAGCGTGTAGACGCCAACCGGCAGAGGATCGGACCAGCTGTTTAATCGAAAGTGGCTGTTATTTCCAACCGCAAAGGTAGCGACTGGCGTTTGCTGGCTTTGCGAATAGGTCAGACTTGGATGGAATTTAGCCATAATCGTGTTGACTTCATATAAAGGAACTGAACTTCCAGAAACCGACATATCGGTGTTCCATATACGCCCGTACAAAGGAATACCTAAGACAAGCTTGTCCTTTGGAACCCCCTGATTCAAGGCGTAATCAATCGATTTAGTCACAAAAGGCAATCCGGCAACAGGGCCAGGGGCACTTCCTGCATAGCTTTCATCGTAAGCCATGAGGATAATATAGTCAGACACCTTCGCAAGAGCCCTATCATCATAGGAACCCTGCCATCCAGCCGTCCACCCCGCTGGATTAGCTGCAACAGCGACCGATACTTCTTTCTTTCCTAATTTTTGCTTAAGGAGCGCGGTTAACTGGGTTAAGGCTTGCTTATCGGATGGTCCCAAATCCTCTAAGTCGACATTGACTCCATCTAAATGATATTTATTAACGGCCTTGGCAATCTGAGCGGCAAGAACCTCGCGATTGGCAAGCGCCTTCTCACCCAACTTTTTATTCCAATCCGCTGTTAGTCTCGGAATCACTTTAATAGACTTTTGATGCATATCATTTATAAACTGTGTATCTATTGATGTTAAATCTAAAGATCCATCCGCATTGACACCAAAATAAGTCGGGGACACACGGTTAAACGTACCATTCGTGCGATTAATCGATGCCTCAAATGAGCTGGGCGGTCTCCCGTACAGATAGGCAAAACTTATTGGAGTTTGAGTTTGAGCAAATGAACGGTGACTCCCAAACGAAAAAAGACCAATACCAATAAGAAAAGACAAAACTATTTTTTTCAGAATCTCAACTCCATTTCTTACTATTTTTTCTCTCCTAATCTATCATACTAAAATTCGACAATGTTTTTAATGGCGATTCTTTTAAATTTCGGTTACATATCTATTTAATCGCAAGGAAGGAGTACCTGCATGGCAGCATCAAGAGTAAGAGCTGCTTTCCCTTATAAGCTAGCCAAAAAGAATTCGCATAGGAGAAACATGTATTTTTTATCAAAAAATGTCATTTTAAGTCTTGACTAATCCAGAAAAGCGGACTATAAACGATATATAATTAGATTAGTTAGTTAATTTTTAACGGATATTGTCTACTCTCGGATACCACCTCTATTAGCCTTCTCACTGCCTGACCTGTAAAAATCACGGGTGCCAAGCACAAAGTCCCCCTCCCAATTGCTCCAAACCAAGGGATCTATGCCTTTCCGACCCAGTCACCGAGCCACTATGACTGTCATTGGATCTTCTATCAGCGTGTTCACCACATTCAACCGCATCCTGCACACTCCGGCCAATCACTTGTTTTCTTCACGACCGGACAAGAAGCGCTTGAACTGCCGATTTCGTTCCCCATTTTTGGAAAGCAATTGCACCGAACAGCATTTCGCATATTGAGATTCAACTAAATCAGGAAAAAGGGACGAGACATCGTCTCGTCCCTTTGCTTCATTCAGTTGCTGTGGGGGCGGCGCTTTTCAATTGACGGACTCTCGTGAAACGAGAGATCCGTCCCCGCGTTCCATCTAGCGGACTCTGTGAAACGACAGATCCGTCCCCGCGTTCCACCCCCGCGTTCCACCGGTTTTCCAAAAAAAATAAGATGACTGCCAGGGACAGGGGCCGGTTGTACCTGTCTCTGGCAATCATCTTACCTCTTTTTTATACATAGCATTTTAACTAACTATTTGATTTTGGCTTTCTAGGGTAGCTCTGTAGACAATTTCAATGGGTTTCTTAAAGAGTGGCTTTTTGTAAAAAAACAACCGATAGCTATTGTCGGCTAGCAAATCGTAGGATTCAAGTTTAAGCTTTTTCTTATTGGCAAACTTCTTAAAGGCTTTTTCTGTCGTCCCTGCCTTAATCGTCTCTACTCTGGCATTTGGGCCCGCTTCATAGTGACGTCTTCCATCATATTCTAAGAAAAAAACATAATTCACCACCGCTGATCCAACCCTTCTTCTTTCTTTTTTTGATAAAATAAATATCAATATTCCGAATTCTAACCTTAGAGTTCTCCATAAAAGTTTTATTAGACTCATGCGTGTTTTTATTTTATCCATTCACATTTAAGGGGACAGACCCTTAGGACTTTTCTACTAATTACATACTGTATTTTACCATATCATCTATTTGTTTTTCTAGTTTTTTAGGTAATAATACCCATCAAAACGCAATACAAAAGTCGCTAAAAATCGACAAAGAACGAGCTGAATCTTTGTCATTTTTAAGATCTATAACAAACAAACGCCTATAATTATAGGCTCTGTCGAAAGTTTTTTACCTCTTTGCGAAATGAGAGGGTTAGGAAAAATAGACTTAGAGGGGTTAGATGAATTGGCGAGCACGATAGCTAAGTCGGAATGCTTCGTCATCATGCCCGCAGAAGATCCGTTTTTTTGGTTAAATTGCTTGTATTTGCTAATAAAGCGAAAGGTATGCCGTTTTAGAAAAAGCGGTCACAGTTACTTTTCTTTAGGCTTTAGAGGTGAGGGGATGTTTAACTTGAGACGGAAATTTAATAGAATCCCTTGTTTTTACAAATAATGCATCCTCCCCGTTATAAATAGTTCCTTGAGTCTTTATGTCCCGATCATCCGGGGTAAAATGGAAAATAATTCGATTCGTAGTTAGACTCGAAATCTTTGAAAGAATACTGGCAAGATGAATTTCTCTTTTACTGATAATATCAAAAATATGTAATTCCTTGTCCTCTTGCTCAAAGATGACAATGGCATCTTCATCTTGAATGTAGTAAATACAATGATTAAAAACATACAGACAATAAAACATAAGCAGTTCTTGATCATGGATCGTACCAAAACGATTCGAAACGGGCACCCTATCTAATGCGAATGTGTAAATGAAGTTAAGATCATCAGCATGACGACCGTCTAGTTTGCGCAAATCACTTTCTTCTGTTTGGCCTGCTGCATACTCCATTGAAAACGGATAGTCATTGATCGCTTCAAAGCCAAATTTCGGATAAAAATCTAAAACGTTCTGATTAGCGAACAAGTACATAAAATCATAGTGGTTTTCGTATTCTTTTAATACTCTGTTCATTAAACGCTTAGAAAGTCCTTGATTTCGATAGTCGGGATGGGTCATCACGGTTCCGATTTGTATGGCCCTTTTTTCCTCACCCTCTATTACAAAATCTAATAAGTTTACCGAAACATTGGCTACCACTTTGCCCCCTTGAACATAAGAAAAGGGAATATAACGCTCTTTCCAATACCCCATTTGATACCACTCTTCAAAATGAATACCAAAAACTAAATTGGCCAACTCATCGAAGCTTCTTCTTAATGCCTCATCATTTTTATAATCCTTATAAAATGTCAATTCTGCCAATTTGACACCCCACTCTTCTGTTTATGACGGATCATTTAGTCAAATGCAGCACCCTATATTCTTCATCATAATACTCTCCATTAATTTTCAATGCCCGTTCTTCTAATCCAAACACTGCAAATCCTAATTTCGTATAAAGTCGCTTCGCATTTTCATTTGATTTTACAACTGTTAAGTGGATTTTTTCTATTGAATCAATTGATTTTGCTTGGTTAATGGCAGCAGTAAGAAGTTCTTTTCCTATTCCTTGGCCCCGGCTTTCCAAGCTGACATACATGGCAAAAATATTAGCTTTATGTCTAAGTTTCATTGGTTTTTCTTGCATCAACGTGACCATACCAACTAAAAAGTTATGATGATTAAAAGCACCAAATGTGTAAGTCCCTTCCGCTGCCAAATTACGCGCGACCCCTTCAATTGGGTTTTGTCTTTTTACGACTTCTTCATAACTTGCGGCAAAGGCCTCTGGATTTTGTTGCAAAGCCTCTAATCTTAATTTCCAATACTGCTCTGCATCTGATGATCCTAACAATCGAATATCCATATGTTTCTCCTTTTTAATTATTGTAAAAACTGCCTTGAAGATCGCTCCCGTTAAATAAATATAACAGTAGGAATTTTTTTATGGATAGGTTTAGTTTCAGCTTCGCAGCCACATAAACGTTATCGTTCTAAAAAAATTCTCTGTTTACGCCCAACTTGATTTTATTCAATTTTAACACTATTACATCATAAATAAGAAAGACAATTGGAAGAAGCGTTTCATCTTCTGTCTCAGTGTAGGTGAAACGCGAGAACCGTCCCTCCGTTTTATTTTTTCTTGTTGAATTTTGAACAAAAAGTTATAATTTTGATAACAACGTTGTTAGTGCGCTTTTGAAAAAAAAACAGTGGTGAGGGGAGAATAAAGTATGAGTATTACTATAAAAGACATTGCCAAAGCTGCTGGTGTCAGTTATTCCACCGTTTCTAAAGCCCTCAGAGATAGTCCTCTCGTCAAATCCCCTACCAAAAAAAGAATTAAACAAATCGCAAATGAGCTGGGATATCAGCCTAATCTTGCAGCTCGAAGTCTTGTGTCAAAACGCTCTAATACAATTGGAGTAATCTGGCCCACGATTGAACGTATCGTACTTTCTAGATTAATCACTAAGATTAACAAACGCCTTGAAGAGTACGATTATACAACCCTTATATCAATCAATGATGTGGAATCAGCTTTGCAAATTTTTAATCGTTATCATGTTGATGCGATTCTTGCTTTTGATATCCAAAATTTAAATCCAGATTTGATTACCAATGTCCCTATTGTTGCTTACGGGATTTCCAATCAAGAGACATTGTTTCCGCTTGTTGATGTGAATCGTCGCAAAGCCATTTACAAAGCGACTCATTCACTTTATGAGCTAGGGCATCGACATATTAGCTACATAGGGGCCCGAATCAATGATCACTTGCAAGGAGAAAAAGTGAAAGGGTTCAAAGAGGCTTTAGCAGAATTAGAGCTACCAATAACCAAAAATTCAATTATTTACGTAAATGATTTTGACCAATATGATGGGTATGTGGCGGCTAGATACCTATTAGAAGCTTCAGGTGAAAAGCCAACTGCTATTATTAGCGGGACTTATGAGCTTTCAAAAGGTCTCCAACAAGCAATCCATGAAAAAAATCTGACTATCCCTAACGACTTTTCCATCATCAGCTATGATAATATACAAAATATGCATCGTTTAGATATGCCCTTGTCAACAGTCGGTGTTCCACTTGATACCATTACAGACAAGTTAACAGAACTTCTTTTAGATGTTATTGATGAAAAAGAGGTTGCTAATAAAATAGAACTGGAACCGGAATTAACCATTACCCTTTCATGCCGACCTTTAGATTAATAAAAAGAGGATGTCCTAGCAGCGGTAACCCTAGGCACACCCTCTTTTTTGTTATTATTCATCTTGTTTAAGCCTATAAGACAACGTGTAGTCAAAGGTTGCTTCTACTAAACTTGTCGTGAAAATAACTATTAGAAAGGGATTAAAGGATTTAAGAAAGGGAAGTTTTCCCCTACTTTTAAATAACTTAAGTATTCATGTTTTTAATAATCAGTTCTGATCGACCTTGGTCATCTATCTTAGTGAAACGCCTATAAGAAACCCACATTATAATAAATCCTAGTCCGCTGACACTAAAGAAGAGGAAAGTAGTAGGGAAGTGTAATAGAATAAAATAGATTCCAATCATCGAAACAAGTGTAATCACATTCCCTATAACGTTAGACATCCCAAGTAGAAAAGCAAACTTTATATACTGGAACATTTTTAATTGATAATGTACGTAAAGAGGAAAAATATTTAAAACTAAGATTGCGTAAAAAAAGGCTAGGACAAAGAAGAAATATAAAGCAATTCTAGAGATCCCATCATGAATTTTACTAAAATAATAAATATCCAGATATAAAATTCCACCCAATAAGCATAAAACAAATCCCAATAAATTAATTCTCAGAAACTCTTGTTTGTAATATTTCCAGAATGTAGGAAGAATAGGAATATCCACCTCTCCCATTATCAATTTCCGGATGACAGCGAATAAAGCAGCGGTTGAAGGCATGATCCCCACTATTAGGAGTCCAAGAAACGTAAATAAGATCCATAATATATTGAGATAAACTAATTTCACTATCCAAGTGGTGATCTGATATACCCCGCCAGTTAAGCCGTTAAAATTCACCGTCATCCCTCCCATGTAACGTCAAAAAGTGTTAGATGTAGTTTCTATTGCCAATTCTATAAGACCCCTACCTTACTTACTTCTATAAGACTTTTCAATATATTGCAATATATTGATTATACCCTAAAATTTAACCAGTGTGTCTAAATCAACCGGTTGACCTGTTCGAATGGAGTGGTTACCTGCTATTCCTGTCAGAATGGATTTAACCCCATCAATATGTGAAGCGGCTCTGTTAAAACGATCTTCAACAGCTTCTCCAAAGATATCTCGAAGCAAGACAGGATCACCACCGCCATGGCCGCCTTCTCCTTCTTCGATATCCACTTCATAAGGTTTACCTATCATAGGATGAACCGTTATGACTTTAGATTCTAAAGCCCCTTCATCTGATTTTTCTCCACCTGAATTGACATAGGATTTTTCTACAATTTTTGCTTCAATTCTGCCTTTTGTTCCATTAAAGACCACATTAAAGCCTTCCCATGGGGCATAGGCATGAAGGGAATACGTTAATAGGGCTTTATTTCTAAATTTAGCTATTAAAGCCAGTGTGTCTTCTGTACTAATTCCATCTCCGAAGACACTTTGGTCACGTTGATATCCGTCTTCTTTTTCAGCATCTAGATACATAGCTTTCAAATGATCGTTTTCCTCAAGATGAAGAGCAAAGTGATCCTTCTTCGCCTGCTCACTGCCAAATGCTCTTTGATAGAAAACCGTTTCTCCACGATTTTCCGCATTTTCTCGGCCATAGAACATGAGATCGCCCATCGCTAAAACAGTTTTAGGATAAGATTGTAGCCAAAAATTCACAAGATCAAAATGATGGGTCGCTTTATGGACCAATAGGCCCCCACTGTTTCGCTTGTCACGATGCCATCTTCTAAAATAATCGGCTCCATGTTCGGTATTTAACAGCCACTCAAAATGAACGGCGTGAACATTGCCTATTACGCCTTCTTCAATTAATTCTCTAATTTTCGTATTATGAGGCGCATAGCGATAGTTAAAGGTCACCCTTAACTTTCGATTCGTTCGGTTAACAGTATCAATAATAGCTTGAGCCTTTTCCTCGTCAATCGTTAAAGGTTTTTCCGTAATAACATCACAGCCTAACTCCATCGCTTTTATAATATATTTATGATGCGTCCTGTCGACCGTGGTGACAATGACATATTCCGGTTTCAAATCAAGAATCATTTGTTCAAATTCATGAGACTTATAAGTTGGAACTGCCTTGTAATTATATTTTTTCTCTAATAAATGATTAGCATAATCCATGCGAGTTTGGTTTATATCACAAAATCCAATAAGCTCTGAAGAATCTCTATAATCTTTAGCTAAGGCTCCATAGAAGAATTCAGCACGGCCGCCTGTTCCGACTAACACATAAGTTTTCTTTTTCATAATGGTTTCCTCCTGTTTTGGCAACGTTGTTATTGTTTAAAAAATAGAGAGCTACTTTACTTTTATTTCACCGTTTTCAAGGGTTCCAAGATCTAAAAAGAAGGGGCGTTCATCTGGAGTTCTATTTGGCGCATGTAAAGTCAACTTAAAGTCCCCGTCAAAAGTTTTAAAGATCATGCCATGCCCTCCATTTTCCTTGTAAACGGGTTCTTTATCATGAACCCATGGTCCAAGAAGCTTACCGGTTAACGATCTTGAAATTCCTTGGGCATATACATTATTGATAAAGCTTGCCCAAAGCATGACTAGCTCCCCATTAGGCAATGTCACTACAAAAGGGCCATCCGTTACATAATTTTCAGCTCCTGGAAAACGACGGTGTTGAAAAGAAGTTGGCCATCCTGCCTCAGAGGCGCGAAAAAGGAGAATCGGTTCTCCGACTGGTCCCGTTAGATCTTCCTTTAGTTGTAAAGCACAGATTTGACCATCTGTCACTTGAACCCATTCATGACAGAATACCATCCAAGGTGTTCCTTCCTCATCTACATACAGCGTTCCATCCAAGGAATTCCATTCTTTAGGAGTCACAGGCTCTTGGCTATGCGGTTTGAAAGGTCCCATTAAATCATCCGATACTAATAGGCCCGTCCCACGTCTTCCATTGTCTTTTCTGAGAAAGGTGGCAAACATATAAAAGCGATCCTTATAGCTATGAACTTCAGGTGCCCAGTAATTTTCATCTGAATAAAAGTTGTCTTCAGGACGAAAGACTGGAAATGGCCCTTCCCAATTCTCGAGATCTTCACCCACATACACATCAAACCCTGTCCCCTTCCCCCAAATATTCTTATCGGTACTGCCGTAAAGATAATATTTTTGGGATTTCTGATCGACATAAACAAATGGGTCACGAATTTGGATGTCTTCCTTCTTTAACATTGAAACTCTCCTTCCATTCCTTTACCACTCAAATCATCGGGTGAAGACCTTCCCACTGAATCTTCCACTTTCCATTCCTAGGAAACCCCGGTAAGGATTGATCTTCTGTCCCTTCCCAGCCTCTGATCATCATTGAAAGGGCTGTGAGCAGACCGCCGTTTCCAGGTAAATAACACGAAAGGCTTGGAGTTTGATAGTTATGGCCATTTGGTAAATAAGTATTTTTAGTTGTATCCATTAGTAAGAAATTAATGGCTAAATCCCCTTCTCCAAGTCTTGCCGCCGTCATAGCACACATTGGGAAATCCCATCCCCATGCTGTTTCCCATTGCCAATCCGTTTGGACCCGTTTGAGAGTATGCCTCATCATTTCTGAATCAATCAAATGTCCAGGTAAGAGACCCAACGCCGCGACCATCGAGGGGTGATCATGATTAAACTGTTCAAACGTATTCGAGCAATTTTCATGGGCAAGATAAACACCATCATTATGTGGAGGCATTGACAGTCGACTTGACACATCC
Organism: Pullulanibacillus sp. KACC 23026; assembly: GCF_029094525.1. Taxonomy (NCBI): domain Bacteria; kingdom Bacillati; phylum Bacillota; class Bacilli; order Caryophanales; family Sporolactobacillaceae; genus Pullulanibacillus; species Pullulanibacillus sp. KACC 23026. Next base: position 862,873 of record NZ_CP119107.1, on the reverse strand, counting down.
AACCATTTTGGATTCCCTTCTTCACCGAGACGTTCCATCCAATTTGCAGCCAATTCTAACCCAAATTTCCAATACTCCAACTCGTAAGGCGGATTTTTACTCATGTTTGGATCATGGCATTCCTGAGAGGGAATTAGTGGCGGACCTAGTACATAAGCCTGTTTGTCATCCTCCCAAACCACGTAAGACACCATGAAATCCGCTGTTTCTTTAATAATGTCTTTCCATCTGACTAATACTTCTCTATTAGGATTGGCTCGATAGTAATACTCTGCTAAGGCAATCGGATGTGGCTGCTGCCAAATCAAGAGCGGAGCAATTGGAGATGGACTTTGTTTCCTATCTATCCCTATTTGCTTTGGCCAGCGAGCTCCCTTATAACCTTGTTCCTCTGCCAATTGCTTTGCGTATGGCAAGAGGGTTAAATACCAATCTAAACTCTTGACTAACAACTCTTCTCTTCCCCATAGGGCAAAATGAACCCCATGCCACCAATGCATTTCTAAGTGGAATTTTCCAAACCAGCTATTGTACATATACCCTGTCTCTTGAGGAGGCATGGACCCTGCACAGTGAACAGCAGTTAAAAATTGGGATAAGACGACTCTTCTCTCTAATTCGGCAGCTCTAGAATCCGTGCTTCCTGAAAAGTCAATGGCACCGCCTGACATCCAGAATTGCTCCCAATGTTCTTTACTTGCTTTATAGATAGCCTCAAAGCAATGATTCTCAGGGACTTCTGCTGCGAAAGAAACCGTAAAACGACATTCTTTTGCTTGCTTGTCTGGTACAAGCCGCCATTCATGAGTGGATACCTGTTGCAGATCACCAGAACTCCACTGCCAGCCTACTTCATAATTGTCTTCATCAAGTTTCCGTTGAATTCGAACCGAATCTTCTGTTTGGCTCAAGACTATCGTTTGATGTCCTTTAATCCCCTCATAATTTGGAAAAATAGCTTCCTCCCATCTTGTTGAAGGGATTTCAGGTGATGGGAATCTCATAAAGACCTGTAAGCGTCCTGAACAAATTAATGAAGAATTCACCTTTACACCGATCTCGTTCGTAATGGGGTGACAGACAGTTATAACCGAAACAGGCTGACCCTCAATAGAAAAACGGCTGTACAGCACCCCTTCCCAAAGGTTGAGAACCTGGTCACTGTCTATTAAATCTGCCAAAACAACGACTTCATTATTTTCTTTTAATAAACGAAAGCCTATTTGTCCTAAGTTCAAGCGATGAGGATTTTGTCTTAACCAATGATACGCTTCCTCCTTATCCTCTGGACGAAGAGGATAAGGAACTTGACGTCCATATGTCTCTAATTTTTGTAGTTTTATATCTTCAAAATTATAAAGCTCCGGTTTTTGCTTAAAATGCCAAGCCCACTCAGATTGATGGCCCAACGGAACCTCATAATCCCTAGGAAATGATTGAAGCCCTGTAATATCAGCTGTAAAAGCATAGCGGCCATTTCCCACAGATAATGGGGATAAAGGCTCAGGCTTGTCGTAATGAGGAAAGTGCCTTTGAATGACTTTTTGACGTTCAATCAACTCCCATCACCCACTTCCTTATAATTAATATAATTGCTGCAATCTATAAGCTTATTAACCTTTAATGCCTGAAGTTGCAATGCCTTCCACAATGTACTTTTGGAAGAAAAAGAAGATGATTGTAATGGGTAGAATAGAGAGCACCGACATCGCAAACATGGCTCCCCATTCGGAATTTCCGGATGAATCTAGGAATAATTTTAATCCTAATGTTACGGTATATTTATCGGTACTATTCAAATAGAGCATTTGCGAAAAGAAATCATCCCAAGTCCAGATGAATGAAAAGATTGCTGTTGTGATAAGAGACGGAACCGCAAGAGGAAGGACGATTTTAAAGTAGATCCTGATAATTCCACATCCATCCATGATGGCACTTTCATCTAGTTCTTTCGGTATTCCACGGATAAATTGAACCAACAAGAAAACGAAAAACGCATCTGTGGCAAAAAATTTAGGAACAGTTAACGGCAAAAACGTATTAATCCAACCCAAATAATGAAAGATCGCATACTGTGGAACCAATGTAACATGTACGGGTAGCATTAAAGTCATAAGCATACAGCCAAACCACAACTTCTTAAGCGGAAAATTCAGTCTTGCAAATGCATAAGCCACCATTGAACAAGAAATGAGGTTAGCTATAACATTAATTGAACTAATAATTAAGGAATTTTTAAAAAACAGACCAAAAGACATGCCATCAATGATATGCCAGCCTTGAATATAATTTTGTAATGTAAAATGGCTCGGCCAAAGGCCTTCTTCACTAAAAATAATATTTTCAGGTTTAAAGGAACTAGATAACAGCCATAACACAGGGTAAAGCATTATAATCCCGATAAGTGTTATAACAACGTAAGTAATAACACGTCCAACTTTTATCTTCTTTTTTTGCACTGTTATCTAATCCCCCCGTCCTCATAATGAACCCAGTATCTGGATGTTAAGAAAAGAAAACCAGTGATAACAGCTAATACAATCAATAATAGCCATGCCATTGCGGCTGCGTAGCCCATTTTAAAATAACCAAAACCATTTTGATAGAGATAAAGGGTATAGAACAAAGTAGAGTTAACCGGACCACCCGTACCTCCACTAATAATGTAAGCGGATGTAAATGACTGAAGCGATTTGATAACTTCCATTACCAGATTGAAAAAGATAACCGGTGAAAGCATGGGTAACGTAATGGCTCTGAATTGATGAAATCGATTTGCCCCATCTATTTGAGCCGCTTCATATAAGTCTTCAGGTATTTGTTTTAGGCCAGCTAAGAAAATGATCATAGAAGCCCCGAATTGCCAGATGGATAAAAGAACAAGTGTATAAATGGCGTAATCGGGATTCGAAATCCAAGCTTGCCCTTTAATGCCAAATAAACCTAGGAAACGATTAAATATTCCATCTGAGTTGAAGATATTTTGCCAAAGAATTGCAATAGCGACACTTCCTCCCAACAACGAAGGAAGGTAATAAACCGTTCGATAAATTCGGATCCCTTTGATTCCCTTTTTCAGTAAAAGTGCAACGAGTAAGGCGGCCAGTAATTGTGTGGGTACCGACAGAACACAATAAACTGCCGTCACTCTAACTGAACTCCAAAAATTTGGATCATCCTGAAACATGGTTTTATAATTACTAAACCCGACCCAATGCGGTGCGGTTAAAAGGTTATATTGAGTGAAGGAAAGATAAAGGGAAACGATCATTGGCCCTAATACCAAGCCAAAGAATCCAATTAACCAAGGTGTTAAGAAACCATAAGCAATCGCACTGTTTTTCTTGTTCCTTTTTGACATATCTATCCCCCTTAGTATTGAAAACTAACTAGAGAATCGGCAGTAAACCGACTCTCTTGTTGGTTTTTTTACTTTTTATTGATTGAGATTTTGTTTCACAATTTGTTGTAATTTCGTGTAATATTCCTGTGAAGCTGCTTGGACCGACTTCTTATGGAAAGCAATCGATTGATCTGTTTGTTTATATAGATCTTCCTCTTGTACATAACCAGGATAGTTTGGTGTAGGAGCTGCCTTGGAGGTCTTGGTTACTTCATCAATATAATTTAATACTTGCTGATCCTCTGGTGATGCCGTCTTAGCTACTGCATCACGGACATCTGGATTAACTGGAATACCTCGATTCATTCCAAGAATTTTACCAGCATCGACATTATTTACAAAGAAGTTCAAGAAATCGGCGACTTGCTTAGGATATTTGGTGTGAGCGTTTCCAGCTAAGAATTGGCTAGGCAATAAAGCAACACCAGTTGTCCCACCCGAGTTTGGTGGAAGATGTAACTCAAATTGATCCTTCGAATTAGCAATGTATGACGAGTATTGGTTCGAGAAAACGAATTGCATGGCAACGTCACCTTTAGCAATCAGGGATTGAGCAGGGTCGGTTTGGTTTTGAGCTTGAAGAGCAGCTGGTGCAGCTGCACCCACTTTTCTCATGTTCTCCCACATTTGGAACCAATCTTGAACGTCTTTCTCGGTATAACCGACTTTATTAGTCGTATTATCAAAAGCAACTTTGTTTCTTTGAGCTAAGTAGGTTCCAAACCCAGTTTCATCAAATGCTAACAAGCCATATACTTTATTGTTTAAGCCTTTAGTGACCTGCTTACCTATGTTTTCCATATCATCCCAAGTCCAATTATCACTTGGAAGCGGTACATTGGCTTTTTTGAAAAGGGTTTTATCGATTAAAACACCACCAGCATTCACACCGATACAAACTCCATACAATTTACCATTAAATGTAGCAGCGTCCAGCATGCTTTTAGGATGCTTACTAACGTCTAAGCCTTTACCTTCATATTGGTTTAAAGGAAGGACAACACCTTTATTCACATAATCGTTAATATTGCCCCCATATTGAATGATATCTGGAGCATTACCGGCAGCAAATTCAGTGTCTAATTTTTGAAAATAACCATCCATACCCGAAAACTCTGGAATGATCTTAATATTAGGGTGAGATTGTTCGTAAAGTTTAATTACTTTTTGAGTCAATTGATCACGAGTTTGATCTCCCCAGTAAGCAAACCTCAAGGTAATTTGTTTGCCTGAATCTCCCCCACTTGATGAAGAATTAGAAGCAGTGCTTGATTGACTTCCACAACCTGTGAAGACGAGTAAGGCTGAAACAACCAACAAAAACAAAACTACTAATTTTTTCACTTTCAACTCTCCCTTATTTTTAATTTGGTTATTTTTTTAAAAAAACTTAGAAACCCCTGTATAAAGCGCTATCATTTCTGACATTTCAATATAACAACGTTGTTATTATTAATAATATTTCATTAAGCCAAAAAACACAACCGCTATTTTGCAATCATTCAAATTTTTTATTATCTTATAACTAACTTATACCAATATTCCTAGTTACGTGGTGTATGGATTGAGATAAGCGAGAGTCTCTCGAAGCCACAACAAAAGGGACGAACCTTACTCTCGTCCCTTTATTGGATTAAGCTAATGGTAAAAGTGTTGATGAAGTTATGCACTTAAAGAATGTACTTTTTTGGATAGTGATACAGCACTTTCTAAATATTTAGAGGTTAGAAAGAGGGAAATAAAAAAAACGTTTTTTAATGGAAACGAGCTTCATCTGCTTACGAGGTCACACCCCTGTAAAAGTTGACATGTAAGGAGGCAACAACCCGCACACTTACTGGCATGCTTGCGAAACACCTGATACTTGCTACTTGGATGATTTCTTTAAAAGATAGTGAGCATATTTATAAAAGCAAACCAAAATGATGTAAAGGATCGGATAAGCCACCATTGAATATGATATTTTCCAGCCGTTATAGTAAAATGTCTTAGTCCTTAAATATAATAATTCGAAAATGACCGCCAAAACAGACCAACAAAAAAGATAAGTGACCTTACTAGCCAAACTCCTTTTAAACGGAAACAAATTTAAAAACACTATGTTTACTGCGGGAAAAATACCCAATACATAGATAAACCCTCCCAAATCAACTCCTTTGTTAAAATAACCATAAAGATCATATTTAAAATCAAATATTATATTCACAGTACTCTCTAGAAGGGAGGAGAATAAGGTTGTGGTTAGTATTTCAATACCAGACATTCGTTTTGGAATAAAAATAGCAATTAAATTAAAAGCGATGACAGAAACGATAAGAAAAAACATCCTTGTAGCCCCAATCTACAGTGGTGATTTTTTTATCTTTTCCTATTTTTGGTACATTATTAGATCGTAACAAAACCTTTAATTACAGTGTAAAAGCACTTAAGATTTTGCAAGCTTCCAGTCTTCCTCCTGATCCAGGATAAGCTAAGGCATCAAAAGCGGGTTTGTTTTGTGAGATTCTCTCAAAAGCATAATAAAAGGGACGAGCCTTATTCTCGTCCCACTTGCTATGCTTTGAGTATTCCGTCAAGCTATCATTATCATTCATCTATGCCAGTGAAACGCCGGATCCGTCCCTGCGTTTCACCCGATCCGTCCCCGTGTTCCAATTTTGGAGTGGAATTGGGGGAGCCAGTGGCCATGGGCTTCGATGAGGTCGTCGCAGAGTTTAACGATGTCGTCTATGGATAGTTCGCTTGCAGTGTGCGGGTCTAGAAGTGCGGCTTGGTAGACTTTATCGCGATCGCCTGTGACGGCGGCTTCGATGGTGAGCAGTTGGGTGTTGATGTTGGTGCGATTCAGGGCAGCTAATTGCTCTGGCAGATCTCCGACATAGGTTGGCGAAATGCCGCTTCGATCGACCAGGCAAGGTACTTCAACAACGGCTTTCTCTGGCAGATTACTAATTAAACGGCCGGTATTGAGGACGTTGCCGCCAATTTTAAATGGATGGTTCGTCTCAATCGCTTCGATGATATGGGAACCATATTCATGGGTGCGTTCATGAGTGAGATTGTGGTTATGGACGACTTCATCACGCATGTCATTCCATCTATCAATCTGGTTAATGCAGCGGCGAATGTATTCGTCTAACGGAATATTAAATTTCTCAATTAATTCAGGATAACGGCTCTTAATAAAATACGGATGGTATTCCGCATTATGCTCGGAAGACTCCGTTACATAGTAGCCAAAGCGTTCCATGAGTTCAAAACGAACCATATCATCATGTTTTTCTTTTTGTTTTTCTCTGGCGCGTCGCTTAATTTCTGGATATAGGTCTTTGCCATCTTGCGTAATTTCAAGCAGCCAAGCCATATGATTGATTCCAGCAATCTTCCATTGAAGATTGGAGGTATCCATGTTTAAGGATTTGAGCAGATGATCCGCACAAACCTGAACGCTATGGCATAAACCAACAGTTTGAATACCGCCGTACCGAATCATAGCACCTGTAATGGTAGCCATTGGATTTGTGTAGTTTAGGAACAGCGCATCCGGACAAACCTCTTGCATATCTTTTGCAAAATCTAAAACAACAGGAATCGTACGAAGGGAACGGAATAAGCCGCCAATTCCTAGCGTGTCCGCAATGGTTTGTCTTAGCCCATACTTCTTAGGCACTTCAAAATCCGTGATGGTACATGGATCGTAGCCGCCAACTTGAATCGCGTTAATGACATACTTAGCCCCTCTTAGTGCTTCTTTACGATCAGAATAGGCACGAATCTGGACGGAACTGCCAGTCGTTTTCTTTAGGTTCGTCAGCATGTTTTCTGAATCCTTAAGTCTCTCGGGATCAATATCAAATAAGGCAAATTCGAAATCGATATCTGGAATGAGCATGCAATCGCCAAGAACGTTTTTTGCAAACACCGTACTACCTGCACCTAAGAAAGTAATTTTTGCCACAATGAATCTCTCCTCATATATAGGTTTATATTTTTATAGGCTAACCTCTTAAAGAAGCAACCCACTTTCCCACCAAAAAAAATTTATTAAATAAGTTTGTGCCCCGAAGGCTTAGACTTTGACCGAGCCTACAGCTAGACCACCGTTGATTTACCTTTTTGACCGATACCATGCTACCACGCTTTCAATAGCTTAGCCTTTGACCGAGCCTGCCGCTAGGCCTTCGATGAAGAAGCGTTGCAGGAATAAGAACAAGATTGTCATAGGCAGGATGGCAAGCAGGGCGGCTGCCGCAACAAGGTTTAAGTTATCGACATTTGAACTAAAGAAACTAGACATAGCGACGGTTAAGGTGTGGACGGATTTATCTTGAAGGAAGAAGATCGCAAATTGATAATCATTCCAAATATAAACGGCTGAGAGAATGATGACGGTTGCCGTAACGGGTTTTAATAAGGGAAATATCACTTTAAAGAAAATCCCCATGGTTGTAGCCCCATCTATTAGTGCCGCTTCCTCTAACTCCTTAGGGATGGTTGATTTTATGAACCCCGAATACAAGAAGATCGTCAACGGGAGGAAGGCAGCAATATTGTTTAAAATGGCAATGGTTCTCGTATTGATCATGCCCATCGACACCACCATCTTATATAAAGGAACCAGTGCAGTAAGAGGTGGAATCACCATAATGGCGATGAAAAAGACATACACATACTGGTTTAGACGTGTTTGTCTTCTTGCCAGTGGATAAGCCGCAAGTGAACCAACAAGAATGAGGAGAGCCCCTGCTATAACGGTGATAATCGCCGTGTTTAAGAAGGCTGGCCCTAGACTTGCCTGTTGCCAAGCATCTTTAAAGTTTTCCCATGATATATGAGAGGGAAAGGCCCATCTGGAGCTAAAATCATTGTTCTTCTTTAGCGACATCGTAATCAAAATATAGAATGGAATCACATGGATTAAAGCAATGAATAGAACAAGAACAGACAGCCAATTTTTAGAAGCTCGACTCATTAGGCTTCAACCTCTTTTCTTCTTAGGATCACAAGGGCGACTAGACTTAGCAATAGGATGATGACAGCCATTAATACACCCTGAGTAGCCGCATACCCTGCATCCTGTTGATCAAAGTAGAGGGTATACATATAGGTCGACATAGATTGAGAGGCATAACCCGGTCCCCCACCAGTCAATGAAACAATCACATCAAATAGTTTGAGACCACCGATAATGTTTAAAACGATGTTAATCGTAATAGAAGGAGCTAGTAGCGGAAACGTGATATTTTTAAACTGTTGGAATAGTGTGGCTCCATCAATTTGAGAGGCCTCGTAATACTCTTTCGAAATGCTTTGAAGACCTGCTAAATAAATAATCATCGCAACACCGACGAATTGATACGTATTCACCAATACAATAATCCAAATGTTCGCATGTGGGTTACCGAGCGCATTGACTTGGTGAAAACCTAAGAATTTCAATAGGTCGTTCAACGCACCGCCTTGAAAAGCAAAGAAAAAATACCAAATGTACCCCATGATGAACGGACTGATGATGACAGGGAGATAGACAATGATTCTTGTAAAATTACGGAAGCGGATTTGTTGATTAAGAAGCAGCGCATACAGAAGGCCAAATATATTCTGAAACAGCGTACTGCAAAGGCCATAAATTAAGGTGTTTTTTACAACCAGCCAGGTGTTGGGATCGGTAAACATTCGCTTGTATTGACTAAATCCGACCCAATCAAAGGTTTGGGAGAACCCATCCCAGTCGGTAAAGGAAATCTTCAATCCATTGAAAAAAGGATAGACAATAAAAAAGAGGACGAGCGCTAAGGCCGGTAAATACATCCAAAAAAGGGAGCCTTGATGTCTCTTTTTGCGTGCAGCCCTTGTCGGGGTATGAGTACCAAGCCGAGTTTCGGTTGTCATATGACTCATTCGATTCAACTCCTAAATTGACATTACCCTAAGGAATAGAGTGGGGAAATGTCCCCCACCCTTTCCTTAATTGATAGTGGGCTTATTTTGAAGTTTGCTTTTTCAAACGGGCATCTTCCTGACCCATTTTTGTAGCCACTTGGGATGCGGTCATTGTCCCGCTTAACAATTGTTGACCAGTATTCCCCATGACATCCCACATACCGCTTGGTAAGTAAACACGGTCAAAGTAAGGCTGAACTTTAATGTTGCTAAATTCTTTATAATAGGAAGCATAGTAATTTTTAGCTTTGACGTTAGTAAGACCAGCAGGCAAAGAAGTCGCTTCAGCTAGTTCTTTTGCATATTTAGGCTGAGAGATAAACTCAATGAACTTCTCAGCTTGTTTTTTATAAGGCGAATCCTTCCAGACAGCAAAGGTGTAACGCTCCCCTCCAATAAAAGAAGGCTGATCCGTGCTGTAGACAGCCGGTGTTGGAATCAAGCCGACCTTAGTGTTAGGATTTAGCTTTGTTGCTTCCGGTCCAATCGACCCATTAATAAAAGCAAAGCCAATTTTACCTTGAGCCATTAATTGGTTAGCTTGAGTGCTTTTGGCAGTAAGAGCATCTTGGTTAATTAAGCCTTTGTTTTGAAGATTCTTCAGCATTTGGGCGACTGGTGTGTACTTATTCCAATTAAAGGTTCCATCCAAAAGCTGTTGACCATAGCTGTGATTTGAATCAGTGATCAAGTATGGGGTGGCCATTTGGTCAAAGATTTGGCCGATGGGGTACTTGTCACCACCCGCAATCCATAATGGCGTTACTGTTCCATGACTTTTTTGCTTGATGGTTTCAAGCGCTTTAACAAAATCATTCAAAGTTGTAGGGGGTGTAATGCCATATTTTTTAAGGAGTGTTGCATTGTAAGTCACGCCATCTTTTGCTTCATTAATAGGATAGGCATACACTTTACCGTTTTTATCCGTCAAAATATCTTTAATGGCAGGGTCCATATTTTTCACCCAAGACATATTTCTTAAGTCTTCTACATAATTTCCGTATCTGAGCTGGGCCCATCCGTGCGTATCAAATAGGTCGGGCATTTTATTAGCAGCCATTTTAACCCTTAATAAGTTTTCGTAATTATCCCCTGGATAGTTGGCATTGATCTTGATGTTAGGATTGGCTTTTTCAAAATCGGCGATGACCTTATCCATCGTTTTGGATTCATCGGAAGACATCGTGGAATAGAGAGAGAGCGTAACAACCTTTCCGTTCCCACCGCCGCTTGAAGTGGATTTACTGCTTGAACAACCGGTTAAAAACAAAGAAAGCGCTAACATCATAACAATTGCTAAATGCCATTTTTTCATCAGGATTTCCCCTCCATGTTTTGAAAAAATACCGGAAAGATTTCCAAGTTTTTTACTTTGTGTTTCCTAACCTAGGTTGCTATAATTCGCTTATAAGCCTAGTGAACACTCACACGTTTACTAAAGGTTTACTTGCCTTCATTTGCCGATGAAGGCTTTTTTTGTTTGATCAAGCTGACCTCGCTTCCTTATCCGCCCACCTCCTTTACAGAAAAACGGGACTAGTCGCCAAATCCTAGCGAAAGCTTAGTTTTTCTTAAATGATTTGCCATAATCGAGTACGAGAAAGTTTTTTTAAAAATAGTGTGGAGTCTCACCTCCTTAAAAAAATTAGATGTGAACAATCATTTAATCGAGCAAGTGCTCCCTCGAACGATTAATTCAGTTGGAATGGCAATTTTTAACGGCATCTCTTTTGAGTCAATCTGCTCGAGGATTCGTTTCACGGCAAGCTCGCCCATCCGCTCAGAATCAATCTTAATCGTGGTAAGCGGCGGATTGGTGAAGCTCGCGACAGGAATATCATTAAATCCGACGAGGCTCACCTCTTCAGGCACCTTGATCTTTGCCATTTGCAGTGCCCTTAAGGCACCAACTGCCATAGAATCGCTGGAAATAAAGAAAGCGGTTGGCAGATTCTTGGATTGGATCGCCTCAGTCATAAGAGCAAATCCATCCTCCATGTTGAATTCGCCGATATAAGCCTGTTCTTTTACTAAATGTTCTTGGCCGAGCTTCGACATAAAGGCTTTATAGCTTTCAAATCGTCCTTCCACGCGTTTTTCTGGCATCCTTCCACCGATAAAGCCTATATTTTTGTGTCCTAACTCCTCTAAATGAGCAAGTGCCTTAGTTGTGGCTTTTCGATGGTCGATGACGATGGAATCATATTTTAAATCATTCGGCGATTCATTCACGCACACAATGGTTTCAACCTGCTGATAGATGCGTTCTAAAAGTTCAGACCCGATATACCCCACGACGATCACACCATCTAATCCGTCAAATTGAAAGGATTCATCCCATTCATTCGCACGGACGCTTTTTTCGATTAGCATCCCTCGTTCTGAAAAAGCTTTTTCCATCCCGTAACGAATCGATAAAAAATAAGGATCAGCCAGTTCATGTTCATGAGACAGCCAGTAAACCACGCCAATTTTAGGATTTTTATCTTTTAAGGGGGCTCCTGATTTTGCTTTACGTTTACCGCTTTTATAATGCAGTTCTTCTGCAACCCGGTAAATTCTTTCTCGAGTTTCTTTCGTCACGGAAAGAAGCGGATCATTATTCAGAACCCGTGACACCGTTGCAGAAGAGACCTTTGCTTTTTCCGCAATATCTTTTATAGTTGTCATCTGCATACCCCATTGGTTTTATTTACTAAAGATTTACTAAACTAATGAAAGTATACTTGTGTTTGAATGCGTTTTCAATATTATTTTAAATTTTTCTGAAAACTAGTCATTAATTGACACTCTCCGTGAAAAACAGACACTTTTATCACCATTATTAGTCAAATTATGATAGAGGATGGTTAGGAAACGAAACATCGCTGTAGTTCCCTTAAGTCGTTCAGATGGGCGCACGGCTTTATCCCTTGTCCCTTTGGATGGATTGGCTGCGCGGCCGTCGTCTCAACCATGCCCAGAGAACCTTCGTGTCTGCGGGGCACTGGACAAGCAATTCGGTTGAAAGTTACCACAAACGCCAAAGAGGGACGAGTATTCATCTCGTCCCTCTTTCATCAGCACTGGCCATCTGATTTCGAAAAAGCACTGCCACTTCCTTATGTAAGCACACTCTATTTTGTATGCAACACCCGGAGACCCACTACTTGTACTCCTAGCCGCCTGTTCAATTCCCACTCCCCGCTTGATCGCACACTCCAAATTCAATTGTGCAGGAAAGTGTTTTGGATCAAGTGAGTGGGACACGAGATCCGCCCCCGTTCCAAAGGCGAGTGAAACGCGAGATCCGTCCCCCTGTTTCAAAGGCGAGTGAAACGCGAGATCCGTCCCCCTGTTCCAAAGGCGAGTGAAACGCGAGATCCGTCCCCCTGTTTCAAAGGCGAGTGAAACGCGAGATCCGTCCCCCTGTTTCAAAGGCGAGTGAAACGCGAGATCCGTCCCCCTGTTTCAATTGAATATGGCTTCTAAGCGGTGCCTGGCTATTTGGTGGATTTGGTGGAGGGCTTCTTTAAATTCGGCATCAATTGAGTTCGTGTGGCGTTCTTTTAATGCTTTGTATATTAGATGTTTATCTTTTCCTTTAACTGCTAGGATAAATGGGAAGTTGAACTTGGCCATATAGGCTTGGTTGGCTTCTTGAAACCTTTGATACTCGTCCTCAGTTAATTCGCTTAATCCTGCTCCTTTTTGTTCGGATACCGAAGAGGAGCTCATGGCAATTCTGGCACCCAGGTTGGGATGGGCTTTGATCAACCGAAGCTGTTCACTTTTAGTTGCTCCCATCACGGCATGAACCATCGCAGAATGAAGAGCCTCAAGTGTTAAAAAGGGCCGATTATTTAAAACGCGTTCCCCTACCCAGGGTGAATGCTCATATATAGCCTTTAACTGATCAACAAAATCAGATTCACTCATGTCATTTAATGTTTTTAACGTCATCATGCGGGATCACCTCGATTTGGGCTTTATAGTAGAAACTGCGTGAGGCCATTCACCTGAACGTATAAATGTGGTCTCCTCGCGTCAGGCTTTAGAAACTGCGAGAACCGAATCACGTTAAACGGGATTCGGTTTGGTTTCAGTTCGGTTGATCCATAGCTTTCCTGCTGCATGATTGACGAGTTTGCCATTTTTATAGATGGTTTTTCCACGATTTATGGTCTCTTCGATGGTGCATGGGAAGGTGTGGCCAACATAAAGGCTTTGTTTATGTTTGGCATGAAAATTGTCTTCACGAACTGTGAACGGTTCGAAGGAAACAATAGCAAGATCAGCATCCATGCCCACTTCAATTTTTCCTTTCGTTTCAAGATTAAAGCGCTGCGCCGGCATCTCCGCTGTCCATTTGGCAATTTGTGTTAAAGGGATTTCATGCTCTAAAGCGAGCTCCAACATGGAAAGTAAGGTGAATTGTCCGCCGCTGATGCCACCCCAGGCTTCAAATAACGTGTGCTTGGCGGGGTCCTTCATCGAATAAGGACAAGGCGAGTGGTCAGAGGACACCATATCAAACTTGCCTTCTCTTAATAAACGAATTAATTGTTTTTGCTCGTCTTTCTTCCGTAAAGGTGGCGCACATTTGGCAATCGCCCCTTTTTCCACAAGATCATCATGAGAGAATAAGAGATAATGCGGGCACGTTTCTACAGAAATCGCCAGGCCTTGTTGCTTGGCCGCTTCAATTTTTTCAACAGCCGCTTGACTGCTGATGTGGACAAAATGAAGCGGGCAACCTGTTAGCTGCGCGTAATAAATGGCCCGTTCCACCGCCTCCGCTTCAGCAAGAATCGGACGTGTTTCCAAATAATTATCAGCGCTGATTAGCCCTTTTTCCTTCTTTTCCTGCAAAAGCCAATTGGTTATGGGCGCACTTTCAGCATGTAAGGCTAAAATTTTTCCGAGGGAGGCGATTTCTTTCATACCGTCTAATAAGGTCAGATCATCCGCCCGCTCAAATTCATCATTCCCTGTATCCGATAGAAAAGCTTTAAATCCAATAACCCCCGACTCCGCAAGCCCTCTTAAGTCCTTTATGTTCCCAGGGACAAGTCCGCCCCATAAGGCAAAATCAACGACTGACTTTCGGCTGCCGATTTCCGCTTTTTGTTCAAAAGCCGCCTGCTCCACTGTGGAAGGAATCCCATTGAGGGGCATATCAAAGTAGGTTGTGCATCCACCGGCCGCCATCATCCTTGAACCCGTCTCAAACCCTTCCCAATGTTCCCTTCCCGGTTCACTGAAATGGACATGGACATCGATAAGGCCGGGGAAGATCGTCTTGCCGTTCACATCCAATTCCTCACTTGCGGTTCCAGATAACTGTTCACCAATCTTGATAATTCGCCCCTCTTTAATAGCCAGATCGACCTTCTTTACCTCGTTTGGTAACACAACCATTCCGTTACGAATCAAGAGATCAAAATCAGACATGTCAATTCCACCTCTCTTTACGGGGACGGTTCTCCCGTTTCACTCACTTGATCCAAAGCGTTGCCTGTTAAAGTGATTTTTTTATGAAGAAAAAGCTAAGAAGACCATCATGAGGCAGCTGCAATCAATCGGTTCACTACAACCTCGCTTCACAGATTCGTGACTTCCTCTTGATCATTTCTTAAGTAAAAAGAATTCTATATCGATTTTTTAAACTTTGTTGTTTTTTAATTTAAGCTCTTTAGGCTCGCTTTCCACGGCAATCCGCGACTCAGGCTACTACTTGGAACCCGCTACCTTGAATTCACCTCGTGCTGTCTCGCCTATTTCCGCCAAAATCCACTTAGAAATGAGTCCTAAACATAAACATCCAGTGCAGCTTGCAGGGCTTCACCACGATTAACACTTGCGCTATGGCGAATTAAGACAGCTTCTAAGCCGGCCAAAACAGCAAGCACATTTTCTTTGCGGCAGCTGTACCCCATCGTGCCAATTCGCCAGATCTTTCCATGTAGAGGACCGAACGAGGAAGCAATCTCGATGCCAAACGAATCAAGGAGCAAACGTCTTACCGACTCACCGTCCACTCCGTCTGGAATTTCCACACACGTGACACACGGCAGCTTATGCTCGGGATCACCAAACAGATGTAGTCCCATCGCCTCTAATCCCGCGATAAGCGCTTTTTCATGAAACCGATGGCGGGTAAAGCGCTGTTCAAGCCCTTCTGCGAGAACAAGCTGAAGTCCTTCATGAAGGGCATAGACCATAGAAGTAGCCTCTGTATGATGATTGAGACGCCTCGGTCCCCAATAATCTTGAAGCATACTTAAATCAAAATAGTTGCTTGAAATGGGATGCCGGGTCCGTCTGAAGTGCAAATCCTCCTCTGTCGCGATCCCGCGCTCCACTTTTTTTCGAGAGAGTAGAATCGTTTCGATCCGTTCATTATAAGTAATCGGCGCCATCCCTGAAGGAACGGATAAACACTTTTGCGTCCCTCCAACAACACCATCAATCAACCACTCATCCGTTTTGACAGCCACACCACCAATGGAAGCCACCGCATCCACAACAAACAAACAATCCTGCTTGCGGCAAGCCTTTCCAATTTCCCGAAGCGGCTGCATGCATCCCGTCGAGGTTTCGCCATGAACGAGCGCGACAATCTTAGGCTGAACCTTCGCCATTTCATCAATTACTTGCTGCGGGTCAAACACCTCTCCCCAAGGACACTCCAACGTATAGATTTCAGCGCCGTATCGTTCGCCAATCTCGACTAATAGATGCCCGAATCTCCCGTAGATAGGAACGAGAACCCGGTCCCCCGGTTCAATGAGGCTGCAAAGCAAGGCTTCAATGCCCGATCTGGACGTCCCATCAATCGGAAAAGCCCATTGGTTTTTCGTTTGAAACACTTGTCGGAGCATGGCCATAACTTCATTCATGAGTTTCGTAAATTCTGGATCAAATTGGCCCAAAATCGGTGTACTCATCGCCCTTAATACACGAGGATCCACTTCAACAGGTCCAGGTGTCATGATGATTCGCTTCGGTGACAATCTATCAGTATATCCCACTTGCCTCGCACTCCTTTTAATAGGCTAATTGATATAAAACAGCCGTTAGCATATCAATCCCTATCTCTAAATCTTCTAAACACGTCCATTCTTTCGGTGAATGGCTGATCCCTTGATGACTTGGAACAAATAAGAGAGTTGTCGGACAAACCGAACCGAAAACTTGAGCATCATGCCCCGCCCCACTAATCATCTCCTGATAGCGAATCGATTTCTTATTGGCTATTTCACCAATGACCTTCCCCATCTCTTGGTCCATCGCGACAGGTTTCACATCCAGCCATTTCGAAACGGTTATTTCCATATGAAGACTTTCAGCTAAACGTTGAAACTCTGTAAAAATCGCCGAGCAATAATGACCGATCACCGCTTCTTCGTGATGACGGATATCCAGCGTAAACTCTACCTCACCTGCCACCACGTTGGGGACATTAGGCTGAACGTTTAACTTCCCAACTGTTGCAACAAGCTTGCGGTCTACTTCCTTAGCCTTTTCGGTTAAAAATGAAATCAAATAAGCCGCCGTACTCACCGCGTCCTTCCGCAAGGGCATAGGTGTTGTTCCCGCATGATTACTCTCTCCGATTATGGTGATCGTATATCGGCGTTGCCCCACTATATGTGTGACAATCCCTAGCTGATTTTGTTCTTTTTCTAAAACAATCCCCTGTTCAATATGAATTTCAACAAAGCGCGCGATATCCCTTCTGCTAGCTGGAGTATAATTATCGGGGTCAAAGCCCGCTTGTTTCATCGCTTCTACTAATGAAACCCCGTTTGAATCCTGAATGCCCTGTGCAGCCGAGAGATGATACGCACCCGTGATGTTACGGGACCCCCAAAAAGTTAAGGGAAAACGGCTGCCCTCTTCTTCACATAGTGAGACCACCTCAATGGTTTTCTTCGGCAAACCATAAGTTTGATAGAGCCTCATCACGGCAAGAAAACTAGCCATAATCCCATAAGCCCCATCATATTTCCCGCCATCTATCACCGTATCAATATGGGAGCCGGTCAAAATGGTCTCTCCCATCGCCTCACTGCCAGGCAAACGGCCAAATAAATTTCCGACAGAATCAAAATAAGTGTCTAATACGGTTTGATCCATCATTTCTTTAACCGCCAGCTGGGCTTCCTTCCAAGCTGGCGAATATAAAAGCCGTGTGACGCCTCCGTGATCTGTTCGACCAAATGATGCCAGCCATTCAATCAGGTCACCTGTCCGCCCATTTTGTAAAAGCTGTTTCATTTCTTGAATGGCCATGTCTTCACCTCACTGCATGATAGATCTTCTAACACTTTAAACTTAGTTTACCTCTCTCCCAAGCAAATCTCATTGGCATATTTTTAAAAATTTTCATTTTATTTTGTGCAACTTAACTAATTTGTGGTAAACTTTTTTTAACCTATCACTTAGAATGTTACATTTCTTAACAAGGAGCCGATCCGTCATGAAGATAACAGAGCTTTTGACCATTCCCGAGCTGCAGGGGATGCAGCTGATTGCAGGAGAATCCGGAATCGAGCGTGAAGTGGCATCGGTCAATATGATGGACGCACCTGATATTGTTCATTATTTAAAAGAGAAGGAATTTCTTGTGACAACCGCTTATCACCTCAAAGACCAGCCTTCTCGACTTCTTCAGCTCGTAAAAATGATGAACGACCAAGGCTGCGCCGGATTAGGCATTAAGACAAAGCGATTTATCGAAGAGATTCCTGAAGACGTGATTCAATTAGCCAACGATTTAAATTTTCCCCTTATCGAATTACCCTTACATCTCTCACTCGGCCAAATCGTGAATCACACCTTCCATACTATTCTCGATAAAAGAGCGAAAGAATTAACGCTTGCCCTTGAGACGCATAAGCAATTCACCCACATCATCATGCAAGGAAAAGGGATCCCGGCATTACTTCACTCGTTATCTCAATTGATCAACCGACCCGTCCAATTAGTCAATCAATATTTTAAACTCATTTTCCAATCAAGTAATGTTGCACCTCTTCTGCTTGAACCCGTCGCACTGCCTTCACCCCCAATTCTCCCCGAATCCTTTTCGATTCTGGTAGACCAACAAACCTATACATTGTTTCGGGTCCAAATCAGCGAAAGAAAGACGGGTTTTCTAGTATTAGCAGGAGAAATCGACCAAACCGATCGAGTGAGCCTGTTGACCATTGAACAGGCGGTCAATGTCATTTCCTTTTCTCTCATCAAGGAGAATGCGCTCAAACAACAGGAGAGGAATGTTCGGAACGTTTTTTTAATGAACTTTTTAGAAGGAGGCATTACTTCCAATGACGAGATCTTAGGGCGTGCAGCCGAATTCGCTTTAAAAAAGGACCAAACCTACATATGTGCACTAGGAAAAATGGATAGTGATGACCTGCACCAAAGTTATTTGGAAAGTCATGAAAAGACAGAGGATCTGTTTGATTTCCTGGACAACGAAATGACGTCAATCACCGAGCCCAACATCCATTTTTTCAAAAAGGGGGAAACTTGCCTTCTTTTATTTGAGATTGGAGAAGGACAAAGCCGCCCAACTGACTTTGTCAAATCGAGGCTCAAACACATTCAGTTAACGGTCTCCAAATACTTCAGCGAATCCCTTTCTTTTGGTGTGAGTAATTCATGTCAGAATTTCTTACAAGTTAAGCAAGCTTATCAGGAGGCGAAGGACGCCCTTGCCCACGGGACTCTATCTAAGCAAAAAGGCGCGATTCACACGTATCACACGAAAGATATCACGGCATTATTACGGCAAATCCCACAAGATGATTTGAAAAATTACTACATGTTGGCCTTAAATGGGCTGATGCAGACATCTAAAGAAGAAGCCCGCACTCTGCTTGAGACATTATCGGTCTATTTAGAAACCCATTGCCAAATCTCCGAAACAGCCAAAAGACTCTTTGTGCATCGAAACACGGTGGTCTATCGGATTGAAAAATGCGAAGAAATCTTGGGGAGAAGTCTAAAGGACGCGGAAACGACGCTCCAGATTCGCCTTGCTTTAAGAATCCAAAAGCTTCTGGAAGATGCCCAGCCAAACTAGCTCGTGTTAAAAACAATCATATATAATCAGCTTCAGCCCCTTTTGTTTAATGTGAATAATGTTGAAAGGAATTTTTAGTGAAGTTACACAATGACAATTATCTCATTTTTCATTATTGTGTAACTAATAAGAACAAACAATGTTAGATTTTATGACATTAACAAAAGGGAGATCGGATATGAACGAAAAAATTAGCCCATCCAAAATTTTTTCCTTAGGTTTACAGCATGTTCTTGCTATGTATGCCGGTGCCATTTTAGTTCCGCTTATTGTTGGAGCAGCCTTGAAGTTCTCCGCTCAGCAGCAGGCTCTTCTCATTGCGGTTGATTTACTGACCTGCGGCTTAGCGACACTTTTACAATCGATCAATACTAGGTTTGTTGGAATTGGGCTGCCGGTTGTTCTTGGCACCTCATTCGTCGCCGTCTCACCGATGATTACGATCGGCACTCACTTTGGCATTTCGGCCATCTATGGTTCTATCCTTGCAGCCGGTATCTTTATTATTCTTTTTTCTAATCTATATGGAAAATTATTAAAGGTGTTCCCGCCTGTGGTAACGGGCACGGTGGTCATGATCATCGGCTTATCGCTTATTCCAACAGGCATTGAGAATATGGGAGGCGGTGAAGGGAATGCTCATTTCGGTTCTCCTGCCAATCTCGTCCTCTCTTTTGGTGTCCTTCTCATCATTTTAATCATGAATCGCTTCTTCAAAGGCTTTCTCCGGGCTATTTCTGTCTTGATTGGGATTATTGCCGGCACGATCGCAGCGGGCTTTATGGGGCAATTAGATACACAAGCGGTCCTGAGTGCCTCATGGTTCCGCGTCCCCACTCCTTTCTATTTCGGAGTCCCAACCTTTAATCTCGTTCCCATCCTGACCATGCTCATCGTTGGGTCCGTCATTATGGTGGAATCGACAGGAGCCTTTCTTGCACTCAGTAAAATAACAGGAAAAACACTTTCCAATAAAGACATCATCCGCGGGTATCGGACAGAAGGATTAGCCTTTGCACTCGGCGCGATTTTTAATGCCTTCCCTTACAGCACCTTCTCGCAGAATGTGGGGCTGGTTCAACTATCTGGGATTAAGAAGCGCAGTGTCACCATTGCGGCAGGATTGATTTTGATCGCCTTAGGTCTAGTTCCTAAAATAGCCGCGCTAGCCACCATGATCCCGACCGCCGTTCTTGGAGGGGCAACCGTCATCATGTTTGGAATGGTCGTGTCTTCTGGGATTAAAATGCTGCACGATGTTGATTTTTCAAATAACAATAATCTCTTAGTCATTGCCTGTTCGGTCTCTATTGGGCTCGGTGCGACCGTCGTTCCGAATCTGTTCGCCGCTTTACCTGGAGCGCTGCAAATTTTATGCAGTGATGGCATTATCGCCGGCAGTCTGACCGCCATTTTTTTAAATTTGATTCTGAATAAGCCCATTAAAGCACCCATAGACGCTGTCGATTTGAAGTCAAACTTAAGCAAAGAAATTTCTTGATTTTTCCTCAGCTAATCGAAAAGCCGGGGAGGCTCGCGGAAAGCCTATCAAACCGTACAAAATGATTGAAAGAGGTGATGAACCTTGAGCTTAGAAGCTTTAAATGAGCAAGTCAAAAAGGATCTCGCTTGCCTCGCCTTTGGGAAAATGAATAGGGTCCACCCAGTTAAAGATTCTGAGCGTCATGTGTATGATGTGATCATTGTCGGCGGGGGGCAAAGCGGTCTTGGCACTGCCTTTGGTCTCTTGCGCGAAAGAATAGCCAACCTCCTCGTGATTGACGAAAATCCAGAGGGGTTTGAGGGCCCGTGGGAAACGTACGCTAGAATGGTTACTTTAAGAACGCCTAAGCACCTGACATCCATTGACTATGGGATCCCCACTCTTACCTTCCGCTCTTGGTGGGAGGCGCAATATGGGACAACTGCATGGGAGGCAATCGATAAAATCCCTCGCGGCGACTGGATGGCCTACCTACGCTGGTATCGGGAAGTTTTGCAGCTCCCCGTCCGAAATGAGGTCCAACTCAAGTTAATCGAACCGTTTGATAAGGGTCTCTACCGGCTGCATGTTGAAGGAGCCGGTGCCTTCTCTAACACCCTTTTAGCCCGTAAAGTCGTCCTCGCCACTGGGATTCAGGGCGGCGGCGAATGGCATGTCCCTTCTTTTATATCTGAAAAATGTCCGCGTCACCTTTACGCCCACACCTCTGAACCGATCGACTTCCATTCACTTAAAGGAAAAACAGTGGGGATATTAGGAGGAGGGGCTTCCGCTTTTGACAACGCCAACTTTGCTTTATCGTCGGAAGTTAAGGAGGCTCATGTCTTTGTACGCCGAAAAGAGTTGCCCAGAATTAATCCGATTAGAAAAATGGAACCCTCTGGACTTATTGAACGCTATTATTGTTTAGAGGACTCAGAGAAATACGCCGTCATGGCCCATTTTTTCAAGAACAACCAACCACCAACCAATGATACTTTTGGGAGGGCGGCAAGCTGGCCAGGTTTTCACCTCCATTTGGCAGCCCCTTGGTTAAAGGTGGAGGCTACCGCTGAGGGAGTTGTTGTCACCACCCCTCAAGGAAAATTTACCTTTGACTTTATCATTGTCAGCACCGGTCTTGTTACGGATCCCGCCTTGCGTCCAGAGTTGAAGCTGGTTGAACCGCATATTCTTCGCTGGGGGGATGTCTATGAAGCACCAGCGGATTTGGCAAATCCCCAAATTGATGCCCATCCTTACCTGACTCCTGGCTTTGCCTTGCAAGCCCGGGATGAGAAAAGCAAGCACGCACTGCATGGCCTTTTTACATTTAATTATTCCGCTTTAATCAGTTGTGGCATTGTGGCCTCCGCCTTATCGGGCATGCGATTTGGCCTCCCAAGACTTGTAACAGCCGTTGCCGACCAGCTTTTCTTAGATGATAAGGCAGCGATCCTTGAGTCCTATTTTAATTTCCGTGACCTGGAGTTTAACGAAAACTTAGCTTCAGCTAAAAAGAACCCCGTTACCTGAGCAGCGTCTTGGTTGGCATTTGGTTAGCCGGGTGCCTGGGTGTATATTACAGATTCAGAAGTTTTTTGGGGGATTAAGATTGCGGATTGGATCCTATTTTTTGAATTTCCTAGATTTAACAAACTGAGTTTTAGCACTAGTAACCATAGAAAGGTTGTCTAACATGACCGGTCTGACGACACATATTTTGGATTTAACACACGGAAAACCCGCAGCCCATGTAACGGTTGAACTCTATTTTTTAGAGACACCGAATGGCGGCCGACGCTTCATTCGAAAAGCGTTTACCAATTCGGATGGACGAATCGATGCCCCCTTACTCGCGAGCGATGAAATGGAAATCGGAACCTATGAATTAGTTTTTAACATAGGCGATTATTTTCGGGAGACAGCGATCCCCTTAACCGCTCCCCCCTTCCTGGACCAGGTCCCCATTCGCTTTGGGATATCGGATCTAAAGGCGCACTACCATATTCCTTTATTGGTTTCTCCCTACGGCTATCAAACATACCGCGGGAGTTAAGAGAAAAGGCTGTCGCTTAGGCAGAACGAACGAGCCTCTCATGGCGTGTTTTTACGGCGCCGCCACTAGGAAATGAGTTGTAGCGTCAGCCCTAGCCATCCAAAGTGTGGAGTTATTTCCAGGGCAGCGAAAGAAAGAAAATAGGATTTTTTACAGAAAAAGTCATTCTATTCATTGCTGGATAGAATGACTTTTTTTATTTGCAAGGCTCTTTTCTAAAAGATTGTTGCTATTTGATAAAAAATAGGTGGAAATAGGCGAGACTCCTGCGGGAATAGCAAGACAGGTAAGACCCTGCAGGCGTATTTTGCCGCGGAGGCTCACGGATTGCCCGCGGAAAGCGAGCTTATTGGAGCCTAAAAACAACAAAGTTTACGAAAACAGCCATTTGCAAAGAATCGCCTCCGTTAGGTACTCGGCCGCGTAGCAAGGCAGCCAGTCGACGCTCAGGGCTTAGCATACGCAGCTTTCATGCCACAGGCGGCTTTTAAAACAATTGAACAATTGGCCCGGTTCCTCCCCCTGGCCGCCTGATCGGCACAGAGCAGCCCCCTCGTAACGATCAACTCTTTACGCAGAAATGAATTCCTTAGTCCCTACCTAAATAACGGTTCACCGTCGAATTTATTTAATAGTCGAATTTAACAAACAAAGAGGGTGATCACAAATGAATTTCAACATGTTGTTAGAAAACATTTTGGGCCCTAGAGAATTCTTATATGCCATTGAATGTCCAGTGTGTGGTCATGACGAGGTTTACTATTTCAATCCTATTACGAACGAGCAACTTGGCAGAGCCTGTGAGAATTGCCATTTTATTCAAAAATTTAATTTTTAATTGATTTAAGGAAAGCAACAAACAGCCTTAGTCATCCACGATAGCCCCGTGAAGGTCACCGTGGGAGCTGTTTGCTGTGAATGAAACATGAGATCCGTCCCCGTGTTCCATGCGGGTGAAACGCGAGATCCGTCCCCGTGTTTCATTCGCTGCTGACTTGGGCGTGAAAGTTGACTTTTAGGTTGGGGTAGTAGGTTGTTCTCCAGTTTTTTAGATCGGCATACGGAATTTGGCCGCGATAATATTGACCAAATCCGAAGAGATCTGTTTCGTTCTTTTTGGATTGGTTAAATACGTGGTAGAATCGCTTTTCTATAAGTTTTTCAAGCTTATGTTTAATCTGGTCATTGGTGATTCCAGAGTGTACTTCTAAAATGTCTATTTTTAGCTTTAGGTCTGTGGTCACTGTAGGTGTATTTCCTTCGATCAATGCTTGATTGCGTATGGTGCTTCTTTTTACCATCACACTAGCAAAATCCACATTTTCAATCTTGCCATCTGCATTATGGTTTTTGAACAAATTAATTAATTGGTTTTCATCTAGATTAACGGTTTGTGTTAATCTACCTTTTTTTAAAGCGGCTGCGCCTTTATAAATTAGGACGGTGTCTTTTCCAGAATCAACGACAGGAATGGTAAGGTCATCCGTATAGGAATATAGACTGCGATAGGCTTCCCATATACGCGTGTTTGAAATTCCTGGAGCCCAGCCAACCCCTTTGTTAAAATAATCGAATAAAGAAGTGGCGTCGACACCCAACTTATTGTTAATATTGGACAGCAATTTGACAGTTGATTCATTCGTAAAAGCCAGTTGTGCATTTAAAGGGATTTCCTTTGAGGTCATCAAAAACTTGATAAGCTGCTTTAATTCCTTTGGGTTACTGGCCAAATTCCTTTGAATAACAACTAATCGCACTTGCGAGTAATCGACCGCATTTTCAGAGTTAGTCTGTATTTCTCCAAGTGCCCTTGAAACAGTCTGAGCTTTACTGGTTACGATTCTCGACATTAACCCACTTGATTTGGTTATAGGAATCTGTACGGTTACCTCATAATCATGATTGTCTCCTTTAGCAATCCCTATTACTAGGGGAAGGACCCTCTTATCTATATCTTTATTATCCCAGCATCCGCTGAGAACGATTAACAAGAGCATCGAGAAAATCACCGTTTTATTAACTTTCTTCATAATGCACCCTGCCCCTATTCAAGACATAGCCATAGATTAGAATGGAGATCGGAATGATCATCATAAAATAGACGAGAACACCAGAACACCAGAGAAAAAAGGTTTCTGTCCAAGAGCGACTCGGAACGATTAAGGCAAGAATAAAGGCGATCACAGAAGAAGCCGTAATCCAATAAGAGGCTTTGGCTCTTTTCCATTTCAACACCTTTTGCATGATCCTTCCAATTATCCAAAGTAAAACGCTATTTTTAATGATCGTAAATCCGATCAATGATAAGCCTAAGAATATCGTTTGCTGATTAAACATGACCCATTTGATATCCACTGAGTTCATGGCCTCCATCATAGGGAAAGACAAGGTGACAACTGACTCTTCTCCAAATATCAGAAGAGGAATATACGTGAAGGAGAGAAAGATGATCATCACAAATACCCATTCTAGAAAAATAAAACCAAAGGTTAATTTGGTTTTATAGGTCATGAATCCTAGCGGTAAGAAAGCGGAATAGCCCATGAGATGGAAGAAATTTTTATTTAATAAAAAGTCCAAGGATGGGTGCCAAAGCGGCCTAACATTATGCCAATCAAAATTCATAAAAGATGAACAAATGATAAAGAGCAGCAATGGTAGGATCATAAAGAAAATAAAAGTGGAAGAACGCAAAATAGTACTTAAACCATTCATAGCGGTATAAGTTGTGATAAAGAATAGAAGGACTAATACCGACCAGTAAGGGGTACGCTTTAAAAAAAACAAATTAATAGCTTCAGTATGTATCCGTATATCCAATCCGATAAGCGCTGTTAGAGAGAGAGCGAACGGTATCAGAAGAATAAACGCCACTAATTTCCCCATTTTCGAATAAATATCAATGACATCTTGCTGGGGGAAATAGCTTAATCCCTTAATGTAGATCCCTATTAAAGTGATTTGAAGCAGCCCTTGGCAAACAACGACCTCCCAGTGACCAGCCTCCGTTAGCCCATATATGAGTTTGGGATACATCAAATGGTTTAAACTTAAATACATGATGATGAAAACAAATCCTATTTGCCATTTCCGACTCATTTTGCATCCTCTTTTCTATTCATGCGAAACGCTGTGTACGGAATACCGTTAGATGTTAAACTCGCCAAATAGACAATGATGAAGAGAAACCCTGCAAAAACACCCAAAATGCCATAAATAGCGGCTATGATTAAAATTGGATATCTCAATAGTCGGATATATAAGGAATTGGGTATCCCTGAAACGACAGAACCTGAAATAACAATGGCAGTTGTCACAATAACTAATAACGTGCTAACTAATTTTGCCTCTACCATAGCTTGTCCTAGTATGATTCCTCCAACCATTGTAATAGTTGGACCGACACTTTTTGGAAGCCTCACAATGGCTTCCAGGATTAAATCTACCAAACCCACCATGATGATCGTCTCAAGTAAAGCAGGAAACGGAATTCCCTGCCTGCTTTCCGAGACAAATAAGGCAAGATCGATTTTTAGGACTTCAGGATTTATGGAGATGATGGCAACATAGAGTGCTGGAAGCAGGACATTCACGATGACCCCAAACACTCTTAACGCTCGAAGCCCATAAGCCACTAGTGATGGGAAATCGCGATCAATGGAAGGACTAAACATATCCCATAATAGATGAGGAAAAACGAGTGCATAGGGATAATTATCTAAAAAAAGGACAATTCGGTTAGTTCTTAATGAATGAGTGGCCTGATTAGGGAGTTCTGTTTGAAAAAAATGACTGACAAGATTGAACCGGCGACGGCCAAAAACTCTATTAAAGTCATCAACCGTTTCAATATCTGCATCAATTTGTTTAATTTGCTGGTCTACCTTTTTTATTAAATCTTCAGGAACACTTCCTTTGACATAAAGCATGGACACTTTTCGGCTTCCAAGATCCCCGACTTCATAGGAACAATGACACAAGCGTTCACTAGTCAGTCTTTTTCGAATCAGCCCTATATTAATATCGATGTCCTCAACAAAAGCATCTATTGGGCCCTGGAGTGGACTTTCGCTTTGAGGTTCCGTAACACTTCTTGTTAGATTTCGAGAAACAGGATCTACGATGGCATTATGTTTGCCGCCCTCGGATATAATCACCAATTTGCCATCTAATATCGCTTTTTTTAATTGGTTTATATCCGTATCCAGCTTGTCACTAAGGTTAGTAAAAAGTTCTTTAACGGAAGAAGACGCGGCAGCGATTTGTCGAACATATAGGTTAGACTTAGGTAAATCAATAAGGGTGCTGAATCCCATGATATATATAGCCGTCTTATCTTTTACCTCTTTTCCGATGAAAAAATCACCCTGAACAGAAAATAGGTTTTGAATGTCACTCACTAAGTCCCCCATAAAAAGACTCCTTAAAATTGATCTTTAAGATTAGTATGACCAACTTATGAATAAAATTGTATCGGCTTGTTTCCTCAAAAAAATCAGCCTAAACACGAGGCTCGCGGATAGCGAGTCAGTTTTGCTGATTAAAAAACCGCAAAGTTTGTGAAGTCAGCCATAGCAAGATAGCCAACTAGCATTAAAACTGAACCGAACGAATTAAAAGGGATATTTTGTTAATTACTGCAAATGCTATTTGTAAACAAGGTTCGGGGGGATACTTATTGAATATCAAGTCGTTAATCATACTCGTTTCGACTTTTATTCCGTGGATTAGCGCTCCATTTATTAAAAAAGCGGATTGGAAACGGTTTTTGCCAGTTCTTATTTTTATTGAGGCGATCATGTCCATTGAAAGTTTCCTTGCTTATAAACGAAAATGGTGGCAATTCCCTAAAGGTACTATCTTATATTATTTGAAAGACTATCCATACATGGTTGGCTCCTTCTTTATCGGAACCTTATGGATACTAAAATTCACCTATGGGAATTTCAAAAAGTTCATGTTAGTCAATGTCCTAATAGATTCAGGATTTGTCTATGTGTTAATGGGCATTTTAAAGAAATTGGGCATCATGAGACTAGTCAAATTGAAGAAATATCAATTCCTGTCATTCTTTATGCTCAAATCCCTCGCCATTTACGGATTCCAATACCTCGTGGATAAAAAAAGGTGAAACAACGGGTGAAACAAAGGGACGGTTCTCGTGTTTCAATGAACCACGAGAACCGTCCCTCCGTTTTATCTATAGGATGTTCTTTTTTTCAGAATCCGCACGGTGAAAAAAATCACTCGCAATTTCGTTTCCTCTTACATCTGCTCGTTTAGTTGCTTTCATGAGGCTTAAATAAAATAAACTGACAAGAAACCATGTTAATACAATTAGAATAGCGATTAACATTCTCTTTCCCTCCGTATTCGGTAACTGGCTGGCATAGCGATAGACACCTTAGCCCCTTTAGTTTTGCGCCATAGGATTTCTCCTAATTTGCCATTATCGTATGGAACAACATAATACTTATCGGCTATCGATTAAAATAGTTTAGTGCTAAATTAGATTTTTTTGTAGGAATTCAATTCCTAATTGATAGGCGCTAAAACATCTGGACCATTGAACATCCAATCAGCCAGATCAGCAACCTCTCCATAGCCTTATTAAGCACGAGGGTTCCCCCGCTCACCGCGAATCTCATTCGTTTAAAGCGAGCGGGAGTTGGGGGTGGAACAGGAGAACCGTCCCCGTGTTTCAATTTGTCATTTTGGTGATCATGTTGTGGACGTGTTGGAATTCGTTTTTGGTGACGATAACCCAGCTGATTCCTTTGATGTATTGGGGGGTGCCTTTGACTTCATAGGTTTTGATGTGTTGGCTGCAGGACAGGTAGGCTTTGGCCATTTCGGTCATGTTGCTCAGTGTTAGGTTGGTTTGAACGTTGTTGCCGATCGCGTTTAGGATGTTACTGACGTCCTTAATGGCAAATACACTTTTTTCTTTTTCGATAACGGCTTGGATGACTTGGCGCTGGCGCTCGTTACGGCCAAAGTCACCTTGAGGATCTAAATGACGCCTCCGGACATACCCCAAGGCTTTGGGGCCATTCAGCGTCAGCAACCCTTTTTTATAATGATAGCCCTTCTTATAATAGCCTTCATCATACCAATCCAGTTTATTAGTCACTTGAATGCCGCCGACTGCATCGACGAGCTCGGATAAACCCTGCATGTTCATTTCGACATAATAATTAATGGGGATATTTAAATACTTTTCAACCGTCGAAATAGCCAAGTCCTCTCTCCCGTAGGCATAAGCGGCATTGATCTTCGCTTCACCATGCCCTTGGATATCGACCTGTGTATCACGCGGAATGCTCGTCAGCATCATGGAGTTCGTTTGTGGGTTTAAGGAAGCTACCATCAAGGTATCCGATCGGCCAGAATCCCCCGGACGTTGATCCACACCCAAGATTAAAATGTTAATTGGATTTTCTTTTTTTGGCTGAATGGCCTTCTGTGTATGAAGGGTGTCGGTTTTCACTTGCTTGAGCGGCTTATATACCTCTGCCGCTGTCTTGTTCACGGAATGAAACAAGTAGAAAGCATATCCGCCAATCCCAAGAATAAGAACCGCCACAATAGAAACAATCGCAATGAGCCACGGCTTCGCCTTTCGTTTTTGTCTGTGTTTCATCATTTCCCCCTTCCCCCACTCCCCTTAAATAGAACAGTCCAGCGAATCATATAAGTAAAAATCAGGAGGTGCTTTTCATTGGAACTGAACTCAACTTTAAAAGGTTGTTTTTGGGGAGCTATGCTGGCCCTTCCAATTTGGGCACTTATTTTTTTCTTAGTGTCCAAGCTGTTTCACTTATGACCCCTTCAGAAGTGTTGCTTCAATTAAAAGCCTTTTCTCCAACGTCCACCTAAACCTTTTCGAGCAAAGCATTTTTCACCCGATAATTAGACGATTCCAAAAGCCAATTGTTTCATGGGACGCGGGGACGGTTCTCCTGTTTCATTTGATTCCTGGAACGCGGGGACGGTTCTCCTGGAACGCGGGGACGGTTCTCCTGTTTCATTTGTTTGATTCCAACTTCATTTGAAAAGGTGTACATTAGATGTACCCGTTGCTCTTTGATCACTTTTTCTGCGTGCTTCCAAATGAGTGAAACACCGGTATGGATTGATTTTAGTCCTTAAATTATTTTAAATACTATTAAAATAGTCCCTAGCCCATCAGCCATAGGTTGGTTCGTTCTTTTTCAACACGATTCTCCCTACCTCAAAAGCAATGACCCTCTCCAACTTCAGCACGAAGACATCAAGCAGGAGGACCGCAACCTCACGTGTAAGGATCTACTAATCCAACAGTAACAACCCTTCAATTGTCGAAAGAAGCATTCATCCCCTTCTATAAAGAGGTGCCCGCCTTTATTGTCTCTTATTTTTAAGGTTACTTACTAACAAATAAATCAGGGAAACCTCTATCTGTCTCCCCTTCCAAATCCCTTTAAAAGATTACCAAATTAGTTGCTCACTCAATTGAGTAACGGATAAATGACGTAATTTAACAGCACCATTTGAACATCCATTAGGTAAAAAAAGGACCCCACCCTCTTTTGTTTAGATGCGGAGTTAACCTAGCTTTCGCTGGATAGTAGACAGGTATCTTCACAAATGAAACGCGGGATCCGTCCCCGCGTTCCACTGGTGCCTTCACAAATGAAACGCGAGATCCGTCCCCGCGTTCCCGCGTTTCACCTCTCGTTCAATTCTTGGAAATTATAAAATACATAAGAAAGGCGCCAAGGGAGTCGATCATCATGTCATAGAGGCGGCCATCTCGATAAAAGTAAAGTTGCAGGATTTCAGTGAAAATAGCAAAAGCAATGGAGCCGCATAAGGTGAGGGTTTTGTTTTTAATCAGCCAAAAGAGCAAACCATCAAATATAGCAAATCCAAAAAAGTGTGCGAGTTTTGCAATCCAAAAAATGGGACTCGTATAGTTGAAGTCCTGGAAGATGAATACATCAAGGAAACGCGGATTGGGATTGATATCAAAATTAAAGTGCACGGAATATAGTGCGCCATGAATATCATGAGTCCAAATAAAAGAAAGCATCACGCCTATCCAAATGACTAGTAAAATAACACGTGTAATGAGGTTCAAATAAGTCATTCCTTATGATTACAAAATGGAATCTATCTTTAGCTAATTATAACCAATCTTTTCATGGCTTATTTAATTATTTAATAAATTATTTATTCCCCTCTATCAATCTGAATGCGAATGCTTTAGATGAATAGGTTCACAAATGTTAAGCGGCTAGTTTTTTTGTGACGAGCTACTTTTCTTATAACTTCACCTTTATAGTCAAAAATACAAAGAGCATCAAAAAATAGATAAACAAGTATCTCATTACTTTTGGGGGAATTCCATAATAATTCTTGTTGATTACCTTCCTTTAATCCTTTTCATTAAAGATGCCCCTAACGCTCTGTTTCATATTTTTGATTAAAAGGTGATAGTAGTCTTATAATCAGAGTTTGTTTTCTTCCTTTTGTATTTCAAGAATAATAGCATCCATCTTTTTACTGATTGCCAAGGTATCTTCATGATTGAAACCTTTTTCTAATCCTTTCTTAATCATTTCCCTTCTTAATTTACTTAGTTTTAAATAACAATCTTTTAGAGAGTCCATAATTTTGCACCTTTCATCTTGTATAGAAATTGGACTAATTGGTCTAATTTTAGATGCTGCCTGTTTTTGACTATAAAGCCCAAGCTATCTAACATAGTAACGATTACTCTATAAATTTCAACAAATTTAGGTAAAAAAAAGAAGAATGTGGCATCTTGCCACATTTTCAGACTTAGAATTTTGTTAAAATTTAACCCAACTAAGTTGGAAAGCTAAACAACAAGTTTTGGTTAGACTTATAATTATTACCAGAACTATTAAGAGATTTTTTGTGTTTTAATTAACTATATAAACTCGAATTAAGAATGTTGCCAAAACCCTTTTCAACAAGAAACTTTAAGTTCTAGAAAGTGGGAGGAGGCTAAAATGAAAAGAGAATGGTTGAGCCAACTCCGAAAGTCAAGAGGATTAACACAGGAACAGTTAGCCAATTGTGTTTATATTGATCGGAGCTACTATTCACAGATTGAAAATGGAAAGCGTAACCCTAGTCCTTCAGTTGCTCATAGCATAGCAAGGATTTTAAATGTCGATCCATGTAAATTCTTTGAAGGTCAAACTAACCACAAGGATAGTGTTTTTCAAAATGCTTCTTTAGAAAACAGTAGTTTTGATCTAAACGAATTGAATTTTGGAAAATTGTTATATCTATATAATGACTACGAAAAATACTATCGTAACATTTTAATGTTTTTATTCTCGAATTTTAATAAAAAAGGCTATTGCGTAATTATTGATAGCGCTAACAATTGTAACAAGATAAAAATACAACTAAGGAAAAAAATGGCTCACTATGACCTTTTAAGTCATTTTACATTTATTAACAATGAAGAGTTCAACCAAATTTTTTTTGATGAACTAGCTAAAACAATGTCATCTTTAATGACTAGGTTTGAACGATTTAATCCTCCAATATTAATGTGGTCAAATGATAAACGATATAACAACAAGGATTGGTTTAACGAGTTAACGATCTATTTAAAAAAGGAAAATTTAGTCTTAAATTACAAGGAATTATTCTTGGTACGTTCTTACATTGCTCCTGAGTTATCCTCAGATATTTATATTAAGCTAATGAGACAATATCCATATATAATGACTGATTTTGAATTAGTTGTTTCTCCCTTATTCGACCAAACCAAGAAGCGAATACTCCCTTCCTTGTTTATACAAGAGAATTTATAATTTTTCTTAAGGTTTCCCACCTAATACAATAGGGCTCTTTTTTAAAAGATTGTTGCTATTTGATAAAAAATAGGTGGAAATAGGCGAGACTCCTGAGGGAATAGCAAGCCAGGTGAGATCCCGCAGGCGTATTTTGCCGAGGAGGCTCACGGATTGCCCACGGAAAGCGAGCTTATTGGAGCCAAAACAACCTAAAATATAGAACATCATGAGGATACGGTGAAAAATGTTAGAATTAACCAAATATCAAACTGTTTCAAACTCAGCCCATATACTATACGTTTTTAATGATGAGCATAAGTATATTGACAACTTAGTGGCCTATACGAAAGGAGGGATTGATAGAGGCCACCATATTCTATTAATAGAGGACTACTTAACCTACCAAAAGGTTGAAAAAAGGATTAAAAGTCTCTTTCCACTGAAAAAGATGGAGAATCTACATTATATTGATAATCTTATGTTTTACAATTATTATGGAGATTTTAATATAGAAAATATTGTTCATCATTTTAGTGAGGTGCTTACTCCAATTTTAAAGAATAATATTACTGTACGTACATGGGCAAGAGTGATATGGAGAGACGATAACGGTATATTAAAGAAAATTGTGGACTTCGAAAATCGTGCTAACTATAGTGTTAATGAAATGGAACTGATGTCTGTCTGTTCTTATTCTGTAGAAGATGTTTCAGCATCACTTCAAACATCAATGATGAGAAGCCACGAATACCTTATGACTGATGACGAATTTGTTCGATCTTCCTTATATAATAAATAAAACTTGGCAAAGAGTATGTTTGGGTGGGCCAATGTATGAGACTAACCTTCTTTAGCAGCCCACCCTATTTGTTACGATCACCTTTATGAGCTGACCGAAACTTTAATCACAAAACGTTTTTTCTTCTATATAACGGCCTGGATGATTTGAATGACTTGACGCTTGCGCTCACTGCTGTCGAATTCTACTTGAGGATTTAAATGATTGATTCGAACAGATTGCTTGGCTCGATCCATTAAGTATTCTTTAATGTTAACCCTTTTATAAAAGCCCTCTATCCCGCCAATCACGTCGGTTTGACTTAGACTCTATTAACTACATGATCAGCTAAGAAAAGCCCTGCCCTTCAATGTGTCATTTCGCTATTATAATTAATCGATACACTTAAATACTTCTTAACCATCGCAATCTTTGAGTCCTCTTTTTCCTATCCATCATTCGCATTAGTCTTTGCTTCCCATAATCTTGAAGATAACAGATGGAAAATGTTTCAAAAGCGCGGATGTAGTTATATATTTTTCCGAAAAAATAGCCATTATAACACTTATGAGGATTATACCAATATCCACTGAAAGTTATGTGATCACTAAAAAAGGCTTAAGAGTTTTGAACATCACTATGCTAAAAGATTCCCTCCCTATTTGCTATAGAAAACACACTTGAAATCGCGACAGATACCACAAATTCATTTGTTTCATATTCAATTTTACACGCCAATGTGAGACACCTCTCCCCCTCTTATTAAGGTCGATCACTATTAGATCAGAGAGTGAACCGCAAGAACCGTCCCTCCGTTTCAATAAGAAGGTTCTCCTAGAAACATTATTAAAAAGTGGCACTGCTTTCCTATTGTTAATGCTAATGGAATTTTATATAGTCAAATAAAATGTGAGTGTTTCTTTTCGATTTGCGAATGAAACACGAGAACCGTCCCTCTGTTTCTGGGGAGATAAAATGAAGGGATGAAGGCAATTGGAAGCTGCACTTAGATTGGCACTTGAGAGGGAAGAGTTTCTTGTTCACTATCAGCCGAAAATTCATCTGGTTACAGGTGAAATTGAAGGAGTGGAAGCCTTAATCAGATGGAATCATCCAGAGGAAGGCATGATTTCGCCTGAAAAATTTATTCCTTTTGCGGAGCAGACCGGTATGATTCTTCCTATCGGTGAATGGGTATTAAGAACGGCCTGCAAGCAAAGTAAGAATTGGCAAGAGGCTGGACTTCCTCCTATGATAATGGCCGTCAATTTGTCTGCTTCCCAATTTTATCAACCTAATTTAGTAGACATGATCGAACAAGTATTAGAAGAGACAGAGCTTTCTCCGGAGTTCCTAGAATTGGAAATAACGGAAAGCATGGTGATGGATGTCCATAAGGTTTTTCCTATATTGAATGATTTGAAGCGCATTGGTGTCAAAATAAGCATGGATGACTTCGGAACAGGTTACAGTTCCTTGTATTACCTAAAGGAATTCCCTATAGATCGAATCAAGATTGACCAATCATTTGTCCGGTCTTGCACAACAGACAGAAAAGATGCCACTATAGTCAAAGCCATTATTGCGATGGCTCACCAATTAGAAATAGAGGTCATCGCTGAAGGCGTGGAATCAAGAGACCATTTGATTTTCCTTCAACAGAATCTTTGCAACAAAGCTCAAGGGTTCTTTTTTTCCAAAGCTCTGCCTCCTGATGAACTCGTACAAAAATTTGATGGCATTGAAGGCATCACCCCTCACAACGGAATTCCGCAACATATCAATAGGCAAAAATGGTTAGAAGAATCGCTGGAAAAGGCTCAGCAAGAATTAAGAGACACCGTTCGGCAGCAACAAGGCTTAATTCTTAAGTTTATCAAACACGATGGAACATTTATTTATACAGTAAGTGATGGCGAATTGTTATACCGAATGGGACTGACCCCTGAACAATTATTAGGCAAAAGTCTTCATGATTTTCTTCCCAAAGCTTTGGCGGACAGATACTACGACTATTACCAAAGGGCATGGGAAGGTGAAGAACATGTCACTTATGAGGGAGAGCTCAACGGTGTTTGGTATACCGCCTCTTTACGCCCAATTAGGAGAGGTGGACAAGTCGTTGAGGTCATAAGCTCATGTGTCGATATCACTCAAAGAAAGTTTGCCGAAGAAGCTTTGCAAAAGAGCGAGAGACAATATAGGCAATTGGTAGAACTGTCCCCTGAACCAATGGTCGTTCATCAAAATGGGACCATTCAATTTGCAAACCCTGCTTTTATCGAGTTGCTAAAAGCTTCATCTTTAGAAGAATTAGTTGGTAAGTATGTCCGTGATTTTTCTCCGCCTGACTATAGAAACTTGGTAGAAGAACGAATCCGTCGATTGGATCGAGAAGGCATTCTAGTAACACCTACAGAAGAGAAACTCATTTGTTTGGATGGAACACTCATTGATGTAGAAGTAACCGGGATTTCATTTAATTACGAAGGAACACCTTCCTATTTAATGATCACTCACGATTTGACAGCAAGAAAGCAGGCTGAGGAGGCCATTCGCCAAAGTGAAGAAAAATATCGTTTAATTGCAGACAATATGCACGATCTTATTGGGATCATGGACACAGAAGGAATCGTCCAATATGCCTCCCCCTCTCATGAGACCATATTAGGATTCCCCCCTGCTGTTTATGAAGGGTCTAGCGGATTTGAATTTGCCCACCCTGACGACATTCCGCAAATTCAACAACAATATTTGAATATTAGTTCAACCAAAACATCTTGTCCCGTCGAATTTCGATTTAAACATGCCAACGGGGGCTGGGTCTTTGTAGAAGGGGTTGCAACACCTGTATTGGATGAAGAGAATGAAATCAAGCATGTTTTAGTCGTCGCACGGGATATTTCCGAAAGAAAGAAAGCCGAAGAGATGCTTCTGAAATCAGAAAAACTTTCAGTGGTGGGGCAATTGGCCGCTGGGGTTGCCCATGAGATTAGAAATCCTCTTACTGCCATCAAAGGCTTTGTTCAATTATTCAATAAGCAAATGGATCAAGCTCAGCCTTTATATATAGATACGATCCTAAGTGAAATTTCTAACTTAGAGGCTATTGTAGATGGATTTTTGGCCTTCGCCAAACCTCACTCTCCAAAAAAAGAAAAACTGGATATAAAAATCGTCCTGCAACAAGTAATCCGTTTGTTTGAATCACAAGCTCATTTGAATAACATTGAGATCGTACAAGAGCTGGCTCCTGATTTACCCATGATTTGTTGTGATGGCAATCAAATGAAACGCGTGTTTATTAATATTCTACAAAATGCAGTGGAAGCTATGCCTAATGGCGGAAAGATCACCATTCAACTTTCCCGGCAAACTCAAGACTTTATTCAGCTCAAATTTATCGACCAAGGGACGGGTATTCCTGATGAACGGATCAAAAAGATCGGTGAACCTTTTTTTAATACAAAAGAAAAAGGAACAGGGTTAGGTTTAATGATGACTCAGAAAATGGTTCAAGAACAAGGGGGAACCATTGACTTTGAGAGCAAGCTTGACGACGGAACAGTGGCTAAGGTGACTTTATCCATTTGAGCCTCATTAAACTAGGTTTATAAACAGCCTACTTGATTCATTCTAAGACAAACCAGATTTTTTAATGAGTAACGTTTCACGATTTAGAATCGAAATAAAGAGAAAGCCCTGTACGAGAGTCAGGGATTTGAGGAGCCACAGGTCTTTAGGTACGAGGACATCTGGATTGGCTAAGGAGAACTGAGACAATGAATTTAAGGCTAAAAGAAATATCGATTGAGACCTTCAAATCTATTATCGAATACAACCCAGATGCCATCTTTATTTTATCTATAGATGGAATAATTATTGAAATCAATCAAGCAACCCTTAAACTGTTTGGATATAGAAAAGAAGAGATCCAAGGCATCCATTATGAAGAGCTTATTGTTCCTGAATATATAGAGGAAACTCGTTTATATTTTAATCAAGTACTTGAAGGCCACTCTCCAGAATATGAAACCCAATTACTTCACAAAAATGGTTCAAAGGTTTACTTACAAGTGAAAAACATCCCATTATGGGAGAATGGTGAAATTATTGGCGTGTTTGGCGTGGCTAAAGACATAACGGAGCTCCGTCACACAACAGATACTTTGCATGAAATGGAAGAGCGAATGAGATCCCTTTTTTATTCTACAGGGGATGCCATTGACATTTTGGATGTGAATGGACATGTGGTCGATGTGAATCCCGCATTTGAAAAACTGTATGGATGGAATCGGGAAGAATTAATAGGAAAGCCTTTGCCTAATATACCTGAGTTTCGTTATAAGCAACAAGAAGACATGGTAGCGGGCGTTGATCAGAGGTGTGTGAACAAAATGGAAACATTTCGCACCAATAAAGACGGTCAATTGATTGCGGTCGATTTAACCTTCTCCCCTTTTGTTGATAAAAACGGTCAGGTACTAGGAGCCGCAGAGATTACCCGGGATATTACAGAGCGAAAACAATTACAAAACTCATTAAAAGAAAGTGAAGAACGCTACCGAAGAGTTGTCGAATATTCACCAAAAGGGATTGTGATTCATCGAGATGGACACATTCTCTTTGCGAATCCATATGCTTTGAAATTGGCAAACGAAGATCATTTAGTCGGACAATCTATTTATTCCTATCTCCATCCTGACTTTTTTAAAATTTCAGAAGATCGGATCTCCCATGCTAAAATTGGGAAAGAGATGCCAAGAATAGAAGAAAGAATCATTCGGAAGGACGGAGAGATTCTGGACGTTGAAATTGGCGGTGTCGGTATCCAATATGACGGTCAACCCGCTACCTTAGTTATCTTGGAAGATATTACAGATAGAAAAAAGGTGGAAAAGGCCTTACAAGAAAGTGAAAAACGATACAAACGACTGGTTGAGCTTTCACCAGAGCCCATCATTGTCCATCAAGATGGCTATATTCAATATGCCAATCCTGCCTGCGTTAAATTATTAGGAGCGGCTTCCTTATCAGACTTAGAAGGAAAGAACATTATTGATTTTTCCCCTCCCGAATTTAAAGGATTAGTAGATGAGCGAATTCAAGATTTAGACCGAACAGGAATACTGGTCGCCCCTACGGAAGAGAAGCTCTTAAGGTTAGATGGCACCTTAATCGATGTAGAGGTTACAGGGATATCCTTGGACTATAACGGGAAACCGTCCTATTTAATGATGGTTCATGATTTAACGAGAAGAAGGCAATCAGAAGAGGCGCTGCGTCATAGTGAAGAACAATATCGGTTGATTGCTGAAAACATGTCCGACCTGTTAGGGGTCTTGGATTTAGAAGGAAGGGTCCTATACGCCTCCCTCTCTCATGAACATGTCTTAGGTCTTTCTCCTGAAGAATATCAGGGGAACTTGGCCCGTGATGCCGCCCACCCCGATGATGTGTTGAAAGTCCAGCAATTCTTTGACGAGGCTGTTACAACGAAAGAAAATGTGAGCAAAGAATTCCGCTTAAAAAATTTAAAAAACAACCAGTATCTATGGTTTGAAGCCAGAGGAAACCCTATTTATGATGAAAACGGCAATATTCTTCATATTTTGGTCGTGGCAAGAAACATAAACGATCGAAAGCATTCAGAGGAAGCTCTACGAGAAAGCGAAGAGCGCTATCGGTTGATTGCCGACAATATAACAGATTTTGTATGCCTTATCAGTCAAGACGGCTATTTTAAATACGCTTCACCCTCTCATGAAACCGTATTAGGATTCCCCTTACAGGTCTATGAAGGAAGGCGGGCAGGAGATTGGGTACATCCCGATGATATAGAAGCGATTAGAAAACAGCTGCAAATCGTTTTACGTACGAAAGAAATAGGGAAATTTGAGTACCGATTCCGAGATTGTAAGGGTAATTGGATATGGTTTGAAGCAAAAGTCACACCTGTCTTCTTGGAGAATGGTCAATTTGAGCATTTCCTCATCGTCTCCAGAGAAATCATGGAAAGAAAAATGTATGAGGAAAAGTTAAATCATTTTGCCTATCACGATACCTTAACAGGACTTCCCAACCGAAGAATGTTTAAAGACCGATTGAACCAAGCAATAAAAGAAGCGGAGCGTTACAGACGAAAGCTGGCCGTCATGTTCATGGATATGGATAAATTTAAACAAATCAACGATACCTTTGGGCATGATGTTGGCGATGAGTTGCTGAAGCAGTTTGCGAAAAGGGTGCGAGGCAGTCTCCGAGATGGCGATACCCTATCTAGGCTAGGTGGTGATGAATTTATTATCCTCCTCCCCGAAATCCAAAAAGAGCAAGATGTCTTACACATTGCTCACCGGATTATCGATTCCTTCCAACAACCTTGGGAAATCGGCGAACATGTCTTGCATACCACCTCAAGCATAGGCATCGCTTTTTATCCTGAAAATGGGACTAATAGACACGAACTAATGAAACACGCCGACATCGCACTCTACAGAGCAAAAGAAAACGGAAGAAACAACTATAACATCTTCTCCTGAAACGCGGGGAAACGCGGGGGGGAAACGCGGGGACGGTTCTCTCGTTTCACTGGGACGCAGGTGGGAGGAAACGCGGGGACGGTTCTACCGTTTCACTCGAGAAGCGGAATAGATAGTGAAACAGGGTGAGCAAACCTCGTTTGCTCACCCTGTTCATTGGAAGCCAGGCCTTTTTCGTGGGCAACCAACCTTTCCCCACCATTTTCCCGGCTGCGGCCTCTGTTTTCGTGGGCAACCAACTCTTGCACACCATTTTCCCGGCTGCGGCCTCTGTTTTCGTGGGCAAACCTCCCTTGCACACCATTTTCCGAGTGGCGGCCTCCTTTTTTTTTGTAGGTAAGCCTCCCTTGCACACCATTTTCCGAGCTACAGCCCCTTTTTTTGTAGGTAAGCCTCCCTTGCACACCATTTTCCGAGCTACAGCCCCTTTTTTTGTAGGTAAGCCTCCCTTGCACACCATTTTCCGAGCGGCGGCCTTTTTCATGGGTAAGCCTCGCTTTCGTTCCTTATTCCCTGCGTTTCACCCAGGCGTTCCACAAAAAAAACCCAACAGACAGCGTTTCCTGTCAGTTAGGCCTTCTTTCTTGCAAAAAATTATAGCGAGCTAAAAAACTTCAACTGTTTCATTCGATTTCCGGATGAAACGGGAGATCCGTCCCTGCGTTTCAACCCGCCCAACGGTGAAACGGGAGATCCGTCCCCGCGGTTCACTTAGGGGCGAGTTCGACGGCTTGGCGGAGGGCTTCCATCATGCTTTTTTCTTCGACGATGCCTTTTCCGGCGATGTCGAAGGCGGTTCCGTGGTCGACGCTTGTGCGGATGATGGGAAGGCCGACGGTGATGTTGACGCCGGCGTCAAGGCCGAGAACTTTTACTGGGCCGTGTCCTTGGTCGTGGTACATGGCAACGACGATGTCAAAGTCGCCGCGGACCGTGCGGAAGAACAAGGTGTCGGCTGGGAGCGGCCCGACAACATTAATGCCTTCAGCTTGAGCACGTTCTACGCCGGGAACGACCTTTTCTTCTTCTTCACCGTAGCCAAAGAGACCATTCTCACCGGCATGCGGGTTGATTCCGCAAACGGCTATTTTTGGATTGGCGATTCCAGATTTCGTCAGGGTTTCATGAGCGAGTTTGATTACGCGATACACGCGTTCAGGATTGATCATATTAACGGCATCGATAATCCCAACGTGGGTGGTCACATGAATAACTTTTAAGTTAGGGGCAGACAGCATCATGGAAAACTCTTTGGTGTTGGTGAGTTCAGCCAAGATTTCGGTATGTCCTGGGTAGATGTGCCCGCCTTTATGCAAGGCTGCTTTATTAAGTGGTGCGGTACAAATGGCACTGATAAGCTTGTGATTGGCTAGGTCAATCGCTTTTGCCAAATATTCAAAAGCCGCATGTCCTGCTTCGGCGGATACTTGACCAAGCGGAAGATCGGCGCTGACGAGATCGAGATCAAGACAATAGACGGTTCCAAATTCAAACGGGAGCGTCTCAATTTGATCCTCTGTAATGCTCTCAAATTTCAAAGCTGTGTTCACATAGCTTTGAGCGCGTTCTAAGATTTTAAGGTCGCCGATCACGACAGGGCGACAGATGTCATAAATCTCTTTATTTTTAAGGCTTTTTAAGATGACTTCAGGGCCAACCCCTGCGGCATCCCCCATTGTAATTCCGATAACAGGCTTCGTTTGATTCATGATACTCATCCCTTCTGACTCATATAGATCAAGACATTTTTTAATGACTCTTCGTTTCCAAAACCACCGGACTTAGTGACCGTCCAAAAAGTTCTCGAAACCGTTTCGCTGCTTAATTCCCCGAGTGGTAACCCAATTTCTATTTCTGTATATAACTTCAGTTTTGTCATATTAAGATGATTGCAGATCGCTTTCGCTGTGTCGCCTCCGGTGAGGATCAGGCCTTTAATCTCCGGCATCGCAATGACTGCGACTTTAGCGATTTTGCCAAGTTCCTCAGAGATCGCTTCACTAATTTGCGTTTTGCATAAGACAAGCTCTTGCTCCAATCGTTTGGTCGCTTCTCTATTATTAGCCGAGGAATCGACAAACAATACAAAGTTCTGCTTATCAGAATGCTCGAGAAGCTCGTCAATGATCGCTTTTAACGAATACGTGCTCTTCACCAATTCAACGGGATCGAGTTCAATAAAATAGGTATTGGACATCGTTCTGACGGTTTCCAGCTGCCGCTTCGTCACGTTTGATAGACTGGCAGAAACGGTGAGCGTCTTAGAAAGGGCAAGCCCGCTCTGTTCACACATCGTCGTTTTCTTGAGGTGCAAAGCTTCCGGTAAAAACTCAATAAGTCCAGCTGACCCGGCCCACACCGTTCTTTTATTAAGACTGCCAAAAACAGAAACAATCGCTTTTAAATCCGCATCGGTTTTAGCATCACACACAAACCAAACACGGCCTTGATTTACTTTTTCCAAAACGAGCGCTCTTAAATGATCCTTATCCCCATTTAGAAGCTCACGATCAATGAGACAAATCGGGTCATCGGTTCCTTGTTTTAAAAGATTCGGAATGGAGCTCTCGATGACAGGCGTCTTGGGATCCTTGCCAAATTCCGTTTCTGAAACAAGCTCGCCATGGACGTATTGGTGCCCGTTAATGGTTTGACGATTCATTTTTGGGAAGGCGGGTGCGACGACCACCAACTCCGGACTATGAACAGAAACAACTGCCGATAATTCGGCAGCTACGTTTCCTCGCAAAGTAGAATCCATTTTTTTATAGACATGCTCATAGCCTTGATTTTTAAAAACCGTACAAGCTTCATAGATTTTGTTATAGGCAGCTTTTTCATTGATTGCACGACTATCGGTATCGATAATCGCAACATCCTCGGTTGCTTGGATCGATGTCTCATTGAAGTCTAAGAAAACCGTTGAGGATATCCCGATCTTCGACAGCTGAACGCCCGCATCATTGGCGCCTGTTAAATCATCGGCAATAATGTAAAAACGTTGCATGTTCATTACACCTTCATTCTCTGCTGATAGTTACCCTCTTACACTCCGACGTTCCGAACGTCTGGCAATCCAAGTTGTCAAAATCGGTGTTAAAATGGCCGTTACAATAATCGCTGCGGTTACTTGAAGCGTAGCCGTTGCGGCAATTTTGCTATAACCGGTGTAGACAGCGGCTACTGCCATCGGTACAGCGGCTGCATTTCCTGCCGTTGAGGAAGCGGCCACACCCGCAACACCATTCCCACCTGTTACACGGTCAATGGTGAACAAGACGATACCTGTGATCACGACAACAGCTAAGCCAAGAATAACACCTGAAAATCCTGCTTTTACAACGTTGGTTAGATTAATACCTGCACCAAGAGCCAATGAAAACATAGGAATGATGACGTCTTGGGCTTTACCTAAGAATTCACGCATTTTATCATCAAGGTTTCCAAGAATCATCCCGATAATTAAAGGAAGGATGGCAAAAACGAAAGCAAGAACCGGGAATTTAGCTAATCCAGCGACACCTAGAATTAACATCGTGAAGAAAGGGCCGGATTCAAGTGACATGATCGAGTAAGCAGCCACGTCTTCTGCCTTTTTGCCAAGCTGTCCCATAAGCGCCATATAAAGACCACCGTTAGAATCGGAAAAAGCAGCAACAATGGCGAGCGCGGACAACCCTAGGAAGAGGTTGTTTTGATCTGGAAAAATTAGTTTTATTAAAAGGGCAATGATAAAGGCGGTTCCAATTTTACCAATCCATAAGCTAACCCCTTTTTTAAGGATGTAGCCGGTCGCTTGGAAGCGAATGGTTGAACCTAAACAAATGTAAAATGCGGCTAGCAAAGCACCAGAGCCGGTTAAGAGTTCACCGGTAAAAGAACTTTGAAATTCAGGTAAATCGAAAATGCCTGGAAAGAAGGTACGAATAAGAGCTCCAATTAAAAGTGGGATGAGCATCATCCCGCCTGGAACTTTGTCAATAGCGGCCTTAATTCTCATTATATCATCTCCTGTGTTGTAAAATTAAACGATTTGATTATTGGAATCGATTACATTTTTTATTTTAACCGTTTACAACAAAATATGCAACGGTTTCATTTAAAAATATTGTCGAAACTTGAAAAACGTTGCATTTTAAAACACCATTAACCCATGGCTCTTCGCCCTCGGTGTGAAATGGGCGAAAGTGATTGATGCAGAGCTTCGGTGGACATGTCCATCCGCCAGCTTATAGCTCTTTCCCCCGTTGTGAACTAAAAGAAAGCACACAGAGCTTCTGCTAACAGGTTCACTTCAAAGGTGCAAACAATTAACTATCAAAGTAAATCGCACGGGTTTCACATAGTCATTCACCGTGCGATTTTTATTGTAATATCAATGTTTATGGACCATTTCATCCGAAAATCACCGATCAAATCACAGTTTAATTTACATG
This sequence comes from Pullulanibacillus sp. KACC 23026, assembly GCF_029094525.1. Lineage (NCBI taxonomy): Bacteria > Bacillati > Bacillota > Bacilli > Caryophanales > Sporolactobacillaceae > Pullulanibacillus > Pullulanibacillus sp. KACC 23026. The sequence continues at coordinate 818,333 of NZ_CP119107.1, read as the reverse complement.
GGTGGAAATAATTATTGGCGGTGTGTGAATTAACCGGTAATTGAGCAAGTGAAAGGTAGGGGGATTACCAAGTCATTTGGATATATAGGTTAAAATAAAAGTTAGATTATCGAATTGTTCTTAAAGTAAAAAACGGACTGAACAAGAAATTTTAGCGTCACCTGTGATCGTTGAAATAAGCGGAGATTTTTCCGTTATCAACCAAAGTAGGGTTCAGTTCGTCGTAAATAAGCGGAGTTTTTCCGTTTAAACAAAAAGAAATGACCAATTTTCATGTTTTTTGAGTCAATAGTCGGAATTTCTCCGTCTATTTTAGCTATTTTTGGTGCTGATTTCTAAATAAGCGGAATTTCTCCGCTTATTTAGAAAGTTCACTCTAGCCATTTAACGAAATAGGTAATCGATTGCCTTTTATGAAAGTAAAACAACCGAATCTCAAAAGATTCGGTTGTTTTGACGTTTACTAGTCTTTTCTTTCTGTGATTTTATTGTGAATAGTAGCGTGATTTAAGGTGATAATTAGAGTTTTGCACCTCACAAGTAAACCCGTTAAGCTTCTGCGGGCATGCTCTCACGATGCCGTTCTTCGATAGTCATAAAAAAAGATCACAGGCTCTCGATTTCACGAGGATACCTATGATCCGATTTTTTCCTAATCATCACTTTTCAACTTCCGCCAGAGGGTTGAGCGATTAATTTGAAGACGTTTCGCTGCTTTAGTTTGATTATACCCCTCTTGTTCGAGGACTTTTTCAATAATTCGTTTCTCGATGCTCTCTAATGATCCGCTCAACAAATCCAGCGGCACATCCGCCGACTCTGCCTGTTTTCGTTCCAACAGCCGCTTAATCAGTTGTTCCTGAATGACATATTCATTTTCCATCAGCACCGCGTCTTTAATAACGGCCCTTAATTCCTCTACATTCCCCGGCCAATGATAGTGAGATAATAGAGCCAAGCCCTTATCATTGATGCGAACTGCCGAGGTCCCTAACGTTTGATTAAAATGAAGGATAAAGGACGTCACCAGTTCCTTCAGATCTTCCTTTCTTTCTGCAAGGGCTGGAATCGGAATGCGGATGATATCATCTTTATAAATTTTCACTTCCCAAAGAGAGGCTTCTTCTATCGTCGAAAAAATAAGCACTTTCCCGCTATCCTTTAAAGCAGCCAGACGACGGCCTAATTCATCCCTTAACAGTTCGTCCAGGAGTTCAATCGAATGAATATAAAGCGTTAGGATATCCGGATCGATTTGCTCGAGCTTCAGGCGAATGGCATCCTCTGCCTTAACGGAGGCAAATAAGCCATTGCCTTGGAATTTGTGAAAATGGATGTACTGAGCAATCAATTCCTTGCCTGTCCCTCTCTGTCCAATCAAAGCAAATTGGTCATAAGACAGATAGCGATTGATCATGTTCAGGCAGGTCGTCATCGCCTCACTTTGGTGAATCACCATCGGTCGAGAAATGACGTTCACCTTTAAAAGCTCCTCCGCTGCCTCAGCATGTTTTAAACGGGTGCATTCGCAGACAAGCAGTGTGCCTCTTTCGGTCTCCACCTTCGTTTTGACTAACTTCAGGTGTTCCCCGTTTGTGCCATCGGTCTGAACCACCTCTCGTTTTTTGGCATCCGATAGAAAGGTCACGGATTGAGGAGAAAAAGGTCTCTCGGAGAAGGTCTTCCATTGTTCATAGACCACTTCACCCGCTTCGGAGAGCACCATAAAATCACCCGCCGTCACTTGTAAAAGCGTCCTTAGCCCGTCGATCTCTTGTTTTCGCTTAACCAGCCACTTTGAAACCATTTTTGCTTCTTTAAACGCATCCAGAATTGCCTCTCGCCCCGATTGAATGAGGATGCCCAAAAGCCCCAGTTTGTTAGCGGCTTCAAAGGTCACGACGTCCCCCATGATGAGTTCATAGCCCTCTTGCTTTAATTGAGCCAACAGCGGCTCCGTCTCGGCCTCATCATTAATCGTAAACGTATCAATAGGGATTTCCAAAAGGTCAATAATCGCTTTGGCTCCAAGCGTGATGTTTGGGAAACCAACAATTGCTTTTTTTCGAGGAAAATCATTCGCAATCGTCAAGACGCGGAGCATATCATAGCCCGAAACCGGCACATCAATAACAGGAAGATCAATCGCCTCGCCAATGAGCTTCGCGGTTCCGCCACGACTAATAATGACGTCCACCCCTTGCTCCTCCGCCTCTTTAGCAAGCGCCACCCCTTCTTGCAAATTCCCAACCTTTATACGAAGATCAAGACCATTCTCGTCCCTTAAACAATCCATAATCAACGGTTCCATCGCCGCATAAGGCGCTATAAACAAAGCCGTAATCATCATCAACACCACACCACTATCCCTATAATCTCTAGTTCTGTCTTAGCACATATTAAGTCGGAATGCAATTGGAACGCGAGGAAACGCAGGGACGGTTCTCGCGTTTCACTTTGCTGGCGCGCGGGTGAAACGCAAGATCCGTCCCCGTGTCCCATGCTGGCGCGCGGGTGAAACGCAAGATCCGTCCCCGTGTCCCTTTGCTGGCGCGCGGGTGAAACGCAAGATCCGTCCCCGTGTCCCATGCTGGCGCGCGGGTGAAACGCGAGATCCCGTCCCCGTGTCCCTTTGCTGGCGCGCGGGTGAAACGCGAGATCCGTCCCCGTGTCCCTTTGCTGGCGCGCGGGTGAAACGCAAGATCCGTCCCCGTATCCTACACGGCTTTGGTCTGCGCTACTTTTGGTTTGGAAACAGATGTAGCAAGTGGGAGGATGACAAGGCCAGATATAACTAGGCATAAAGCATTAAATATAGTACCAAACATGAAGTGACCGCTTGATTGAATGAGGAATCCGACAATAAATGGTCCGAAGAAGCCACCTAGATTTGCTATTCCGTTTATAAATCCAACGGTTCCACCTAAGTTTTCTGACGTAAATATAGCAGCTGGAATAGCCCAAACTACTCCATTATAAGAGTTCATTGTCCCAACAGCGAGTATTGTAACGATCAAACTCCATACTGGATGAGAGGCGCCTAATAATACAGAAACGATCAAAAGAACTGCACCAATTAGAAGCGGAAAAGAAGCATGTTTGATTCGTTCACCCGTTTTATCTGAATGCTTTGAGTTGAGAATGATCCCGATCATCGCAGCAATCCATGGCAATGCGGTTAAATAACCAACCCCTACACTTCCTTGGTGACTAAAGCTCTTTACTATAGTTGGTAACCACATGCTAACTCCGTAATAGCCAATTTGTTCAAAAAACAGGTAAGACAATAAAATCCAAACGCGTTTGTCACGTATTGCCTTAGGATAAGATATTTTTTCACTTCCAGTATTTATAGCCTTTTGTTCTTTTTCTAGTTCTGTAAGTATATATGATCGTTCTTCTTCTGAAAGCCACTTTGCTTGCTTAGGATCGTCAGAAATGAAGATCCACCAAATAATGGCCCATACCAATGGCAAAGCACCTTCTATAAAAAATAAATATCGCCAGTTGAAAAGATACAATATCCAGCCTGATAACGGTGCCATTATAATTGATCCAATGGCTTGACAGAGAATCCAGTAGCCAGTTGCTCTAGCTCTTTCTTTATTAGGGAACCATTTACTAAATAAAACGATGACGGAAGGGAAAACGCCGCCTTCTGCTAGTCCTAAGAGAAATCTTGCCGTTAACAGTTCAGTTAAGTTTTGCACCAATCCGGTGAGCATTGCAAATATTCCCCAAATAATTAGTAAATAAAACACAATTTTCTTTGGGCTCATTCGTGATGCCATATAGCCGCCAGCCATTTGCGTAAAGAGATAACCGAAAAATAATATTCCTGTAACTAGACCCGATACGGTAGCACCAAAACCCAAATCCTTTTCCATACCTGAAAAAGCAAAACTCACGTTTGATTTATCAATATAAGCAATCGTGTACATTAATAAGGCTACCGGTATAATACGAACCCAACGCTTTGAAGGTATGCTTTTACCCATTCGTTTGCACCTCAATCCCCTTTAATAACTGAATATTACAAATAAAATTAACAGATTTGTTGCCTTGTTTGTTTTTCTTTTTGCAACACCCACGATTCTTACTCCTTAAGGTTTCAGTCCGAGACAACAGGCATTCTATTTATTCTTGGATCTATAAAACGATCATTTTCGTCTGTACTGGTTGATGAGAATTCCGAAACAATGGCTCCTTCATCCCCCGCCTGGAACCAATGGGCCGTGTGCGGAGGAATAGTATATTGTTCACCAGGATTCAGCACAATTTCATTCCAAACAGTTAAGTATTCACTATATCCATCAGGGATTATGGCTTTGGGATCTTCCGTTTTTAAACCTGGAACATATAAATAGACCGTTCCTTTCCGACAGCGGAACGTTTCTTCTTTACCAAGAACTCCATTTACTGAAGGGTGAAGATGTTCAGGGCAGGTTTGTCTCGGTAGTAAAATAAGTTCCTTTGCACAATATCGATCGGTATTTACATAGACAACCAATTGTAAACCAAGCTCCCGAATTCGACCTAAGCCAAAATCCGCCACTTCGAATGACTCTATTTCTTGCGGGGAAAGGACGATGCTAGCTTTCTCAAGGTAACTTAGTGCTTCTTCTCTTATTTGTTCATATTCCTGTCTGCTTATCATTTTTGTAACCCCTTTCACTATCTTTGCCATAATTTTAGTCTATACGCATGGAATAAGGCTATATCGGAAACCCATATTTTATTATCGAAAACTCAGATGTTTATTATTTCGACTTTTTATCACTTATGGAACGGGTTACTTGATCGTTCCTATAAGACTCCACGGCTATAACTTTCCATACTCCCCTCATATGTATGGAACCTATAAAAAGGCTATTAATGTATTCGAATTGAGTTTTTATAGGACTTTTCCAATATGGACACATCCGGTTAAAAGACAGCCGATGGAGTGACATCACGTGTTTGGAAATTAAACTTATGACTTTTGATTAAGTTTAAATGAGTTTTCGGCATGGAAAATTAACAGTCTTTCTCCTAAACTTTTAATATCACAAGCAACAGAAGAGATTTAACAACACTTTATTTTGGAGGTTTTATAGATGGTACGAAAAATGACCGTTCCGCCAATGGAATTAGTAGAAACTGAAGGTCCCGACACCCAAATTTGCGCTGTTATGAAAGACATTGGTTCCATAAGCATTCAGAGGGCTCTTATCCCAGAACCTAGTGAAGAAGAAGTCAGAATTAAGGTGAAATGGGTTGGAATCTGTGGAAGTGACCTCGAGGTTTACCGTGGGGCACGTGAACCAGAATTCCTTACTTATCCTACCCGCCTAGGTCATGAAGTGGCTGGCATTATAGATAAGGTTGGGGAAAATGTGATTGGTTTAAAAGAGGGAGATCACGTTGCGTTACGTTATGTATGGGGAGCATTTGCAGAGTATGTTTGCTGCAGCCCATTTGCAGTCAAGGTCTTACCAAAGGATTTTCCTTTAATAGAAGCATCCCTAATAGAGGTATTACCCCCTCTCATTCATACCGCTGAACGCGCTGAAATTTCACCAAATAAAAATGTCCTGATTATGGGTCAAGGTGTTAGTGGCCTCGCAATGACACAAGTTATTAGCCTTTTCAGTCCGAGAAATCTTGTCGTTACAGATCTATTCGACGAAAAATTGGAACTCGCAAAAAAATATGGAGCAACACATACTTATAAACTACCTTCATCTGATACAAAAACAATGGATATAGTAGGAAAAGACTTTCCAGACGGTTTTGATGTCGTAATCCCTTGCCTTTTAGAGGGGGCCGGGATGGTGGATGCCATTGATGCAGCTGCCCAAAACGGGCGTATTGTCATGTATGGGTGTATTGGAACGAGCCATATGCCAATTGATTTCTTTAAAGTTCACAAAAAACGTTTAGACATTTTGTCTACCGAGCCCAAGCGTGACATTGATAATAGAAGATTCTTCGAGGAAGGATTACGCCTTGTAATGGATGGTCTAGTGAACACCAAAGAAACCATTACACATATTTTCCCTCTTGAAAAAATAGAAGAAGCTTTTAAAGTACGAGATGAACGAAGCGGGAAAACCATTCATGTGATGATTGATTGTGAGGTAAAACCTTAAATGCTTAAATCGCTTGGAACTACTACGAATGAACATCTAGATTGCTTTTACTGCTGCAAGAATCAAGAACTTGAACGTATAATGATTGAGGTCAAAAAGTTAAACGTATCCACCCTCTATTTGAACAAAGACCAAAGCCATAAAGGCCGATGCATCCTTGCCTATGACAAGCATGCTACGGAGATCTTCCAATTGGATGATCAAGAGCTTCAGTTCTTTATGAAAGATGTCTCCAATGCAGCCCAAACACTACACGAAGTCTTTCAGCCAGATAAGATTAATTATGCGATTTATGGTGACCTTGTTTCCCATCTGCATGTTCATCTTGTTCCGAAATACGCGGGCTCACTTGAATGGGGAGAAGCTTTTGTAAACTCTCCACTTAATAAAAAACTATTAGATCAAGCTAGTTATCAAGAAATCCTCGAAATCATCCAAAAAAATTTACATCACTAGATTTGTGTTTGAAAGGATGTGGCTCCTGATGTAATCATCAGGGGTCTTTTTTATACCCATCACCCCCTAATAGTCAATGGCTTTATGACCTAGAAACCCCTACTAATAACTCAGTTCTTATTTTAACTATCTAGGTTGACGTTGATAGCTCCCTTTTCGCCCTTCACTAAAAGCTTCAGATGTTTTCAGTAGTTGTGATAACCGGCTGGGAAGTTATCATAAAATCTTGTTCGAGAATAATATCTTTTCCAACAACAGTCCGCATTTGTTCACGAATTTTACTAGGAGACTTCCCATAGCGTTCCACACAAAGCCTTGATAAATATTGGGGGGTTAATCCAATCAAATCTGCAATTTCCGAAATGGAATGGGATGAAAATTCAAGGTATTCCTTCGCCTTTTCAATACGGAGAGTTTGCAAATACTGCATCGGTGTCGTCCCTAAGTTCTTTTTAAATAGTTCAATTAGATAATGAGGATGAAAGCCAAAATGATCCGCCATTTCTTTCAAATTAATGGTTGACGAAAGATTTTGCTTTAAATATTGGACCATCGGAAAGCCTTCATTCGATTCACTGATAGTCACTGGGACCTGATTAGACTTATTTTCAGTTAATTTATCCTGTAGAATTTTTAGCAAGATTCCTTTAAATCCAACATCAACTCTGAAGGGCACTAGATCATTGGCTTCCTTCAAATTTAAACTTGAAAGTTGTACTAATTCCTTAAATAAGGAAACATTATCAAATTGGACGCCCCCATCCCATTCACTTTTCATGATGGTCTCTTCAAGTTCTTCCGATAATGAAAACTTAATATCTATTGTGATCGAATCATTTATAAAGCTGAAACTATGCTGAACTCCCTTTTTAAATAGATAACAGTGCTTTGAACTTATAGGATACAACTGCCCATTGCATTTAACAGTACCTTCTCCTTCAATAATTAACAGTAACTGATAGAAATCATGAGCATGCTCCTTTATACCACTATTTCTTGAGTAATCTATACGGGCTATCCATAAGACCTCTAACTGTCTATCTCTTAATTTCATTTGGATTGACCTTCCTCTCGGGGGATCCATTATTTCATACGGAATACTCTAAAGATGAAAATGGGTATTTCAATGAATGACTATTGGAAACGCGAGAACCGTCCCCGCGTTTCACCCCCGCGTTTCACCGCAGTCACAGAACTCCTTTTTTTGGAATGCCTTCCTCGTTCGTGATGGTTTCTCTCTTTTTATAATTGATCTCATTCTACCCCACCATTAATTAATGATGGTGATCATGCATGGCGTCGTTGTTACAGAGGATTGATTCGTCGTGCAAATGGGAAGGATCTTCAGTTTGAATAGTTACATGACCAATCCCTAGGTGAATTAATCGATGCTCGATTTCACGCAACAGTTGTTGAGATTCTTCAACCATCATTTTCCCATCAACAACAACGTGGCAAGAAAGTGCGTTCCGTCCGCTTGTAATCGTCCAAACATGTAAGTCGTGGACATGCTGAATGCCTTTTACAGATAAGATGGCGTTTACCACTTTGGGAATTTCAATACCACTAGGAGTTCCCTCCATCAAAATGCTGACCGTTTGTTTAATAATTTTCCAAGCGCCAAATGCGATGAGCAAAGCAATAAGCACGCTCAAAATGGGATCTATGACGTACCAATGAGTAAAGGCAATGACGATACCCCCAACAATAACACCAGCAGAAGCCGCAGCGTCTCCTAACATATGCAAAACAGCACTTTTGACATTAATGTTCTCTTCATGACGCATACCTAATCCAAGATAGAGATTCATGGCTAATCCCACTCCAGCACTAATAAACATCCAAGTGGGAGTCACATGCTCTGGATTTTGAAAACGATGCACGGCTTCCCATAGAATCCAAAGTGTAATTAGAATTAGCGTTATTCCGTTAATAAAAGCCGCTAATATTCCCGCACGATAATACCCGAATGTCATCCCTTCATTGGCGGGCTTTTCAGATTGCTTCATAGCATACCAAGACAGACCGATTGCCCCTATGTCAGTCAATACATGCCCCGCGTCCGACAACAGAGCCAGACTGTGTGAAATCAGCCCTCCAATAAATTCTACAATTAAAATGACGGCTGTTAGAAAAAAGGCAAGCTTCATTTTTCCAGCCGGTGCATGAGAGTGGAATACATCCCCATGATCGTGATCATGATCGTGATTGTGACTTTGTTCCATATTAAATCTCCTTTTTTTAAGAATTTAATCGTGACAGGCATGCTCAATTGCTTGTGTCAAAAGGTTGATAATATGCTGGTCATCATTAGAATAAAACATCGTCGTTCCTTCTCTTCTAAACTTGACCAAACGGAGATTTTTCAAAAAGCTCAACTGGTGCGATACGGTGGATTGGTGAAGTCCTAATACCTCAGCGATCTCATTTACTGAACATTCCTTTTGGGAAAGTAAAAATAGAATCCTTATTCTTGTGTTATCCGATAAGGCTTTAAAAGTTTGAGAAACTATAAAAAGAGTTTCCTCATTCAATACTTTGAATGAATTCGTTTTATTCTTTTCATCTTCATCGAAATTCATTTATAATCTCCTTTCATAAATTTATGAACATTTAACCTTCTCCTTTTAATATATGCTCATATGCACATATAGTCAATAAGAGCATAGGCCCTTCTTTTGCAGGAGACGTGCTAACGGAGATAGGTGGCCGGCTGCCGAACGGATCAGGTGGCCGCGGTTGTAGGTCAGAAGTGGCTGCGCGCGCTAAAAGGTCAAGTGGTCGCAGTTGCAAGTCCGAAGTGGTATTTTCTTTATAAACACCTCATAAGCTCCCTCCCTGCCATTTTACATTTCCCAACTCTTTTTTAAATACAATTTGACTGTCTTATATTACTGAATGAAACGCGAGAACCGTCCCCGTGTTTCAAAGGAACGGGTAGCTATTCAACAATTGCCCCTATATAAGTGTAATCTCTCTTGTAAACCTGCTAGGACTTTTTCTGGCATTTCCCTTACCTTCATATCCTCACCTAAGAAAAGGAGCCAATTTACTATTTCGGTTATTTCTTCAGAATTATTAACATGGATAAAAGTCTTGAGCACGGCAGTACTGTGATAAGGATTCGTATAGGAAAGTGTTACTTTTATAGGATGGTATTTTTTGAACTGAGCGATCGCTTTTGGTCCCAGCTCAATGACAAGGTTGATAACTTTTTCCTGCTTTCTAACTTTTTCTAAAATCTCTTGCTCAGTTACTCTTTTTTTTGACGAGTAAGGCGTGACATCCTGGAGTTGGTTGACTGAAAAGATCTTTTTCTTTTCTTCTTTTAAGTCGTACCCTTCAATTAACCAATGACTTTTCTCCCGATAAAGGTGCAGGAGATAAATAGGATAAGACTTTATGGCCTTCTCTTCGTCAATTGTAATCCATAAATATCTATCCAAAAGAAGGGTTTGAATGAATTTTTCTAAAATAGGATGAGGGGTATCTGATAGATCAAGTATGTCGGGATTATGGGGGTTGGTCCCTTCAAAGAGCAAGATTTGATTGAGCAGGACGAGATTCTCTTGCTGGTTTTCTGAGATGAGGCTAAGTAATTTTTCTGCTAAAGATTGGCGACTCTTTAAATAAGGCAACTGTTGATTTCGAGTAGCCATAAAGGCAATAAAAAGCGCTTTGACCTCATTATCGGTAAAGCGGACTTCTGGCAGGACAGAGTTGGTCATGACAAAATATCCCCCATCCCTTCCGACTTCAGAAACAAGCGGCATCCCCATGGCTTCGATCTCTTTGATATCTCTGATCGCTGTCGAACGAGAGATGTTAAATTCTTGCATGATTTCAGAAATTGTAAAGTGAGCACGGTTGTTGATATACCGCATGATGACATTAATCCGTTCAACTTTTTTCATAGACACTCCTAAACAGTATCGTTTTTTGACATGATTTAAGTATATATTATAATTATCGAATGAAGCGGACAAGTCATTTGGTTAATTTTAAAAAAGGACGGTTTTAAAAATGGCAAATTATACTCTAGAAGAAAAAGACAGCTTTACCGTGATCGGCTTAGGCACTGAACTTAAGAGCCATTACACTGATTTTGCTGGATTGAACAAGGAAAAAATAGAGTTTTGGCAAGCGGTAAGCGCTGATGGAACACTTGATGCTTTAAAAGCCATAGCCAAAAATGACTACATTTTTGCCGTTAATGAGGCAATCAATGGCAAGATGATGCATCATGCTGGCGTCTTAGCAGAACCATCGGCGGCACCTGAAAATGCGAAAGTAATTCAATTTCCTAAGGGAGATTACGTTGTTGTTAAAGGGGAAGCCAAAACATTTGATGAATTGAATAATCAGCTTCCTGCCATTGCCTTTGGACAAGCCTTAGCAGAGTTAAATGATTATGCCTATGTTGGTGGGCCAAATACAATGGTTATGATGGGGCATCGAAACGGTTTAGTTTTTGGGGAAATGTGGATTCCTGTTGTGAAGAAATAAAGATATAGAAATGCATTTATAAAAAAAGGACAAAAAAGGGCAGTGCGATCATCACTTTGAGTTGAATTCGCTCTGCTTTTTCACATTTTTTAAGCAGTCCAAGATAGCTGAAAAATACGCATGAGTTTGTCAGTTACATGTTCACTCAATACAATGTGTACGGTACAAAGGATTCAGGTACTCCCTCAGAAAAGATAAGAATCATAACTCCCAGGTGTTGTGCTAGTATAAAAATATAGGCAATAAGAGAATCCATTGTATTAAAAACGGGATATCAATCTCCTAAGTGGCGTTTCATTTGATAAAGATCTAAAAAGAGTAAAGGAAGCTATCATATGACCCAAGAATTTATAGAAATCCGCGGTGCCCGAGAAAACAACCTTAAAAATGTCTCTTTGCGTATTCCCAAGCGCACGATCACTATTTTTACCGGTGTGTCCGGTTCTGGCAAATCGTCGATCGTTTTCGATACGATTGCCGCTGAATCTCAGCGTCTGCTGAACGAAAACTTCAGTACGTTCGTCCGTAACTTTCTGCCACGCGTTCCACAACCGGATGCAGACGCCATTGAAAATCTTAGCATGGCGGTTATCGTTGACCAGAAACGCTTGGGCGGCGGTTCTCATTCCACGATGGGCACAATTACCGATATCTCCCCTCTTCTTCGTCTTCTCTACTCCCGAGTGGGGCGTCCCTATGTCGGTCCTGCTTCTATGTTTTCGTTTAACGACCCTCTAGGTATGTGTCCGGAATGCAATGGGACCGGCCGCAGGATGCGAGTCGACATGAGTAGGGCTTTGGACATGTCAAAGTCCTTGAATGAAGGAGCAATCAGGCTGCCCGGATATGGAGCGAATAGTATGGAAATGAATATGCTCGTGAACTTGGGCTTCGATCTCGATAAAAAGTTAAGTGATTTTTCCGCAGAGGAACTGGAGCAACTACTATATAGTAAGGCGAGAAAAGTACCTACGAATTTTGGCGGGAAGACAGTGAATCTTACCGTGGAAGGCGTTATCGAAAAGTTCACCAATAAATACATTAAAAAGGACCTGAAGGCGTATTCAGAGCGTACACAACAAACGGTCGCGCCGTTCATCTCAGAAGGACTCTGCCCCAGCTGTCTTGGTGCGAGACTCAGTCAAGCTGCGCTTAACTGCAGAATTAATGGGCGCAACATTGCTGAGCTGTCCTCTATGGAGGTCGGACAGCTTATCCGTGTCATTCAGGAGATTGATGAGGCGGCGGCCGCGCCTGTCGTCAAACCACTGATCGATCGGCTGCAGCATTTGGTTGATATCGGACTTGACTACTTAACTCTGGACCGTGAGACAGATACATTGTCCGGCGGTGAATCGCAGCGCGTTAAGATGGTGAAGCACCTGAGCGGCAGTCTGGTGGATGTCACTTATATCTTCGATGAGCCAAGCGTTGGCTTGCATCCTCGTGACGTGCACCGGTTAAATGGAGTGCTTCAAAACCTGCGCGACAAGGGTAATACGGTGATTGTCGTCGAGCATGATCCCGATGTCATCAAGGTGGCGGATCACATTGTTGATGTCGGACCCTACGCCGGGAGCCGAGGCGGTACCATCGTCTATGAAGGAAGTTATGAAGGTCTGCTTTCGTCAGACACACTGACAGGCAACTATATGAATCGGCCGCTTCAGCTGAAGCATGAATGCAGACAACCAACTGGCAACTTGTCTGTCCAAGATGCTTCACTGCATAACCTGCAGAACGTTTCTGTAGATATTCCAACCGGTGCGCTGACCGTCGTTACCGGTGTCGCCGGATCGGGCAAGAGTACATTAATAAATGAAGTGTTCCTCAGCCAACATCCAGATGCCATCATCATCGACCAATCGGCAGTAGGGGTATCCACTCGGTCAAATCCCGCGACCTATACGGGCATGATGGATGATGTACGAAAAGCATTTGCTTCCGCGAACAAAGTCAACGCAAGTCTATTCAGCTTCAACTCCAAGGGGGCTTGCGAGAACTGCCACGGACTTGGCGTTGTGTCTATAGACTTGGCCTACCTCGACAGTGTGGAGGTGCCATGTGAAGTATGCGGAGGAAAAAGGTTCAAGGAAGAGGTGCTCGCCTACAAGCTCAACGGTAAGTCCATTGCAGACGTGTTAGAAATGACTGTCGAAGAATCCCTAAACTTTTTTCAATTAAAAGCGGTTGTGAAGAAGCTCCAGGCAATGAAGGATGTGGGGCTCGATTATCTAACACTGGGCCAGCCGCTCAGTACGCTCTCAGGCGGGGAATGTCAGCGTATCAAGCTAGCAAGTGAACTGCATAAGAAAGGGAGCATCTACGTGATGGACGAGCCTACGACCGGTCTGCACATGTCAGATATCAGTCACCTCCTCGAGATCATGAACCGACTTGTGGACGAAGGCAATACGGTGATTGTGATCGAGCACAACCTTGATGTGATCAGTCAAGCTGATTGGATCATTGACATGGGACCAGACGGGGGCAGCAAAGGCGGCCAGGTGATCTTCGAGGGCACGCCTTCGATGATCATCCATGCGGAGCAGTCGAAAACAGGACAATACTTGATGCAACATCTCAATGGGTGAACTTACGTATATGAAACTAGGGCTGCCAGTAGAATCGGCAGCCTTACCTTAAGAAACGGGCATTTAACAGGACAACGAAATTATCCATCTATAAGACGATTGCATTCTAAATGCTCGTCTTTTCGTATTTAACCCATCCTACTATTCCATCAATAATTGGGCGCTCTTCCACGTCAGGAAGAGCGTCTTATCTTAGTTATCTTTAGGTCCAAATTACGTAGACACCTCTTACGTAGTAAATGCCTCATTCCGTATCATAAAAAAAAGACCGATTAAACAATCAGTCTTTTAGTGCCAAAATTGTACGAACCTGTCTCTTCTCAGCTCCAAAGTCTGGAGAGGCACGCAGAGTCTGGTCTGAATGAAACGGAAGAACCGTCCCCGTGTTTCACTTAGCTAGAACGACGAGGCGGTCGCTGGGTAGATAGGTGCATGTTAGCAAGGTGAGTAGGGTTTGGCCTTTTGTATCTTGATTAAGCGGGGCAGTGTCTGTATCTTTGACGCTATATTTTTTGATGACATGATAGGTTTTCTTATGTCCGGCTAGATCCTCTATGATAATTTTATCTGAGATTTTTATCCCTTTTAGCTTCCCAAAGAAGTCGCCATTTTTCATATCATGCCCCGCTAATACCAAATTACCCTTTTGATTGATCGCTGGTCCCGCTAGCTTAGTGATGGATATTGCCAAATTCTTATCTGTTGTTTTGTTCAGGATAACATAATTAATGGATAAGGAAGGAATCTTGATTTCCCCAATCATATCGGTGTTCTTGGGGATCGTTTTTGTTTGAATAGCTGTATCAAACTGTTTTTCGAGTTTCATCCTTATCGAATGATTAACCCTGTCTTCATATATCCGATGAAGACGCCAGTACACCAATACAGCCAATATTAAAACCAATACAGTTATAATAATCGAAACCGTTTTTTTCATTTTCTCTACCTACTAGAAAAGTAGAGAGGCACAGTCTCACTCAAGTGCCCCTCTACTAGTATTTTTCCTTACTTTCTACTTTTAATCTTGAGTCATGCGCTTTTTTCGATAGTAGATGACTAGAGTGATCAGAATAGCCGCTGTTACAGCACCTATCCCTATATTTAAATAGCGATCAATATAAGAATCATCCCCTGTTTTTGGCAAGGTCTTAACATGGGTCCCATTACTGGAATCGGTTTGACTCGTTCCAGTACTAGCATGGGTCCCCTTACCGGAATCGGTCTGATTATTAACTGTGGTCTGATCCTTTTCTCTCGTCACTTTAATTGTATAATCTTTGGATGTTCCATCTTGGGCCTGTACATTAATTTTAAATGTGTTGTCCCCTGTTTCCAAAGAATACTGATCAGTAGCAGGCTTACCATTAATAGTAACAGTTGAATGGGCATCCTCCGCCTTTGTCGCAATCGAGATAGAATCGACCGAATGGGCTACTGACGCCTTGTAGGTGTCAACAGTCTTTGAGAAAGCAGGAGTTAGCTTACCATTACTTAACTGGAGGCTTGATAGATCGGCGTTGCTTGATTTTGCCGTTGTCAATTGACCATTTTCCACCTCAACATTAAGAGGATGGTTCGATACATCCGAAAAACTTAACGATTCTTTATTAGAGGAATCGACTGTTAAAGGATTAGCTCCTAATTTTTTGCCATCCTTAATCTTAAACTCTACCGTAAAAAGAGTGGTTGTTTCTGTAATCGGATGATCACCCGCGGTTGTATCTGCCCATGCCGTCCGCAAATACCCTTTTGAATTATCATAAGATGACCAGAAACAGCCTTCCTTGTTTTGGGAGCAAGCAGCGGTGTCCCCGCTGCCATATCCCTCTTTTATCCCCACAACTTCAAGAGCCGATGAGTCATAATTAAGTTCAACTCCGTAAGCCGCAATCCCCTTGTTTGGCTTATTGATCTTGACAGGGACATCAACGGTATCGCCGACATATCCTTTCACATTCCCAATGGTCATGGTTAGATCAGGGGCTGATGTGTTCACTGCCGCCTCAGATTTCAAAGGGTGCACAAGGACAGCGACGAGCAAGGCTAATGCCATGAGTTTTATTACATTCACTGCTAGTTTCATATATTAACCTCTCTCTCATTGTCCAATATACTGATAGGTCCCCTTAGGATATGTCTGCCATTCACCATTGACAAACATCGTATTTCCATGAATTAAATTAGGGTTTCTGACCAAGGTCCCGCCATCAGGCAAAAATTGATCCGGACCATTACTATTTGGATTTCCAAGAACATCCACTATTACCCCATTTCTCTTTAAAACTATTGCGTTAAGCGTATAGTTATTGGGGTCATATATCATATCATCCACATTATAATATTGGGCAGGAGTAACATCAAAGAAGTCGTAGAATATAGAGTCGATAACAATATACGGTTGGCCAGCAACCATATAATCAACCGGTAGTGTTTCTATTGACTTTTTGTTTGTAGCTTTCATCCACTTATAGATATCTATTGTATAACCCGTTGTATCCCCTGGAAACGACTTAATTTGAAAAGCAATTTCCCCATTTCCACCATCCACGTATTGTGAGAAATAAGCACTAGGCGGTTCAATATCAGCCGTAATGGTTAACGGATTGGACGTGACTTCTTGACCACTGTTCGTGGCAGAGGCTTTGGCTGTCACTGAGAAATTCGTTATATTTTGGTCAAAGTCCGTTCCGTCATAGCCCAAAAACACACCGGCCGAACCATCGCCTAAATAATAGACATCCAAGATACTAACCCCTGAAGGAGCATTGTTCAAAACGAAATCAGATGCAGAAATCCCCGCGTTAAAAGAATCTCCATCTAATTGCAAGGTGATATAACTGCCGCTGCCATCTTTCAAATCATCTTCGGACATTGGTATTAAAGGATCTGCTGCTAAGGTAACTGGAACAACCGTTTTAAAGGTCCAGTCTGTTGGATCACTTAGACCAGCAAAAGCATTGCCGCTCATGTCCGTAAAGGCATTCTTATCAATCGTGACATAATAGCTTACACCTTGTTCTAAGTCTGAATGTTTGATCGTCACTTTATTAGCGTCAACCACCACATGATCCGTATCATTGGCTTTAAAGGATTCAACGATAGAGTCATCACTTGTCTTATGAATAGCAATGGTACCGTTCTGGGCAACGACATTTTCGCTAAACGTTGCGACAAGATCATCCGTCGTTGAAACATCCGTTGCTTGGTTAGCTGGACTGACTGAATTCACTGTCGGCGGCGTGATATCTTTCGGCTTTATCGGATCACTTGCTCCACTTAGATACTCTTGAGTCGTTTGCGCACCCGTTGCCGCAACTGGTGTGACGGCAAAGAATACGTATTGGCCTAAATCAGCATCTTGAAGCGTATAGTCGATCGAATTCGCTCCTGAGATGGCGACTTTACCGACTCCATCAGAATTGGCACTTCGATACCATTGATAGGTGGACGTACCTTCTGGGTCATTTTCTATATCTGAGTAAGTATAATGTCCCGTTAAAGTACTTCCGACTTCTGTATTCCCACTTAAGGAAACACGATCAGCAACAGGCGGGTCATTAACTGGTTTCACATCAATGGTTACCGTCTGCTCTTCGGAATAAAGATTCCCATCAAAGGCTTTATAGGTAAACGAATCGTTTCCGTTATAGTTAGCGGACGGTGTATAACTGAACGTCCCATCTGTATTAAAGGTTAGAGTTCCGTGGGATGGCCCGTTCACTTTAATAGCTGTTAAGCTGTCGCCATCGACATCTGTGTCGTTTGCAAGAATACTAGAGTCTGACTTTACATTAAGTGTTTCATCTTCATTCACCGTATAGCTGTCTGCTTTGGCAACTGGCGCATCATTGACTGGTTTCACATTAATGGTTACCGTCTGCACATCGGAATTAAGTTCCCCGTCATTGGCTTTATAGGTAAACGTATCTTTTCCGTTATAGTTGGCACCCGGTATATAACTGAATGTGCCATTAGCGTTTAGACTTAAAGTACCATGTGAGGGACCACTTACCAAAATAGCCGTTAAAGTGGGGCTATCAACATCGGTGTCATTGGCGAGAATACTCGTATCCTCCGTTACATTAAGTGTTTCATCCTCATTAACCGAGTAACTGTCTGCTTTTGCGACTGGGGCATCATCGACCGGTTTGACATCAATGGTCACCGTTTGTACATCGGAGTTCAGCACACCGTCATTGGCTTTATAAGTGAACGTATCTTTTCCGTTATAGTTAGCGTCCGGTGTATAGCTGAAGGTGCCGTCTGCGTTACAAGTTAGGGTACCGTGGGAAGGTCCGCTCACTTTAATGGCTGTTAAGCTGTCACCATCCACATCTGAGTCGTTTGCAAGAATACTAGAGTCTGACTTTACATTTAACGTTTCATCTTCATTCACCGTATAGCTGTCTGCTTTGGCGACGGGCGCATCATTGACGGGTTTCACGTCAATGGTTACCGTTTGCTTATTGGAGTAGAGATCTCCGTCATAGGCTTTATAAGTGAACGTATCTTTTCCGTTGTAGTTCGCATCTGGCGTATAACTAAAGGTGCCATCTAAGTTTAAGGCCAAAGTTCCGTGGGAAGGGCTGTCTACCAAAATAGATTTTAGCGTATCGCCATCCACATCCGTATCGTTGGCAAGAATATTAGTATCTACTGCCAATGTTTCATCCTCGTTAACCGAGTAGCTGTCTGCTTTTGCGACGGGCGCATCATTGACTGATTTCACATCAATGGTCACCGTTTGTACATCGGAGTTCAGCACACCATCATTGGCTTTATAAGTGAAGGCATCTTTTCCGTTATAATTAGCGTCCGGTGTATAACTGAACGTGCCGTCTGCGTTCAGGCTTAATGTACCGTGTGATGGGCCGCTTACTTTAATGGCTGTTAAGCTGTCGCCATCGACATCTGAGTCATTTGCAAGAAGGCTCGCATCTGACTTTACATTAAGTGTTTCATCTTCATTGACTGTGTAGCTGTCTGCTTTGGCAATTGGCGCATCATTGACTGGTTTCACATCAATGGTTACCGTTTGTTCAGCGGAATTGAGCTCACCGTCATTGGCTTTGTAAGTGAATGTATCTTTCCCATTGTAATTCGCGTTCGGCGTATAACTAAACGTTCCATCTGGATTTAAGGATAAGGTACCATGTGAAGGACCGTTTACCAGAACAGCTGTGAGAGGATCGTTTTCCACGTCCGTGTCATTGGCGAGAATAGAAGAAGTTGCTTGAACAGTCAGGGTTTCATCCTCATTGACCATAAAGCTATCTGCTTTTGCAACGGGAGCATCATTGACCGATTTAACGTCAATCGTTACTGTCTGTTCCTCAGAATCCAAGTCCCCATCATTTGCTTTGTAGGTAAAGGTATCTTTCCCATTATAGTTGGCATCAGGTGTATAACTGAACGAACCGTCTGCGTTTAATGTTAAGGAACCATGAGAAGGATCACTTACCTTATGAGCTGTTAACGTATCTTTTTCGACATCCTCATCATTCGCTAAAACGCCATGATCGGTATCAATTTGTAGGGTATGATCTTCATCAACCGAATACTGATCATCATTCGCTATCGGTGCATCATTGACATCGGTTAGTGTCACAAAGAAATTATTGCCTTCACTAACATTTGTGTCTGTTTGCTTACCCACATATTTCGTCATCAAGAGGCTGGCATCGGCATTCGTCACTTTGCCGTCTCCATCTATATCGAGCAGTTTCAACTGTTCAGGGCTTAAGGAAATCTTTCCGCTTGTCACTTGGTAAATATAAAGTGCGTCAGAAGGATTAATGATTCCATCCCCATTGATATCACCGGTTTTGGTGACATTCAATTGAAACTGATCTTGTTCTGTTTTCCCATTTTTATCGACTGCTTTGACTTTTATTGTTGACTCACCAAAATCTTGAATCGTAATTTGTAAGGTTAACCCATTCACTGTTGCAGTTACGTTTCCTTGCGTTTCGGCCTCTAACTGAATAGAGCCTTGGTCAAGATAGGAAAAGCGACTGCCTAAATCAATCGTTAGTGTATCTCCATTAAGCGCAGTTCCAGATTTCATCCAGTCAGCACCATTCCCAAATACAACTTTCTGATTATCTAAAGAATCAGCTTTGGTGACAGAAGAATACGCCATAAAAACGATCATCAAAACAGTGATGAGCAACGGGATATTTTTCACTTTTCTCACTATTGGGAAAATACCACGAGCAACACCACTCAAATAAACCCCTCCATTTAATTAGGCATTTGTTAAATAAGTACAACCAAGAAGGCTCTTTCATTTAGTCCATCTTTAAGTATGAGACGATCAATGAAACACTTTCTCAAAAACGTTATATCTATAAAAGCAAGATGAAATGACTGGTTATCTAGCCATATTCCCCATTCCTCCCCATAAATTATCAAATAGCTTATATAGATTACCAAATCCACCGACAAAATAATAGATTTTTTTACATAGTTCTACAAAAAAAACATCTTTCCCTATTCTGTAAAAGAAAGGGAAACGCCCCACATGTCTTCATCAACACACGAATACAAAAGAAATAATCATAGTTGAATAAAGGAACAACCCTAATTCGGATGGTGACAGGCACCGCCCCTATGACAAGTAAAAAGACGCCCTGAATGACGTCTTTTGTGCGTTATATATTGCGGTGAGAGACGGTACTCCACATTGCGCTTGCCTTAGGAGGACGCGTCAATTTCGACTTATGCAATCAGCTCATTGCTCAGCCAAAAATACACCTATTTTCTAAAAAACAACTCCAAATCGAACAGGCACCAGGCGGATACCCCCACCTCATCTGTTTGATCCTAAAGCTTCATTTGAATCTGACATCTTTCAAACGCTCTTACCTTGTGTTCCAATTGTTCCCATGTACAAAGGTTTCTATTGATGACAACAAATGGGCCCTCTTCGTTTGATTACATGAAACGCGAGAACCGTCCCCCTGTTTCCTAACGCGAGAAGTGTCCCCCTGTTTCGGCTATGAGACGCTCACCTTCACGTTCGATGATTCGCTCAAAGGCATTGACGACTTGGGTGTCATACCAGTTGCCTTTATTCTTGATAATTTCATTGACGGCAAAGTCGAAGCTGTTTTCTTTTCTATAGATTCTTCTTGAGGTCATGGCATCAAATGAATCGGCAACGGCAATGATTTTAGCTATCTGCGGAATTTCTCCGCTTGTTAAGCCTTCAGGGTAGCCGGTCCCATCTTCCCTTTCATGATGGTATAAAATGGCGTCAAAAACCCCCTGTTTTTCAAATACTTTTAATTCCTTTATAAAGTTATACCCAAGGATCGGATGGGTTTTTATAATTTCGTAGTCTTCTTCGGTGAGTTTTGAGGGATTATTTAAGATATGCTCGGGGATGCCAATTTTCCCGATATCGTGCAAATGTGCCCCGAGTTTAATTTGGTTACACTCTTTGTCTGGCAGTCCCAATTCTTTAGCAATCATGACAGAGAGCCTGGCCACATTTTCAGAGTGAAAGGCGGTATATTTATCCCTTGCATCCAATACCGCTGCAAAAGATGTGGTAATGCTTATGAGTCTATCCTTTTGCTCACTATTTTTCTTTACCAGTGATGAAACCGCAAACCAAATAGCCAAATAACTTAACCATTGAAACAGAAATATATCAATACCAGGAAATCCCTCTGGCCCATGATAGAACCTAAGAAGGGTTGCCAAGAAGCTTTGATGAATTCCTTGCCAAAGATGGGGATACACGAGTCCAAAAAATACCATGATTAAACTATAAATGCCTATTGAACTCGACACATTTTTATCAAACCAGATTCCAATTACAGATATGATGAAAAAAAGATAGCGGTATTTAATAAAAAAGCTAATTGTCGGACTTAGATACGGACTCTGATGAACTAAATATTTGGATAAAGTGTTGTTAACCCTGTCAACCAAGTGTATCCCTCCTCTTAGACTTACATTTTATTACACAAAATGACAGAAAAGTAGGGGGGCTGAAAAATCTTATAATTATTACAATTGAGTTGTAGTGCGAACAGGTCACACGTAAGCCCCCTACCCTGTTTCAATTTCTTTCGATTTCCGAACGAACTGGGAGATCCGTCCCCTCGTCCCACGAGTGGAACGCGACAACCGTCCCTGTATTCCAAAATTGGTAATTTTTATGATAAAATTAAGTCTAAGGAAGTATTTAAGTTTGTTTATTATAAATGTATCCTAGAGATACGTTTATGTTTAGAGTTTATTTGTATCATCATTAAAGGTTTCTTCTTAAATCTTATAAAAATTCACCACAACATTTGTCCTCATAGAACAGGCTAGAACCGAATAATGTATAGGAGGGGCAAGCTCCTGATGTTCGTTACGTTTGTTCTATTAATCTTCTTTTCGGGATTGTCTTAGAAATAACCATTTCAACTTCTTTGATTTTCGGATGAAACGCGAGAACCGTCCCCGCGTTTCAAATAGTAGCTTCCAATAATTAGCGGATTGACTTTGATAGATAGTTACTTTATGAATGAAGAGTGCCTTATAGAGGAAGGAAACTTTAATGATGAATGATGAACGATTAGCTCATTTTATCTCTGAAACAAGTGAATGGTCACAGTTAAAACGAGGACGTGAGGTGTTTCAAAAGGCCTCAGAATTATTTAGAGACTTATTCCAAATGGATTCGGGTTTCTTTGTTTATAAAAAGCGACTTCCTTCTGCATCTGAACCTTTTAAGATCTATAACCCATGGGGAAAATTCGAAGGCTTGGATGATTTATTACAATCAATGCTAGATGCAAATAAGCAGGAATTAGATATATTTGTCCAGGAACATGGTGGGAAATGGCTCGATGTTCAAGATGTTCCATTTGTCGTCCAATCAAACTCCAAGCAAATCGGCATTTGGGAACTCCCATCGCGTGGTCAAACAGTGGGATTGCTAATACTCGTGCGTTCGACCTATAAAGACTATATAGATGAAAGTGTTATTTCTCTCTGTGTAAAGCAACTTTCCCTCATTATCGATATGCTATTGGCTTGGCGTACGGCCGATGAGCTTAGCCGTTACGATTCACTGACAGGTGTGTTAAACCGAAGAGGCATTTTTGATCGGGCTCAATCTCTTCTTGCCAATGCCAAAACGAACGGAAACCATGTCATGATAGGGGTCATTGATATTGATAACTTTAAACACATCAATGATAGCTATGGTCACCTAGAAGGCGATAAAACCTTGATTGAAGTGGCCCAAACCTTGAAGAACCATGTTCGTTCATCTGATTTGGTCGGTCGTCTCGGCGGCGATGAATTTGTTCTTGTCATGGAAACCCAACTTCGGGATCCCCAACTTTTTGCGCAGCGCATAACGAATTTATTCCCAGATTCAAATGGGTATAGCATTAGTGTGGGCTTTGCCGTTTGGAACAGAGACGGCCACACCTGGGACGAATGCTACACCATCGCCGATAAACGACTATACCGAAACAAATTGATCAATAAATAGGAACACGGGGACGGTTCTTCCGTTCCACTTTGTCGTGGTGGGACACGGGGACCGTCCCCCCGTTTCAAAGCGGTGTGTAGGTGGAGTGGTACAGGTAGAGGACAAAAATTAAACTAACGAGGATGAATAGTAAGAGAACGAAGATGAAAAACTTGAACTTTCCTGTGAAGATCGATATGAATAAAGTGATTAATACCACCACTATAAGACCAAATTCTAATTCGATGAAATCCTTTAGCATAATGCCTCCGCTAAGTTACTTTTTAAATGAATCAGTGCCTCCGAATGATGCGCGGCACTCGGTCGAATCCTTCTTTAAAAAACAAACACTCTGTTATCCAAGATAGTCATCGACTCGATTAATTATTCCGCTAGCCTGACATTAAGTTCCCGCTTTCGGAAACACCCTCATTCTAATTTACCACAAAATGCTCTAAGACCTTAGAAAAATAAAACAGATCCCATAAATGTATAGAGCGCACATGTGACTGAACACGATGCGCGCTTTCTATGTGAAACAACCCAACTAATAACTTAATAGGATCATTTCACCAAATATTGTTAAAATCTTCCTAAAAACCCAGAAATACCATTCATCTTGGTTCAAGGCTGATTGGGCAAAATTCGAGAGGTGACAGGCGCCGTTCCAAGCTCGATTCTAAAAGGATATGTTAACGATTTACCAGGTTCCAACACAATCAATGTTCCATTTTCTCTTTCGGCTTTTCTCCCTTCAACATGACAGTTGCCAGGCTCAATTCCTAGCACATTTGTACCTGCCCCATTCATTTTCCATTGTGTAAAGAGCGGTAAATGATCTGCATCCCATGATAGTTCTAATTTTAATGGACAGTTACCTTTAGTATGAGGGCTAGGAAAGTTAGGATTCGCAATTGAAACAGTTGTCATTCTTTTCCCATTTATAATTTCATATGAGTTAAGGTTCTCATGGTAGTAGACCTTTTCTTGGTAACCTATTTCCGGATCCCCCCATTGGTCGTAACCTTCAGTCGAAACGCCTTGATCCCGTGAAGTAATTTTAGTTGACGGAAATGAGAAGTTAGTTAGTTTATTTATAAAGGGAAAACCAAAATTAAAGTGGTATAGGATCATATGAGGGCTTGGTGAAAATCCTAAATTTTCAACAGTATCATTGAGATAAATTATATTTTTCCCAAGCAAAATTTTGTATTCACGGGTCAATCTTAAATAGTCTCCAAACGCTGTTGTTTCCTCTACTATTCCTTTTACTTTCATCACATATTCATTATCTACCCAGTTTCCTTCAGCTGTTATCTGTCTAGCAGCAATATGATGAGCCCGTCCATGTAGCCCCAGCTCCACACCATTATCAATGGTTGATGTTCCAACTTGAGTTAAACCACATGTCATCAATAACCCACCAGTTGCCGTTCTTGACCATTCAGAACCTCGGGCATCATAGTAGGAGGGATGGATATCGCCATTAGCGGATTGCCAGCTTATCGGAAAACCCATAAATTCCTCCAGTGAAATATCCATACCACGTGTCGGAGAAATGTAGAAAGTCAGCCCCCCTCCTGTTCTAACCTGAATGAGCTCCACTCCTTCCTCCGGTCCTTCTTTATATATCATTCGTCGAAGCCCACCGATTTGATCTAATCTTCCAACATGCTTCTCAATTTCTCGTCTTGACCACTTTCTTCCATACAAATCCAATATGTACACCACCGATACTAAATTCTATTTCCTTAAAAGAATTAAAACAGTTAATCAATTTTTTTACGATTAACTGTTTTAATTAAAAGCTTTATTGATTTTTTATAATTGAGGCACCTCTTTATTAGTCGAAGCAGAAAAGTGCTTTAGAATGACCAGTGGTTCACTTATGCTATGGTTTGATATTACGACACCGTCTTTAGCTCTATCCTCACTAACAAAAAATTCATCAGCAGTCATTTGACCAAAGCGAATCATATGGGCAGCTTCCGCATTATAGACACCAAATTTCCCATGTCCTTGGATTAAAATGCATCCATAGGCTGTGCTGTCTTTAATAGACACAGTTTGGCAAGGTTGAATGGTCAACTCTTTTGCAGCTATATATTCATTTCCATAAGAAATCCACTTTTCTTCATAGATTCCCTCTTCACCAGCCGCATGCAATGGCGGTCTAAAATAGTGTTTTCTAAACTCTGGATCAATATTCTTCTCCCAATCCATTAAACTCATGATAAAGTCAATATCACGTTTTTTCTCTTCAGGAACATTTTCTACTAAAAAGTCGTACGGATAGTGGTCAGCAGCTACGACATTTTCTACTACAGCATTTACATCACTGTTCAATTGAGGTTCATAGGTTAATAAAGAGCCTGGTGCATGAACCACTCCAGCAGGAACATACCAGCCAGTTCCCAGTTGAATTCTAAAGGCGCGAGAAAGCTCTGTAATCCGATTATCCGTTTCCTCAAATTGCAATAATCTTTCTTTAACCTCTTCCTTCGTAACACTTGGATCAAATCCAAAATAGGTAACAGGCACTTCACCTGAATAACTATTTAGTTGGAAAGGGAAATAATAGGCTTCAGGTTTTGCCATTTTCCCAACAAGATCTGCATGATGCTGCATAAGGTGGATATGGTGAAAAAGTGGCGTTTTGAAATCAAAGAACTTCGCAAACATTGGCCATGTTCCATGTTTTTGGTACAATTCCTTACCAATTAGTTGCGCTCCCAAAACCTCAACGGCTTCCTTAAATAAAAATCTCTTACTGGAATCACTGAGTAATGCTACATAACTTAGCCCCTCATCCTCAGGTGCATCATCACCATTTATGCAATTCACTACGGAAGAGAACCATCTTTCTTTAATAGCTCCCCTTTTTAGTCCATAAGGATAATAGTCATCTGGATGTAACCGTAAACGAAATCCAGCTTCCCCAAAACGGCGAGGTACGAAGTTGGGAACTAAATTTAAAATGCCTTCTCCTTCTTCAAGTGCTTGATAAATGAGTTCTTTGGACATTTCTATTACTCCCCTACATAGTTTTTTAAGTAAAAGATACATTATTGTTTTATCAATCCTTGGAAGCTACTCTTTCAGATGGGTTAAAAACAAGGAAGTCTCGTGCCATATAATTTGTTTGAACATATTGCCAATAGGACTCTACATTGAAAAGGGTATAACATATAGTAGATCAAAAGCATTCTCAGACTATATACTGTTGGACTACAGCTGATACTTGGGAAATTGAAATTGACTCAATTAATACATAACCTTAAATATCCAAAGCATATTTGAATCTTTGATCATCAGAATAAAAAAAAAAAAAACCAGCTTAGCTCCACGCTCTGCCAAGAACTGGTTTATTTTTATCTTGTATTTTTGCTAATTAGTGAGCAAGCCGTTCTGCGGCAGAAATTTCCACTGTCTTCGCATTATTAGGAAGTGTAACGAACTTAGTCAGAATAGACCCTATGAAATAAAGAATGGCTAGAATCCAGATTACACCTTGGGCCCCAACTGAAGCATATGTGATCCCGACAATAGCTGGCCCAACAAATACACATAAGCCCGCGCCAAGATTTAAAATGGACATGGCGGCCCCTTTTTCGTTTTTAACAAGAGAAGGAACTAAAGCAGAAAGTGGCACATAACCCGCTAGACAGGCTCCCCAAAGAATACCGACAATTTGGATTAACCAGATGTTACCACCGAAAATTTGCGGTGTATAATAAAGCATTAAGGTGAAGACCCCACAGCCAACGCCACCAAACCACATAACAGTATTTCTCCAACCAAATTTGTCGCCAACAAATCCAAAAATTAAATTAAATGCAATATTCGAGATAAAAATGGTTCCCCAAATTCCAAGCCACTGATTTGTGTTAATACCAAAACCTTGCATATAGGTTGGTAGAAAAACAGGAAAGGCATATTGAGCTGCTTGGTTAATAATACGCACAATACCGGCAATACCTACTTTAGGTTCTAGTTTAACAATGGTAATCCCTTTAACGAGTTCTTTTACTTGATCTTTGCCAGAAGCAGTCGTTCTTTTTTCGAGTTTATCTCGGTTAATCACAAGCGCAAAAATAGCTCCAATTATGACCCAAACAAGCGCACTCCATAATGTATTAATATGGCCAAGATGTTTGATTGCCCATATCGAATAATACGCACCTAGCACATTTAAGCCACCAGTAAAAACAAACCAAAACCAACCGACTGCTGCTCCCAATTTGTTCTGAGGGCTTCTATAGGCAATCCATACAATGAACGAATAAGCAAACAATGGGTAGCCAAATCCACGTAACGCATAGGTTGGAATCATCACACCAAAGTGCAAATGCTGAATACCTAGACTAATGAACCCAATCGATCCTAAAATATATAAGATTAAACCGGCTAACATCGTTCGCTTCGTTCCAAAAGTATCAACTAAAACTCCAGAAAACCAAGAAGAAATGGCAATGGTCACGCCATAGGCAGTAAATAAAGTTGCAGATTGTTGAACGGAAAGACCATGTTGAATAAGGTAAGGGCTTAACCATCCCTGCTCGAGACCATCTCCCATCATAAAAATCATGACACCAAAATATCCCCAAAAAATTCTAGAAGGGATTCCTATTCGATCTAAAACATTACCGCTACTTGGAAGCGTATTCATTTTTTCACCCTTTCAATTGGTTTATACAAAATGCTTTAACCTGAGGAAATAGGTTAGAGACCTATTTCCTCTTTCCAATTAAGGTTCAAGAATAACTTTTAAGGATTTCTCTCCAGTTTTCATTAGTTCAAAACCCTTTTCAAATTCTTCGAGTGGTAAGCGATGCGTCACAACACCTTTCGTTGGGAGATCGCCATTTTGAATACCTTCAATAACTAAATCATAACAATATGGTCCGAGGTGAGAACCTAGTAAATCAAGTTCTTTTCGGTCGCTGATAATACTCCAATCCACAGAAACTGGATCTTTAAAGACACTAAATTCTACAAAACGGCCAAGCTTACGAATCATACTTAAACCTTGTTCAACAGATTTTGGATGTCCTGTGGCTTCTATGTAAATATCACAGCCGTATCCATCAGTCATATCTTTAATTTCCTTAACAACGTCTACTTTAGCTGGATTTAAAACAATATCTGCACCAAACTGCTTTGCAAGTTCCAAACGATCTTCTTTCATATCCAGCACAATTAATTTTCCTGGTCCAGACTTTTTGGCGGCCCCAACCATTCCAAGACCTAGTGTACCAGCACCTGAGATCACGACAACATCGCCGTAACTAATTTGGGCACGTTGCACAGCATGAAGTGAGCAAGCATATGGTTCAATTAAAATGGCATCTTCAATTGGTAGTTCATCAGGTACACGATAGTTAATTGCTTCTTTGGTAAATTTCATGTACTCGGCCATGCCACCGTTTACATTGTTTTGGAAACCATAGAGGTCATGCTTCTCACACATCCAATACTGACCATGTTTACAAAAACGGCACTCCCAACAAGGCACGATTTGTTCAGAAATCACACGATCACCAATTTCAAAATCTGTAACCGCTTCCCCTTTAGCGACAACATGACCAATAAATTCATGCCCAGGGATCATTGGCGCCTTAATATAAGCAGGTTGTGTTTCATCTCCCCAGAAGCTCGGTGCACCTGCATAGGCCTTCACATCACCTGCACAAATTCCGCAAGCTTCCACTTTTATAATAATTTCTTTTTCATGTTCAATTCTAGGTGTTGAAACTTCCTCAATGCGATAGTCACTTGGTGCATAAGCAACAATTGCTTTCATAGTTTCTGGATAGTCAACTTTGATTATTTTTACATCTGATTCTGTTTTCATCATTTTGTCTCCCCTCAATTAATCAATTTGTTTTTGATCCTTACCAAATTGTGTAACCGCCATCAATATTAATTACAGAACCGGTTGCAAAAGATGAAGCGTCTGAAGCTAAGTAAACCGCTAAACTCCCTAACTCTTCAGGTTCACCTAATCGCTTCATAGGTACAAGTTCTAGCAAATGTTCAAGCTCTCCACCCTTTTTAAATAGAGGTTCTGCCATATCGGTTCTCATATACCCAGGGGCAATGGCATTTACACGAATGTTATAATCGACCCATTCAGAAGCTAGACATTTTGTCATCATAGCAACTGCTGCCTTTGATGAGTTATAAGCATTTTGTGGCTCTCGATTCACAATAAAGCTCGACATGGATGCCATATTTATAATAGAACCTTTATTTTGTTGAATCATGACTTTACCTACAGCCTTGGACATCAAGTAAACGCCATGAACATTCACATCAAAAATTCGTTTCCAGTCTTCAAAGTCTTGCTCTTCCGTTTTAACCTTCTGACAGATACCGGCATTGTTAATTAAAATATCAATAGATCCAAATTCATCCTTAACCATTTTAACTAAATCTTCTACCTGTTCTTCTCTTGTCACATCGAGCTTATAGGCTAGACTCTCTACTCCCATTGCTTTAATCTGATCAGATGTCTTTTGTGCATTTTTTTCGTTAATATCAGCAATCACAATGTTTGAGCCTACCTGAGCTAATGCTTTTGCCATTGCTTCACCAAGTCCCTGTCCGGCACCAGTAATAATGGCTGTTCTCCCAGACAAATCCATGGAGTTTGTTCCTACCATGTTACCCCTCCTCAGGAACAATCACATTTTCTTTCAATTTGTAATCGTTTGCTATTTATTTTGTAATCGTTTACTTTCAATTACAATTATACTTCGTTTGTTTTAATTGTCAATATCTTTATTAAATTCCATTTTCTTTCATAATTCGTTGTAAATAAAACATTTTGATTATTTTGCTATCACATTTGTGCTGAACCGCTAAAATATAGGATTTTTTTCGCTCCTAACTCCTCTTTTTTTTATTGATCCCTTTATTAACTATCATATTTTATCTAATCGTTTTTAATCATTTATTTTTGTTTGAATTAATTTAATGATTGAATTCCTGTAATTTCAAACAGTACAATAGTTTGACTATGTTTTGACTCGAATTACGCTGTTGCTTATTAAGCAGAAGATAGCTATTTTAAAATTGATTGATGACTAATAGTTATATTTTTGAGAATTTTTTTGCCTTCTTCTCCATTTTTAATTAAAATATTCGTATACAATAGAGTAAGCAATTGAATAAAAGAACGTATGTCGATTAAAAACTAGGAAGTGGAGAGAGTCATGAGCAAACTATTTGCCTCAGAACGCAGGCTTAAAATAATGGAAATACTAAACAAAAAAAAACGAATTACTGTTAAAGAACTGTCTAATATAACGAAAGTATCGGAAGCTACATTAAGATTAGACCTGACAAAGTTAGAAGAAGAAGGTCTACTTAATCGAACACACGGAGGAGCAGTACTAATTGAATCACCAAATAATGAAACCGTTTTCTCGGTCCGCAAAAAGAAAAATAAAGAGCAAAAGGTGGAAATTGCAAAGAAAGCATTGGGATTAATTTCAAATGGATACTGTATTTTGTTAGATGCCAGCTCGACTGGATTAGAACTTGCTGATCTTTTAAAAAAGAGTTCATTACGTTTAACTGTTCTAACGAGTGGAATTTACACGGCTTTAGAACTAAGAGAAAACCCAAATATCACTGTTATTCTTCTTGGAGGAGTTGTAAGAAACGGATCCAGCTCTTTAGAAGGCACTTTAGGGATTAACATTCTCAATCAAATTAATGTTGACATTATGTTCACCTCTGCAAATGGCTTTTCTTTTGATACTGGCTTAACCGATTTCAATGTATATGAAGTAGAATTAAAAAAGGAAATGGTAAAGCATTCAAAAAGAGTAGCTGCTTTAATTGATCATAGTAAGATAAATAAGAGTTCTATTGCTGCATTTGCTAGTTTAAACGATCTCGATTACTTCATTTGTGATAGCCAAATAAATCCCATTGATCTTGAGCGACTAAAAAATTACGATTTAGAGATATTATAAAATTAGGATCGAGCACCGAAAGAAGACCCAACGGACAGTTGTTTTCTGTCTGTTGGGTCTTCCTTCAAGCGAAACTCCCCATTGTCTGCTAAAAGAATTATCCCGTTTCAAGGAAGCTTCCCGAGACACGATCTTTTGCAAATGCCATGAAACGTCTTAAGAAGGCTACAATTTTGAGTGTACTAAGGCATCAGGTTTCGTCACACCCCCACCACTGCCAATAAAATGGAACACGAGATCCGTCCCTGCGTTCCACACCTGCGTTCCACACCCCCTACAACCGGCTCTCCCACCACAGTTGCCCAAACAGGTAAGTGTAGAGAATGGCTTCGCTTGGTTCGCCTGGTCTATAGGATTCGGGGATTTCTTGAGGCATGTCTATCTCTTTGTTCAGATAGCGCATCACGTAGGGGTTTTGCTGTTCAGCTTGGGCCAAGAGCTCCTTATATTTAGTACCTTTTCCGTTACGCAGTCCCTCAACAAGACAGCGATTATATAAAGCGGTGGCGTTCTTCTCAGGATACTTATCTAATAATTGTTCAGCCTCGTCTAAACGCCGTATTTCGACATACGCCTTAAATAACGGAAATCGGACGCCTTGATTGTCCATTTCATTAAGCTCAAGCAACTCTTTATATTGAGCAATAGCCTCTATATACTCACCACATTCGAGTAATGTATCGGCATAGCTTAGCTTGACTCGCATATAAGGTCTTGTTTCCCATAGCCCCCAGAAATACCCTTTGTTTTGTTCAAAGAACTTCTTTCCTAATAACTTCTCCCCCACCGTCATTCCTGTTTTGAAAAGAGTCAATTTTTCTTTGTAATTAGGTGTGAGATCACCCAATAGCTGATAAACGTCAGGATTGTTGGGATCTAGGTTCAAGGCTTGTCTGGCTAACTTAATCTGGGTTCTGCCTGTTGCTTGATAAGCTTGATCGAGCAGCTCCTTGGCCCATTCTTCTTTTGACATAGAATCCGGAGGGCTCTCCAACTCTAGTTCAGGAAGAGACTCATCCTCCTCTTCATGAGCAAAAAATTCGTCGATATCTTGTTTTAAAACGCTCTCTAACTCCCGATATTTAGTCGAAAGGCTGCTCGCCGAAACCTCATAAGCTTGAGCAATCTGTTTCTGTGTTGGTTGGTTAAATGGCAGCAAACAACTAACCAGATAGTGAAGAGCGGCAGCAAACAACTTAGGATTCCTTATTGTTGGATGTTTCCTTAAACAAAACGTTTGCCATAACTCCAAACCAAATTGGATCAGATTCGCCGGGACATACTCCTCTTCCAAGATCTTCTCATAATAGAGGGCCGCGACAAGTCCATGAACCGGATTTTCCCATTCATAGGAGGCGAGTGACCTCATCTTTTCTCTATCAAAAAACACACTGGCCAGTATTTCAGGAAAATGATCCGAGAAGAAACTATGACTGTCATCCTCATAAGAATTGAGATGCTCATCGTAAATCCCTCGTATCCTGCCCTCAACCTCATCGGATTCCTCAGGATGGACATCCATAAAGGCCGCAAAAAAAGTGAAGGCCTGTCCACTCATTGGGAGAAGATTCCCCATAATTAAACTGTTGAGTTCCGTATTTTTGTAGCGTTCGGGCTCCAACACCTGAACCCTAACTTCTTGTTGATCCATTATATTTTTTAAAAGGAACAGATCGCTCGGTTCCTTTGAGACAAGTCTTCCAACGAAAGAGAACCCCTCCCTCCAAGACAAGAGAATAGCCTTTAAACGCTCCCGCTTAATTTGTCGGAGTTTTCGTTGAATGAAAAGATCAATAATCCGTTGCTCCTCTTCAACCGCCACTTCCAATACGATCCAATTCGCTAAGATCATATAAAGGAACACATGCAAGTCTTGTCCCAACTCAGTCTCCAACTTTTGAAATGGAATCTCAGTTTCCTTAATTGAAAGAAAAATGTCCTCTTCATAATTTTTTAAGGCAAAATCCATGAGTTCTACTTGCAAGTCCATGATCTCCTGATGTAAAATCCGCTCCAGACTTACCACTTGATTGTTTCCACAACAATTCTTATACTTCTTCCCGCTCCCACAAGAACAAGGATCATTCCGCCTGATTTTCGGCATAGCCTTCACTCCTTATTAATGATGTCCATCATATCATGTTAAGAAAAAAATGACCTGTAACGAATCGATTTCGACTTAATGGGTTTGCTCAGTTGGCTAAAAGAAATGATCTCCATCTCTTGCATCCGAACGAATGATTCTTCCATTAAGCAAGCGGTTCCTCAAATAACTTATACCAATACAAAGTGGTTTCGATGTTTGGATTATATGATTGCTTTAATGTGTCAACCCCACCCAGTACAAAGCCTTGTTTCACATAAAATCTGCACGCACCAAGGTTATCATCCTGAGCTTCCAGGGACATTCCTATAAGATTTCGTTGGCTTGCCCACTCTTCGGCTCTATGTAAGAGCAGTTTCCCGATTCGATATCCTCTATATTCCTTTTTAATAGCAATGTTTTCGATATAACAAAAACGATTCCAATCCTTTATGATTCTAATTTGCCCAATGCAAGTAGTATTCACGTACGCCAAAAACAAAGCTTTATCTTCTCGGCTTATATACTGATGCCAATCAAGGTGATCATCAGGGAAACGAATTTCCTTAGGTTCATCAAAAAGAATCTCTTCATAAGACCATTTCCCGGATTGTAAACTGGGGACCACTCTACCAAACACTTTAAAAGAATCATTTGTTTGATTGATATCCTTTATTAACTCATTTTTTAATGGAGAAATAATGACCTTTTCAGCTAAAGTCATGTTACACCTTCCCGTTCCTAATTTTTTCAAAGACTGTCTAACAAGAACACCTTGCTTCTATATTTGAGGGGGAAGAAACGCCTCCCATTTCTT
The DNA here is from genome assembly GCF_029094525.1 of Pullulanibacillus sp. KACC 23026. Taxonomy (NCBI): domain Bacteria; kingdom Bacillati; phylum Bacillota; class Bacilli; order Caryophanales; family Sporolactobacillaceae; genus Pullulanibacillus; species Pullulanibacillus sp. KACC 23026. Next base: position 784,280 of record NZ_CP119107.1, on the reverse strand, counting down.
CTTGTGATCACGCTGTAAGATATATAGTTAATACGGATAGATTCAACGTGATAAATCCCCTAAAATTGCAACGTTAATGTTGCAGATTCTCAAAAAAGATAATTCGATTACCAAAGGGATCTCTAATACTAACCTCCCGAGTATGCCAAGGCGTTGTCTCAATGCCAGGACGAGCATACTTATAATTCTTTGATAAAAGTTTTGAATGGAATAACTCCAAGTTTTCAGTCTCAATCCTTATAGCGCCTCCAGGACAGCAATCGCCATGATGTTCCGAAAGATGAATTATACAATCCCCATAAGAAACCTGCATGTATAAAGGGAAATTCTCTTCAAAACGATGCTCCCAATCCACCTTAAATCCCAAAAAGGTCAAATAAAATTCTTTGGCTTTTTCCTCATCAAAAATACGCAGAATGGAAGTAGGGTTTTTCATTGTTATTTGAGATGTGCTCATAACCTGTATCCCCTTTTTCGTTTAGTCATTTATAAACTTATACATCTGTACCATTATCTTAGCATGATTAAAGCCACTAATCCCTACAGTATTGATATATAAGGCTTATGGGTACCTTTAGGCTATGTTTTTGAAACATACATGACTTGCTTTTGGTGATACGTACTTTAAAAGATAATGGATCAAGGCATCTTCAGCCAAGTAATGGGCTTAAAGTCCTTCCAATCAATTAGGGTACAGAGCTTCTTCTCCTAAAGCATTCTGATAGGCTTTGATCCTCTAATCATAACAAAATGGTTGATTCAGCAAAATTCGGTGGGTGACAGCACTTGTACGGTGCAGACTTACTTTTTTGGATACTGGTGCTCAACTGGGCCTGTCTCCCTATTATTAGGTTAAAAGTCCCCTCGCCCCACCATCACGCCATTCCGCCGGATAACGGTGAATCTATCAAACCGGCGCGCGAAGCACAAAATCCGAGTGGTGACAGGCGCCACCCTTAATAAGCAAGAACAAAATCGCTAACGCCGACTCCCTTCTTCCCAAGTATAGATTTAACCTATGAGTTTTCTCGGGCACTGTTTTTATGTTTAAACACTTAACAAAAATGGGTGGTTGTCTAACCAATGTGGAAAATCGTCCCGTTTTAACATAAGAAGCGTAACAAGGATACGTTATTGGTCAACTTCCTGGTAGGCGTAACCTCAGTCCTTTATTTCAGCTTTCCGGCCCATTTCGCGGAGGTTAGCGTATCCTCGTTACGCTCAAACGAAATAGGCGTAACGGCATTCCTTTATTTCGGCTTTCCGGCTCATTTCGCGGCGGATAGCGTATTCTCGTTACGCTCAAACGAAATAGGCGTAACGTCAGTCCTTTATTTCGGCTTTCCGGCTCATTTCGCGGCGGATAGCGGATCCTCGTTACGCTCTACCAAAATAGGCGTAACATCAGTCCTTTATTTCGGCATTTCCGGCTCATTTCGCGGCGGATAGCGTATTCTCGTTACGCTCTACCGAAATAGGCGTAACGGCATTCCCTTATTTCGGCTTTCCGTCCCATTTCGCGGCGGATAGCGAATTCTCGTTACGCTCAAACGAAATAGGCGTAACGTCAATCCGTTATTTCGGCATTTCGGCCGGATTCGCGGCGGATAGCGAATTCTCGTTACGCTCAAACGAAATAGGCGTAACGGCAGTCCCTTATTTCGTCATTTCAGCCCCGTTTAGCGGACGATAGCGTAGCCTCGTTACGCTCAATCAAAATAGGCGTAACGTCAATCCGTTATTTCGGCATTTCGGCCGGATTCGCGGCGGATAGCGAATTCTCGTTACGCTCAACCGGAATAGGCGTAACGGCATTCCGTTATTTGGTCATTCTAGCCGGATTCGCGGCGGATAGCGAATCCTCGTTACGCTCAACTGAAATAGGCGTAACGCCATTTCCTTATTTCGCCATTCCAGCCCCGTTTAGCGGCGGATAGCGAATCCTCGTTACGCTCAACTGAAATAGGCGTAACGCCATTTCCTTATTTCGTCATTTCGGCCGGATTCGCGGCGGATAGCGAATTCTCGTTACGCTCAACCGAAATAGGCGTAACGGCATTCCGTTATTTGATCATTCTAGCCGGATTCGCGGCGGATAGCGAATCCTCGTTACGCTCAACTGAAATAGGCGTAACGCCATTTCCTTATTTCGCCATTCCAGCCCCGTTTAGCGGCGGATAGCGAATTCTCGTTACGCTCAACCGAAATAGGCGTAACGTCAGTCCTTTATTTCGGCTTTCCGGCCCAGTTCCAGGCGGATAGCGGATCCTCGTTACGCTCAACCGAAATAGGCGTAACGTCAATCCTTTATTTCGGCTTTCCTGCTCATTTCGCGGAGGTTAGCGTATACTCGTTACGCCTAATCGTTTGACGTGTAACGACGATTCCCTCGCTTTGCGCGGACGTATTGCCGTGCCCGCAAAAAGTGCTTGAAAGGTTTCAAGCTCCTATTTAGTAGAGGTATCCCCATTAATATCACCATATAGCCTATTATAAAGAAAACAAACATTCCCTTTTGTTCGTTCATCATTTGCCTTAAATTGAGGATATAAATAAGCCGTAAAAAGGACACAAGAAGAGCCACCTCACACAAAATGCAAGAAGTGGCCCAATTAAAGACTTAGCAGAAGTGTTTCAAAAACAAGTTCCCCATTCTTACTTGTCCAACAAAACGAGCTCTTTATTTGAAGATAATCAATAAATACTCAAGAAATTTTTGTTCATTCGAGTGGTGACAAAGCACCTAACACCAGAAAAAAGCATCCCTATTGGAAATTTTTAGCGATAATACTTTTCATTTTTTGCTGATCGATGACAATCTCATCATTGTTTGCTTTAAGAATGTCATCGTACATGACTTTCCCTGTCCCTGGTATTTGCTGATAGTGGACTTGTTTGGATGGATTAATAGTTTTCACAGCAAGACCTAGACTCACCATATCGGAAGTGGACATATTGGTGCCGATCATGTATTTGTTGATTGATTTAACAAGTGAAGGCAGTTTAGAAATATTACTTGGGCTAAGCGCTCTCTTACCAATCCCTTTTAACACTTCTAATTGCGCCATTTGCCGCGCATAATCGCCGTCTGCCGCGGAATGGCGTTCACGGGCAATCGCCAAAGCCATCGTTCCGTTAACAAAATGATTGCCTGCCTGAATGACTTTATTGTTGATTTTAATAGTCTCCGGTACATCCAAATTGATTCCGCCAACCGCATCGACCATCGATTGAAGGCCATCAAAATTCGTTTCTGCATAATAATTGATTGGGACACCCGTCAACTTACTGATCGCATTGACGGCTCCTTCTATGCCTTGCTTAGGACCATTTTTAGCTTGAAGAATATACTGGACGCTTGTCAGTTTGGTGTAGCCATAACCCTCTAAGTAGACACGCGTATCACGCGGAATGCTGACCACATTGATTTGCTTTTTGCCCAAATCGACATGCGCCAGCAGCATGCTATCGGAATGACCGATCTTATCTCCGGGACGGGCATCCGAACCCATTATTAAAACATTGAAGGCAAGGTCCTTTGGATTGGTGGACTGTTTTTTACCGCTTTGTTGATTTGTACTTGCTTTCCCTGTACTTTTCCCCGAAGAAACAACAGGTACTGACTTGAAATGATTGGCCGGCTTTAACTGGTAAGCCTCAAACCCAATGGCTGCAGCCACAAGAATCACGATTCCTAGAAAACTAAACCCAACTATTTTCCATCTGCGCTTTTTCTTCAAAGTTTCCCCTCTATCTTTCCTAATCTATTTGTATGATCTAATGAATTTTACTATCTAAAACTAGTTTACTTCCATTTGGAACATCTGTCATTAGAAATTTTTCATTGAAACGCGGGGACGGTTCTCGCGTTTCATAACAGGCTTTTATTTCTATTAAAAATTAGATAAACTTACGATAATACAAGAGTTTGTAGAAGGAGTTTTACAGGGTGAAACTAAATATTACTAATAAACAATACAAGCATTTACTAGATCTCATTTATCTCGGTGAATGGACGGCTAATTCGGGTCGAGTGGATGATGATAGAATCAAGGTGTACGATGATCTTTTCAACTATTTTTTTTCATTTGCAAATGATTTTGGTTATGACGATCAGGTTACCTATGACAAAAAATTAGACGCCTATTTCCCCACACAGGAGTTTGAGGAACGCCTTCAGCCACTTATTGACTTTAATGATAATGAAGTATTTTGGAACGAGCTGCCTACACGATTAGCCAAACGAGATATCAAACAATCAGGAGAGACATTTGAAACAACGGAAGATTACCTACGTAAATTATTTGAAATTGAAGGATACTATGAAGATGAATTTGAAGAAAATGGCCTTAAGAATTTAAGAGTTCAAGATTAACCCTATTTTGAATCTTGGTATGAAAGCGTCGGACCAATTCCCCTGGTCACTTCAATCTTGAGCTAATAATAGTTTGTCAACAAAATCCGGGTGGTGACAGGCACCTGTACCTGAGGTGATTTTGGTGCGATTTGAGGAACGCATATATGGAACGCGGGGACGGTTCTCGCGTTTCATTTTGCTACATATTTCAGAGTGGAGGATGGCTCCCCCCTATCACTCCACTTCATCCGTCACATCAAAAAACTTGATTTGAAATTGGAATCCTTCAAACTGTCTGACCAAGCGCCCCAATTGTTCCCATGTATAAGGCCTGCCATCGATGACTGTCAATGGACCATCCTCGTTCCATTTATCGTAATCCAATCTACCAACAACTTGATCATCTTTGATAGCTTGTATCTTGTAGCCATCCGGAGTGTGCAAGTCGGTAACATACTTTGTTTCGATCCCACGTCTTACTTTGTCTACCAGTTTTGCGAACAGTTCTGCTTGGTTGCAAACTCGTTCACCATGAACACTGAACGCATACCCATTATCCACTTCTTCTTCAGCTTCCATAAAAATCCCAATTGGATCTAGTCTGACTTGCACATGGAAAGTTCGACTTTGTCCATTAGGATCATTAACTGAAAAGGATTTCGGTTGTTGAGTCAGTTTCATATCAAGTTCTGTTTCCATTTACTTGTTGTAACAATCCAAACAAAAATGTTTTTCTCCATCATCGTACGTCATGATAACTTTAACTTCTTGTTTTTTTACAGATATCACATATGGACATGGCTTTACACCGCTCCCTTACTATCTATCATTTACTAACCATCTGCCTAATTGAAGAATGGATGGTTGCTTGAATCCATCAAACCGCTCACTTCCAATTCTAACTTCTCAGGGAGATCCTTTCTAGCCTATAAAAAGAGGCTGTTCATCTTGTGTTCCATTCAGAGAAGTTGTACCCACACGACTCATTATACTTCCTTCTTTTTTCATGTTGATCCCCTCAAAATAGCACCCATTAGAACCGTCGTCTTTAAGTAAGACAGCGGCTGTCTAATTGGGGCCACAGGATGAACGGCTCCATGGATTGGGTTCCATCGTATACCTAGACGAGATTCAACAAAATTACGAAGGATAGTGTGTCTTACCTCTAACATCCCTTCCTTAGGGTCCACAAGTTCAGCAGGTGCGTATAGAAAAGTTCAAAATTTCATTGGTCCCACGAGTAATATTAAGGACGCCTCTTATATCCCTCCAGAGCCCCAATTAATGGCGGATTATATGAAAAATCTAGAACTATATATAATGGTAATCCTTATAGCAAAGAAGATACGGAAAATGAGCTTCATCCTCTAATAAAAGCAGCCATTATCCATGGGCAATTTGAGTCCATCCACCCCTTTTTGGACGGGAATGGTCGCTTAGGAAGAATTCTAATTGTTCTTTACCTCCTACAGTCAAATTTAATAGATTCACCTTTCTTTTTTATTAGTGAAGAACTTGAACGCGAGCGTTTTAGATACTATGCACTATTAAACGGCGTCAGATCAATTGGACGTCATGAACCTGATTGGAGAAGTTGGATTGAGTTTTTCTTAGATGCTACAATGCGTATGGCAGAAAGTCATTATGAAAAATTGGACCAGGCTGAAAAGCTTTATAACGCCGGCATTTCAAAATTACAGCAGCCTTCTACAAAAAAGGTTTGGGAAGTCCTCTTCTCAAATCCTATTGCAAGCGTCAATCAGCTTATGGACACAACGGATTTAGCTGCACCTACCATTAGAAAAAGCCTAAACGAACTTGTTCGGCTAAATATGATTTATGGAGATGACCGCCAAAGAAATCGCCGTTTCTACCAATATGACTTGATTCGGATTATGTCTGAATAGAAGTATTGAGACAATTCGATAGAAGCGCGAGGACGGAGTTTGGGTTTCCTGTTTTAAGAAAGATGTTGGAAGTTTAGTTTAAAGCGATAAGAAATAGCCCCCATAACGAGGGGCTATTTCTTTTTATAATGAGGGCCACTTTACTGATCAGTGTGAGAAAAGAAAGATCAGAGCGCTTGTTTATTAATTTAAATTAATATTTATTGTTGTTCATGTGTCAAAAAACCAGCGCTTCTCTGCAGGAGGAATAGTGAATAAGTTAGTAAGATGCTTTCGGGCAGTGACTAGCATTTGCATGAAACGCGAGAACCGTCCCCGCGTTTCCCCGCGTTTCCCCCCGCGTTTCAGTGGTGGCAGGTACCTACAAGTGATCAGCCTGCATTTGGCTCTGTTATAGCATCTGAAACCGCTTCCCTTTTATCTTTAAGAAAGTTCGTTAAGCCAGCACTTATAAAATACAGTATGGAAAAGATCCACATGATCCCGATTGTTCCTATTTGATTAAAGAAGAGGGAAACGAGCCCAGGTCCTACAAATGAACTCAAACCTGCGCCTAAATTCAAAATTGACATCGCAGCCCCCTTGTTTTCCGGTTCCAAGGAAGGCATCAAGGCTGATAATGGAACATATCCAGCCAAACCCGCTCCAAACAAACAACCGACAATCATCAACAACCAATAATTGTGTCCATAAACCTGCGGAACATAATACATCGCAATTATAGAAAGGCCGCTTAATACGCCGCCAAACCAGGCAACTGTGGTCCTTCTTCCCAGTTTGTCTCCTACAATTCCAAAAATTAAATTACAAATAATATTAAATGCGAATAAGGTTCCGTAAATGCTGAGCCACTGCGAAATGGAATAGCCAAACTTCTCTACATAGGAAGGATAGAAAACTACAAATCCAAACGATGCGGTGGTATTAATGGTTCTTATTAGACCTCCGATACCAACTCGAGGATTTTGAAATACAATGGTAATTCCTTTTGATAATTCTTTGAATTTAGATTCACCCTTTTTGAGTTTCTGCCCACTAAACTCATCTTTGTTTATAAGAATAGCAAGTATTGCACCTGCCAAAACAAATATAAGAGCACTCCACAATGTGTTGATAGCCCCAATTTTAGGAAGGACAAAGCTTGAATAATAGGAACCTAAAACATTTAAGCCTAGAGTAAACACAAACCAGAACCAACCAACAGCCGAGCTCAGTTTCTTCTCTGGGCTTCTGTAAGTGATCCAAACTAGAAACGAGTAAGAAAATAAAGGATAGCCCAAACCTCTTAAAGCATACGTTAACAGCATAACAGGATAATTATGGTGCGGAATTCCCCAACCAATAAACCCTATTGCCCCAATTACAAAAGATGTCAATCCTACCGTCATAGCTTTTCTCGGTCCCCATGTTTGAACAAAAATCCCCGATAGCCAAGAAGCGATCGTTACGGCAATTCCGTAATCAGAATAAAGAAAGGCAGATTGCTGCATAGTAAGCCCGTGCTTAATTAGATAGGGAGATAGCCAGCCCTGCTCGAGACCATCACCTATCATAAATATGGTGATTCCAACAAATCCCCATAGCAAATTAAAAGGAATTCCTATGCGATCAAAAAAAGTATCTTCTCTTCTAATGTGACTTAAACTCATGCCTTCACCTTCCATCTTTGTTTTTGCTGTTAGTCATAAAGCATGTTGGCGTTGCTCTTGAACGTCAAAGCTCAAGAGCAACACTATTGCGATGACAGCCTTATTTAAGACCGCCGCGAGACACCCGTCTCTATACTCGCTCTCAGAATAAGCCGGCTTTTATTTGGGTAAACCTCTAAGTTGTTTCCGCTTACATAACTAAGGAGATAAATGCCTCCAAATAATGGATTTCCCTATAAGTTGCATTAAATACAAGTAAAAGCACCATCTACTACAAAGTCAGACCCCGTCGTAAAACTGCTCGTATCCCCTGCGAGATAAACACAAATGGACTGAAGTTCTTCGGGTTTACCCAATCTGTGAAGCGGTGCCATTTGATTCCATTGTTCAATTAGCGGTTTTAAGCTCGGAGAATTTAATGTAAGTTCTGTGCCGATATAACCAGGACTGATACAATTTACGCGAACATTTTTTGTTGCCCATTCAACGGCTAGAGATTTTGTCAATTGAATCACACCTGCTTTAGAAGCATTGTAGGAACACTGTGGTTGAGGCACATTCACAATATGTCCTGACATTGAAGCAGTATTTATAATGGAACCGCCTCCTTGCTTTAACATCACTTTCCCAGCTGCTTGAGCTGTTAAAAAGACACCGGTAAGATTTATATCTATAACTTTTTTCCATTGTTCAAAGGTCATTTCCTCAGCGGGGACATTCAGACAGATTCCCGCATTACAGAAGGCAACGTCTATTCGTCCAAAAGCATCCAGTATTTTGACAATCATGGCGTCTACATCTTCTGGCTTCGAGACATCCGCTTTAATGGCAATGGCTTGAATGTCATGATTTTCTTCGAGTTCCGCAGCAGTCCTTTTTGCTTCTTCAAAATCCAAATCCACAATCGCTAGATCTGCTCCTGCTTCAGCAAAAGCAGTGGCTACACTTTTACCAATGCCCCTTGCACCACCTGTAACAAAAATTTTCTTCTCGTCCAATCTCATTTTTTCAAGGATCCCCATATTATACCTCTTTTCAAAAAGTATTTTATTAAATGGTTTTATAAAATTAATTTATATAATAAAGCGTTTTTAGGTGGGTGTCAATAAGAAAAAACGCAAATCGTGTTTTCTCTACCCGAATGAATTCAGAGGTCAGTCTTGGAGCGATCGACGAAATGCCGATTTCATTGATCTACAAAGTCAAGACATTTTTAATACGGGCTAATATAGAACAAACCATAAGGTATTCCAAAGCTTGCCAAGGCTGTTATTAAATGAGCTGCTATGATATATTTAAAAATAATTAATCAACTATTTTTATAAATTTATTTTGTAAAATGAGGGACTTCCATGGACACGAATATCACATTTAAAGATATAAAGAAAAATAATTATTCATCGATTTACCATCTCATTTATCAAAATGAGAAACTTTCGAAACAAGAAATTGCCAATCAACTTCATTTGAGTTTACCAACCGTCACTCAAAATTTGGTTCGTTTAGAAGAGGAAAACTTGATTGCAAAGAGTGGACAATTTGAATCCTCCGTTGGCAGGCGCGCAACGGCCTATACCATATGTCCTAAGGCTCGAATTAGCATTGGTGTAGAAATTTTGAAAAAGAAGGTTCACATTTTAGCAATTGATTTGCTTGGGGTTGTAATTGAGAAAAAGGAGCTGTCAATTGACTATTCCAATGTTGACAGTTACTTCAAAGAGGTAAGCGATGCTGTAGAAGCGTTCATCTCATCGCTTAATGTGGAAAAAAGGAAGATTCTTGGAATTGGTTTTGCCGTACAAGCTCTTACAGCAACGGATGGCCAAACGATTACATATGGAAAAATATTAAACTGCACAGGGCTGGATATTCATGTTTTTTCACAGCACCTCACTTATCCTTGCATGTTTTTCCATGATGCAAAATGTGCTGCAACCACAGAGTTGTGGATAAGAAATGATATTGGTGATGCTGTCTATCTATCAATTGGTACACATCTTGGGGGAGCTATTATTATTAACGACCAAATTTATATGGGAAAAGACGGGTTTAGCGGCACGGTCGAACATATGACCATTGATCCCGAGGGCTTGCCTTGCTACTGTGGAAAAAGAGGATGTATGGAGACACTTTGTTCTGTAAGTGCACTCCTAGAAGAGGACGAATCCTTAGAATTTTTCTTCCAACAGGTACGTTCTGGAATACCTTCATATTTAGAGAGATGGAATTCCTTTTTAGATCATCTGGCCCTTTCGATCAACAATATTCATCTTGTCATTAATAGAGAATTTATTCTAGGGGGACATATCACCCCTTACCTAAACGAAAGTGATATTCAACTTCTTCATGAAAAAGTTGATGAAAGGACGGCATTTCCAAGTAATGAGTCCTTTATATATATTAGCCGTTCACCTGAATATGGAGTTACTATAGGCGCCGCCATACCATTTATTCAATCCTTTTTAAATAGCATTTGAAGCATGGGACGTGGCTTTTTCATTCTGATTGGAAGAATCGGTTAGGAAACTCGTCCCCTTGCTTCTTAAGCCACTTTCGAAAAATCATGACATATCCAATCATCCTGGCACAACACGACTGTTTTAAATAGACTAATAGTGGAATTAAAACATGACTGAGTGGGCCATTCATCGGAAGGAGACATGACAAATGCGTATAAATAAAGAAGACATCCTTGCTGGGTTCCCTATCTTGGAAATGAGAGATTTATTTCGTAGTTTTGGTCAAGGAGTTATTAATATCCAAACTGTCGCTCTAAAATTAAATGTGACTTTAGATGAAGCTGAAGAGGTTATGAAATGCTTAGAAAGGCAAGGGTATATCGAAAAGGAAGGAGATGATCGATGGGACAAAACAATAAAAGGAAACGCTTTGACAAATGCAAAAGCTGGTCCTGGATTCTCGAGAAAAACCGCTGAACGAAAGCTAAATGATTTTCTAGAAAGAGTAAAAAAAGTGAACGAAAGTAACTTTGCTTACAAAGTTGAGACTGTTGCGGTTTTTGGAAGTTATTTGACAGAGGCAGAGAAATTAGGGGATGTTGACCTAGCGTTGCGTTTGAAACCCACTTTTGACGATCCAGAGGAATTTGGAAAACTGAGAAATGAAAGGATAAATTTAGCCATAAATAAGGGAAGGAATTTCAAAAGCTTTATGGATCAGTTATTTTGGCCGCATGAAGAGGTACTCAAATTTCTTAAATCCGGCTGTCGAGTTATAAGTATACATGATATGGATAGAGAAGAAATATTGAAAAAAGTAAATTTTGAAGTGGTTTACCCTCAAAAGAACTAACCTTAATAACTGTCGATTCCGTCCCCAACCAAACAGTAACGGCAATTATTATGTCCATAGTACTTATAAAATTCCCGCGGGCGATTTTGGAACCATTAAAACGATTCTTCTAGAAACGCACTCTTCCACTTTTTGAAAGAGTAATAAAGGGTCCTGGTATTGGAAAGTAACTCGGGTGTCTTTTAAAAACATCATCAACTTTCCATCCCCCCTCGGTTTGGGGATTAATTGTACAAATGGAAAATGGAATGCTGTTGTTGACTAGCAAATACCGCTATAAAGTGATAATCACATCACCCATTTTCGTGGGAACATTTTCGCAAAATAATATTTTCCGGGCAGTGACCGTATCACCCCTAAGATATTCTAGTCTAGCTCCAATAATTGTTTTATAAATTTTTTAAGTAGAGTCAGCCCTGAACTTGCTTGAATAGATTCTTCTGTGATCCAATCATTATCTTGGATGGAAACTTGATTTGATTTTCCGGGCTTTAATACATTGGCAATTGTACCGACTGTGGCTTTTAAGGCGTCATACGGCTTCCATTTTTCCTTAAATTGTGAATCCACATTCTCTATATAATGAGTTGCCCGTTCAAGAAGATCATTATAGGAGGTACGGGCTCCATCAATGAGCAAATGCTCTAGTACACCTTTGTCATGATTATTTGGAAATATGTAAACTCCTAGATTTATGTTCTCTGAAACTTTCACTACTTCCCCAATGGTTAAAGAGAGCAGTATTTCTTTGAGCGTATCCTCTTCTATGTGTTCTCTAATATGGCTAAAATGCCTCTGATATTTAGATTTTGCTTGACTATCATCTGCATCGCAGAATATCCCTATTGAAAACAATTCATCGATTCCAATATTAGCTAGAGTTCCGCTCAAAGTAGAATATAGTTTTGAATCTCCACCTGCATACTGGATCGCAACACTGTGTTCGAGGGTTTGAAAGAAATGGGGGGCAGGCATTCGTTTATTCAAGTCCCCCTGATATGGAAATTTAAGTGGTATAATTTTTTTCCAAAATGGATCAACTTGATCTATTTGACTAATTGGTTTAAAACGGAACCCCTTTAATAATTTTCCTATGGCAGCTGCATCATGAATACCTTCTACCACAAAATAAGAATACTTCATCGTTATCTCACATCCTGACCCAGTTCAAATCGCAAAGACGAAATGGTCTTAGATGAAAACCTTTTAACAGCGGTTGTCTTATTGTTTTTACTCAATCGATATACAACTAAATTATAATCATCTTTTTTACTGGCACTGATAATTCCATCAATGGCTTCTAGACTATGTGTAGTAGCAAATAATTGAACTTTGAACATCTTACAGGCTTCTATGAGCCAAGAAAAGAATTCTCCTAATACACTTGTATGAACAGCTGTTTCGATTTCATCAATCAATATAATACCATTTTGTGATTCAATAAGGGCTGAAGCAACCGTAAGAGCTTTACGCAAACCATCGCCAAACATCATTATTGGAACCAGGCCTAATTCCTCATGATCGATATATGGAAGTAGTGACTTTGTGTTTCTGTTGTTTGAAAGCAATAGTTCTAGCCCTTTAATATTATTATCAAATAATCTAAGCGCTGAGATTAATCGTGGTTTGTCTCCTGAGATGATTGCATCGTTTATTTTCCTTACCGAAAAAGAACCTGAACGATGGTCAATAGGGGTAATCATGGTTGATTTTAAAGTATCCTCGTCTTCCAAATCCCTGATGATTAGATTATCTTCTCTAAAAAGAAGTGATTTAGTTTTTCTATTGATTTCTCCATTCCGGTTTACCTCGAGATTTAAAATTTTTATTGTCTCTGGAGAATCCTCGTCAAATAAATTAAATTGAGTATTTTCATCTGTTTGATCAGCTTCAAGTTTCACTTGGACTTCTTCAGAAACATGAATACCAACATCTATTTTTTGATTTTTTATTATAGCAGAAAATTTAATGGGATCTCGATTTTTTTCACTATTCAGTGGGAACATCCACAATAAAGAATCAATAAACGGTAATCGGCCTCCTCTTGGGAATCCAAAAGTATGATCTCTTAAGCGAGAGATGTTATAGTAATTTTTTGCCGAAAAAGGGTTTGAAAGCAATTCTATAGCTTCAAGTGCAGAGGTTTTTCCAGAGTTATTATTTCCAACGAATAAATTGACTTCGCCAAGATCATGAAATTCTGCATTTTTCAATCCTCGAAACATTTCAATCGTCAGCTTTTCAAAATGCTTCATAAAAAACCTCCATAAAACATAATTAATTTCATCATATCATTTATTATAGGGGAAATAAATAATACCTGGTTTGTCCTTTGTCTTTAACAACCTTTATTCCTTCAGTATCTTTATCTACTTTCCCCTTGATTATTTCCTTTGATCTCTTCCAATAATACTCCACGTCATGACTTGTTTTTAAATAGTTGGCCTCTAATATTAATCTTGGACCATCGTTACCAATCATCAATATAGCCGGAAACTTATTTCCTCTAATAAAATATTCAATTTTTAACCCCTTACCCCACCTCTGATAATTAGAAATTTTTCGCAATGCATTTAGATTGAAGTAAGTAACATGGGGCTGTTTTTCATGAAATATATAATAATCCTTACAATATTTACAGCTTAACTCAAGGGAGCGGTCATTCGAAGGATTCTTACAATAACGACATTCATAAACCTGATTACAATTTTGACAACTTGACACTTGCTGACAGGCTTGTTCTATGTAGTTTATTGTGGTTTTTAAGAGGGTGTCCTCTAAGTTTGGATCCTGTTTATTTGAATCATCAATAAACTCCAATCCTATTTGGAATACAGCTAATAAGTACCCTTCACTTATCATTTTTTTTAATCCATTTAGGATTAATGATTCCTCTTGATCAATATTAACGACTTGATTCAACTTATCCATCTCCTATACTTTTATATTAATTATTTCTAGGAGATTAGTAGTTTATACATCTTATACGAAATACGGGGAAACCTATTTTCATTTCATTCCTTACCTCAAACAACGCAACCAGTGATTAATGAGAAACAGATTAAACGGGGCATATCGGTATCTTGAGTATACTCTTCCTGAACCAATACTTCGCTGTTGCTGCTAAAAGATCTTTTCTAGCAAGAGGTGGTTGGTGCTAAACAGGGAAATTCCCCCTATTCTATCAAAGTAATGTGCATGATCGGTTTATTTTTGATAGAAAAACATATTTTGGAATGGGGATGAATTAATGAAGGCATTACATTTTTAGAGGATTGGCTAAAGGAAAATTTCAAACATGCCGGTGAATGGAGATAAGTAAAAAGACGCCCATAATGGACGTCTTTTATGCGTTATATATTGCGGCGAGAGACAGCACTCCACATTTGTGCTTGCCTAAGAAAGGCGCGTCAATCTCGACTTATGCAATCAGCTCATCGCTCACCCACTATAACACCGATTCAGTAAAAAGACAATACCAATCCTTTCCCCTCGTAATGACATGTTGAAGCACCCCCAATAACTTGGGGGTGCTTAATGATCCATCCTATTAGAACGGTAAGCAGAAGGACAAAGCCGCCGCGTTCTCAAGGTACCTAAGTATCTTACTTCCAACTTTCTGCTAAAAAGTGAAACGCGAGAACCGTCCCCGCGTTTCATTCGTTCCCCGCGTTTCATTTCTGCTCCAAGTAGACCTTTTCTCTGCCTTGTTTCTTCAGCTTGCGGACGGCTCCTTTTTTCCATGTGCGGACGGTGTTTTCTGAGACGTTATACGTTTGGGAGATTTCTTTAGTGGATAAGCCAGCTTCAAACACGGAGAGAAGCCAGCAGCGCTCGCGTTCACTAAGTCCAAATTGATCGAGTTCAAGCGAAAGCTGCCATGCAGGTGGCGGCGCGATGTTATCCGTTTCAAGTTCACTCGAATTCAAGGAATAGCGCTCGTTGTAGGTCTTCTCTTTCCTTTTATAGGTTAAGAGTTTTCCATATACAAGCGCTTTTGCATGCGCCGGGAAATAACCTTTCAGCGGATCAAAGCTTTTATAGGCCTCCCATAAAGCAATCATCCCCATTTGAAAGGCATCCTCATAATCCTTCTGAAGCCCTGCATAACGAATCGTTTTCTTAATCAACGGCTCAAAGGCCTTCACCACTTGCTCAAAAGACTGAAGCTCTTCCATAACCCATTCACTTTCCAGACCGGTCTTCCTTATTCCGCGGTAAGTGAAGGATAAAACAAAGAATAGCCTCTGTCCTTTCTACCAATGAATCCTTTCTTCGAGCCTCAACGCCTCAAATCTGCCCTTTCACCTTGTCATGTTGCCGATTTGATCACCGACACAAGTGCAGAGAAGTTCGTTCGCCTTCTTTTCTACGAATGCTGCTGCAACTGCCGCCAAGCAACTAAAAGGACTGCACGACCAGTCCCACGCCCTTTTGCAACTAGCCCCATCGCTTTAAAACTATTAAGCTATTTCGTCCAAAAGTTGACGATACAAGCTGTCCTCCTCTTTTGACAGTAAATAGGTTCAATTTCTGTCATTTTAGTTATTGACCTGTCCGGCACTCTAGTCCAAAAAACGTATCGCCATGCCATTAAAGTGGTCAAAACGAGGTGCTTTATAGCCTGAATTCAGTCACCTCTCTTAGGAAGGGTTCTCCCTATATCATTTTATTTTCAATATAACTTTTCCTTTTGCCCGGCCTGCTTCTGAGTAATCCAAAGCTTTTTGTGCTTCCTCAAATGGGTAGATTCGATCAATGACAGGCTTAATTTTTCCCGATTCAATTAACTCCGTAATGATTTCTAACTGTTCACCACTTGGTTTCATAAATAGAAACGTGTATGTCACATTGTATTGTTTTTCCAATTTCGTTAGATGGCGAGTAATCAGTCGAAATAAGTTGGTTTTAAAGAAGCCTGATCCATATTCCATTCCAAAACGGGCGTTTGGCAGGCCGGAGATCGAAACAACTTGTCCTCCTGGTTTCACTATTTTAAATGCTTTTTCCAACGTTTCCCCACCGATTGTATCGTATACCCCATCATAATTGTGCAGCATCTCATCAAACGGTTCTTTCTTATAATCAATAATCTGATCTGCTCCAAGTGACTTGACCAGTTCATACCCGGCTTTGCTTGTGGTTGTTGCCACATACACTCCCATTGCTTTAGCAAGCTGTATAGCAAAGGTACCGATGCCGCCTGATCCAGCTTGAATTAACACTTTTTCCCCAGGTGATAACTGTAAAACATCATGTAAGGCTTGATAAGAAGTGAGTCCAACTAAAGGAATAGAGGCAGCTTCCTCAAAGGATAAATTTTTAGGCTTTAAAGCAACGGCCTCTTCGTCGATTGCAATATACTCTGCAAAAGTTCCAATTCTCCCCTTACTAGCTCTACCGTATAGTTCATCTCCTACCTTAAACTTCTTTACCCCTTTTCCTACTTGTTTGACTACACCTGAAAAGTCATTCCCCATAATAAGTGGCATATGGTATTTAGTCAGCATCTTCACTTTGCCATCTCTTATTTTAAAATCAACCGGATTAATACTTGCAGCCACTATTTCTACTAAGACATCCTTTTCTCCAATGGGAGGTATGGGCATGTCAGCGAGCTTAAGTGGCACCTTCCCATATTTTTCAATAATCATGGCTTTCATAAACGTTATCTCCTCTTTAATTGACCTGTTTCTATACTTCATCGAATTTCCCCTTTCACTAAATTCCAACCATCTACTACTTTTACAAAACCTGTCTTTCACTGAATGGTCTGAGCCTATAACATGACGCTCGTATTAGCAAGTTCTATTGGATACATTCTTTCTCTACGATCTCGATCAACTGCTTTAATTTCTCAACGCTATTCGTTAAGGAAAGCGAGTAATACCTTTGTGTTCCTTTTTGTTCTATCCTAACCAGTTCATTGTCACGCATGATTTTTAAATGGTGAGAAATGGCTGGACGCGAAAGGTTGGATTGTTCTGCAATTTCATTGACACTTAACCGTTCATGTTCAGCTAACAACAGAATAATATCCTGCCTTGCCGTGTCACTTAGTGCATTAAATAAGGGAATACATTTCCTAAATACATCCACCGCTTGCTGCCCCATCCTCATTCATCCTTTGTTTAAAGTTTTTTGAAACTAAATATACAGAAAGTTATCTTGCAACGGACCTTGCGCGTTTTGCCGCTAAACTCCTTAGTAGGAAGTTAGCCGCAAATATAAGTTTTACATCTATTTTTCGATTGATTAAACGTTTAAACATTTGAACATATAATAGTAAAAAAATCATTTGCTGTCAATTCTTATGTTTACCCTATAAAATAAAGCTTCGATTCACTTCTAACAGTCCTTTCTCTCATTCAACTTTTTTGGGTATTTTCAATTTATAGGTAACTGTTCGCAAAGCTGGTGGGACCAGACACCCTTTCCCACGAAAATCAACGAGACGTGACCCAAAATTGGTGGGCAAGACATGTTTGACGCTACCAAAATGAGGTCGCGACCAAAAATAGGCGGAGAATTTCCTGTTAAACAGCAGAATCGAGCTCAAGTGCGTGTATATAAGCGGAGTTTTTCCGGTTAAGCAGGTCAAAATACCTCCTATCCACGCTTTCTGGAGCCAATAGGCGGAATTATTCCTTCTATTTAGGCTATTTTCAGCACTATTTCTTAATTAAGGGGAAATTCTCCGCTTATTTATCAACTCACCCTCCCCCAAACTTTTGTCTGCTTATTATACTGGTAGTCATTACTGCGAATTCTTATAATCGGAACGACTTATTTTGATAGGCGTGGCTTTCTATTGAACCCTTCTTATGAAACGCAAGATCCGTCCCCGCGTTTCACCATAATCATCTGGAAAATCAAAATAAAACAGCAATCGCCAAAGCCATGGTACCGTTAACAAAATGATTGCCTGCCTGAATGACTTTATTGTTGATTTTAATGGTCTCCGGTACATCCAAATTGATTCCACCAACCGCATCCACCATCGATTGAAGGCCACCAAAATTCGTTTCTGCCTAATAATTGATTGGGACACCTGTCAGTTTACTAATCGTATTGACGGCACCTTCTATTCCTTGCTTCGGACCATTTTTAGCCTGTAGAATATACTGAACGCTTGTCAGTTTTGTATAGGCGTAACCATCTAAGTAGACACGCGGAATACTTACCACATTGATTTTGTTCTTGCCTAAATCAACATGTGCCAACAGCATGCTGTCGGAATGACCGATCTTATCACCGGGACGTGCATCAGAACCCATGATTAACACATTAAAGGCAAGGTCTTTTGGATTAGTTGACTGCTTTTTACTGCTTTGCTGATTTGTACTTGTTTTACCAGTACTTTTCCCCGAAGAAACAACAGGTACTGATTTGAAATGATTGGACGGCTTTAGCTGGTAAACCTCAAACCCAATGGCTGCAGCCACAAGGAAAACGAGCCTTTAAAACGCTTCCTTTGGTTAAAGAATCAAGGGAACCTCCCTGAAAAGCAACAAGAAAAAATGATTAAACTGAAGGACATGGAGTTAAAAACGGGTCGTGCTTACCGTCTAAAACTGCTCCTACAAAAAGTATGGATTACCAATCGATCAATCGCTGGGTTGTATTTTGAAGAGTGGTTGGATTGGGCCAGTCGTTCAAGGCTTCAGCCAATGGTTGACGTGGCTAATCGGGTGGTGACAGGCACCAACCTACATGCCCTCTTTTTTAATAGAGAGAGTCATCATAATTTACCTACAGTTGATTTTAATGGATATCTTTTTTATAATAATCATAGAATAAAAAGTGACTGAGTGCTGTGAACACTCAGTCGGTTGCAACTAACATGTCGCAGCAAGAGGCGACTGACCTTTTTAGTTACTACAGAAATAGTCACCTAGCGGTCAAGCTATGGGTGGCTATTTCTTTTTTGTTATTGCGACGACAATGGCAACAATCGTTGCGGTATAAACAGCCTCAAAAGTTAGCGCTGTTAATACAATAGTTAAAACTTCATTTGCCGTCATTAAGTGACAGACCCGGAAGAGGAAAAGCAATTAATGGCAGCCTTAAATGAAAACAATCCAATACTAACAGAAGAAGACATAAATAAATGTTAGAGAACTAACACATGAAAATAGGATGGAGAAAATCAGCTATTACTTCCTTAGTCGCTTTAGATCGTTGGAGAGATAGCATTGAACTCCACCAATAGCCGCTTACTTAAAGGAAACCATTCAATTCTATTTCACAAAACAGGATTTCTCAATTGACATTCCTGGTCGACATGTTCTTATTAAAAAAATGCCTGTTGACCGAAGAATGGTGATCATTTCTATAAAGTTTTTTACCGAATAACAATGAATCAGATTGAAATCTTTTTAATTCACCACCCACATCAAAAATCACTTTAATAAAAAGCTCTTTTTTTAAAAACACGATCACGATTCGGGAGGTGACAGGCACAGTCCATCATAAGTATTTGATGACTGCCATTTCTTTTCCGAATCTTTCACCTTCATCAATAAAACCGAGACTTTGATAAAGTTTATGTGCTCCTTGGTTTTCTGGATGATAACCCACTACAATTTTATTTACATTTGGCAACTTAGCCATTTCAGAGATCATCAACTCGGTTGCCGCTTTACCAATACCTTTGCCTTGGTACTTTTTATCAACCATTATTCTATAAATCCAATAACCATCCAATTCTTCTGGAACTGAATTAAACATTAAAAACCCTGCAATTTGATCTTCGAAATAAATAGCATAAGGCTTAAGCGTTGATTCAAATTTAGACTGTGCAATTGAAATAGCGTTTGATTCGATAAAATCCCTTTGTTCTTCGGATACTTCTAATGCACAACACTCGTACCAGTTTTCTGAGTCTAACCCTTCAATTCTTACCTTTTCATTACTCATTAAATTTCCCCTTTAAAATTATTATAATATTTCTTCCTCTAAACCTATTCTTTAAGTGCAAACCTTCACATTCTCTAATGCTTTACATAAAATTCCAAAACGCCCGGTAAAATCCAAATAACACCGAAAAATCAGCATTATAAATAACAAGTAAATTAACATATCAAAAGTAACGTGTTCAGTTTTGGGAGAGGAACTTAAAATAACAACTTAATTGGGAGTGCAATCCGCACCGCGATTGAAGCTTAAGCGGGTCTTACTATTGAAGCCTACTCGTGAAACGCAAGAACCGTCCCCGCGTTTCACTTCAGCCATCCCGTGACTGTTTTCGCAATCTTGTCAAGTTCTTGTTCACCGTCTGCTGTCTGTATGTGAGCCTGTTGCTTCACTTCAGCCAAGAACGTGTCAGTCAAAGTAAACTGCTTAAAGTCCTCCCAATTAATAAGGGCGCAACGGTCTCGGTCTTGAAGCAAGCGGATATTGTTTTGATCCTCAATCATAGTCGACCGGTTGATGATGAGAAGCGGCACATGTCCTTGAATCGCCTCACTGAGCGTCCCCCATCCTGGCTTTGAAATAACTAGATCAGCTGCCGCAATATAATTCTGGGTTTCTGTATCCTCAATAGGTATCTTGAATACATGATCGCCTTCAATCGCCGCATTACTAGCCACTATAAACAAACAATTGGGGCTTTGCCAAATAGGCAAGTTCTGCAAGAGGTCCACTTGAATCTTCATTCCTAAGCCAAAATAAACAATGTGCTTAGTTCCGGTTGGGTCTATTTGTTTTCTTATATCGCTTACACGCTCTTGATCAATATGTCGTGAGAAGAAATCCACTTGAACGGGCTCCGATTTCCCCCAATGAGGCTCCTGACTGCCCGCCAACTCTATAAACAGATCCATACATTCATAGGCTTCCTTTGACACCGACAAGTCACTTGGTGAAAGCCAGTCTTTATACACGGTATACCATGAAAAATTCGAGATGCCGATGCTTGGGATGTTTGCCTCTTTAGCCGCAACAAACGGAAATGGCGGGATATCCCCTATGACAAGGTCAATCTCGTTTTCTAGTAAAAACTGCTTTTCTTGTTCAATATAACTCGAGGAGCGCTCAATATAGTTAAAATAGTCTTCTCGAAAGCCCTCCACATCCGGCAGCACACTGTTTGGCAGCAAACGAAAACCGATATCATTCTCAACATGTCGATAGCCCACTTGCTGGTTATCATCCCCTAAGGACCGTTTGATAAAAGGCAAACTATAAGACGTACAAACGGTTAGGTGAACATCCTTAGACCATTCAAGTAAACGACGAATGACAGCCACACTTCTTGCCCCATGACCAAATCCATAATCTGAAATATAATAAGCAATCTTTTTCATTTTTAATTCCTCTTAACATAAAGATTTTTAACGCAACAAACGACTCTCATTTATGTATACCGATCCTTCACATTACTAGCTTGCCCTGATACGCTACTACTAATAGAGCTTAGGTTTACTTTCACTATACCAAATTTAAAAGCGAATAAAGAAATAATCTAGACAAGTAAAAAAAAATGGAGACATGAGCAGTGCTCCAACTAACATAACTTACATGGCCGCGTTTCCTATTAATTTTCTCCTCCCCCCTGGTGAGTCAACTTATGATGGAAGGCGCATGGCGGTGATCCATCAAAGCGGTGACAAGCGAAGGTCCCGATCCCTATTTTGTGCCTAACAAAGGGATTTACGCCTTTCCTACCCTCTCACCCACCCTGTATAATTCCCACTGGATCTTCTACCAGCACGTCCGCCAGATTAAACCTCATCCTAGTAAAGCCAACCACTCACTTGTCTACTTCAAAAACGGACAAGACCCTCTCGAATTATCCATCTCGTATCCTATTCTTGAAAACAATTGCACCGAACAGCGCTTTGTATAGTTAGATTCTCTTAAAGCCTAACAATAGGGACGAATTCGCTTCAAGTGATGAAAGACACTCCCCATTAACTTATCATGAAAGCAAACAAATCAAAGTCGGTGATGTAGATGGAACCTATAAGAGTTGAATAAGAACAAATAAAAAAAGGCAATTCTGTCTAGGGCATTCATACATCCAAGTCGGAAATAGAAAATTTTTATTGATGGAAGTCGAAAAAATGAGTAACGATGATTGTTATGAGTGATACATGACGGTAGCAGTGGCTCGGCTTATCGTAACCCTTCCAGTTTCAATCGGTTGCCTCTGCATATCTAAGGTTCAATTAGGAAATTCCCCCATCTCATCTAAAAATAAGACATCTCGATGGGCAAGTGACACTTCA
The DNA here is from genome assembly GCF_029094525.1 of Pullulanibacillus sp. KACC 23026. Lineage (NCBI taxonomy): Bacteria > Bacillati > Bacillota > Bacilli > Caryophanales > Sporolactobacillaceae > Pullulanibacillus > Pullulanibacillus sp. KACC 23026. Next base: position 761,821 of record NZ_CP119107.1, on the reverse strand, counting down.
CCTGGCTTGGATGAGACCCTCCACCGATTAAAGCGACAGAAAAGGCCGAATGATGAGGGGATCGATAAGGGGGTAAATGCGAAATGCGGTGCTGGAATGGATACACCCGCTAATTGGTAAATAGAAAGCACTTCAAATTGTTCCTCTGGTGATAGGTTTGGTAATAAAGAGGGATAGCATTCTGATAACAAACGCTTACCACAACCAGGTGGTCCAGACATCAACACATTGTGCCCACCCGCAGCGGAAAGTTCCAAAGCCCACTTTGCTTGTTCATGCCCGCTCATGAGTTTAAAATCTTTCTAAATGAGGAAGATGGCAGTTCTGAAGAAGAGGGAACGTGCGAGAACTGAAATGTCGACAGTTGCCCCGAAAAGGACTCGATCACGTCTTCTATTGAATGAACAAATCGACTTTCAATCCGTTTAATCCTATGAATTGGAACATCTAATAAGGGAGGGACATACAGAACCTTAAAACCTTGTCTTTTGGCAGACAAAATAGCTGGCAGCATACCTTCCACATTACTATAACGATTTTTCGACAAAATCCGAGTGGTGATAAGCAACTTCCTAAATATTGATTTCAATGAATATCTTTTCTATAATAACTATAGAATAAAAAGTGACTGAGCGCTGGAACGCTCAGTCGGTTGCAACATACATGCCGCTTCAAGAACGGCTGACCGACGATAACTAGCATTACTAAAAAGAAGTAAACGCCAATTCCACTAGTCCCAAGCGGAGGCGATTACTTCTTTTTTCTGTTGGCGACGAGCGCAATTATCCCAACCATAGCTGTTAAAACCGTGGCTAAGAAGATGCCAAATTGAAAGAGCATGTTCATTGCTTCAAATGTCACCATTAATAACACCCCCTTTCCTATAAGGGAGTGCCAACCGCTCATCCGCTTTATGTAGTTGCTATCATAATTTTATCACAGAGAAACTTCTTATGGGAATATATGTTCTATATATTTTTCGGCAAAATTCAGGTGGTGACAGGCACCGTCCTAAGCTTTGGATTGCCTTAAGTTGCCGAATTTAATAACTTTTTATAAAAGCCTCTTTAGTGGGGAGGAGGGATCCTGTACCCTTTTACACGATTCTATCATTAAACATTGCTGAAATGAGCATCGCTAAATCTTTAAGAGCACCAATAATAGAGAATAACTAAAAGATGGGGAACGATGAATTCCCATAGAGGGAGGTCCGCGACTTCATTCTTCTCGGGCAATCAAATATTTTGCGGTATGATGGATTCCTTATGGTTAAGAGAAGGCACAATTGGCAGAAACTAACTGCTAGTTATGCCTTCTCTCGTGCAAAATTTCCGATTGTCCCCTAAAAGATCCGTCCCCACGCTTCCTGCTTCATTCACATCTTTCAAAGTAGGCGGATATGCCTTGGCCTCCGCCGATACACATAGCGACGATTCCTTTGTTTAGGTTAGAGCGCTGCATTTCATACATCATTTTAACGGTCAAAATTGTACCGGTTGCTCCGACTGGGTGGCCCAGACTAACGGCTCCACCATTGACATTCACTTTTTCAGGGTCAATCTCTAAGTCTCTGACAACGGCATGCGCTTGTGAAGCAAAGGCTTCGTTGATTTCAAATATCTCAATTTCTTTTAAATCTAGATTTAACTTTTTGGCTAACTTTTCGGTAGACAACTTAGGCGCATACCCCATTACTTCGGGACTATTTCCTGCAACAGCATAGCCTTTTATTGTTATAATGGGTTTTACACCTAATTCTTCTGCTTTTTCCTTCGACATCATGACAACTGCCGCAGCGCCATCATTAATGCCTGAAGAATTCGCTGCTGTAACTGAACCGCCTTCTTTAAATGCGGGCTTGAGCTTGGCTAATTTCTCCATGTTGACGCCTTCTCTAGGATGCTCATCTGTATCAAAAATACTGATATTGCCTTTTCGATCTTTTAATTCAATAGGGACAATTTCATCCTTGAATTTTCCATTTTGAATCGCAGACAGTGCCTTTTCTTGACTGTTTAAAGCAAATTGATCCTGTTCTTCACGGGATACATCGTAACGATCTGCAACATTTTCTGCAGTTAAACCATTATGATAAGGTCCGCCTGGCCAGGTTAAAATCGTTAATAGTCCATCCTCTAGAACACCATTTCCCATCTTATAACCAAAACGAGAGCCCTTGTCATAGTAAGGTAATTGGGACATATTCTCTGTTCCGCAAGCTACCACCACATCTGCATTTCCCGTCTGAATTTCAAGCATAGCATCGACAATGGCTTGCAGGCCTGAGCCACATTGTCTGTTTACGGAATAGGCTGTTGTTTCCTCCGGTAAATCTGATTTTAAGGAAACCACTCTGCCAATAAAACCATTCTCAGCGATTTGTCCAACATTTCCAACTATTAGTTCATCGACACAATCCGAAGGCACTCCCGCACGCTTGACAACTTCCTTCACAACAGTTGCTGCAAGATCAGTCGGATGAACATCTTTTAAACTTCCACCAAATTTCCCGATCGCCGTTCTCGCACCAGATACAATTACAACTTCTTTTAAATCACTCATTAAATTCCCCTCCTAATAAAACTCATCATAAAACTTCAGTTATTTGCTAATCTCTATTAATCTGCCATTATCTCATTAATTCCAAATACACCATCTTCAAATAACCGATTGTCCATCACCTTTAACTCGCTGCTGATGATCGGTTGAAAATCCATCTGATCTAACACATCTTTTTGTAAATCCACACCCGGTGCAATTTCAATCAACATCACACCTTCTTTTACTAATTTAAAAACAGCTCGCTCTGTAACAAAGAGAACCTCCTGGCCTTTTTCACGGGCTAATTGTCCATTAAAAGAGATCTGTGACACCTTTAAAACCATTTTCTTGATGGATCCGTCTTCCTCAATCTTGACTTGACTATTTTCAAAGCCAATCTTGGCTCCCCCTGTATTGAAGGTTGCACAAAACACGACTTTTTTAGCGTTTTGAGTAATGTCAATAAAGCCGCCTGCCCCCGTACATAAAGGCCCCATTTTGGTCGCATTAACATTGCCTTCACCGTCTAGTTCACCTGCACCCATAAACGTCACATCGACACCGGCACCATTGTAGTAGTCCATTTGATCAACATGCGAGAGCATGGCATAAGCATTTTGGCCAATCCCAAAATCAATACCGCCTGCCTGAACTCCTCCATATATTCCGGATTCTACCGTGATCATAAAATCGTTGGAAACACCTTCTTCGTTAGCGATCTTTCCTATGACATCATTTGGGATTCCGGTCCCTAGATTGATCACATCCCCTTTCTTAATTTCAAGCATCGCTCGTCTGCCAATAAACTTGCGAATCGTTAAACTCAAAGGGGGGATAGAGTCCTGCGGAACCCTTAAGTCGCCTGAATAAGAAGGATCATAATACCAGGATGAAGTTTGGCGATGATCTTCCTCTGGATTTTCGCAAACTACAATTGCATCGACAAAAACACCTGGAACAACAATATTTTTTGGATGGAGGGCCCCCGTTTCAGCAACCCGTTTAACCTGGACGATTACCTTCCCGCCAAATCGTTTCGTTGCCAGCACCGCAGGCAAGACCTCTAACTTCATGGCCTCTTCTTCCATTGAAATATTACCCATCTCATCAGCTGTTGTCCCTCGAATAATACAGACATCTAATGGGATTTTCTTATAAAACATGTACTCTTCCTCGTCATAGTGGATAATTTCTGAGAGATCTTCTAATTCTTTTGATCTCTCATTCATTTTTCCACCTTCAATCCTTGGATCGACAAAAGTCCCTAGCCCCGCTTTGCTCATCTTTCCTGGAAGTCCGCACGCCATCGATCGGTATAACTGGGCAATTTGGCCTTGGGGCAAACAAAACGCTTCCACTTTATTATTGGCAATCATATCCATCCACCTAGGCTGCAACCCCCAGTGTGAGCCGATAATCCTTGTCACTAATCCTTCATGAGCAAAATGCTGAATGCCATCTTTCCGATCACTTTGGCCTGCTGAATGAACCAACGTGAGATTGCGGGGATGACCTGTATTTAAGAAACTCTCTTCGATTTCTTTAAGAATAGCTTCAGAGGCCCCCACTAATGTCATCCCAACAGTCGCTACGGTACTGCCATCTTTTATAAAATCTGTTACGTGATCCGCCTTAATGAAATGAGCTTTCAAAACTTGAACTCCCTTTCTCATAACTCATAGTTACATTTCATAGATAAGTTTGATTTAGTAAGTAAACGGTTGCTTTTAATTACGCAGGTACATACTGTCCGCATAGAAGTGTTTAAATCAACACTAAACTTTTACGTAGATTACTTATCAATTCCGCAAGATTTTTTACCAACTAACGCCCAGTCTTTTCCGCGTCTTTTTCCAACTGTTTCTCTAGTGAAGAAGATGGTTAAAATGAACGCAGCAATCATACAGAAAGCTAAGAAGTATAGACCAGAAATATAACCGCCTTGAGCATTCCAACCGCCGCCGGCATTAATGAAGAAGCCCAAAACTAAAGGAGAAGCACCACCGATGTACATCCCAGTTTCGGCAATTCCCATCGCAGTGCCGGTATAACCCTTTTTTGCGGAATCTGTTACTAGAGAAAAAATGACTGGGAAAATGGCATTCGTACAACAACCTGCAAATAGTTGAATAGCCACTAATAAGAAAATACTATATGCACTGAATTGGAAGAGAACTAATGCAATTGTCAGCCAAGCAAAAGCAATCAACATGGTTCTCTTGCGACCTATTACATCGGAAATACTTCCCCAAAAAATCTGACCAATTCCACCTGTAATCGTAAAAACAACTGACCAGCCAGCTGCAGCGGCATAGCTGAAATGACCAACAAAGGCGAGATATGGGGCTAGCCAAAAATTAAGACCTGTAAAAGCTGCTTCTGCCAAAAGTACACAAAGGGTTCCTACTAATATATTTGGATTCTTTAAGGATTCTAAAATTGCGCCTTTATTTGACCCGTGTACATGTCCCGATTCAAGAGAAGGCGTTAAATTCATTTTTTTAGTGTCCTGCTCATATCTCTTGAAGTTTTTAGAGGAAGAGAACACCCAATAACCAATGTATATCGGGATAATTAATAACGGGATAATAAGAAAGGGCATTCTCCAATTTCCATGTGAAAGTAATAGAATAAGAGAAATTAATAGACCACTAAACAAAGTCCCCCATGGATACGCAGAATGGTGAGCGCCTAATGCAAATCCTCTTCTTTCTTTCGGCCACCACTCTGATACGGTTGTCACTTCGATGGACTCTCCTACTCCGCCAAAAGCATTTTTGATAACCTGCAAAATGACAAAGCCGGTTGCTGCTGACGTAAGAACGGATACCCCTGTAAGAATAGAAAATAACGTATATCCTAAGGCCATCCAAATACCACTGTATTTTCTGGCCCAACCTTGACCTTTTTTATCTGACCATGCTGCCCCCAAAATCGAGAATGCTCCAGTTGCAACCATGATCACGGAAACGATTGTCCCGACAACATCAGCTGAGAGGTGATATTCATTCACAATGGCCGGCATGACCCGGTTCATAATTTCTCTGCTGGTGGCATTCATCGCAAAGATTAACCAAAGGAATAGTAAAGCCACCCATGATAGTTTAGGTGCATGAGGGACGATCCTTTTTTTGGATTTAACAGGTGTATTGATTTGTTCAGCGGTATTTTTCATAGTCATATCTCCACTTCCTCTCTACCTGTCATACTTTTTTACAGAACTTTTTTTGATGGCTGGAAAATTAGAATTTTGATATTTCTGAATATAAAGGTCATGACCAGGCAAGATCAGCTCTGCCCTTTCTCTTACATCTTCCATTCCCTTATACATTTCCTTGGTACACGTTAGAATCCCCGCTGGAAGATTTTCTTGAATGTTTTCAATCAGATTCGAAACGTCACCTGCGACACACAATATACCTTCTTCAGTATCCACTAAGACAGATTGGTGTCCTTCTGAATGGCCCGGTGTTAAAAAGACTTTGACACCCGGAACAACTTCTTCTTCGCCATCTACAAATATCCAATTGAAATAATTGACGGCACTTGTATCAAATAGTTCATTAAAGTAGATAGGTTCCTGACAAGGAATTGGATTATGGGCCGCTTCCCACTCTCTTCTCTGTACAACAAATTTGGCATTGGGAAACAAACGATTATTGCCACAGTGATCGTAATGAAGATGCGTATTGATGACAATGTCAACATCGTCTGGCGACCATCCGACCCCTTTATTTAAAGCCTCTACAAGATACTCATCCTCACTTTGGCGGCAAGGACCAATATTTTTTTCTACCCAGTTCAAATCATGTATGCCTGTATCCACCAAAATGCTATGGGTACCATCTGTTATAGCTGTTGCCCACATCGGGATCCATAAATAGTCACCAACATCTTTTTGATAGGTTAGTGATGACTTTTCAACATAAAGTTCTCCCATTCTTAAAGCGGTTGCTTTCCATTTTTGACTCATGATTATCTCGCCTTCCCTCTTTTTAATGGACTTCCACTTGACCGGATTCTCTTAATATATCTTGAAAAATGGATGGATCCATTTCTTTCAAGTTACTTGCGATCATCGGCTCAAACTCCATTTGGTCCAAAATATCTTGACGAAGGTCAATCCCTGGGGCTATTTCTGTTAAAACCAAACCATCTTTTGTAAGAACAAAGACAGCCCGTTCTGTTACATACATCACATCTTTTGAATGATCAGAGGCATACTTTCCGCTAAACGTAATCTGATTGACATGCTTTGTTAATTTTTTAAATTTACCTTCCTGATTAATTTTTAATTGTCCGTCCTTAATCAAGATGTCTAAACCACCGCTTGTAAACGTCGTACAAAAAACCACTCTCTTAGCAGATTGCGTAATATCTATAAACCCGCCACAGCCTACAATTCGATCACCAAACTTAGAGACATTTACATTACCAAAGGCATCGATTTCAGCTGCTCCCATAAACGTAATGTCAATCCCTGCACCGTGATAGTAATCAAATAAATACTCATGATCTAAAATCGCACTGGCATTACGGGCAACTCCAAATTCATTGCCGCCTACAGGGATGCCGCCTACGATCCCGGATTCAAGGGTCAATGTCATAAATTCATTTAATCCTTCTTCATTAATAATTCCGCCAATAACATCACCAGGTATCCCGATCCCTAAATTGACTACAGCAGATGGCATCAACTCTTTCACAGCTCTCCTGCCGATCACCTTTCGCACATTTAAGGGAAGAGGTGCAAGACTTCTATTTGGGGTCCGTACATCCCCTGAGAATATAGGTGAATAAACCGTACTTGGAACTTGCCGGTGTTCTGTTTCCGGATCATCAACGAGAACATAATGATCGATGAGGTAACCTGGAACAACGACATCTTTTGGATGGAAGGATTGCTTGGATGCGAGATACTTGACTTGAGCGATAACTTTGCCGCCATACGCTTTTGCAGCGTGGGCAGCAGAAATAATTTCCAGCTTCAATGGCTCCTCTTCGGTTGTTAAATTCCCATCTTCATCCATACTCGTTGCACGAATAAACACATAATCCAATGGGATAGAAGGATATAATAAAAGTTCTTCCTGATCGATATGGATCACTTTAATTAAATCATCTGTGGCTTTTGCCCGATTATTGATCTTCCCCCCCTCAACACGGGGATCAACAAACGTCCCAAGGCCGATCGGAGAAAGCTGACCTGGAAGCCGATTGGCCATGGCCCGTAATAAGTGGGTTAATTGGCCTTGGGGCCAGCAATGGCATTCAATTTTATTTTCCTCAATTAACTCCCTCATCTTTGGAGCAAGTCCCCAGTGACCGCCAATGACCCGAGAAAGAAGACCTTCTTTAGCAATATGTTCAATGCCATTCGATTTGTCTGACTGCCCAGCAGTGTGAAAAACAGTCAGATCATGAGGAGAACCCGTTTCTGTAAATTGATGTCCGATGGCTTTTAAAATTTTGTCGCATTGTCCCATCCCGCCGAATCCAACTAAACCAATGGTGCTTCCATCCGGGATGCTGCTTGCAAGCTCCTTTTCATTTATCTTTGTTGTCATCCCACAATTCCCCCTTTCAATTTTGACATTCACTGAACAAATTCATCATAGCGCTGTCAAAACATCCAAAAAACGCAATCTATTTTATTAGGTTCTGTTAAAATTGACTGTTGATTTCCGCTCCAGTGCACTCGCTTTCCGTGGGCAATCCGCCAGCCACCCCTTACTACTTGCGATACTTCTTGATTCCTACGATGGTGACGCCCATCCAGTAACTTTACCAAATGTCATAGCATCAGCACGACCTTCAGGCTTCTAATAAAATAAATCTCTGGAATAGAGCCATCCACCACTAACCGCAGCTTTATTAAGGGCTTTCATTTTGATCTTCCTTGTGGAAATTGGTTTTATAAAACCATTCCTCCACCAACGTTTATCACTTCACCGTTAATGTAAGAAGCTTGATCGGAAGCAAGGAAAGCAATGCAGTTCGCCACATCCTCAGGTTTGCCGGCTCTTCCCATTGGAATTTTTGAAATCATCATGTCCCATACCTTTTCTGGAACACCGCGTGTCATATCTGTATCGATAAATCCAGGGCAAATCGCATTCACTGTGACATTTTTTCTGCCTAATTCTCTTGCTGCTGTTTTTGTAATGCCCACCACACCGGCTTTTGCAGCAGCATAATTAGCCTGACCGACATTCCCAAGCCAGCTTGCTGAAGAGATATTTACAATACGCCCATTTTCTTGCTCTCTCATGACAGCGCTTGCAGGTTGCATCGTATTAAAGACGCCTGTTAAGTTAACGCTAATCACACGATCCCACTGTTCATGATCCATCTTGTGCAGCATGGCATCTCGGTTTATTCCCGCGTTATTAACAAGAATGTCGAGTTTCCCATGTTTCTTGACGGTCTCTTCAACTAAAGATCTCGCTTCTTCTTTATTGGCCACATTACAAAGAAACGCTTCAGCACGATCTCCACGCTTAGTTATTTCAGAAACTGTTGCTTCAGTTCCCTCTGGATTCATATCACTAACCACAACATGTGCACCTAAAGAAGCTAATTTTTCAGCAATACCTTTACCCAGTCCTCTGGCTGCTCCTGTAACGATCGTGACTTTTCCTGTTAAATCAATCATCTCTCATCCTCCTCTTATTATCCGAAAATACAATAAATTAAAAAACAGTAAATTTATTATCTAGTTAGTTAGTTGTCATTAATGAACGGCAACTTTCTCTAATTACTAGTTCTGGCTCGATTAATTGTTGTGTACCCTTATCTTCTTTATTCATTTGGAGCAGGTCTACTAACAGTTTGCATCCCATTTTTCCAATCTCATAGGCCTTGGCATCCACTGTCGTTAATGGAATCCGAAAGTCCTCGGAAAATGTGATGTTATCGGATCCAATGACTGAGATATCTTGAGGCACTTTGAGGCCATGATCTAATAATGCTTTTATTGTCCCGAAAGCCATGACATCACTTACTGCAAAAATCGCTGTAGGCAAGTCACCTTTTTCGATTAACGTTTGAATATCTCGATAAGCGCTTTTCATGTTATATTCACTCTGAATGATTCGATTATCTTTGGGGACAATCCCCTGTTTTAGAAGAGTCTCTTTAAATCCTTTTTCACGTTCCCAACTATTTAGACGATTTCCAACGATAATGGCAATATCCCTGTGGCCTTGGTTGAGCAGGAATTCCGTGGCCAATTCCCCGACTCGATAACTATTGATTCTGACTAGGTTTCCGTCGTAATTAAATGGAGCTCTATTAATCAAAACATGAGGAATCTTTTCTTGTTCTAAAAACTGGACACTGCGTGAATGTTCCTTATCGACAGTGGCTAAGATGACACCATCCACGCCTTGATCAACCATTGATTGAATGAGTTCAAATTCTTTTTTGGAATCATCATCTGTCGTGCAAAGCATAGGCTTATACTTATTTAAAAGTGCAATATCCTCGACACCCTTCAACATTAATGGATAAAAAGGGTTCGTAATTTCTGTAACAACAACACCGATCAGATGAGTTTCCTTCTTCTTCAAACTTCTGGCCACTCGATTAGGCCGATACCCAATCTCTTGGATCGCTTGCTCAACCCTTTCTTTCAGTTGATCACTAACAAATTTGTTATTATTGATGACTGCTGAAACTGTTGCGATTGATACATTAGCTTTTTTGGCTACATCTTTAATTGTTACCATTATCCTCAACTCCCAGCGAAACGTTTAGCTATATGTGTATAGTAAGGGAAGTTACATCAGATTGCAATTCGATGTGACTCCGATGATTTGGTCTCGGTTCAACTAATTCGTTTCAGTTGATTGAAAACGCTGCCGATTAATTTCGACCGACCATCTAAACGTTTAGCTAAACGTTTCGCTAATAAAGAGGTTAATACACTTTTAATGAATTGTCAATATTATTTATAAATTTTAAAATTATTTTTATTGAGGTACTTTTCGATGCAAGGGGCAACATTATCTAATGTTAATGATGCTTTGGATTATCTCAATATAGCTCTCTCTTCAAATGCAGAAACTCTAATTAAAAAAGCAGCTGGTAAAATGCCTTATGACAGGTATAGAGCAAGAGAGATATTAAGAAAATATATTGCAAATAATAAAGCTTGTAATTGAGAAAAACGAAGCAATAAAAATGTTTAAATAAAGAGAGTGTATTTATTAGGAGTTCCCTTATAAAGAGTTTGATAAGAGTAAAGCATAAAGACACCCATTGGCGGGCGCCTTTATAATTTATTTCTTTAAGAATGCAGCAACCCAAGTAGTGATTGCATCGACTTCATCATTATTAATTTGCCTATTTCCTAAGAATGGTGTCAGTATTACAAATTGATTTTCTCCTTTTCTTTTTCCAATTTTAAAAAAGCGAGAAATTTTATTACTTCTTGGCACTAAATCTTTATAATCCTCATGTGGTTCAATTTTTATTTCTTCTTCAAACTCAAATCCTAAATCTTCATATACGGATTGTAGTCTGAAACCATGATTTTCAATTCCTGCATACACCCAGCTAACTTTCATAGGGTAACGATCATACATTTCTTTAATAAGTTTCTTCCGCCTAGATTGTTCGCTTTTTTGATATTCCGAATATGTTCTTTTGGTAAATGGTAGCTCTTCGGATAACTGATAAGAGAAATTACCTTGTTTTGGTAGAGGGAAATAATCAAACATGGCAGTTTTTGAGTCCGGGCGGTGAAGAACGTCTTCCCTATACTTTTTTAGATTATTTCCTAGTTTAAAGTTATGATCTAACAAATATTTTATACGAGTTTGATAGCGCATTACTTGGTCAAAAGGACTGTCCCCTGACTCACTGTCATAGATACCGATATCTTTGACATAAAATCCACCTAGTTTATCTCTATCTTGCTCAATATATCCCAATCCATCATTATTAGAACGAAATAACTCTAGACGTTCCTCAAAATTTTTTTGAGCTGATTCACGTGCCAATCCTTCTTCTCGTCCAACAAAGACCAAATCAGCACGTTCAATATCACCGTACTGAAAGAAGCATTCAAATAATTCGTAGTCATCTTTTGATAAATACACCTCTTCTATGCTATTAGATGATGGCTTATTCTTCTTATTGCTTAAATTTCTATTACCAACATTAGAATTTCTCTGAACATCATATAGACCTACAAAAATTCCTTCTAAAAATTGCTTACCCTTAGGTAATATTTCAAAATAACAATGGTCTTTTTTGGCTGTTTTATCCAAAGGTCTTCTACCATCAGTGACTTCATCCAAGTAGTCCATATGTTGTCCCACTGCTGAACTATTATTATGATTGGAAATTACTTCATTAAAGTAATCTCTATTTTCCTCAACAAAATTAGTCCACCAAACAGATCTATCCTCGGTGTGTGTCTCCATATACTCTCGATAATCTGTCATCTTCCTTATGCATTTTTCATTTTCATCTAGAGTCCAACTTGGCATTAACCTATCAACCTCTCTTATTTTTTGATTCTATACAAATCCTACCAATTTATGTTTAGCATTCTTCCATGCCATTTTATTAATTCTATCCTAAAAGTTTCACCTTATTTTATAACCAAATTTTTTTGTTTATTCAGCCCTACTACAGTATTTTTAGGTCATAAGGAGAGATAAACTCTAGAAAATAATTAAGGACCTACATCTTAAATAGATGTACGTCCTTTCTTGTTTTTTATAAGCCCTCATTTCAAAACAGAGGATGCTATTACAACATACTCTTAATCTCTTCAATTAAACCATCTGTGGTTTTCTCCCAGGAGAATTCCTTGCTTCGTCTTAGACCTTGTTCTCTTAGCGATTTGTATTCATCCTCATGGTTAAAAAGCCGGTTGATTTGATTAATAAGATCATTGGCATCATATGGATCAAAATAAAGGGCCCCATATGAACAAACTTCCGGGATAGAGGCAGCTGTTGAGGCGATAACGGGACAGCCTTGAGACATAGCTTCAAGAGGCGGGAGCCCAAAGCCCTCATATAAAGAAGGAAAGATAAATCCCTTAGCATTCTGATAGAGTGATTTCAGCTGCTCATCAGTGACATATCCAACCATTTTGACATTTTCCGAGTTATCAAAATTAACCTTAGAGAACACCTTATTGTCATTATTCCCCGCTATCACAACCTGACCTTTAAAGGTTTCCATCTTTTCCAGAGCTTCAAGGATAATCTTGAAGTTTTTATTCGGATGCAAGCTGCTGACTGCTAATAAATAATTGTTTTTATCTATATGATATTGGGATAATACGCTCTCGTCCGTACCCACTTTATCAAAATGATTGGCTGCGATGTGTGTCACTTTAGTTTTCTCTTTTAAAGATGGCAGAAACTTAATAAGCTCATCCTTTGAAAAGTGAGATACCGTTATCACGCGTTGACTAAACCGGGATAAAAATGTGTAAAGAAATTTATACCACAAAATAAACTTTTTTGAATAGCCATCTGGCTGCGAATAAATGGAGGCATCATGCAAATAGACTATTTGCTTTCTTTTTAAGATGGGTCCAGTATTACAGAAATCAATTAAAACATTCCCCCTTGAGTAAAACGGCAAATTCAGCTGTTCCCAAAGGTGGCCCTTTAAAAATCCCACTTTCTTGATGGCTATGTTTTTGAGCGGTAATTGATCGTGATCAATAGGCTCAGGAGTAAGAATCGTTATATTAAAAGAAAGATCTTTTGCTTTTTGATCTAATGCTTTTACGATTTGATGAGCAACTCGTTGAACACCGGTAATTCTTTGCGTTAGAAACCTACCGTTAATAAATACTTCCATTTTCCCTTCCCTTTCAGCGGCCTTATTCTTTTAGTTCGTTTATATAGAAACATTAACTATTCTAGTAAAATTGGACATACCGAAATTAAGGGTATCACACACCTAGAAACTAGTAAAGGTTACTTATTATCATCGTTAATCATGAAACACAAGAACCGTCCCCGCGTTTCAGTGAATCCTTCCTAATGCTCGCTCCATCGCAAATATCATGGATTTCTTAAGGATGTTCCAATTCGAGTGCACAGAGGCACCTGCCACTCGTGGATTAACCTCAATGGGTACTTCTAATAGTCTAAGATTTCGTTGTTTGGCGCGTATAATACTAACGCCACCGTATACATAGTCGTTTTCTAGTAATGGATAGAGTTCTTTTCTATAAGCTCTAAATCCGGTTGTAGCATCCGACACTCCGGCAACCTTAGCCATCACCTTTTCCCCGAGTCTAGGCAATTCCGAGCGAACCCCCAATACGAGATCAGCCTCATTTCTCATAATTGGCTCGACAATGGCGTCTATCCGATCGATCGGGTGCTGCCCATCAGCGTCCATCGTTACGACCACCGGATGGTTAGCTGCTTTCATTCCATCCATTATCGCTTGAATAGGCCCACCATTTACCGCTTGTCTTAGTAATCTTACACCCACTATCGCCTCAACCAATTCAGCCGTTCCATCTGTACTGCCGTCATCCACCACAATAATGTCCGCAGCCGTTCTTTCCACCAAGTCTGTCAGTACACCTTTTATAGATTCCGCTTCATTATAGGCTGGAATGACAATTGAAAAAGATGACATACCATCACCCCATTAATCTTAAGTTTCTTTTCTAATTCTATTATAAAGGATGAGGCATGGCTCTAGAAGATATAGTGAAACAATAACTATTAGTGCTAGAGTAATATTAGACACCAAGTGAACCTTGATAGCCACGACGCTCAGACCTTTCAAAGACCACGCCCATTAAACCCCCTTCTACTATGAAAAGAAAACAAGCCTGCCGCACCCGCCATGAGTGAGTCACAGCGTACTGACACGCTAGCCATTCCCTTCTCTCACCCTTCTTCTCTTATTGTAGGGAATCCCGCTCTATCTCACCGCCAACGGCAATATCGAAGAAGCTCTAATCATTTAAAATAAACTTGGCTTTTCAAAAACATTTTATCAAAAAAAGCTCAGTATAAATTACATATATTCCCAATACTTTACCTGCAGGTAATGGAGATTCCAGATAGTCCCCTTGATAATTAAATTAAGGAGACTAACTATTATGAGATATTTTAATGAACTCTTAATTGAAATAGGAAAAGAAATTAGAGCGATTCGTATCTCTAAGAATATGACTATTTATGATCTTGAGCATAAATCTGGTGTATCTAATAAACAAATTAGTTTCATCGAAAGAGGGCTTTCACCGTTCGATTTTGAAACTCTTGTTAATCTCCTGGTTGGACTAGAAATTTCCCTTCAGCAAATAGTCACCCCAGAAAACACGTATATCTTTCAGAAAATGATTAAATATAAAAAAGAATTAACTGATAAAGAGACAAACAATTAGCACTTCTACCCGAAATCCCTTCTCCCTACCACCGTTTTTAAACCTAAACCTATTTCTTCTCATTACCCACCCCATTTAAAGGAGCGATCCCTCATGACAAATGTAAACGTTTCCGATTTTTACGAGATTAATTCCAACACGACTGCATTAGCACCAGCCAAGCACTTCGATTATCAAACCATTATCTATGAAACCGATCAAGTTCTTTACGTTAATAAGCGGCCTTTGGAGTTGATCGAACCAGCCTGTATGGAGGGAGGGGCAACTTACGATGGGAGACGCCTGGCGGTGATTCATCAAACTGGTGCTAAGCACAAGGTCCCGATTCCCATTGCTCCAAACAAAGGGATTTTCGCCTTTCCAACTCTTTCACCCAGCCAATATGACTGCCATTGGATCTTCTACCAGCACGTCCGTCAGATTAAACCTCATCCTAGTAAAACCACCCAATCACTTGTCTACTTCAAAAACGGACAAGACCCTCTCGAACTATCCATCTCTTATCCTATTCTTGAAAAACAAATGCACCGAACATCGTTTTGTATTGTGAGATTTTCATAAGACATGAAAGCTGGAAACTTCATTCGTTCCTTACACTCACAGCAGACAGGATGTGAAATTTTAAACCCTTAGTCATGTCTAAAAGGCTGTCTTCATGCCGTTGCTTTGTCACTGCCTGATTAGTTTCTCATTATGTATTGTGGCAGGTAGCCTTTCCCTCATACAAAGGGAAAGCTAAACCAAGGAATAGGTGTTAGAGAAGCCCTGACGGCAATTCTATCAAGATTCTTTATGTTTTTTGGAGTTGGCTGCTTTAAAGCTGTAAAAACAGCCGATCGATTTTTTTCAGCTTTAAAACAACCTTTTTGTGGACAAATATCATTGGTAAATCTTAGTCAGCCTATTTATTTCTTTCTCAATAAAACGAGTCATTTCTCTCGTCGTCACGCTTTTTGAGTTTTCTGCAAGACTAAAAGCTTTTAGTAGGATTTGTTTTAAATCATTAGTATTCCAGTCTATTTGGTGATCTCTTAGTTCTTCACTTTCAATCTTTTTACTAGTCATTAGATATCCTCCGTGACATCTCAAAAAAGAGGTGATAACTAACCACCTGACTCTCAGGCAATTAGTTACACCCCTTCATTGAAATTAAAAATGTCTTATTAGAAATTTTTAGCGATAATGCTTTTCATTTTTTGCTGATTGATGACGATCTCATCATTGTTCGCTTTAAGAATATCATCGTACATAACTTTCCCTGTCCCAGGAATTTGCTGATAGTGGACTTGTTTGGATGGATTAATAGTCTTCACAGCAAGACCCAGACTCACCATATCGGATGTGGACATATTTGTGCCAATCATAAATTTGTTTATGGATTTAACAAGTGAAGGCAGCTTAGAAATATTACTTGGGCTAAGCGCTCTCTTCCCAATCCCTTTTAACACTTCTAATTGAGCCATTTGCCGCGCATAATCGCCATCCGCAGCGGAATGGCGTTCACGAGCAATGGCTAAAGCCGTCTTCCCGTTAACAAAATGATTGCCTGCCTGAAACACTTGGTTATTGATTTTAATGGTCTCTGGTACATCCAAATTGATTCCGCCAACCGCATCGACCATCGATTGAAGGCCATCAAAATTCGTTTCCGCATAATAATTGATCGGAACCCCTGTCAATTTACTGATCGCATTAACGGCCCCTTCTATGCCTTGCTTAGGACCTTTAGTAGCCTGTAAAATATACTGGACGCTTGTCAGTTTGGTATAGCCGTAACCATCTAAGTAGACACGTGTATCACGCGGAATGCTTACCACATTGATTTGATTCTTTCCCAAATCAACATGTGCCAACAGCATGCTGTCGGAATGACCAATCTTATCCCCCGGTCGTGCATCAGAACCCATTATTAAAACATTAAACGCAAGGTCTTTTGGATTAGTTGACTGCTTTTTATTGCTTTGCTGATTTGTACTGGTTTTCCCTGTACTTTTCCCCGAAGAAACAACCGGAACAGATTTGAAGTGATTTGTAGGCTTTAGCTGATAATACTCAATTCCAATGGCTGCAGTCACAAGAATAATGAGTCCTAAAAAGCTAAAACCAACTATTTTCCATTTTTTTCTTCATAGTTCTCCTCTATCTTTCTCCTATGATCCACCCAACAAATTTACATACATTAGTTTACATTTAGACTATCTATCATTGTAATTAAACAAAAACTACTCTTAAATATACAGTATTAAGCGCCGTTTAGGTATCCTTATTTATTACACAATTAAAGGTAAAGATTAGGGATTTCTCTCTTACCAACTACATTCGTTTTAAAAAATGTATCAATAAATAAAAAGAATACAAATGCAGCACTACAGCAGGAGGGTAGTGCTCATACCTGAACACCGTTAGACAAATCTGAACATTTTTTGGGACTGTCAGTTCTTGAACAGATTTACATATTTTTCCATAAAATTATGCTCCGATCCAGCACCAGCAAGGGTTTAAGAAACTAGACTCTGATTTTATCGTAAATTACCAAACGACTATCGTTCAGAATCTTTTCTCTTTCAAAAATACAGATGTATGTAATTCGGCTGGTGGCAGGCACCAACCCCTATCTTTTCTTCCTTTTCTTCTTCTTTAGCCTGGATGCTTTGTTTGAAGAACTCTTTAACTTAAATGTTCTATTATAAGAAGGGATTTCTTTAGCATGGTTACCCATATAAATCTCAGCTAATGGTAAAAAAGATTTGATATCATCAGGATCAATCTCAAGCGGCACTTCCAAAAAAGTCATTAATGTCTCTCTTATTTCCGAGTCCAGTCCTTCTTCAATTGAAGGTATAAAAGGAATGTCACCGTTTGTCTGTTCATGTATCAAAAGTAATTGTCCAATTCCATTTGCGAGCAAGCTCCTTAATTTTAAGGCCGGAAGTTTATTGTAGGATTCGGCATGGATGAGCATTTGGCGGAAATGAAAGCCCGCTTCTTCCAACCGATCAATTTGGCACAACAAATCCCCCAAGGTAAAGTGAGATTCCACTTGACTTGGGTCCACAGAGATTGAATGTTCAAAGACACTCGCCGCTAACTCTGGCCTGTTTCCTTTATTGTACAAATTTCCAAGTTGTGTATGGCAAAATAAAAGTGCAGAGCTTTGCAAAGGAAAAAATGCAGAGTCCTGCACTTTATTAATTAATAGAGTGTAAATAAAAAAAAGACTTGCCAGCCACCCCAAGTCACTCTACTGTTATTGGTGTCGAATCAATTCAGTGGAGGTAACGGAAGGATGCTAGCAATGTCTGATATTAATTGTATCAAACACTTACGAAACAACAAAGGTTTATCGATAACAAAAATCCAGGAAACATTAGGAATCAATTGGCGAACTGCTAAAAAATACGCTGATGAAGATCAGATCCCCCAATCAAAGATAAAGTCTAAAGAAGGAATGATGTATCAAGAACATTGGGGAGAGATCGTTTCTGATTGGCTGATTGAGGATCTAAAGTTAAAGAAAAAATTGCGTCGCACAAAAAAGGAGCTATTTAAAGAACTTAAAGAATTGGGTTTTAAAGGATCCTATAGAACTGTTTGTTATTTTATAACGGATTGGGAGAATAGCCATAACGAGGATGGAACGGATAGAGGTTTTGATCGGCTGGAACATCCACCTAGTGAAGCGCAAGTGGACTTTGGGATTATGGAAGCTGTTAAAGATGGAGAATTTGTAGATATACATACCCTAGTTATGTCATTCCCATATAGTAATGCAGCTTTTGCCGTCCCACTACCCTCAGAGAATCAGGAATGCTTTCTTCAAGGTTTAAATATTCTATTTAACCAAGCTGGTGGTGTACCAAGGAAAATTAGAATAGATAATTTAACACCCGCTGTAAAGAAAACAAGATCTAAAACAGCTGAGGCTCAATTAACAGATGCCTTTATACAATTTAAGAATTACTATGGTTTTGATGTACAGGTATGTAATCCTCGCAGCGGAAACGAAAAAGGAAACGTGGAAAATAAAGTTGGCTATGTTCGTTATAACTTTTTCAGTGTTTCTCCAGTCATGAATAATTTTGAAGAGTTAACAGAAACCCTTCGGGTTCAGTTATCCAATGATCGAAAGAGACTGCACTATGAAAAAGAAATTATGATTGAAGAGCTTTGGAAACAAGAGTCAAACTATTTATTAGCGTTACCGCAAAAAAACTATCCTGTTTTCAAAGAACATGAGATCACAGTGAACAAATACAACGAGGCTCAAATAGATAAAGCTTTGATTCATATTCCGAGAGCAGCTAATTATTCGAGTATCTATTTAATTCTCACTTGGGATAGATTTAAAGCTGTCTCACCAAACGGTGAAATATTATTAGAAGACTACAGACCTTATATGAATAATAAGCGAGCGATTCCATGGATTTCAGTTGTTAAAGATTGGATCCGAAAACCAAGAATTGTGGCCTACTCACGTTACCAGAGATATTTACCCGGTAGGATAAAAGATTATTTAATGGTTGACGATTTATCATTAAGAAAAGATAGACTTAAAGAGTTAGTCAACCTTTTGGTGACTCATGATATGAAGAGAATAAATGAAGAATTTTATGATTTGATTTCTGAACAAAATGGAGATCCATATGGAGTTAACTGGAATTTGTATGACTCATTAGCTCCATCTGATGATGGAGGTGAACTCATATGAGTGATCAAATTCGTTCTTTGTGCAAAGGTTTGAGATTAGCTTATGTCGCTGACATCTACGATAAAATACCATTCAATTCAACCGAACAATACTTAGAAGCATTGTTTTCAGAAGAGTTGCGTCTAAGAGAAAAAGCGAAGGTTCAACGGCTCATAAAAAGCGCGAAGTTTTTAGACTCTAAGACCATTAGTAATTATGAATGGCATGATCATATCCGCTTTCCATCTCAATTAGATAAAGATTCATTGATGAGCCTAAACTTTATACCGAAACAGCAGAATGTGGTATTGATTGGCTCGCCAGGAACAGGCAAATCTCATTTGGCAACCGGACTAGGCCGCAAGGCATGTGAGTTGGGTTTTGAAGTTAGATTTTTTAGAGTGTCACATCTAATAGAACAGTTAGAACACGCTTTGAGAAATAATAAATTAGACGCATTTAGGAAGAGGCTCGAGAAGGTTGATTTAGTTATTTTAGATGAAATGGGCTACCTTCCTTTTAGCAAGGAAGGTTCCGAATTACTCTTTCAACTTATTGCAGAGTGGTATGAACAAAAGAGTTTGATCATCACTTCAAATCTAGAGTTTAGCCAATGGAATCGAATATTTACTGATTCTAGGTTAACAGCAGCTTTAGTTGACCGTCTGATCCATCATGCGCACATTCTAACCTTCTCAGGAGAGAGTTATAGACTTTCGAATGCATTGTCAAAATCACGTTAAAACCGAAAAAATTTGGGTGGCAATACTTTGTACTTTTAATTGCATTTCTCTGCACTTTTCTATTGCAAAATACACAAGTCGATTCCAAATAAACGAATCATGCGGATTCTCCTCAAGTATTCTCAATAAATGCACCTCTGCATCTGTTGAATAAAGATGCCAGCTTCCATCAAATAAAAGGCTCTTCCCCACAATGGTTGTTTCTGAGGAGCCCATAGATAAGGTACTGACTATAGATTGAAGATAAATGCTGCTTGGGAGTTCCCAATCACCCGCTGCATTGCAGTGCTTACAACGAAAATAGCCAGTCATTTGAATATGCCGAGACGCACGCGCAGGCTTCACTTCTTCCTCCACATTGATCACTAATTGGCCGACATCATATTTCCCTTTCCTACCACAGCTTTTACACGTCATCATATGATGATTTTCTTTTATAATTGGCGTAATCAATTTCTTATTCTTTACAATGAGTTGGGTATATTTTCCTGGTAACTGACTTACTGTCGGTGAATCCTCCACCTTTAGATCTTCATGCTTTAAAAGGTTTATCAGAAAAGGATTAATTTGTGAAGTGGGCATAACGGTCTCCCTTTCTTAGTATTCATACTGTCTAAGATTATACCCAAAAAATGAACCCTCCAGAAAATGTTTTGAGGAGAGGAAGCCCATAACAAGATTCATAATAAAAAAACTTAAAAACCGAGGCGTGCCTGTAACCATCTCTTTATGCCCCGATTTCACCTCCCTCTTTTTGGCATAAAAAAGAACCCCTGTCATATATAGCGGGATCCCCATATGCAAAAAGCTCCTAAATTATATTTTATTGATGCAAAAAACTATCTGTAGAATCCACTTATTTCCGAATACGTTTACGTTCTGTTCTTGAAGGGAGAATGTTAATGACATCTACATAGCCATCTTTTTCAAACACAGCATAATAAATGATATAATTCAGCATGACATGCTTGCTTTTCCCATAGGTCATTCTTCTTAGACCTTTAAAACTCCCCCTCTCAACTTCCCTACCTATAAATGGATTTTCAGAAAGGTTGGTTTCAATGTATTCGATGATTTCATCTTCTCTCGAGTACCACCAACGCAAGGTTTCTTCCCCTTGTTCAGAAAAAAATCGTTGAATTTTGTCTAAACACCATTCAAATTCTTCGGTAAAAAGGACTTTAAATCCCTTATAATTTTCTTTTTTCATGACGCTTAGCTTTCAGTTCAGTTCCATTGAATCGCTTCATACCAGGGTTATCTAGATACCTTAACAATGATTCTTTTAACTCAGGATAACCTTCAATCTCCTGTGATAAATCTTCATGTGATAAATCATTATGTGAATCAGAATCATTACTCTCAATCTCAATGGAAACTAATTTACCATCTACAACAAAAACCCCAGATTGCTTTCCATTTAATGCATTAACTAATTCTTGTTTAGCCTCTTCACTTAAAGTGTTCATTTACCATCACCTCAGCTAAATTATACCAAATTTATGTTAGTGAATTCCATTTGCTAACTACGACAATATCAAGTCCCCCGCTTACACATATCGCAACCGACGATTGACATGATCTAAATCGAATTCTATACCCCATTGTGTACTTACCCATTCTTTAAAGCTATAGTGCTCGGGATGGCTGTCATCGGTCATAGCTTTCTTGAACTCATCATAACCGCCCTCACCACCGACGTCTTCTGGAGGACGGTCACCAGCCCCATCTAAACAAATAGCAAAGGGTTTGTCATAATCCTGAAGGACGTCTTCTACGACGACCTCATGCTGCCAATTATCGCCATAATCATACGTATAGACAACCTGAAACTGCGGGAGATAATCCGTTAGACGCACTTCTGTATCCCAAAACATCGGTGTCTCATACCCGTATTCAAAAGCCTCTTCATCATGTACCAGTAGGGCAATTGACTTGTTCTCATTTTTGAGCGAGACAATCTCAAACTCATGAAGATGGGAATTCGTCCATCCGAAGGCGATCTGCAGGATCTCATGAAAAGAATAGAAACTGATGTCTGTTGGTACCAACAAACGCCGCCAGACTTGGAAGTGTTCAAGCCTCATTCGAATATGAACAACAACAGCCTGTCTTTTAAAGATTGGCCCTCCCGCAAAAGCTTCCAGATCCTTCAGCATTTGTTCATAGGGGACAAAATAGTCACTTGTACCTGTACCTAATCCAACGAGATATCGGCTTACTTTTTTACTCATTTCCGTCTGTACCAAAGAAGCGTGTTCATCAAAGTCATATTCAAACAACTGAACATAGTCGCATGCTTTATTCACCCAGGCAGTGGTTTGGCGATTCTTACTCTTATAAGTGTCCACCAATCCCGCCTGCTCTATATAGCGTTCAACCACCTCTTCAGAAATTCCTTCATCAAGAAGCACCTTACGTATGGCAGATAGGATCAGCGTTTCCCATGACTCCCAGTCCTTTTTCTTCATTCCATATAGCACTAAGCAATAACGACTGGCATCATTCACAAGCACAACGGTTTTTCTCCGATTAATCGTGATGAGATTCGCGTGCCAGGTAAAAAGGGCCTCCTCTTCTCTAGTAGGAGATGCTCCTTTGATCTCTAATTGATCTAATAACTTTTTGGTAGCCTGTATATACATCCACTATCAATTCCTCTATTATAATTGGTATCACTATCATCATAATGGATTTCAAGGAAAAATAGAAATAGGATTGTACTAACAAAAAAGGAGGAATCACTTACATGGAGATCACACCTAAAAAATGCGTCTATACCTATGAAGGGGAAATCGACTACGATCAAGATACAGACGGAAGCCTTCCTTTAATCAAAATAGAGGATAAGTCTTTCTCATGGAAAGAACTTGGTGAATATCTCATGCGTTATGAAGGATTTAAAATTAAAATCGAGATGATTGATGAATAAATTTCTCATGTTATATAAAACTTGAATCAACAGGTTTCAATAAATAAGACTCACCGGTTTATTTTAGTTGTACTCAATCTAAAGAAAGGCACCATTCCCAATACTTTCTTTTCCTTGCTTCAGGTGATCCTGTAAAATAATCCAGCAGTATATAAGTCTTCATATAGGATGGAGGAAGAATAATGGGATGATCCAGAAAGAAGCGATAACTGCTCCAAGTATACTGTTCTGGTGACTCCACCATACGGGCTTCAACAGGATTAAGATGGATGTAGCGACTGACCTCTAACATCCCTTCTTTGGAATCCACTATCTTGGAATAATATCGTTTTTCATACACATGTCCTGTCAGGCGATAGCGGGTATTGTAGTAATTGGCATAGCGTTTATTAAGGAGTGACATCACTTTAGATAGTGGTTGACTGTGTGAACGAATGAGGAGATGAAGGTGATTGGTCATGAGGCAATACGAGGCAAGTTCAAAAGGGGCTTTATCATGGACCGTTTCGAGTATATGAAGATAGGTCGTAAAATCAGTCGGCTCTCTGAATAATGCATCCCGGCGGTTTCCACGCATGACGACGTGATAAAAATGATTCGGTGACCAGCTTCGTTTTGAACGTCCCATTATGACCCACGACTCACTTTTATGTCTTTGGAATAGGACCATCTTCTGAGCGTTAACGCTTCCCACAGGGCTTCATCGGTTACCTCCGGTGATCCTAATAAATCCGAGATCGTTCGTGCTAATCGAATGATTTTTACTTGGGTTCGAGTGCTCCACTGCTGTTTTCGGGACGCTTGGTTTAACATGTGTTCTTGATGCGGTGATAAAGGGCACTTCTTTAAGAGGTCGCCCACCGATACCGTGCCGTTCCACGATTCGCCTTGATACCGTTTGTGTTGACGTTCTCTTGCCTCCAACACACGTTCGGCAATCTGAGCAGATGACTCATTACGCGTCATGGCTTGAATATCTAGCTGAACCGGAGATAAAGATAACAGGATATCCATTCGGTCTATGATTGGTCCAGAAATTCTGTTTCTATAGGATTGGATCTGGTTCGGTGTACACGTACAATACACCTCATTGGAACCCAAATATCCACATGGGCAAGGATTCATGGCACCAAGAAGGATAAAACGTGCTGGATACATGACGGTCGCAGTCGCTCGACTTATGGTGACCCGTCCAGTTTCAATAGGCTGCCTCAGCATATCTAATGTTCGCTTTGGGAATTCTGCCATCTCATCTAAAAATAAGACGCCTCGATGGGCAAGTGACACTTCACCTGGCTTTGGGTGAGAACCGCCCCCAATTAAAGAGACGGAAGATGCAGAATGATGAGGAGACCGATAAGGTGGTAAATGCGGAGCGGAAGGTGACACACCCGCTAATTGATAGATGGAAAGCACTTCAAAATAGTCCTCTGGAGACAAATTTGGTAAAAGTGAAGGATAACATTCAGATAACAAACTCTTTCCACAACCAGGAGGACCAGACATCAACACATTGTGCCCACCCGCAGCGGAAATTTCCAAAGCCCGCTTCGCTTGTTCATGTCCAATCACCTGTTTGAAATCTTTCTTAAAAGAGGCAGTGGGGGGCGAGGAAAGAGAGGTAACTTGGGAGAATTGAAAGGTCGACATCTGACCCGAAAATGATGGGATAACGTCATCTATTGAATACACAAAACGGCATTCAATTCCTTCAATCTTATGGATCGGAACATCTAATATTGGTGGGACATACAGGACCTTAAATCCTTGTCTTTTGGCAGATAAAATGGCTGGCAGCATCCCTTCAACAGGCTTCACCTCTCCACCTAACGACAAAACACCCAAAAAAGTGGCGTCTTTCGGAATATCTTGTTTAATAAACCCACTCTCTTTCATAATCCCTATAGCCATCGCTAAATCAAAAATTGGACTATTTTTCCGTTGCTCTGATGGGGATAAATTTACGATGATCTTCTTGTCCAACACCTCACACCCATAAGCATAAAGCGTTGCCAACACGCGTTCACGTGATTCCTTCACCGATGCATCCGGCAACCCCACAATACTCATCCCCTCTATACCTGGAACTAACTGAACCTCTACTTCTACCACATAGCCTTCCATGCCTTTCAGTCCAATACTCGGAATCACCGTCGTCATCGACAAGCCTCCTAATCGCTTTCGAACATACGTTCTATAGTTTGATTATCAACCGAATGACACACGCTGTCAAGATTGATTCGGTAACGATTTTTCGACACAATTCGGGTGGTGACAGGCACCACCCTTAAAAAGTGCCTCTGTAGCCGAACTTGCAAAAATGTTTAAAGTCACTGATGAAACAATTCGGCGCGACCTTCGAGCTCTCGAACAAGAAGGTATACTCATGCGCTCCTATGGGGGTGCATTCATACAATCCGGCGTTGAAAATCTCATCGATTCAACCATTCGAACATCCGTATACGTCGAGAGTAAGACATTTATTGCCGAAAAGTGTAAACGCCTCATAAACAATGGGGATGTCATTTTTCTGGATAACTCTACAACCGCATTTTACATTGCAAAAGAAATTAAGGACATGCGATTAACCTTAGTAACCAACTCTTTGACAATAACGAATTATTTGGCCCATCAAGGTAACATTCGCCTAATAGTAGCTGGAGGCTTTCTCTCTGCCAAGGAGCAGGCCTTCTACGGTATTGGGGCTGAAAAAGCCATCAAGGAATATTATGTAGACAAAGCATTTTTATCCTGCCGTTCTCTTTCTATTGAGAACGGCTGTACTGATTCAAATGAATTATGGACCCAAGTTCGCAAAACAATTATCGAACGATCCAAGGAACGATATCTGGTGGCGGACTTCTCAAAATTTAACCAGACCTCATTTATGCATATTTGTGGCTTCGACAAAATTAATGCAATAGTTACAGATAAACCCCTAGGGCCGGAATGGCATAGTGCTCTGCAATCATTTGATTGTGGTATTTTTGATGAGGGAAGGCCGGATAGTTTTCACGATAACGAGTAGAGGATAGTTTTAGGAGATGATGTCATATGGTTAAAAGCTTTATTCCATACTAGATTTCCATGTTCCCTATCTCCATAGCACAATATTTAGTAACAAAAGTACACTGAACCTCCGTAATTTTTCTAAATATATATCATAACAATAATTAATAGATGTGTTATGTTGTGTCTTTTTGTTGTATTGAATGCAATTGTATATAACTATTCATTATTTAGTCTTGTTGAATGTTGATAAAAAGTTGGCATTTTCTTATTTCACAAGATAAATGTACCGCAGAGAGACATTAGTTGTTTCCGAATTCAATTGTATTTTAGATGAGCTTTCTAGGTAGGAAATTACACTTCTGTGAAGATCCCTATTTGAGGAGGTGTGTATATGGCGAGGACGGACAAATGTTACATCGGGACAAATACCAAAATGTATAAAGGTATTCAGGATACGTTGTTATTTCTAAAGGAATTAAATGAGCTTACAAAAGATCTTTCACGGAAGGAACTCGAATTGTTTGTGATTCCTTCCTTTATTACCCTCGACAGTGCTGTAAGATGTATACCCGCAGAAAATATATCGATTGGTGCTCAAAACATGTGTTGGGAAGATAATGGTCAATTTACCGGTGAAATATCTCCAATCATGCTAAAGGAAGTTGGGGTTAAAATTGTTGAAATTGGACACTCCGAACGAAGACATGTTCTTCATGAAACCGATATTGAAGAAAATAAAAAGGTGCTAAGCGCTTTACACCATGGTTTTACTCCCTTGCTGTGTGTCGGTGAAACGCTAGAACAGAAGGATTGGGGTATTGCTGAGGAAACAATCCGAAGGCAATTAAAATTGGGCTTGCGAGGCGTGACCTCATCAATGGCTCAACAACTTTGGATTGCCTATGAACCTGTTTGGGCCATTGGAACTAGCGGGGTGCCTGCCACTAAAGAGTATGCTGACAAAAAACATAAACTCATCAAACAAACCTTGGCGGAACTGTTTGGGAAAGAAATTGGGTGGGATATTCCAGTCCTTTATGGCGGGAGTGTAAACTCTGAAAATGCAACAGAGCTTATTCAAATGCCTCACATAGATGGCCTCTTTATTGGCAGAAGTGCGTGGAATGCCAGAAATTTCAGCAGGATTATTCAAAATGTTCTTCCAATTTTTTTGCCAACGAAAGAAAGGAGAAACTCAATGATCCCTAACCAATTGTTCAGCTTACATGAAGAGATCCACAATAAAGATTTTATTTTGGCAACCTATTATATTGAATTAGACAGCGATAGTAATGTGATTTCCAAGGCCTCTTCTATGGCCATTGGTCAAACAGTTGGCACTTGGGTTCCAGTTCCTGGAATAACAGATGAAATGAGAGAAAACCACATGGGACGCGTTGTCAATATTATAGATGTACCTCCAATTGAACTGAGCTCTCAACATACCTCCCAAACCCGTACTTATCTCATTCAAATTGCTTATCCAAATGTTAATTTTGAAGCATCCTTTCCAATGATTCTTACCACACTTCTAGGAAATGATGCTTCAACATCAGCCCAGGTAAAACTCGTTGACCTTCAATTTCCAAAGAGTTTATCTGAACAATTTGTCGGTCCCAAATTTGGAATTGAAGGTCTCAGGAAACTAACTGGTGTGGAAGATCGCCCCTTGGTCCTAAACATGATCAAGCCATGCATAGGATTCTCTCCCCAGGTTGGGGCCAAAATATTTTACGAAACGGCCTTAGGCGGTGTTGATTTCATCAAAGATGATGAGTTGCTAGGAAACCCGGAATTTTGTCGGGCTGAGGAACGTGTAAGGTTTTACAATGAGGCAGCTAAAGCCGTATTCGAGAAAACTGGTCACAAAACTAGATACATAGTGAATGTTACCGAACGGGCCGATAGGCAGTTAGATCACGTAAAGCGAGTCGTTGATGCTGGAGCTGAGTTGATTATGCTCAACTTTGCAGCAGTAGGTTACAGTATGTTCCAAGCCGTTTCTGAGAGTGTACCAGTACCGGTATTAGGGCATTATGCAAGTTCAGGAATGTTCTACGAGGGGAAAAACAGCGGCATGACCTCTCCATTGGCAATAGGTAAATTTCCGAGATTAGCCGGTGCCGACATTGTTATGATGAACACCCCATACGGAGGGTACCCACTTGAGTATCTGAAATATATTCGCACAGCACATGAACTATCTCTTCCTTACTATAATTTAAAACCAACCTTCCCATCTTTGGGTGGAGGGGTACATCCGGGCCAAGCGGAACTGTTCATTAATGATTTGGGAACGGACATTATCTTGGCTCCAGGTGGTTCCATCCAAGGACATCCTGACGGAGCAACGGCTGGTGCTCGTGCTATGCGTCAGGCCATAGACGCAGTGCTACAAGGAATAAGTATTGAAGAAGCAGCCAAGGAACATACTGAGTTAGGAAAAGCAATCCATCTATGGGGAGTTAAGAAGGTAAATAAATAAATAAATTGATAATGGTTAAAACTTAAGGCCAACAGATTGGTGTTGGCGCTGATCATAATGCTTTCGATTTAAAAGAAAAACAAAAGCATATGTTGAGAGTTTAGGTAACCTTCAAGGCAAGCAGCTATCTCTTACCATCCAACCACTCTTTATACGAGGGAAGCCCTCAACTTCCCTACCTACATAAAAAGTGACTAGCCAACAGCCAGTCGCTTATTTATTATACTTTTAAACTGCCGTCATCAATTTGCTTGATTTATTATTTTGGGAAACTCGAGAACCTTCCCCACGCCTTTAGCATAAAGGGCAGACAACACACGCTCTCGAGGCTCCTTCACCGGCACGTCCATCAAAACAATATTCATCCCTTATACACCTCGAACGACTGACTTACACCGAAGGAATGTCGCGTTCCAAATAAACCTGAATAAAGCATAACATTAGTCCACATCTAAGAAATAGGTGTGGACTATTTTACGCTTACTAATAATTTCTCAATTAAAGCAACAAAGGACCCTTTTCTCCACAAATGTCTAGGGCAAACGTTTTGAAAAGAATCCTTCTACGCTGACGGTGACCTCTAATGGGAATTGATAATGTTAGGTATCTATTACGTTCTCCCTAATTTGCCTTTGACAACAAACTTAGGGGAATCCCCAAGTGGGTGAGGAATGTCTCCCTATTGAGTAATACTCAATCTGACATCCTTTTTATGATGAGCTTAAGGAGCTCTCCACCCACTATACTTAATATTATCGTAATGACAACTGTTAAGTATGAAGATAGTTTACCTGAGTTAAGTACGATGTGTACCCCGAGTAAACCAGTGCTCGCACCTAGAAGGAGTAATAATAGTACCATAATAGCTACTAACAACATTATCTTTTTCTTCATTTTCCGTTCACCTCGTTAAAATATCAGCGTTGCTGCAGCTAACGAGGTATTGAGTTTAATCAGTTATTTAAATGATTGTTTACCAGACCAACATCCCGCGTTTCCTAGCTATTAAAATAATATCACATTAATTTAGAAAATATCTATAATTATTTTTTTTGAAAACCTTCACCTAAAGGTAACAAGTTTTGGAAATAAAAAAATCGGTCTATATTCAATTGGATAAGACAAAACACTAAGGCACTCCTTCAAGAGCTGAATTACCGATACACTTTCCTTCAGGTTCCCCTCATCTTCCCGTAAGCGTCAAATAAATCACACATAGGAATCTGAGGTCAATCATGTAATAATTTTCCTAGAAAACTCTTTGGGAGGTTATTAGATTGACCCATTCAGAAAAACAAATAAAATAGAAAACACGTGTTGATGCATGGAAAACAAGTGGATTGGGCATTACCCAATGGTGTCAGGAACAAGGTAAGCCCGAATTCAAATCACGCATATAAAACAGCAGCACCTCCTGGTACGATTGATGAATTAATTTAAGGAGGTGCTTTTAATATGCTAGAGAAAAAACTGACTATCGTCCCCGTTACTTTACATAACGAATATACTGCAGCAGCAAAATCATTAGCTCTATCCTCAAGTCCCACGTGCATGATCAAAACGGCAACTACAGAAATTACCTTCCATAACGGCATTGAGGAGCACATCATCCGAACGGTCATGAGGGAGCTGAAAAATCGATGAAACACGATTATACAAATGTGGAAAACATTTATATTATTTGCGGTAAGACTGACATGAGAAAAGGGATCGATGGTCTCGCAACTTTGATTCAAGATTCTTTCGAACTTGACCTTTATGGGGATTCCATCTTTCTGTTCTCTGGTCGAAGTAAAGATCGATATAAGTGTTTGTATTTTGATGGCAATGGATTTGCCATGCTTTATAAGCGATTGGATAACGGAAAACTCCAATGGCCGAAAGATGAAAAGGAAGTACGTAACCTAACACAACAAGAGCTTCGCTGGTTGTTAGAAGGTTTATCGCTCCAGCAACCCAAAGCCATTCAAAGATCGCAGGCAAGTGTATTTTAAATTAGATTTTTATCTTTCAACCGCTATTCGAGATGGTATAATAGGAAGAACTGACACGATCGGAAAAGTGGTGATAGTATGGGTAATGCTTCTAACAATAACGAGAAGTTAATACGACTTCTCGAAGAGCAATTGGATCATTCCAATCAACAAAACAAGGATCTATCAAAAAAGCTAGATCAATCAACTAAACAGATTGAAGCATTAACCGAGCAAATTCGCCATTTAACAAAACGTTTATATGGTTCAAAAACCGAGAAATCTAAATATAACGGTCCAGAGGGACAATTTTCATTATTTGAGGTTGACCCGTCTTTTAGCGAACCTGAGCACACAGAAGAACAAAGCCAACAGACGATTTCTTACACTGTTGTACGAAAAGCTCAAAATAAAAAACGGAACGATTCACTGGACGACGGTATTGAAATAGAAGCTGTTCATCATCACCCTGAAAATTTGGTCTGTGACTGTTGTCAAGGGCAAATGATTGAAATTGGTAGCACCGTTACGCGTGAAGAAGCAGAGTTTGTTCCAGCAAGAATGAAGAAAATTCAACACATTGAACATGCCTATGAATGTAAGGACTGTAAAACTGATTTACATCAAAAAGCACAGATTAAACGCGGAAAATCCCCGCAACCTCCCATTCAACGGAGTCTCGCAAGTCCTAGTGTCCTTGCCAAAGTGATCTATGATAAATTCATACAATACTTGCCCCTTTATCGTCAGGTAAAGGAATGGGAACGATATGGTCTAAAAACCAATGATAAAAATCTTTCAAATTGGGTCATCCGTGTTTCTCAGGATTGGTTATTGCTTATTTACGAACAAATGAAGCAAGCTGTAATGACTAAATCTCTTTTACATGTTGATGAAACTTACGGACAAATTATTAACCGATCTGATGGTAAATCCGGACAGACTAACGCCTACAATTGGGTCTATCGAAGTGTCCCTAGTCAAGGCCCCACGATTATTTTGTTCCAAAGTTCGTTATCGCGCTCTCGCTCTGTTCTTGGAAACTTTCTAGGTGATTTTTCTGGAACCATTATCTGCGATGGCTATTCCGCCTATGACAAAATTAAAGGCGTAACCTTTGCGAATTGTTGGGCCCACGTCCGACGTTATTGGTTGAAAGTAGAAAGTAAGAATGGGAAAACCGGTGTGAAATTTTGTGATGATTTATATCGGTTAGAAAGACAATTCAAGCACTTACCTCCGAGTAAAAGACGCAAGCAACGGCAAAAATATTCAAAGCCAATCGTTGATAAATTACTGTCGTGGATTGAAGGTTTACCATTCTTGGGGAAAAGCGCCATAGCAAAAGCTGTTCAGTACACCTTTAACCGGATGGATGGCTTAAAAGCATTCTTAAATGATGGCCGGATTGAAATTGATAATAATCCGGCTGAAAATGCCATTCGGCCAAGTGTTATTGGTCGGAAAAATTGGCTTCACTCCGTAAGTGAAGCTGGTGCTCAAGCAAATGCCGTTTGTTTGAGCCTCGCAGAAACCGCTAAAGCAAATGGCGTCGATTTCTATCAGTATCTTGTAAAGTTACTAACTGATCTGCCAAATTTAGATATTCATAGAGATCCAGAAATTCTAAAACAATATATGCCTTGGTCAAAGAATATCCAATTAGAATGTGGCAAATAGCCGTATTTTTGATAAAACATCAAGAATATACGGCTATTTGTAATGCGTACCGTAAAGGTGCGCTTTTTTCTATATTTCGGGCCTACAATATAATACTCCATTTCCTATTTTAGCATTAATAGATACGTTTAGGTACATTACTGTAGTGGATAAGAAGGATTTGCCAGAATTAGATATTCATAGAGGACCAGAAATTATAAGTCAATATATGCCTTGGTCAAAAAACATCCAATCTTTATATAAAAATAGTCATTTACTTAATTAAAATCAAAAATATACGAAATACTATCGTGATGTGTACCGTTATTTGTGCATAATTTTCTTTATTTCGGGCTTACCTTACTATGAAAAGTACCTCTCTAAATTAATACATTTATAGTACTAGGAGGTGCTGTTTATATGCATTATTTGAAACGACATACAGATAATCAATTATGTGAAAATTTATTAGATTATAGCTAGTATCTAATGTATTAAAAATTATTACGGTAATAACATTATTTAATATTATAGAAATTTGCATACCAATCTGCAAATTTCTGTAGTCCCTCTTTAATTGTTGTACTTGGCTTAAAGGAAAATTCATTGTGAAGCAGATCTATCGATGCATAAGTAGCTGGAACGTCTCCAGCTTTTAATGGTTCGAAGACCTTTTCAAATATAATTTCCCTACCAAGAGTATTAGAAAAAGCATTTTCCAAAGTACTAATGAAATTCATTAATTTTTCAGGTTTATTATTACCGATATTAAATACTCTGTGAGGTATTGGAGTAGACGGAGGGTTATTTAATAACCTTGAAATTCCTTCTATAATGTCATCTATATAAGTGAAATCTCGATATAAATCGTTCTCAAAATCTCCATTATTAAATATTCTAATAGGTTCTCCAGAAAAATATTTATTTGCGAAACTGAAGTAAGCCATGTCTGGTCTCCCCATAGGCCCATAAACTGTAAAGAAGCGAAGTCCAGTAGTAGGTATATTATAAAGATGGCTATATGAATGTGCCATCAACTCATTTGATTTTTTAGTAGCTGCATATAGTGATACCGGATTATCTACAAAATCGGATTCCTCAAAAGGAACTTTTTTATTAGCTCCATATACAGAACTAGATGATGCATAAATCAAGTGGTCAACCTTAAAATATCTACAAGCCTCTAATATATTATAAAACCCGATTATGTTGCTCTGTATATAAACATCTGGATTTTCAATTGAATATCTGACTCCAGCCTGAGCTGCCAAATTAATCACTATATTTGGCTTATACTTGTTAAATAAGTCAGTTATTAGTACTTTATCAATTAAATCCCCTTTTACAAAAGTGAATTTTTCATACGACTTAAGTTTTTCCAAGCGAGAAATTTTTAGTTTTATATCATAATATTCATTCAAGTTGTCAATCCCGATTACATTACATCCAATTTTCAAAAGATTAACTGCTAAATAATAGCCTATAAATCCTGCAGCACCAGTCACAAAATAAGTCTTATTTAAGTTTATATCTTTGATCACTATATTTGCCTCCAAATTATAATGTTATGTCCATAATCCAGTATTGTGCTAATTTTTATTAGTTTTAAAACAGCAATTTTTATTTCTAATATAAGAGCCCGTAACACTATATAAGGTAAAAGCATATCGAGATTTCCTATCTTAAACAAGTCTATGAAATTAGAAGGTTCTTTTTATTTCCCTACTAAGATTTGAATTGATCACCAAATAAATTGACAAATAAACCCTAATATATTTTTCCTCGTCAGTGGCTATGATTTCTTGCTAATAGTTAAGAACAACAAATTATTAAACTACTATTTTTGTTCATATAATCGAATTAAACTTTCAAAAAGATAAGTCTCTTTTTTATTTTCAATAAGAATTCATTATTAGCACTTACAAACAAAATGATAGCAAGTATAATATCTATACAATTAACAATTATATTTTGACTTATATAAATAATTGCAAATAAATAAATGTATATAAATATATATATATAATTTATTTTATCTAATTTGAATTTCATATTGCTAGTCAATCTAAATTGCCTAATAAGCGTTACAACAATATTAGAAATAAGAGTAGCTATTGCCGCTGAGTATAATCCAAAAAATTTAATTAAACCTAAACATATTGCTAAATTAATTATTGCCCCTATTAAAGTAGTAAAGCCATTTTCTTTTGTCCTTTTCAAGCTTATCTGTATCCCACCAAAAAATTGAGTCAATGACACGAAAATTACAGAAGTAATCAATATAGGAGAAATGTATAAAGCATCGAAATATCGTTTATCAAAAACAAAATGAAATAAAAAATAATTTAGAGTTAATAAACCTCCACATAATGAAATCATTATAGAAATTGTCTTATTATATACTTGATTAAAATAAACATGTCTTTCTTTATAATCAATTAAATCTGTTGCGGTTTCTTGCCATGAAATACTAAACACATTAAAAATTGAAGCACTAAAATTAGGAACTTTATAAGCTATAGCATAGATCCCATTAGCAACAGGACCTAGAAATATATTAATAATTGTTCGGTCTGAAACATTAATTATCCACCATGAAACATTGTTTGGTATTAAAGGTAATGCGTATTTTACTAATTCTTTTATATTTCTAATGGAAAAACTGCTCAAACTTAAATACTTCCAATGTTTAGTCCATATTATTACAAATATTGATCCGACAAAATAACCTATAGCATAGCCAATTATGATACCTGTGAGGCCTAAATGATATTTCAACAGCAATATAGTTGTAAACAAAGCAATAAAAACTGTTGAAATTATACTAGCGAATGAATAGATTTCCAGTTTTTTTGTTGCACGAAGAAATCCTTGTAAGTAGTTCATCATGATTTGACTAATAAGTAAAAACAAAAATGGAATTATAGTAAATTTATCATTATAAATGTAACAAATAATTAATACAACTGAGAACAAGAAGGTATTAAATAAATTTAGCAATAAACCATTTGTAATATACTTGGTCTTCTCTGAAATTTCACTTTTATCAATACCGAATCGAAAAATAGCATCTGAACTTGAAAGTGTAATAAAAGGTATTAAAAGTGATACATAAGTACTTAATAGATCAAAGGTTCCATAATCAGCTGTAGATAACCAACTACTGAAAAAAGGAATCATCAAAAAATTTATCCCTTTAGTAGCAAAATTGCCAATTGATAATAAAAGTGTATTTTTTACCAAATTATTTTTCATAAAAATCCCCTAGTTAAGATTAATTCCAAACCAGTTTTCTTCTCTTTTTTTTATACAAATCTCTTAATGTTTCATCAAGAATAAATTCAATATTATATGCTAATACCCAAGCGATTTGAAGATATATACCATCTTGAGGTTCTGTTGTACCCATTATAGCAATTATTAGAAACCAGATTCCAAAGATACTTGAAACAGTTGAATTTTTATAATTAGATAATTTCTTATCAATGATTAGATATATTAGAATTACTAAAATACCCAGTATAATTCCACCTTGATACAATAGTTGTAAATAATAATTGTGAGGGTTTGTCCCAAATCCTATTGTTTTTACCAGTTTTAAACTAACAACATCAGGTAATTCATAACCATAACCCAATAACGGTTTTTGATAAATTAAAGCTAAAGTATTTTGCCAAATTATAGTTCTACCGCTTAATGTCGGAGACTTATGAAATATATTAATAAAGAATGAAATAATAGAAGAATTACTGGTTGAGCCTATCAGTAGAATACTTCCAACAATCCCAAACAGTAATGCTGTTTTCATACTAAATATCTTAATTCCTCGTTGATAACCTCTTTTTGACTTCATTGATAAATATATTAAACCTAATCCGAATCCTATAGTTGCAATAATTGGGGTTGCTGCAAAGACAAGAACATTGGACAGCAAAACAACAATGTATAGTATTATTGTTCGAATTGAAATTTTCCTATAATTAACATATGAATATATGCACGAAATCCCAAGAGCAGGTAGTTGCCATCGAATATGTGTGTTGTCATATCCCATAAAATAATTTGTAGAATAAGCTCCTGAAGAATACATTCCACCAGGGAAAACGATTATTGTAATGAGATTAATATAAATCTCTAGTTCCAATATAAATAATAATGTTTTAATAAACTCTTTTGAATTTTTCTTAACTCCCCAATCAAAAAGTAAACATGTCTCCATTATTTTAAGACAGGATTTCAGAAACTCACCTAAGTCTCCAGTAGGATTATAATAAGTAGAAATAACTTGTGTAATCAGAGAAATCAAAATCAGCCATAATATCGAACTGAATCTTCTTTGCTTATAAAATATATTTAAAACTAAATATATTAGTAATAAATAACGAACAATTGCGGTAGCGTCTGTTATAATTGAAAATTGATATAATGAATCAGGTAATAAACTTGGAATCAACATGAAAAATA
Organism: Pullulanibacillus sp. KACC 23026; assembly: GCF_029094525.1. Taxonomy (NCBI): domain Bacteria; kingdom Bacillati; phylum Bacillota; class Bacilli; order Caryophanales; family Sporolactobacillaceae; genus Pullulanibacillus; species Pullulanibacillus sp. KACC 23026. The sequence goes on along the minus strand of NZ_CP119107.1, from coordinate 724,937 downwards.
ATATAAGTTGCCATCTACTAAAGATCCTTTTATTCACCGATTCCACCTTATCGCCTCTTGTTTTTAATATGGCTAATCTGATAGTACCTAATTAATTCATACATTCGTGCTGTCAGAGTTTCAGGATCATGGTTATTTCTATCATATAGAAGTGTTGTATCACTGAATGTAATGTGATCATGTATTTTCAATAATTTTTCATAAACGAGCTCGTCATCTTTATGGAAAACTCTTGATATAAAAGGATATTCGAATGCAGGTGAGTTATAAGCATAACTATATTTGTTAAAATTTTCTTCATTTTCACCTAACTCATTTATAAGGGAAACGCCATATTTTAAAGAACGTTTAAATTTGAGAGATTTAAAGATGTCAGCATTTTTGTATTTATTGTATAATAAAGCAAAACCAAATAAATTAAAAAGGTGATATCCTTTTTCTAAATACGCTAATTCTTTATACTTCTTAGTTAAACAAAGATCCGTCAACAACATTTTCAATCCAAACTTTGCATTATTTACAAATTTATTTTTATTATTAATTAAATGGTAAATGAGGCCAGATGGCTGAACACCAAAAGTTACTCGGTAATTACCTAAAAAAGCTCGAATTCTAGTGTCAATTTTTTCATTAAACATTACATCAATAATTAAAGATCCTGCAGCCGCAAACCAAAGTTGATGATTATATACCCAATCCAAACCTGTATTGTTACCATTACCTTCAACAATTCTCCACAAACAGATCTTTTCATCAAATTCCTGTGTGAAAAAAATTGAAACAGCTTTTTCATAATATGCTTTTTCTCTTAATATCTTATATGCAGTTATTAGCCCTTCTATTGCCCACGCTTGGCCAATAAGTCCATTTGTATCATCACAATTCTTGTCTTTTCGGCATATGATTGCTCCTGAGTCTCCAAAATTATCGTTTTTTACTAAGTATTCAGCAAGTATGGCTAAAACTTCAAGATACTTCTTTTCTTTATAATTTTCATACAAAAACCCATAAACTACTATCCAATGAGCTGAATTCCTAATTGGCGTATCATTGTTGTTATATGGACCATTACATCCTTCTATTGCATGTCCTATTCTGCTAAATTCCTCTATTCTATTATCTGCTATTTTTTTTATTTTACTAAGATAACTCAACATCTTCTTTACCTCCGAGCAAACTTTTTATCCAACCAATAATAAATCCTAGATATATAAAATGTCTTAAATTTTAATTTCATCTTACATTTTATATAATCCTTTTTGTAAATAGAGAAATTATGGCATTTATCAACAGAAAGGTTGTTTAAATGCAATTCAAAAAAATTCACTATTACTTTTCTTGCTTTTTTATTACTAAACTTTTTTTGCTTTTCCATCTGCAAATAATAGTGTCTATACTCTATTATCTTTATATATTTATCATATAATGAACTTGCATTATTTAATTTGTAGAACATTTCTACATTTCTAAAGCTTTCAGTTATATCTAAAATCCTAAAAGATTTTAGATTACTCACACTTGATTCTAGCATTCTCCACATATATATATTAGCATTTACAGTTTGTATTTTTTTACAAAAAAGCATATATTTTAGAAAGAAATTTAAATCTTGCCCAATCCTAACATTACCAAAGTATATTGAATGATTTTTAATAATTTCTAATTTGAATAATTTATTCGATGGATTAGGAACACAGCCCAAATAATCAAACTTGTCACCAGAGTATTTATAATCTCTTGATATAGAATAATTGTGAATAACTTCTCCCTTGCTATCAGTTAAAACAAAATTTCCTAATATTAAATCTGAATCTGTTGTTTTAATTTTATGAACCAGAATTTCAATTGCACTCTTATATAAAATATCATCAGAATCTAAAAATAAAATATAATCACCATTAGCCATATCGATCCCCCTATTTCTGGCTATGGATGCATTTGAATTCACCTGTCTAGTGACAAGAATATTCTTATGTTTCACCTTGAAATCAAGTATGATATTCCATGAGTTGTCAGTCGATCCATCATCAACAACAATTATTTCTATATTTGAATATGTTTGTTTTAATACCGAATTAATACAATCACTAATGAAATCTGCAGCATTAAAATTAGGTATAATTACACTTACTTTTTTATCCATATAAACTCCTAAGTGAATTCTCATGATAATAAATTATTGGAACAAAAAAAAAATTCTCCTAGATCAGTTTGTATTTTGCACAAAAAAATAAAACCCTTACCATTTTAAATTTAATTAACCTTAAAAAGACCTTCTGTTTGAAACCTAATTTTTTTATTGGGTACTCTTTTATTATCCTTTTTAACTGTTCATCTTTACATATTTCTCCTATATTTGTAATAGCTTTTGAATATGGATTTGTGTGCTCTTGCTTAATACATGATCTAATATAAACGAAATATTGCCTTTGCAATCTCTTAAAAGCTCTATTATCCAACTCGAGATTTTCCAAATTCTCTCTCATTCTATTATAAAGAACTTTACATTTGAAAAATTTATCAGACTTATAAGTAGTTGTTAATGAATTGTTATTCAATCTATAATTATAAGCACAAGAGTCTATAACAACTGTAGAACATGAATATTGAAAATATTGCGTGTGAAATATTATATCTTCAGAGATGAATTCTCGTTCTGAAGGAAATTTTAAGTCGTTCTTTTTAATTAATTCAGTTGAATAAAGTACATTCCAAACTGACATTTTTATTGAGTCTGATTTTTCAGGAGAACTGCCTAACATACGTATAAACAATTCATTTATAACGTCATTATTACTATAGTTTCTAGTATTATATTTCTCTAGGTATACTATTTCTCCTGAGTCAAGAAAACGTTTAAAACCACCTATAACAGTATCCGCTCCATTTTTGATTAATGATGAGTATAAAAGCTCTATTAAGTTATCATCTACATAATCATCAGCGTCTACAAAAGTAACGTACACTCCATTGATTATGTGAAGTCCAGAATTTCTTGCAAGGCCTAAACCCTCATTTTTTTTATGAATTACCCTAACACGTTTATCCTTTTCGGCAAACTTATCACATAAATTTCCACTTGAATCTGTTGATCCATCGTCTACAAGAATTACCTCTATATTAGAATATGTTTGCTTAAGAATACTTTCAACGCACAGTAATAGATATTTTTCTGCATTATAGACGGGTACAATAATTGAAATTAGTTCCATATCCAGTCAGCTCTTTTCAAAACAACATAAATTGTTTTAATTACGTTATAGAATTGATTAATTTATTTACATTAATAACTCTAGAATTCCCGAAAGGTTCATACGATGTTTGAATTTCAGAGTATCTTTTAGGACATTTTATATGGTAAGTGTTTGGAATACTATAATCCTTACTAGTAAAGCAGATCTTATTTTTGTGTGGTAAATTAGAAAATTTACGTATATGATCAGATGTGCATAAATTTTGATCATTAAACTTATACAAAACTTTATTCCAATTAATTCTATTTGTCCTTCTTTTCCAATTATTATAAGCCTCATCTTCAGAATTATAATGTTGGAAATGTATTTCAATATCGCTCCCCGCAAATTTTCCAATAGGATAAGTGCCAAATTTGTCCCAGTTCTTAAAATGCGATGAATACTTCGAATTTTCTGGTTTAATGAATTCAAGTTCAGCATACACCCATTTATTAACTTCTGATATAAATTTCAAATAATCACCTGCCATAAAAAATAATCCAATTGTTGGTGAGTTATATGCTAAACCATAACTTTGATATACAAACCCCCCCCAACAATTATTCGAAAAAATAGTAAAGTCAGTATTCTTGATTTTTTTTTTGCGTAAATTAGATGTTTTTTTCATATAGTATCTTCTTAACTTTATTCTTATAGTTTCAATAGTTAACTTCATCATTTCCTCCTTACTCCTTATCGAAAAAGTATCAACAACTAACTAACTCATAATACAAACTCATTAACTTCCGTACATTACATGAAATTTCATACTCCTCTAAACTTGGATAATCTGTAGAGGGTTTCTTTTTATCCAACAGATCTAATGCTTTTCTAGCCCATTTTGATGAACCACTTTCTAATGGCTCATAATTAACTAAGTCTGTTACAGCTATTTCTTTAGTTATACGATCTGATATTAAAGAGATTATTCCCATGGCTTGCCACTCAACTAATACCAAAGGCAAACCTTCATATAATGAAGGTAAAATCATTAGATCCATGGCGTTCAATAGATCAGCTACATCATTTCTATGACCCAAAAACAATATATTTTTTTTAAATAAAAATTTACTGGCTTTTTCTTCGATTTCCGATCTTTTCTTTCCATCACCTATAAGTACTAAAACAGAGTCCTCGTCTAATTTTACAATTTCATTAAATATATCAATTAAAAAGGAATGATTTTTTTGAGTATTAAAAGATCCTATGTGTCCTATTACTCTTTTGTTTTCAATTCCTAGTTCTGCTCTAACTTTCTTTCGCTTCTCTTTATCAAATTTAAAATCACGGAAGTCTATTCCATTTCGTATTACAGTAAAATCATGCTTTTTGAATAGCCATCTTCCAGCATCTATACCACAAGCAACTCTATAAGTTGTTAAAAATAAGAAAAATGGATATAACAATTTATTTATTAACTTGTGTTCACATGTAGTATTGTGACTATGTGCTATTCTAACTTCTATTCCCGATAGTTTTGCAGCAAGCAATTCAATTGACATTAAACTGCTACTACCATGGATGTGTACTAAGTCATATTTACCTTTATACATTAATCTTATTAACTCCACAAAGTAAACAAAAACATTCTTCGAGCGATTAATGTAATAAATACTATCACCGTTATTAGCTATTTCTCGACTAATATTTATAAATAACTTATCATCACATTTTATTTTAGTTGCAATAAACGTTGTATGAATTTTGTTTCGATCAAAATTCCTATAATAATTTAGTACTGATGTTGTGATTCCATCTAAACCCATACCACCAGTTGGTATTACTAAAATCTTTACTTTTTTCATATTACCAATTCTCCTGAATGAAATTGTCAATTATATTTATAATTGATTTTGGATCACTATTCTTCCAGGATTTAAGATTATCGGTTCCTTCGTAAATTGATAGAAATGCTTTTTCAAGTTCTTCCATTTCAAATACAGGAATTACATACCCATTAATTGAAAATGCTTCATTATTCTGTATTTGATGGTCGTTAATATGCTCTCCGTATTTTTCCAATCTCGTTACAGCTATTACTTTTTTACCAGCATTCAATGCTTTCATAATTGAACCTGATGCTCCATGACTGACTACGATACTAGCTTCTTCTACTTTTTGTTTAAATTCTTCTTGTGAAATAAAATCTTTAAACTCAAAATATTTAGGTCTGTATTTAGAAACACCAATCTGAGCAAACATTTCTTCTTTTAAGAAACCTTTTTCATACAATTCGTCAAGTTTTATAAACAATCTATCAAATGGATAGTTTCTTGAACCTACTGTTACAAAAATCAATAAAGGCATCCTCCGTATATTGCTTTTTTATAGAATTTCTTTTGCGTTTCCCATTGTACAATGAATAAATCTGAATGTTTCTCCATTATTTTCCCAGCAACTGTAGGCATATTTGCTCGACCAAAGGTCTCAATAAAAATAAATTTTTTTCTAAAAACTACTGATAACAAATAGAATGGAAATGCAACCATAGTTCCAGTTGTTATTACAAAATCTGGTGATTCTTTGAACCATATGAATAGTGCATAAATTGTATTCCATAACATTTTAAAAGGCATAGTTTTATCCTTTAAATCTGTTTGTCTCATAAAATACTTTGCTTCTGCTTCAAAACGTGTTTGTTCCGTTACCATAAAACCTTCATATTTTTCTAAGAGTGGTTGCAACTTTTGGAGTTGTTCCCAATGACCTCCTGATGAAGAAACTAAACATATTTTTGGTTTTTTAATATTTAAATTTCCTTTATTTTTTTTCAAAAACTTTTCCATAATAATTACCAACCTTAATCTTAACTTTTTTTTGCAATAACTAAAAATCTCTTGGAGACTATAAATTGTGGTAAAGAATACAGATTGCTTTTTTAATCAACCTTAATAATAAATTTAATAATTTGATTATTATTCCAAACCTATCTCACTGTCTATAATTTAAAATATATACTATACATACTTCAATTTCATTAAAATGCGTCATTTGAACCAAACAGCAAAATCACTGTTTTAAATATAATTTTGAGATCATACCAGAAGTCACGCTTCTGTATGTAGGTTAAATCGAGTTCAACCATTTCTTCAAATCCGATATTGCTTCTACCGCTGACCTGCCATAAGCCCGTACAGCCTGGTACTACGGTTAACCGTTGTAATTCATAGCTCGTATATTCGTTTACTTCCCAAGGTAATGGAGGACGCGGACCCACTAAACTCATATCCCCTTTTAACACATTGATGAGCTGAGGAAGCTCATCAATACTTGTTTTCCGGATGAATTTTCCAATTTTTAAAACACGAGGATCGTTTTTCATTTTAAACATAAGACCTGACGCTTCATTTTGCTCCATTAATGACGCCAGCATCTCCTCAGCATTGACCACCATCGATCGGAATTTAATCATCGTAAATTCTTTTTGGTTTAACCCGACTCGTTTCTGGGTAAAGAATACAGGACCCTTTGAATCTTCTGTTTTAATTAAGAGACCCACAATAAGAAAAAGAGGAGATAGAAGAATAAGTCCTACAAGTGCACCTAGAATATCAATGGTTCTTTTCATAATTAAATAGACTCTATTATCTTTGGCGTTGACATTCACAAAACGTCTCGCCGCCTCGATCCGCTGAGGCTCCATTTAAATCCCTCCTCACACCTCTTATTACAAAATAAATATAGTAACTTTCTCAACGAACAAGTTTTTTCGTTTAAGCAAGGATGCCTTCATGACGCAAGATCGCTTCTAAATGGGAAAGAACATCACTCTTCAACTCTTGATGTTGAAGGGCAAAATCAATAGACGTTAGAATAAACCCTAACTTCTCCCCAACATCATAGCGTTTCCCTTCAAAATTATAGGCAAACACACCTTGTTTTTCGTTTAACATTTGGATCGCGTCAGTCAGTTGAATTTCGCCGCCAGCCCCAATTTCTTGCTTATCAAGGAACTCAAAGATCTCAGGTGTTAAGACATAACGCCCCATAATAGCTAGATTGGAAGGGAGACTATCTTTTGGCTTTTCTACAAATTGATTGACTTCGAATAATCGCCCATCCTGTTTACCTGGGGCAATGATTCCGTATCGCGATGTTTCTTCATATGGAACCTCTTGTACCCCAATAACGGATGCTCCCGTTTGTTCATATTGGGACATGAGTTGTCCAATACACGGTTGGTCCGCTTGAACAATATCATCACCAAGAAGAACAGCAAACGGCTCATTTCCAATAAACTTGCGAGCACTCCAAACGGCATGTCCAAGACCTTTTGGTTCTTTTTGACGGATATAGTGAAGCTCAACCTTTGCCGGTTCCTTTACTTTTTCAAGTAACTCTAGCTTTCCTTTTTTAAATAAATTATCCTCAAGCTCAAAGGCGTGATCAAAATGGTCTTCAATGGCGCGCTTTCCTTTACCCGTTACAATAATAATGTCCTCAATCCCTGCTTGAACCGCTTCCTCAATAATATATTGGATCGTTGGTTTATCAACGATTGGAAGCATCTCCTTAGGCATCGCCTTTGTCGCTGGTAAAAATCGCGTTCCTAACCCCGCAGCCGGAATAATCGCCTTCTTCACTTTCATATCTATACCTCCATCATTTATATTGAATGTTCATTTATAGACACAGTAGAGCCTACTAACCAAATTAGTAGGCTGCACTCTAGCTATAAAAAATGAATAGATTAGTAGGGCATCCAACCCCGCCTCACATTCTGCTAGTGACGACAAGCATCTAAGGTCGTAGATCGACCCACAGCAGAACCGAGTATCTCCACTTGATAGGGGTTTAGGAGACATGACCCAATAAACCTAGTAAATCTCAACAACTTTAACATATGATCCTTTATTCAATCCTTCGCACTCGTCCGCAACTTAAATAAAGTATCGATATTCATAATCAACTATTTCCGTAATAGTAATAATAACCATTCTTATCCTTCTTTGATTTTCGATTTAAAACAACGCCCAAAAGCTTTGCCTGTGATTTAAGCAGCAGATCTCTCGCTAGTTTTGCACTCTCTGTTTCAGTCGAGCCGCTGGCAACCACTAAAACCGTGCCATCACTGTAACTAGATAAAATTTGGGCATCTGTTACAGCTAAGACAGGAGGACTGTCAAATATAATCACATCAAAGACTTCTTTAGCTTGTTCGATCATTTTTTTCATGGCCGTAGATGTTAATAGCTCGGCTGGATTAGGTGGAACCGGCCCGCTTGACATCACAAATAAATTGTCAATTTCTGTCTTCCGAATCGTATCTTCTAACGTGCTTTGTCTCGTAAGAACCGTGGACAATCCTTGTTGATTCGCAAGTCGGAAAGTATAGTGAGTAGTCGGTTTACGAAGATCGGCATCAATTAATAGAACTTGTTTCCCTTGCTGAGCCATCACGACCGCTAAGTTATTGGTTGTTGTTGATTTCCCTTCACCAGGACTGGCACTCGTGACCACAAGCGTCCTCACCGTTTTATCCACCTGAGAAAACTCGATATTCGTCCGGATGGTCCGATATTGCTCGGTAGTAGGAGACTTAGGACTGTAATGAGAGATCAAACTTCTTTCTTTTCTTGCCCCTTCAGTACGACGCCTCTTTGATTTAAATGCCAATTTGTCCACCCCTTACAGCCTTTGATGCACTTGTTGCCTGATGACGATGCCTTTTGACATCACCCATCTCAGTAATGGCCCCCAAGACAGGTAATTCGAGATAACGTTCAATGTCTTCTTCGGTCTTAATCGTCTTGTCCAAAAATTCAAGCAGAAAGGCGAGCCCTATCGAAATCATTAATCCGACAACAAAACCAATTGCTACATTCATCTTTAAGTTTGGTTTCACTGGAGAAGCATGCTCAGCAATAGATGCTTTCGATAAAATACTAACATTATCTACTTTCATAAGTGACTGAATTTTTTTCTTAAAAGCAGAGGCTACCGCATTGGCGATTCGAACCGACTTCGCCTCACCATCGCTTTCAACGGTTACGGTAAAGACCTGTGAATTCTCTGCACTGTTAACCGTGATCATATCACCAAGGTCGTCTGCAGTTAGATTAAGATGTAATTGTCTAATCACTTCGTTTAAAATAGTAGGACTTTTAATGATCACACTGTACGTGTTGATTAGCTGAACATTGGTTTGAACCTGGGTATAGTCAATTTGGGAATTTTGGTTGGAAGATGCTTGATTGACAAGCACTTGAGTGGATGCATCATATTTCGGTGTCACAAAAAATTTGGTGAAGATTCCGCTAGCAACGGTAGCTAGAAGTGTGATGATAACGATAAGAACTATCCGTTTCTTAATAGTCTGATAGATCTCCTGTAAACTAATCGTCTCTTCCATAACTGCCTCCTACAATTTTCATGAAAGTTTGAATTGCCTTTAAAAGTATACCACGTCCTGATGCTCAGGAGACGACATATTTCTACAATCCCATCATTTACATGACTTGGTTCTATTCTTCTATAATTACTTTATAGACAAGTTTTATCGGTTTCTTTAATAAAGGCCTTTTATACAGAAACACTCGGTAGCTGTTATCTGCCAGAAGGTCATAGGCTTCGACTCTTAATTTTTTCTTGCTAGCCAATTCCTTAACTGCCCGTGTAATCGTCTCAGCAGTTATCATCTCGGCTCCTATTTGATCCTGTACCTCATAGTGGTGTTTCCCATCATACTCTAACGTAAATAAAAATCTAGTCATTCCTAAACCCAACCCTTCATTCCTAGTGATTAAATTACTTAATAACTGCCGGAAACCAAAATAGCATAACTAAGTATAAAGACTAGGAAGATGTGTGGTTTCACTTAATCTGGGACTATTCTACCATGTTTATGCCGATTGAATACTGTAATTAAATTGTAAATTTATATAATTTCTTCCATATGGGAACACATTATGGCCTGATTCTAAAAGAGTTTGGTGTTTAAGAATGCTATAAACATTTTCCACATGAAAAATTTTACCATAAGAATGACTTCAGTTACCATATTTTCTATGTCTATTTTCCTAGGAAATTAGTTACGAAATTCGACCAAATTCGACACTCTTTGATATAAATGGACTCTTATCTCTTGCATAAAAGGACAGTAAGCGATTTCTTTTTTAAATTTTGTCGAAAACTTATTCCTATGATTCGTCATAAATTTTAGCAGGAGTCTTCGGATTCAGTCTCTGTTTATTAGCTGTTCTGTCGGCAAAGTAGAACCTAAATACCTCAAAGGATGTAATAGTTGGATTGTCATCCAGCTATTAGATATAGAACCTCAATCAACCAAATTCCATAGTTAATGCTTTCCATCAAACGCAAAAAACCACCTTGATCATGACAATCAAAGTGGCTCGCTGATTTCTATTCTTTTTATAGGTAACGTTTTGCTCCTAAATAACGCGGTCCCCAATAGGAGTTGGAAAGACTGTTAATCATAACGCCGTGGCTAGAGGTGGCACTGATGAATTCATTATTGCCAATGTAGATCCCGACGTGAGAAACGGTGCCCGCACCATTGGTCGTAAAGAACACGAGATCGCCTTTTCTAAAGAGAGATCCCTTACTTCCGCCTGTGAAGAGAGTTGAGGAAAGCTAAGGGACAGCTACACGCTCTTTAACACAGACATAACTGACAAACATTGGTCCAGTCAAACCCACTCGGTGGAGTGTAGCCTCTCATTTCATTGAACGTACGTAACATCTTTATCCTGAATCATTCGTTTTTAACAAGAACCATAATAGGCCCGAAATTGGTTGGGCTTTATTATTCAGTTTCGGCACCCAATAAAAGAGAGCCTATTATTCCTGCATTATCACCTAAACCTGGACTCACAATATAATGATTTAAATCGGGTGTTGGGACATAATTGTTCATTAAATTCGCGAATTCATTTCGAATGAGTGGATAAAGCTGGCATTGTTTCATTACACCGCCACCGAGGATTATTTTTTCAGGTCGTATTGTTAAGGTTAGATCCACTAAAATTTGCGCTAAATAATAGGCCTCCATTTCCCACACTTTATGATTCTTTTCAAGTTCATACCCCTTTTTGCCATACCTTCCTTCAATAGCAGGCCCTGACGCTAGACCTTCCAAACAATTATTATGGTAAGGACAAACTCCTTTATAGCTATCATCTGGATGTTGTCTTACTAAAATGTGCCCCATTTCCGCATGCCCATGCCCCTCTAAAATTTCCCCATTTATGATTGCGCCGCCACCAATTCCAGTTCCAATCGTCAAATAAAGACAACTCTTATTATCAATTGCACTGCCTTTTTTGTATTCCCCATAGGCTGCGGCATTTACATCAGTCGTCCAAGCAATCGGTATATTGTAACGCCCTTTTACCGCACCTAGAAAATCAAAGTAACCCCACCCTGCTTTTGGGGTTGTGGTGATAAAGCCATATGTACCTGAATTTTTATTAACATCAATAGGACCAAATGTTCCAATTCCCATTGATTTCAGTGGAAACTGGTCAAAAAATTTAAAGACAAGGTGGAGTGTTTCAGTAGGAGTTGTCGTTGGAATACTTATTCTCTCAATTATTTCAAACTGCTGATTACTTATTGCACATACAAATTTCGTACCGCCTGCTTCTATTGCACCGTAGTACATACGTACCACCCCACTAATATTTTTTGTACTTATTTCAAATCAATCTTATTTTTTTTCTTCCTCTTTTCATTTTGTAAAAGGTTTCACCCATTATTAAACTGATCGTTTTAAGGGCGTGAAGCGATGGCATGTAATCTACCATCAAAAGTGTAAGTCCCAATTGTCGCGGGCAGGATAAAGTGATCTCCTTTTTTAATTAAAAAATTCCCTTCATTAGTAGTTAGTTGCCCTTCTCCATCTAGGATACTGACTAGAAGAAAAGGGAACTCTTGAGATTTAGAAAACTTTCCATCCAGTAAGACATCATAAACGGTAAAGTTTTTCTCAGAGACCAGTTCAGTGAGAACCGCTCCCTGTAGTTCTTTTCTTTTTTGAACAAGGACGGGATCAAGGTGCGGAAAAGTGGTCACCGAAATTGATGATTCAATGTGCAGATCACGCGAGAGCCCATTTAAATCTTTTCGATCATAATCATATACACGATAAGTTATATCAGAGCTTTGCTGGGTTTCTAGGATCAGAATCCCTCCACCAATAGCATGAATTGTACCACTTGGAACATAGAAAAAATCGCCTGACTTAACCTTGAGTTTTCGAAGAAGTTTATCCCACCCCCCCGCATTAGACATTTCCCTAAATTCTTCAGGTGACTGGGCATGATGGCCATAGACAATTTCTGCTCCTGGTTCAGCTTTAATTACATACCAACATTCCGATTTTCCATATGGAACCTTCTCAACTTTTTGTGCATAACGATCATCCGGGTGAACCTGTACCGATAGTTCAGTACGAGCATCCAAAATTTTTGTTAAAAGAGGGAATTCCTTAGATGGAAAGTGTCCAAATAGCTCTGGGTTTGTTTTCCAGACTTCGTCAAGATATTTACCTTTTAAAGGCCCATTAACAATTTCAGACGGTCCATTAGTGTGTGCTGAAATACCCCAGCACTCTCCTGTTGTATCTGTTGGAATATTATAACCAAATTCAGTAAATAGTTTATTCCCACCCCATATCCGTTCTTTAAAGACCGTTTTTAAAAATAACGGTTCCGACATAGTTTCCCACTCTCTCTATATTTCTATTTCTATTAACATTGGATTGATAGATTTTAAGTCACTCTTTAATTTGATTTAGCCAGCACTAGGCTCTTTCCTAACTTCCTTAATATCTTATTTTAGATTCATTTGTAAAACGCGTCACAAATCATTATATGTTGAAACAGAAAGTGTTTCCCATGGTAGTTTTTTATTCTCAAGCTGCTTAATTTGTATTGTTTTTTCCTCACCTGGCAATAAATCAAAGAAGTTATCTTCTAGAATAAGTTGCTCAATCTCCATTTCAATGGTTACCATTCGAGTTAAGGCTTTTGAGGTAAAGGTCAATGATTGTTCTTCCTTATTTATATGAACCTGTAGATTCGGTTTTGGTAATTGAATGTCTTTTTGGTCCCGAAAGTAATAGAAATTATCTTCAACTTGATTGGATTTCCCACGAATGACGATCACCGCACAAGTCGGATCTAGGCCTTGTAGAATATCTTTTTCATTAAAACTAGCCACTTTAGTTGTACTATTTGAATTAATGGTAATAGGGTACTTTTGACTAAAGTAGGTCTTACCATAAAAATCAGAAACAATAAACGTCAATTCATCCTGCCATTCTTCTAATTGATCATTTATTCCCCATAGGTCTATTACGCCACTTGGATGATAGTCTAATGTGTACAAAATGGGACTGAAAAACTTTCTAGCATAATGATAGGACGCTTTAGGAAGCTGATAATAATCAATCAATGACCAACTGGTTCCCGGCCAGCAATCATTTAATTGCCAAATAAGTGCGCCACTCGTTTGAGATTTATTCCGACGATAATGTTCAATTCCGAACTTTAGTCCTTCCGCTTGCGTTAACATTGAGAATTTAAGATACTGATCCAAATTTTCTGGAATACCTGTATAACCCTCCATCAATAAGATCCCTTTCGGATGATGAACATCTTTATTGCGATAGGCTAATTCTTCGCTTCCCCAATAAAACTGATCTTCCGGAATATTACTTTTCAGAGTAAATAAATTGGAAGAGGCATGCATTCCAAATTCACTCGCAAATGCCGTAGTATCCTGCTTAAACTTTTTAAAAGAAACCCCTTCCACGCTATAATCGACTTGCTGCGGCTCTCCAAAGGTTCTAGGCTCTATATTGCCATGCCAAACTTGCCAATTGTGAGTATCCCCTTGTTCACGAGAGTTATGATCATTCCCTCCGTATGGAGAACTCGGCCAGTATAGCCTTGTGGGGTCTAACTCCTCTAGAAGTTCTGGCATTAGCTCATGGTATATTTTTTCTCCATAAAAAGGATCCGTAATTTCACCCGAGGAATAAAGAGCTTCGTATAACCAATCATTCTCATTATTTCCACACCAAATAGAAAGGCAGGGATGATTTCGCAAGCGTTTGACCACACTAACAATTTCTTTTTGAACATTATCCATGAAGTTTTTATTATAGTCTGGATATAGGGCACAGGCGAACATAAAATCCTGCCAGACTAAGATCCCCTGCTGATTACATTCTTTATAAAAAATATCCTTTTCGTAAATTCCTCCTCCCCAAACACGAAGCATGTTCATATTAGCCACTTTCGCCATCTTTATCAAATGAACGTACCTTTCATCGGGAGTCGACGCTATAAAACTATCAATTGGAATCCAATTGGAACCCTTGGCAAAAATTTCTACTCCATTTAGTACAAAAGTAAAACAGTGCTGCCCCCGATCATTAATAAGTTTAACCTCCGTTGTTCTAATTCCTACTTGTTCGGTTTGCTTATCAACAATTTGAGAGTCCGCTAATAAAGTAACATGAAGGTTATATAGGTTCGGCTCTCCTAAATCATGAGTCCACCAAAGCTTTGGATTCTGGATAGTAAGATTAACTTGTGCTTTTCCATTGATAATTCCGGTAGTTGTCGTAATAACATCCTCGCCATTTACTAACTTTACATCGACATAATAGCTTATATTTTTATTCCAAAGGCACGTATCAATTTCCACTTTCACAATAGCTTGATCTTCTGAAACTTCCAGTGTGTGAGCAAAAACTGAATCTATTTTTCCACATTTTCTTTTTTGAAGTAAGACGTTTTTCCATATCCCTGCACTCACGAGACGCGGACCCCAATCCCAACCAAAATGACTTTGGGCCTTTCGAGTCCAAATCCGCTGCTTACTAAATCCAGACCAGTAATATTGGGTTTTGTCTTTCACCTTAAAATCGATTGGATCAAATTTTACGGCCAGTACATTTTTACCTTTTCTTAATTCTCTCGTTACATCAAAAGTATGACTAATAAACATATTTTCAGTTGACCCAAGCTCAACACCGTTAAGATAGACCGTTGCATACGTATCTAGTCCCTCAAATATCAACTCAAGACGTTCACTCTTTTCAAATTTGTCCTTCCACTCAAATGTCGTTCTGTACCACCAAACCTTTTCTTCTACCCATCGGCATTTCAAATCGTTATGGCCATAAAAAGGATCCTCTATAAGGCGATGTTTCAAAAGTGTGGAGTGAACTTCCCCAGGAACTTGCGCTCTCATCCAGAAATAATCAATATACTCTGGTGAGGCAATTTCAAGGTCCCTTTCTGCCCCCACATCAAAAAATTGCAACTTCCAATTTCCATTAAGTTCCATTACATGACCCTCATTCGTTAAAATTTTAAAAAAGCCATGCCGAATGAACGACCATGGCCAAATTTTTTAAATATAAATAAGAGATTCAAGAATCTCTGACAAGCTTAATTCTGCGCAAGCCATTGAGGTATCCGCCACACCGTAATACATTTTGACAACATCCCCTTCAACAATTGCTCCACAAGAAAAGACCACATTTCCAAAGAAGCCTTCCACTTCATAATCTGCCTCTGGTTCTAGAATGGGATGATTAGACCGGGCAATCACCTTAGTTGGATCATTCAAATCAAGTAAGACAGCTCCCATACAATATCTATGGTCATGAGACGCACCATGATAAAGCTCCAACCAACCTTTATCAGTCTTAATTGGCACGGCTCCTCCTCCCATACGAGCGTTGTCCCACTCATCTTGACGAAGTCCTAATAGGAACTTGTGATTTCCCCAATGTTTTAGGTTCGTCGATTCAGCAATCCACATTTCAGGTCGTCCAATACTTTTTGGGACAGGGCGATGAATGGCATAATATTTTCCGTTCACTTTTTCCGGGAATATTAATACGTCTTTATTCTCAGGAGCAAATATCATGCCATGGTGTTCATGAGATTTAAAATCTTTGGTTGAAACTAATGATTCACCAACACCAACAGGAGAAACGGCACTAAAGTAAACATAATAAGTATCCCCAATTTGTGTCACTCGTGGGTCTTCAACCCCAAAAGTCTCTAATTCATTTGATGGATAAACAAAAGGCTTATCATCAATTTCAAAATGGTGCCCGTCTTGACTTCTGGCAATTCTTAAATAAGATAGAGAAGTTAAATAAGTAAAGCCTGAAGCATCTCCTTTTTTACGAATGACACGAGGATCCGAGAAATCATAGTCTGTGTCGTCTAAGCGGAAATCAAAAATTTCTAATTCATTTCGTGTTGGATTATAGATCGGAGCCTTTACAATATTCGGATCAACACTGATAGGCCGCTCCGCAATACGGAGAACCATAATGATCTCATCTTTAAATTTAGCTACCCCGGCATTGAATGCACCGATCACTTCAAAATCACTTCTATGTGGGGTGACGTCCTTTGGTGCCACTACAGGGTTTTCCTCATATCTATATACATGCATACGGTTATTTCTCCTCTTCCAATAATCTAGGGTTTCTATTTCTCAGCTTGATACCTAACCGTCATCGACCTTGGTTTGATTATTAAACTTCAAATTTCAAAAACGGATCTTTGACAGTGATTTTTTGAGCTTCGGCATCGCTAATGCCAGCGTAAAATTCAGCGTTACCGTCGGCTTTTCTAATTAATCCTCCACTAAAAACAACATCAATGAGGTCCATACGTTTTGCTTCCCCCGGAAGAAAATGGCTTCGAGTAGTAAGTAACCGGAGTGGAGTATGTCTTCCCGTTTCAGGGTCCAAAACAAACGTCATTGGATAATAATGCCGATTGCCTTCATCATCAAAACAAGCAATATGGCCAAGAACCCCAACGCTTCCATTTTTAAGTAGATGAAGCTCATTGGCTCCACCCCATTCCTCATCTGTAAATTGATTGTCTAAAAGAGGCGCATTATTAATGGCATCAATGGTTAGATCATCAAGAGAAGCCAAACGTGTAAAACCGATTTTCCCTCGACCACCTTTATCACCTTGAGGTCTTGTGAAAACACCTATTGTCCCATCACTTAATTGAATAAGGCGAAGATCCTTCATCCCATCAGGCCCTTTGGCAAATTCTTTCAGGCCAGTTAAGTTGTCTCCTTTATAAAAGACCGTTCTCCAGCCAAGTGCACCTTCTATAGATGAGTGCGGAAAGGTTTGAACGCCTCCTATAATTAGTTGTCCTGCAATCTTTGTCACAAAAGGATCTTGTAATGGTAAAACCGGCGCATTAGATTTTGGTACCCATACATTTGATTGATTGATAAAAAAATAGACCTCGGATTGTTCACTATCTCGTGATTCAACACGACCAGCTATCACGATCTCCCCATCGTCTTCGAACGGGGCAGTAATGTTGTAGACATCCCGATCTCCTACACCTGCAAATACAAGTTTTTCAGGGTTCTGAGGAAATTCATTATTACTCAAGTAATCTTTAAGTAGTTCGTCACACGTTTTGATATGATTGGCTTCCATTTTTCTTTAATCCTCCAGTAAAGAAGCTATTATAACTTCATTGGGTAGAACGACTATTTCTGATTGGTTTTCCAGACTGCTTCTTTTATTAGAAATTAATAGCTTCCAAGAGTGTTTGTAGAGTTCCTTCAAATCTAAAAACTGGCTCATTCCCCCAAAATTAAAGATGCCCAATACACGTTCATTATTGTATTCTCTAATAAAATAGATCAGGTGATTCTTGTATTCTAATCGTGTATAAGAACCTAGTCGCATAACGTCATTCTCATTTCGCAACTTTATTAGTTGCCTATAAAAACACAATATAGAGAAAGGTTCATGTATTAGATTTTCAACTGTATTAAGATGGAAATTATTAGGGAGATGAATCCAAGGTTCAGCAGTCGAAAAGCCTGCGAAAGATGACTGATCCCACTGCATAGGCGAACGAGATTTATCTCTTCCCTTTTTATTAGCTTCTTCTAAAGCAACCTCTCTTGAATGTCCCGATTTTATGAGAAACTCATAGGCTATTTTTCCTTGAACATCCTTTAGTGTTGAAGGATCTTCTATTATGAGATCCCTCATTCCAATCTCATCCCCATAGTAAATAAATGGAACACCTTTAGCGGATAGCATTAGTCCAGCTATAAGTTTTGCCCGTTCCTCCTCATCCTGTCGATCACCGTTACTGAATCTTGAAATATGTCGTGACATATCATGACTAGAAAAGAACAAGGTTGGAATCTGCTGATTAGTATAGATCTGTTCCATTTGCTTAAGTTGCAAGAAAATCGATTCCGCATCAAATTTAGGGAGACTCCCTAAATTGAAATTAAAGACGACATCTAATTTTCCAGGACCACAATAATCTTTCAAGACATTCAAATCCTCTGAGCCCACTTCGCCAACAAGAAACTTACTAGGATAACTATGGACAAATTGAGAGATCTCTTTAACAAGGTCTAGAATGCCCTCCTGATCTTTATCGAATAGATGGATTTGTTCATCCGTATTGTTTTTATAAGGATTATTTTTAAAATCACGATTAACCGTTAAGAAGTTAATGACATCTAAACGAAACCCATCTATTCCTTTGTCCAACCAAAATTTCATGACATCAAACATTGCGTTTTTGACGTCAGGGTTTGCCCAATTCAGGTCAACTTGTTCTTTTGCAAAGGCGTGGTAGTAATACTGGTCGGTTGCTTCATCATACTCCCAGGCTGTCCCTCCAAAAAACGATTCCCAATTGTTTGGAGGGCCTTGAACAACAGGATCTCTCCAAATGTACCAATCACGTTTAGTATTATTTTTTGACTGTTTGGATTCTTGGAACCAGGCATGCTCAGATGATGTGTGATTCAATACAAGGTCTGCAATCACTTTGATTTGACGTTCATTGGCCATCTGTACAAAATATTCAAAATCCGCCATTGACCCATAATCTTGGTCAATTTGATAATAATCAGCAATATCATACCCATTATCCACTTTTGGCGACTTATAAAATGGGGTTAACCAGATACCATTAATGCCAAGTTCTTTTAAGTAATCAAGCTTAGAAGTTAATCCTTTAAAATCACCAATGCCATCCCCATTGCCGTCACAAAAGCTTGGAATATAGACTTCATAAAACACTGCCTGTTTCCACCAATTCTGTTCCAAAAAGCGATCCGTCCCTTATTTAAGAGTAAATTGCATTCCTTCCTTAAATTGCTTAGAGAAAATAAGAAAGATTATAATTATAGGGAAAGTTAATAGGACACCGGCTGCATACATCGGCCCAGGATATTGTCCATATGGACCGAACATCTGAGATAACAAGACATTTAGCGTCTGCATCTTATCACCATTTGTAATGATCATATCCCATAGAAGTTCTGTCCATCTTTCCATAAAGAGAAAAAGAAAAATAACTGTTGTAATAGATTTTGACATTGGTAAAACGATTTTAAAGATAATTTTCCACGTTGATGCGCCATCCAACTGAGCCGCTTCAATATAAGTATCCGGTATCGCTTTAAAAAAGTTCGTATACATGAAGATAGCCCATAGACTTACTGCTTTAGGCAAAATCATCCCTAAATAGGAGTTAAATAACCCCATTTTTTCAACAACTAAAAAGGTAGGAATCAGTAAAATTAAAGCTGGAAAGAACATTTGAAATAAGATGATATTATCGATCGTCTTTCTTCCTTTAAATTGCATCTTGGATAAGGCATAAGCCACCATGACACCAAAAAGCATCATTAAGAAGGTAGAAGCAGCTGTAACAATTAAACTGTTAAAAAAGGAATGGATCCATGGCATTGGCGTCACACCTTGGCCTCCACTAAGTAACCATTCATAAGACTTTAAAGTGTAATGCGTCGGAATGAGTTTTTGGTCAACTTGATCCCAAACTGCAAATGAACTTAAAACCATATAAATGTAAGGAAAGACCATAACAACCAATAGGATCGTCGCTATCAAATATCGAATTGGTACGCCTCTTTGTTTAGACCCAACCATTACGTTTCCCCCACAGTTCTACGACTTTTCTAATAATATAAATTGAAATAAAGGTTACAACCGAGGCAATAATGGCAATCGCAGAGGCATAGCCTGCCTGTAAGTTTGTAAAAGCCTGAGTAAAAATCTCCATTTGCCATGTATTAGTCGCATTATCCGGTCCCCCACCAGTTAACTGATACACCTCAGTGAAAATCCCAAACGTAACTCCAACAGCTAAAATCACAACTGTATATAAAGCGGGGTAAAGAAGTGGAAAAGTGATTTTCCAAAAACGTTGCCAAGCATTGACCCCATCTACGGTAGCCGCCTCGTATACCTCTTTGCCAACACTCTCAAATCCTGAGGTAAGAATTAAAGCGTAATAGCCCGTAAATTTCCAAGCGATAATAACAGCTACCACAACCAGTGCAGAAAAAGGTGTCCCTAACCAGTTGATATTCAAACCTAAATCATTTCTAAGCATTGAATTAATTGGGCTATTGTAAGAAAGTAACCCTTTTACAATAAGGGACGAAACAACCCCTGAAGCCAAATAAGGGAGAAAAAATCCGACTAAAAACAGTCCTTTAAATCTTGGTAATGAATTGACAACAAAAGCGACAATTAAGGACATCACCAAAACCAGTGGAACAAATACAATTAAAAATTTAAAAGTAACAAAAAAGGCAGAATGAACGCCGGCACTTTTTAAAGCATTTATATAATTGGTAAACCCAACAAAATTAAATGTAGGAGCAATCAAATTCCAATTTGTTATGGATAAGAATAATGACCAAACTAATGGTATGGCAAAAAATAGGATTGAATATAAAAGGTAAGGACTGGCAAATAGCCAGCCCAACCTTCCTTGCCCTTTACCTTGCATTTTAATTCAAGGCCCCCTTGATATCGCTCTTCATTTTGTCCCAACCATTTTGAGGTGTTGTTTGTCCTTTCACGACAGGAATGAAGGCATCATTTCCAATAAGTGTCTGCAAATTATTATAATTGGCATTATCTATTGAAGGGACAGCGTATGGAATTTCTGCTGCATATGGTTTCATCTCAGGGTGTGCTTCAAAATAGGACTTAAATGTTGAATTTGACTCTAAATCATCTCTTGCTGGAGGTAAACTCGTTGTTTTCAACAACTCCAGGTCATTTTCTGGGTTTGAGAAGACCCAGCTAATAAATTTGAGCGCTGCTTGCTGTTCTGGTTTTGGAGCGGAAGAATAAATCGCGATTCCTTTTGTATCCGCAAATGTTTTCACAGTGCTAGAATTGTAATTATCAGGAACTGGAGGTGTGCTTAAGGCATACGTTTTATTCAACTGCATACTTGGAAAATTAGAATCCCAAGTAGAAAATGACCATGGTCCAAGAGATTCAAAGACGCCCAAACCCGTTTCAAACGGATTTTTAGACTGACTAGTAAGTAAGGCATTTTTCTTTTGAAGCTGACTCATCAAATCTAGAACTTGAGTGCCCGCTTTATCGTCAGCTACGAAACTATTACCGCTTATAAAAGAATTTCCGTTTGATGCCGCATCATACAACATAAAGAAGTCAAACCATCTTTGATAAGCTGTAGGATCTACAAGCGTATTCGAAGCCCACAAAAATTTATTTGGGTATTTAGCTTTTAATTTATCCGCCAAATCAAGAACTTGACTATAGGTCTTTGGTGGTTGGTTAAACCCTAATTTCTTGAGAATATCGATTCGCCATGCAAATAACATAGCATTCGAATAGACTGGTAGGACATATTGATGACCATCAGTGAATTTCCAACCTTGAATTGTATTATTCATGTGTCTTTCACTAATTATTTTGTTATATCCATTCATTTGGTCTAATGGTACAATGGCCTTACTTTGAGCAAGTTGAGCCGCAAAACTACGTGAAATATTTTCAGAAGCAGTTGGCGCATTTCCGCCAGCGATCGCAGCTTGAATACTCGCTTCAGAAGTTGGACTTTCTTTCATAGGGCTTACATTAACAACAATGTTTGGATTTGCTGCCATAAACTTTTTGGCCATATCTTTCCAATAAGTTACCTGAGTTGGATTTGGTGCTGCCCAGAAGGTTATAGTTACTTTACCGTTCTTGGAACTTGATGTTTGAGAAGAACTATTACCTGTGGAAGCACTATTTCCGGTTGAACAACCCGAGAGTATTATCGATAGCATCAAGACAACCATGACAATTGGTGCGAATTTTCTCATTTTCATTCTCCTTTAAGATTTGTTAGGCTTACTCAAACAATATGAATTATGATTTGTAAGTGTTTTCAAACCTTACAAAATACATTATTAATCATTACAAAATGGTTGTCAACAACTTTATTGCAAATTGTCTTGTAACGTGATTTAATTATTGTAACGTTACTATAAAAAGAATAGAAAAGGTATGAATTTAAATGAAAAAGAAAATTACGATGCAGGATATTGCGGATCATTTAAATATTTCGAAGAACTCGGTCTCACAGGCGCTTTCCGGAAAGGATGGCGTTAGCGAGGAGACAAGGCAACTGGTTCAAAAAGTGGCAAATGAGTTAGGCTATGCTTATCCAAGTAAGAAACCTGGGAAAGCACAATCACAGAATATCGCTTTAATTGCTTCTGACTTCACCATCTCATTAAAAGGCTTTTTTGGGGAAATCTATTTAAGCATCGAAAAAGAACTTCAAAAACGAGGCATGCATTTATTCATAAAGTCAATTGACCAACAATCTATTGACCATTTAAAACTTCCTTCCTTGTTTGATTTACAAGAGATCGATGGTGTCATAATTATGTCCCACCTAAGCCGAGAGTACATTCAAAAAGTGATGGACACCGGTCTTCCAACTGTTCTCATCGATCACCACGATCCTCATCTTAAAGTCGATTCAATTCTAACTAATAATCGATTTGGCGCCTATTTAGCTGTAGAACATCTTATTCAGTTAAACCATCGTGACATTGCCTTCGTCGGAAATACCAAATTTTCACCGAGCTATTATGAACGATTAGAGGGATATAAGTTAGGTTTAAATACTTATGGGATTGAAATTAAAGAGGAATTTATCTTTGATTCCGTTGAAGAAACGGATACAGCCACAGAATCACTAATAAGCAATCTTAAAAAGCAACCAACCGCTTGGTTTTGTGTAAATGATGGTTTTGGGTATTTAATCAGTTCCCATCTCCAATTAAAAAATATAAAAGTTCCTGATGACGCTTCTGTATGTAGTTATGATAATGGCCAACTTTCTAGAATAGCTACACCAAAAATTACGACTATGGGAATTGATCTAGAGTACTATGGTCAAATAGCCGTGGAACAACTTTTATGGAGAATGGAAAATATCAACAAACCTTATCAAGAATTACTCCTACCATCTACATTGATTAAAAGACAATCAACTTCAACCGCCCCAATAAAGTAAAGCACACAATATTGGGGGAACTCTAATTCCATAAGAAATTATAAGAAAACAAAAAAATAAAAGGACCGGTCCCTTACTAGCGAGATTCTGAAACGCGGGGACGGTTCTCCCGTTCCACTTATTCTTGTATGGTGGGAGTAACAAGTTATAGTGCAACATCCTCATGTTTGTGGGTAAACGTAGACATCTACCTTGCATCATGCTCTAAAAATGAAAACAACCACCTTGATCATCACAATCAAAGTGGTTGGCTAAATCAATATAACGATGAGTTCCATAACACGATAGACACACCTATCTCCTTTTACTTATATGCAGAACTGCGCTCTCTCCCCCACTTTCCAAACGTATGAGGAGTTAAATAAAGAGCTGTCTTTCAATATCAGATTAGTTGTGAATAACAGAATAGTGATCCAATAATTCCTTCATATAAGAAAGAATATCATCTCTTAAGTCTTGATTTTTCAAAGCCATGTCTATAGTGGTTTGAATAAAACCGAGTTTCTCACCTACATCATATCGTTGGCCCTCAAAATCATAGGCAAAGACGCGTTGGATTTCATTCAACTTTTGTATAGCATCGGTTAGCTGAATTTCACCACCCGCTCCAATTTGTTGCTCATCGAGAAATCTAAAAATTTCTGGTGTTAACACATAACGACCCATTATGGCTAGGTTGGATGGCGCTGTCCCTGGGGCTGGTTTTTCTACGAATTGATTGACTTGATACCGTCTTCCTTCATGAGAAATGGGATCAATAACACCATAACGATGCGTCTGATTTTCTGGAACGGTTTGGACACCAATTACAGAGGAAAGCGTCTGTTCATATTGATCAATTAATTGCCGCAAGCACGGTACTTCTGATTGAACAATGTCATCCCCAAGCAATACTGCAAATGGTTCATCACCAATGAACTTTCTTGCACACCAGACGGCATGCCCTAAGCCTCTTGGCTCTTTTTGACGAATATAATGAATCTCAACACTTGAGGAACGATTAACTTCTTCTAAAAGCTTGAGCTTACCCTTTTTCTCTAAGTTTTGTTCAAGCTCAATGTTATTATCAAAATGATCCTCAATAGCTCGTTTCCCCTTACCTGTAACAATGAGGATATCCTCAATACCAGACTCAATTGCTTCTTCAACAATATATTGGATGGTTGGTTTATCTACTATCGGAAGCATCTCTTTCGGCATAGCCTTCGTTGCAGGTAAAAACCTCGTACCAAGACCCGCCGCAGGAATAATCGCTTTTCTCACTCTCTTCAATACCCTAACCCCCTAGTCAATTGTACCCAATAATTATACACAACTTTCAATCTAGTATAAACCCAAAAATTTGGAAATGAAACGCGGGGACGGTTCTTCCGTTCCATCACACCTTTTTATGAGTAACATTAGTGGTAGTCAGGTTAGAATTTTTGACTTTAGTGTGAGGATAGAGCTATATCCAGTTTGACATAGAGAAACAGCGGGCATGATGTACGAACTAAGTCGTCTGATTATAGACGAGTGCAACTCTCGCTATCAAAATGATCCTGCTCGCGACTCCATATAAAACCTCCAATGCTATTACGTTTTGGTGAAGAGGTTTACTTTTTTAATAGCTCCAACTTGAAGATATATAGTTAACGGTACACGTTAACCTAGTAAGACTATAAGAGCTCTATAAAGCAAAAAACCACCTTGATCCTAACAATCAAAGTGGCTCGCTGATTTCTATTCTTTTTATAGATAACGTTTTGCGCCTAAATTTGTGTTTAATACACTATGTAAGTTCTTCAAATTTAAGGTCTAATGGATAGAAGACCCAAACGGTATTAGTTGTTCAAAGATAAAATCATTAATCTATCAAGCATATTTTAATAAACTTCTTGCTTCTTCAATCTTATGGACAAATTGGGATGCAAGATTTGTAATTGTTTTATAATCTCCTATTTTTGCACTTGATGTTAAACTTCCTCCAACTCCAACTGATACAGCCCCTGCACTAATCCATTCTTCAACATTATCAAGGTTTACACCACCAGTTGGCATTAGATTAGCTTGAGGGAGTGGTCCATTCATCGCTTTGATTATTTTTGGTCCAAAAGCCTCTCCTGGAAATACTTTTAAAATATCTGCTCCTAGTTCCATGGCTCTTACAGCATCTTTAATGGTCATAATCCCTGGCATACAAGGCACTTGATATCTATTGCAAAGGCTAACAGTCTCTTCGTTTAGATGGGGACTGACCACATATTCGGCCCCTGAGAGTAAAGATATTCTTGCCGTTTCAGGATCTAACACAGTACCTGCTCCTATAATAATCTCATTTTGATACTCTTTAACAAGTTCTTCAATAACTTGGGATGCACCAGGAACAGTATAAGTGATTTCAATTGCTGCTGCTCCACCTTTTAAACAGGCTTCTGTTATTTTTTTAGCTTCATCTGCATTGCTTGCTCTAACGACTACGACGAGTCCTGAATCCATAATTTTTTTGATGATTTCCCATTTCTTAGTCATCGAATTCTCCTCACTGATTCCATCTAGGATTATCTATAATTTCATATTGCCCCTCTAGATCCACAACAAGCTTACGGTAACCTTTTGTCTCGATCGTTCCGTAATCATGACCTGCGTCGGCACGGAATGTAAAGAATGTCACCAATGGTTCTGAGCCCACATTAATACTCCTATGAGCATAACGCGGTGGAACATAAACTGCTTTACCAGGTGAAAACTCTTGAAAATCCCAATCACCCTCTGGGTTCTCCATCAACATTCCTCCTTTTCCACTTAAACAATAATAAACTTCGCCAGTTTCCAAAATCGTATGAAAATGGCCTTTTGTCATATAGTATTCATTTCCTATTTTTCCTGGATAAACGATACTCGTACCGAATAGGAGATTTCCTGACGTCTCCGGTAAGTCGAGCTCATAGAATTCATACACTAAAGGGTCGTCGCTTTGAAGAACGTTTTGAAATGCCTCCGCATCCGAATAAATCCCTTTCATCTTTGAGAGCGGACGCTTTGTTGATTCTTTTGATCTAGATAAGCCTGTTAAAAGATCAAAGTCAAGATTGAATGGCTTCACACTTTTTCTCCTCATATCTTAGTCACCTCAGTTTTTTATTTAAAATCAAGCAAAGTTCTAAAAGCATTTTAAGTTACAAAAAAGAATTACCTAATCTTACTTGATAGCTCTGAAATTTCTTTAATTTGATCCTCAGTTATCTCTATATGAAAGACCTCTGCAATAACTTGTGTCCATCCATGAATGAAATAATTCCAGCCATCTTCTACTTGAAGCCCTTTTTCTTCTTGTTGGGCGATCGCTTGATGCATAAAATCGCGTTCACCACGATAGTTCAGTTCCCAAACTAAACTGTTATTTGGGAAAACACACTTCTTTGTCAATGGGGATCCTGGTCGATCTTTACCTAGACCTGTTGCGTTGATTATTAGAGAATTCGGTTTTAATTTAGAAAGATTAGCATCATTTTGTTCAGGACCTAGTGTTATATAGTATTCAGCCTCAATATTCGGATTGATTTCTTTGATAATTTTTTCAATTTCATCAAGACGTGATTGATTAAGATCAGAAACAACTACTCGAGTCGGAATATTATCCCCATTGTTTGGATCTAACAAGTATGAACAGATTGCAATGGCACTTCCACCTGAGCCCATAATGAAAAGTTCACCTTGATGTTCTTTCCAGTAGTCCTTAGGAATAAACGACTCCATCGCAAGACCACTTGATATTGGATCTTTGGCATAGCCCTCCAATTTGCCATTTAATTTAGAAATGGAGGAGAGTTCTCCAAATATCATTGCATAGGGATCAAAATAATCAAACAGATCCTTCGCTGCATTGTAAAGATCAATCTTATGAGTTGTAACAAGAGCCCCAAGAGAAAGTTCATCATTTTTGATGAATTTCACCACATCTCGATAATCTTGAGGATTTGCGTGAATATCTAAATCTATCCCCTTTAGAACAGCGTTTTTAAGTCCTAATACTTCTGCCCAAAGTGGAAAAAGTTTCATTATTGAAGACTGAGTGGTTGTTACACCAATAAAATACATAGTTGGTTGTATAGCTTTATCTGGTAAGTTCATTTATAATTTTTTCCCCCATTATTAAATCTTCTTTTACTAAAAGCTTTAGATGGATTGATTGTCATCATTTTATGGATCAATTCTTTAGAAACCCCATAGTTCTCAAGTTTAGGTAGGAAACTTAAGGCGAGATAATCTAGACCTAATTCTCCACCGTAACTTTTTAGTCGTTTCCGGGTGGTATCTAAACCAAGTAAGATTTGATCTTCATAGCCTTTTTCAATTAATTTGACAATAACTTCAATTTCTTCCTCATCGGAATGATATTTAAAACGTCCAATTGTATCTAATTCTATATACACACCAGTGCTCGCAACATGAAATAGATAATCGACATTATCCATTTTTCGTTCAAGGTGACAAAGAATGAGCTGATCAGTAGGAAGTCCCAAATCTGTATAAAGTTTAATTTGATCCAATGCTGAACGCCCCATTTCCGTATGACTCATAATAGGGGTTCCGGTTTGAACCGCTGCGATAGCGGCTGCCTTAAAGAGCCTATATACTTTCCCACCTACCCCCTCATAATCGGATGCTGTTTTAATTATCCCTGGTTTTACGTTTATTTGTTCACTCGGCCATCCATTCTCGCCGTCTGTGTACATTCCATTTTGAATTTCATCTATAAATAAGTCTGCTAATTTATCACAGTTTACTGTATGAATCCAATGATCTTCAGAATAAAAAATAAGTTTATGAAAGCCTGTTGAAGCGACAATATGAACGCCTGTTTTTTTAGAAGCGTCATAGAGCCACTTACTATTCCGGCCACTCCCAACCGGTTGAGCCTCTACGATTGTCGTCCCACCTACAGATTTAAATAGCGTCAATTCCTCTACCGTTTTATCAAAATCATCAATTCTAAGAGCAGGATCAATTAATGCAGATTGCCCATCTTTTAAGAATAGATGTTCATGGCTATGGCAAAATCCAATTTCTGATTGATTAATTGGTCCGGTTACCGTGATAATTTTTCCCTCTTCTTCCCCATTATCATGGGAGTTCATTTCTTAACCCCTCCTTCATATCTTCATATTTAATAGATTAACAAGGTTTTGAGTGGAAATCATGACCATTCTTTTGACCGCCTCATGGGTATAAGCTCCGGAATGCGGCGTTAGAAGAAAGTTGGGTAGCCCAATTAATGGATCGCCTTGTTTTGGTGGCTCCGAAGAATAGACATCTTGGGCAGCAAATGCAATTTCCTCATTTACAAGAGCTTCATATAGATCGGATTCAACGACTAACTCACCTCTGGATGTATTTATTAAGACAGCTGTTGATTTCATCAACTTTAGTGTTTCTTTATTTATAAGGCCTTTGGTTTCTTCATTTGCAGGAAGATGAAGTGTCACAAGATCAGAAGTCTCTAACACTAACGAGAGATCATCTTGTTTTTCGATCCCGTACTCCTCAAGAAATCCGCCATCTTTAAAGTAAGGGTCATAGATTGTCACATTCATTCCAATCCCTACAGAGCGTTTGGCAACTTCTCTGCCAATTTGCCCGCCTCCGATGACACCTAACTTTTTCTCCGTTAACTCAAAACCAATTTTCCGATTCCAGCTAAAATCTTTAACATCTCTCACCAATTCAAATAAGTGTCTTGAACAAGCAAACATTAACCCAATGGCGTGTTCAGCGACAGAAACAGCATTTGTACCTACTGCATTTTGAACCTTGATTCCTAACTCCTCTGCTTTTTTTAGGTCGATGTTATCCATACCCACCCCATATTTTGAGATCGCACGCAATGCCTTACACTCAGAAAGTACCTGGCTTGGAAGAGGATCCACGCCTACAATAATACCTACAACATCTTCCTTAGCAGCTTCTATAATCTCAGTTTCAGTCATCGTTCTGCCTAAATTATTTTCAATAATCTCGTAACCTTGTTGTTTCAGAAGTCTATGAGCATCCTCTTTATAATTCTTATAAGACTTTGGTGTAATTAATATTTTCCCCACCATAAGTAACCATTCAACTCCTGACTTTTCCCATTCAATTTATAAAGTTTTTATTGTAATTATGTTATGACATTACGTTTTAAAAAAAACCTAATCCCACAGGTTTTCAATTAAAGTATTTCTTCCAATAACGAAGCTGCTTGACGATCAAGATAAACATGTAAATTTGGGTGAAGCTGTAATAATGACCCTGGAACCATAGGATCAATAAGCCCAGTAAAAGCCTGCTTTAAAATAGATGCTTTTGCCTCACCTTTAGCAATAAACACAATCTTTTTAGCTTTCATCATCGTTCCAATCCCCATTGTAATAGCTTTATAGGGGACCTCAGAGATTGAAGAGAAGTCCTTAGAATTTACTTGCCTTGTTTCTTCTGTTAATTCAACGACATGCGTTTTGGCTTGAAGTGTTGGACTCGGTTCATTAAAACCAATATGCCCATTCAACCCTACACTCAAGACTTGAACGTCTAACTGTCCGGCATTATTTAGCAATTCCTCATATCGTTCAGCTTCTTGTTCCACATCAGTCGCAAGACCATTTGGGATATGAATGCGTTCCTCCGAAAGATCGACTTTTGAAAACAGATGTTCTTGCATGAATGAATAGAAACTCATCTCATCCTGTCTTCCTAAACCTATATATTCGTCTATATTATAAGTGGTAACATTTTTGAAAGAGATAAAATTATTATTGTATAGTTTGACTAAATTCTTGTACAAACCTATTGGGGTATGCCCTGTTGCTAGCCCCAGTTTCAGATGATCATTTTGACGAATCTCCGATGCTAATTCCTCTGCGGAGGATCGGTCAACTTCTTCCTCTGAATTAAATACATTTATATACATAGTTGACGCCACCTCCCCTAAAAATTACTCCATTTCAATAATTACCTTCATAGCTTTATCTTTTTGTTGATCTATAATCTTATAAGCTTCGGCGTAATCCCTAAATTTCACGCGATGGGTGACAAGAGTATCTAATTCAATTAGCCGATCATTTACGAGTTCGATCGCTTTTACATAATCCTCTTCCCGGTACATGGCACTTCCAAGCAGAGATAGTTCATGGTCCTGGATATAGCCCATATTCACCGTACTTAAATCTGCAAAAACTCCTACTACAACAATCGTACTTCCTTTACGCGCATAATTAATGGCTTGATTAATAGTCGGACTAATTCCTATACACTCGAAAATGCAGTCTGCTCGATCCTCACCAAAATTTTTAATAATAGAATCTAGTAAATCTTCATTTTGGGCATTGATTGTACCAATCCCACATTTCCGGGCGACTTCTAATCTATACGGACTCAATTCCGAAATTAGAACAGATTCGGCTCCCATTGCCTTTGCAGTTTGAGAAACTAGATTTCCGATCGGTCCTCCACCTAAAACCAACACCTTTTTCCCGATCATATCGCCGGCACGTCTAACCGCATGGACAGCAACAGCTAATGGTTCAATAAAAGCTCCTTGCTCCCAACTCATATCTTGTGGCAGTGCGAGGGCCTTATTAGCATCGACCACAAAATACTCACTTGCCATACCAGTTGTTTGGAAACCCATGACTTTAAGTTCTTCGCAATCATTATACATTCCATGAGTACATGGATAACATTTCCCGCAAACGACTTGGGGTTGAATGGTTACCTTATCTCCAACCTTTATATGGTTCACATCCGAACCAATCTCAACGACTTCAGCAGATATTTCATGTCCCTGCACAACTGGATAACTCGTATAAGGGTGTTTCCCATGATTAACATGAATATCAGAACCACAAACCCCAATTCGCTGTATCTTAATTTTAATTTGATCTGTTTTTACCTCTGGTACAGGGACATCATTAAATTTAATTTTTCCGGGTTCCATCATAATGGCTTGTAGCATTATTCGTTTCCCTCCCTAATTATCAGTTCCAACTATTAATAAGTTATAATCGCCTTTTTAACAATTTGATGTTTAGAAACTTGTTCAAAGGCCTCTAAAATATTTTCAAATTCAAAGTAATCTGATATAAAATCCTTCAAAACAATTTTACCTTTTCTTATCCATTCTAAGATTTGATCATAAGCTTCACTTTCTTCATGCTTAGAAGGCATTTGTTGAAAGTTTATTTTCCAATTATAAGGTGCCTTACTCCAATCAAGCTGCATTTGATTACCACCAGGAACACCGTAGCAAAGGACTTCTCCTCTGTCACAAATTAACGACATTGCCTGATTAATGATTTCTGTAGACCCTACAGCATCTAGGACGTAATTCACACCATTTTGGAATAACCTTTTAACAGATTGTTCTATATTAACTTCTCTACTGTTAAAGACTGTTGTTGCCCCATTATCACTTAAGAGTTTTTTCTTTTCCTCACTTCTAGCAATACCAATAATTGATTTTATCCCTTTAAGTTGCAATAGTTTCGTAAATGTCAAAGCCACAGGTCCACTCCCAAAAACAACAATACTATCGTTTGCTCCAATCCCAAAATAATTAATGTTACTAAGCACTTCTCTAAGCGTCACAAGCATGGCCGCGTCTACAGGGTCAATATCATCGGGTACAATTTGCTGAGCATAGGCAACTTCAGGAATCTCATCATCTTTATAGCAAGCCTTATCGTTTATGACTCCATATTGGCTAAAGGCACCCCATGCTGAGCCTAATGACCCGTATAATTCTTCATCCGGGTCGTTAAAGGGTAATAAGACAATATCACCAATTTTAAAACTGGTTACTTCTGAACCAACTTCTACAACTTGACCAACACCTTCGTGACCGAGCATAACGGGATAAACATCTTTTGGAAATCCCTTGAACCTTGAATTTATAAGAGTGGAATCAGTCCCACAAATTCCGCAACTTATTGTTTTAACGAGGGCTTGCTTAGAATTAAATCTCGGAACAGGAATTTCTTTAACCTCTAATTGCCCTTGAACGTTTACCACTAAGGTCTTCACTAGATCTCCCCGACCTTTCATATTCAAAATTTACAAATTGTAAATGTATTAAAAATAAAGAGACAGTCATTGATTTTAAAGAGTTTAAACGCCTTTCTCAGACTTACTTGTAAAAATTTGCAATAACACAGCCGCTATGATAATGAATCCTTTAATAATATCCTGTGGATAAGAAGGAACAGCCATTAAATTCATAATATTCCCGATAAGCCCCAAAATTAAGGCCCCGGCAACTGTTTTAAACACAAAACCTTTCCCACCTGCAAGACTTGCACCTCCAATTACACAAGCTGCGATGGCATCTAATTCGTCCCCCGTTCCAATAGTTGCATCTCCAGTTGCTGATCTTGCTGCAATAAAAACACCACCTAGTGCAGCTAACAGGCCAGAAACAGCATAAGTTGACATTATATATCTTTTGGTTCGGATCCCAGCAAGTTGTACAGCAATTGGGTTACTTCCAACTGCAATAACAATTCTGCCCCAACCAGTGTATCTTTGAATAAGCGCAAAGAGAATCGCTAATACTACCGCAATTATAATAATTGGATAAAAGAATTTCGGGTTAACAATATTATCCAACGTGCCAGGGGGGATCATAATAGGTGTTCCTTTTGTTAAGACAAAGGCAAAACCACTTGCAATAGTCATAGTTGCTAAAGAAGCTACAAACCCCTGGAAATTAGCATAAGAAACTAAAGCACCTGTAAATATTCCAAAAATTAATCCTACAATCATAGCAATAAGTATTGCTAGAAGAAAGTTCATGTGGTCATTAGTAATTAAAATTGCTGATATTGTTGCTCCAACTGCCATTACTGACCCTACCGATAAATCGATTCCACCAGTTAGAATGACAAACAGCATCCCAATTGCTACTAAAATTGGCCCTGATTGTTGCAATGCAATGTTCCTAATATTCATAGGCGTTAAAAAGGTATTAGAAAGTAAACTACTAATAACAATTAAAATAAATAATATGATATAAGTATTGTTGTCTATTAATAATTTTTTAGGATTAAATCGTTTGGTTTCTTTAGGTATATGTTTACTAGTTTCAGTTTTTGTATCTCTTAATGGTTCATTTACCATCATTCCTTTAGACCCCCATCGCGAGTTTTATTAAATTATTCTCACTTAACTCCGATTTTTTCACTTCCCCTGCAATAGAGCCTTGACGCATCACAACTGCTCGATCACACATTCCAATAATTTCAGTCATTTCTGAAGAAATCATAATAATCCCTACACCCTCTTCAGCAAGTTTATTTATAACTTTATAAATTTCAGTTTTTGCACCAACGTCTACCCCCCTCGTTGGTTCATCAAAAACAATACATTTACAATCTGCAGAAAGCCATTTAGCAAGTGAAATTTTTTGCTGATTACCTCCACTCAGGCTATTTGTTTTATCCTCCATGGATCCATATTTTGTTGAAATGCTACTTAATAATTTCTCAACATAACCCCGTTCTTTTCTATGATTTATAATATCAAGCTTTTTAATCTTTCTCATTGATGCTAGTGTAGTATTCACTCTTATACTTTGTTCCACCAACAGCCCTTGCCCTTTTCGATCCTCCGGTAACAAACCAAACCCATTTTCTATCGCTTCTTTAGGACTTTTAAAATTTGTCTCTTTTCCTAAATAAATGATTTTTCCTGAATCCTTTTTATCAGCCCCAAAAATTGCTCTCATTGCTTCTGTTCTCCCTGCACCAACTAATCCGCTAAATCCTACTACTTCTCCACTTCTAACAGTAAAACTAACGTTATTGACAGTTGTGCCAACATATAGATTTTCAACTTTTAGGATTTCATCACCTATCTTTGCATTTCTTTTTGGAAAAAGTTGTGTCAGTTGTCTTCCAACCATCTTTGAAACCAGTTCTACTTTGTTAGTCGATGCTGTTGGAACAGTGTCAACATATTTTCCATCTTTGAGCACAGTAATATTATCACTAAGTTCAAATAGTTCTTCCAAACGGTGAGATATATAAATAACACTTACACCTTCAGATTTAAGTTGCTTAATTATCCCGAACAGCTTTTCTATTTCCGAAAAAGTTAAAACTGCAGTAGGTTCATCAAAAACGATAACTTTAGAATTTCTAGCTAAACATTTACAGATCTCAACAATCTGTTGACGAGCAACCGTTAAAGTTTCAACTTTTGCATCTGGGTCTATATCATCAAACCCTAATTTTGATAGTTGCTCTTTAGCTCTCTTCCTAAGATTCTTCCAATTTAATATCATCCCTTTGCTGACCAAATTATCAATAAATATATTCTCAGCAACTGAAAGATCAGGAGCCAGCATAAGTTCTTGATAAATAACCGATACCCCTAAATCCATTGCAATTTTTGGCGATGTTAATTTGACATCTTTCCCATCAATTAGAATATTACCTTTATCATTTTGATAAGCTCCTGCCAATATTTTCATAAGAGTAGATTTACCCGCCCCATTTTCACCTATTAAAGCATGTATCTCCCCCTTTTTAACTTTAAGCGAGACATCTTGCAAGGCCTGAATTCCGCCGAACCTTTTTGATATATTTCTCATTTCAACAACATATTCGTGCCCCATTTTGAGTCCCCCCATTCTACAATTAAACTGTGAGAAATACCTTTTTTTAAAAAAGTCCTCTTTCTTTTAAAAGGAGGACTTTCCATCCAACTACTTTCACTAATTCAATAATAACCAATTCATATATTCATTAAGTAATTAGAATAATTAATTATAAGCTTAATAAATTTGGTGATCTTAGAAACCGTCATTATAGTATTTATTTACATTTGCTTTTGTAACTGCTACTGGTGGAGTTAGAGTTATTTTTGGATAGCTTGACTTACTTTTACCGTCAACTAAGATTTGTTTTGCTATTCCCATTCCGGTACTAGCAACTATTGTCGGACTATTCAATCCAGTACCAAAATATTTACCTTGTTTAATTAAATCATCTGCTTGTTTGGCACCATCAGAAGCTGCAACTAGATCAACACCACTGATCCCTGCATTCTTAAGCGCCGTCATTGCTCCAAATAACATTTGATCATTTTCACCTAACACTGTTGTTAAATCTGGGTTAGCCGTAATTAAGTCCTCTGCGGCTGTTAGACCATCAGCTTCAGTCCAGTTTCCCCAACCTTGACCAAGAACAGAAAAATGGGCGGTTGCGTCTGTTGCTTTTCCTTTTGAAAGTAAAGTGTTATCAAAAGTAGCTGCTTCTTTCCAAGCTTTTGCTTCAGAGACACCAGTCTTTCCTTCAATAATTCCTGCAAAAAGCCCTTCTCTTCTTTCTTTACCCGCGACGTTTCCTTTTGCCCCACTTAATATAACAGCTTTGATCGCCTTATTGGCCATCTTTTTTGCATAGGCTAAACCAACCAAACGCCCATTCTCTTTATTATCGGAGTAAACAGTAGTAACTGTTTTTGCTGAAGGATCAACACCACTATCAAGAGCAATTACTGGAATACCGGCGGCGGCTGCCTGATTGATTTCTGGAACCGCTGCTGAAGGATCGATAGCATCTATGAAAATTAAATCCATTTTTTGAGCAACAAAAGACTCCATGTTTGAGGCTTCAGTTTGAGTACTGCTATTTGCATCCAAAACAGTGACACTCCAACCTTGAGCTTTTGCATCTTTTTTCACCGCATTTACTAATGAAACAAAGTAAGGGGAATTTTGAGTTTTAATTGCAAATCC
Source organism: Pullulanibacillus sp. KACC 23026 (assembly GCF_029094525.1). Lineage (NCBI taxonomy): Bacteria > Bacillati > Bacillota > Bacilli > Caryophanales > Sporolactobacillaceae > Pullulanibacillus > Pullulanibacillus sp. KACC 23026. The sequence goes on along the minus strand of NZ_CP119107.1, from coordinate 688,575 downwards.
TATTTTTAATTGTTTATTGCTGGATGTTGATGAATTGCTTGACCCCGTTGAACTACTTGACCCCGATGAATTACTTGATTTGGTACTTGATGAGCCGCATGCAGCTAGTAGTGACATAGCCATTACCATCACTAAGATTAAAGCGAATCCCTTTTTCTTCATAAATACCCTCCTATAATCCCGTTTTTCACTACATTATATTGTAATGACATTACAATGTAATGTGTTAAGTATAATATACTATATGTTGACAGCGGTTTCAATAACCTAATTTTAATTTTGTGATTTTTTTATCTTTTCATATCTAACCTCAAAAACAGATGAACTTCAATTAAATTCGAAGGATATTTTAGTTAATTCAATTAGAGTTTCAATGCTATAATCGTGGTGATCTGACTCCCCAAACCCATATCTAGCGTAAATAAATGGAATCCCCACCTCTCTAGAGGCTTTCTCATCCCCTAGCGTATCCCCAACATAAACCGGTTCTTCTAAATTATTACGTTCAATAACCAAGCGGATATTCTCGGACTTAGATAATCCAGTTCGCCCAGGGTATTCATAGTCTTCAAAAACACCTTCTAGATGATGTGCTCTAATGAAGGTTTGGATATAACCTTCCTGACAATTACTCACTATGAATAGACGGAATTTATTCTTCAATACATTTAATGTCCTAATTAACTCAGGGAATAGGATGCCCCCCTGCTCTTCAATGTAAGGGCATTGTTTCTCACAGCTCTCATTCATTATTTCCATAGCAACTTCCTTTGGAATATTTGGGAATAACTTTCTAGCAATTATTTCGGTTGGAAGACCAAATAATTTTTTGAGCTGATCGGCTGAAACTGGCCGATTCACATTGTATTTATAGGCTACTTCTGACCAAATCTTCGCTGCCTCATTGGTCGTATCCCAAAGCGTTCCATCTAAATCAAAAATAATACTGTCTACCATTGGATAACTCCTCTATTAAAGGGATTGAATTAAATTAATCAAACAATTGTAAATCCACCATCAATAATTAGATCTGTTCCTGTTGCAAAAGATGCCGATTCGGACAATAGGTATATGACAGCACCAGCTAACTCTTCAGGCTTCCCCATACGTTTGAATGGCGTCAATTCTTTCCACAAAGCTCTCCAATCTTCTCTAACAAAAGAGGTGAGCTCAGTGAAAATATAACCTGGACTTATACTGTTAACTCTAATCCCTTTATCAGCCCATTCCACAGCAAGGGACTTAGTAAGTTGAACTACACCAGCCTTTGACGCGTTATAAGACGCTTGTTGTTGAGGATAGTTAACAATAGTTCCAGACATCGATGCTGTATTCACGATCGCCCCATCTTTATTTCGCTCAATTAAATATCGACCAAAGGCTTGCGCAACAAAGAAGATTCCATTTAAGTTAACATCAATAACTTTCCTCCACTCTTCTGGATTCAATTCGACCACCGGTTTCTGAAGCACAATACCCGCATTATTAAATAAGAGATCAAGTTTTCCCATTTCACGATCTGCTTTCTCAATCGCAAGAGCAACTTCTTCTGGTTTTGTGACATCTGCACCGACTGCAAACGTTTTTCTTTGATATTTTTGTCCAATCTCAAAGGCAGTTTCTTCGGCTTTTTCAACTTGTTGATCAATGATAACGATTTCACCACCAACAGCTGCAATGTGCTCCGCCACTGCCTTTCCGATTCCTTGTGCACCACCTGTGATCACTACTACTTTACCTTCAAGCGAAAATAACTTTTTTAACATTTCCATACAGCCAGTCTCCTTTGTTTTTTACTGTTAAATTATTAATTTTATAAGCGAACTTCGGCGTGTTTCCAGATAATCCCACAATCTCGCTTTCGTCAATCAAACGATCAAGCTTCTCCAAATATGCATCAAGTTCAATAATTGTTACAGGTTCACCTGGTTCATAGTTAACCCCCCATATCTTGAGCATGCTCCTGATCATACTCATAGGTCTTTGTATTGTAAAATGGATCCCATAATTCTGACATCGATCGGAATAGCGGATCAAACTTGACCAGCAAATCAAATTGCTAAAATTTTGAGCAGATCGATCTTTGCCTAAGAAACGGTGTCTTGGATTCTCAAACAAATACTTTTCCACCACTCTTCTGGATCTTGTTCCACCCAACCTGGATTAGTAAATTTGTCAAGTCGGATTAGACTGAGTTAAAGCAGTTCCTTGTCTATTAATTGCTACCTTACATGCAGGCGTTCCAATATCAATTCCTAAAAGCACCTCATCCATTTGTTTAATTTCTCTTTAAATCTCTTGGTGTTTTAGATTTTTATTTTGATACCCCTACATTTCTTTAAACACAGACTCTAATGCAAAATAACACTTATTAAAAAGAACCTTTACAGGTTGATAAGCATTCACTGCATTTAAATTTGGAGTTTGAATGCTATTAATTTTAATAAACTTATTAATAACTTCAAAATCTTTAAATAATCCTATACCAACGCCACCTGTTACAGCGGCTCCCATCGAACCAGCTTCTTCAAGCACATTTGGAACCAAAATCTTAGCATTAAAAACATCCGCCATTATTTGTCGCCAAACACCTCCCTTAGCCCCTCCACCGATTACGAGCATTTCCTCAATATCTATTTGTTGGCGAAGAATATCGAGAATAATAGAGAGATTCATCGTAACCCCTTCCAAAACACTTCGCATCAAATCTTTACGATTATTCTCCGATTTGAGCCCAATAAAGGCGCCCTTGGCATCGGAATCCCATCTTGGCGCTCGTTCTCCTAGAAGATAAGGAAGAAAAATAACTCCATTTGAGCCGACTGAACTTTGCTTTATTTGGGCATTCATATAATCATAAGGTGATGCCCTATCTAATTCAGCTTGATGAGTTTCCAATTGGCAGATTTCATTTTTCAACCAGCTAAAAGCTCCCCCAGCCGTTTGCATGGTGCCGTTCGGTGCGTAAAGACCGGGGACCACATGCGCCCAAGTAACCGTTCTCATTTCTTCATCAAAAATAGGCTCCTCAGACGCCGTGGTAATCCAAGCGGACGTTCCCAAACAACAATAGGTTTTCCCCGGACTTATTGAACCGGCACCGACACTAGCCGTGACACCATCTCCGCCTCCAATGACGACCGGTGTTCCGACAGCTAAACCCGTTAATTCTGCAGCTTTTGAGGTTACATTTCCTGCCACAAAAGTAGATGGTTTTAATTCAGGAAGCTTATCTCCATCAATCCCTGCGTATTCTATTATTTCTTCTGACCATTTTAGATTCTTAAGATCAAAGCATCCATTACTATTCCCATCCGAATAATCCGTATAGAAATTTCCAGTTAAACGAAATACAATATAATCTTTGGCATTTAATGATTTATAAGTTTGATTGTAGATTTCTGGTTCATTGTCCCGAATCCACATGAGTTTTTGAATCCCATAAGAAGGTGTATTTCGATGTCCTACAATTTTGTAAAATTTTTTTTGCGAAATATACTCCTCTATTTGTGAAACTTGTTCTTTGGCTCTTTGATCTGCCCAAATAATAGCCCTTCTTAAAGGGTTTCCAGATCGGTCAACGCAAAGACACCCCATCATTTGACCGCTAAAGCTCACAACTGCTATATCTTTGGGATTAATCCCTAATGTGCTAATGAGCCTTCTACTTGTTTTGCAGACAGCTTCCCACCAATCTTCCGCATCTTGCTCTGCCCACGTTCCGTTAAAGTAGTCTGTGCTATAGGATGCCACTTGACTGCCAACCAATTTTCCGTCTTCAGAGAACAATGTCGCTTTATTCCCAGAAGTCCCTAAGTCATGGGCCAAAATGTATTTCTTCATTTTACACCTCCAAATCTTTGACGAAATTTCATACCGTTTATCACTTTCTATTAAAACGTTTACACTCAACTAGAATAAAAAATATCTTCTATGACAATTAAAAATGGCGATACGCTAATAATAATCAATAGGTTAATAGTAAAACCTAAATTGAACATTCAGATAATTTTAGTTAAAAGATTGGAAGAGTTAACGCTCTCCCAATTAACAAAAGTCACTATACAGTGTTTTTTGTCTCTATCTGGTACTGTTTGAGTTGATGATAATTTCAAAGCGATTTCTATCACCACGGTATCTCGCGATTGAGTACTCAACAGGTTCATCCATCTGGTTATAGCCAGTTGAAATGAATCTTTGAATCGCTGATCCTTCAACAACATTAAGATTATCTACGTCATAGTCTTCTGCTTCTACCGCTTCAATAAATCGACGTATTTTGTAAATGTGTGTTTCAGTAGTTGATGCTAATACAGGATATAATGATTCCTTTTCTAAATCATGATCTAAGACAAACTGGCATTTTTTATACGGGAGGTAAGTTTTCGCCATAACAATAGGCTCATCATCCGCAAAACGTCTCCTATGAATAAAAATGACTTTTTCTTTGGGTTTCAACTTAAGCTCTTCAACCACTAATTCAGGAGGATCAATCACCTTGAAATCAAGTAATTCAGTGCTTGGCGTCCGACCCAATTGAGCGATTTGATCATTAAACGAACCTATTGCTTGGATAAAACTTTGATTAATTTTAGGTTTTGAAACAAAGGTTCCCTTACTCTTTATTCGGTACAACCAACCTTCTTGAACAAGTTCAGTTATAGCCTGCCTTACAGTTGTCCGACTAATCTTATATAAATTAATAAGTTCATTTTCAGTTGGAATCATACTACCTACAGGATAATTCCCATTTTTTATTTCAGACAAAATCAGTTCCTTTAATTGAAAATACAATGGAATAGGAACGGATTTATCCAATTTTCCAGCCTCCATAATACTTCCCTCCTTTTTTCTTTCACTTGACATATCTATGTGAAAGTTTTTATGATTAATATACCTTTATTACTTTGTTATTATATAGTAACATAGAACCCAGAGTTGCACAATGGAAAAATGGTCCCATTTAGTACTTTCTCAAGGTCTAGATGTTTACACTACATAACTTGGAAAGCGCTATTTTAACCTAACCACAATGAGGTTAGCATTTATGTAGTCAACAGTTTTGCTTTTTAAAATTGAAATGAGGGGGAAATTTTATGAAATTCGGTACGTATTTTGCATATTGGGAACAGGATTGGAACACTAGCTATTTGAAGTACGTAAAAAAAGTGGCTGATTTAGGATTCGATGTCTTAGAGGTTGGTGCTTCAGGAATCGTCAATATGTCTGATGAAGAACTCCATGCCCTTAGAAAGGAAGCAGAGAAATACAACATCACATTAACTGCTGGGATCGGTCTCCCTAAAGAATATGATGTTTCTTCAAAAGATGAAAACGTACGTCAAAACGGCATTCAATTCATGAAAAAAATCATTCAGGCTTTAAACAAGGCGAATATTCATGCCATTGGTGGGACCATCTATTCCTATTGGCCAGTTGACTATTCATCTCCTATTAATAAAGAGGTTGCTAAACGACAAAGCATTAAAAGTATGAAAGAATTAGCAAATTTTGCTTTAAATTACGATGTCACATTGTTCATTGAAGTGTTAAATCGTTTTGAACAATTTCTACTTAATGATGCCAAAGAAGCTGTTGATTATGTAGAAGAAATCGGCCGTGACAACGTGAAGATCATGCTGGATAGTTTTCACATGAATATTGAGGAGGACCTTTTAGGAGATGCCATTCGCTATACAGGAAAACACTTAGGTCATTTTCATATTGGAGAAGCTAACAGAAAAGTACCCGGAAAGGGACACATGCCTTGGGACGAAATCGGGCAGGCTCTGCGCGATATCGAGTATGATGGCTGTGTTGTAATGGAACCCTTCGTCCGTCCAGGGGGCATTGTTGGTTCGGATATTAAGGTTTGGAGAGACCTGTCAGAAAATGCCGATGAAGCAAAACTAGATTCAGACATTGAAGAATCTCTTATTTTTGTGAAAGAGAAATTTCTTGATATTACGTGTAGGAAATAACTGGTCTGAAAATCAAGTGGAGTGTTCCCCACTGAAAGTTCAAAAAATCAACCTTAGTTCCCCTAGCGTTCCATTGTAAGTATACAACGCTCAACTCTAGGTTTTGTAGTTGGTTTGATAGTTTTAATATCTTAAGAAGAACCGGGCAAACTAAGCCCGGTTCCTTTTTGGTTAGAGATAATCTGATAGTTTATACTTCTGACCATGTATACCTTTATAATACTCAGGATACATTTCTCCATCACACTTTTCGCATACAAACAGAGGCGGAAGAAAGGAATCCTAAAAGATGATGATTTCGTACAATCAAGCACGAGGAAACAATAACCTTCTAAGGGCAATTGGTAACTAACTGTGTGCAATAGCAGCCCCTGCAGCTAGACCTTCCAAATAATATGGTGAGGATGTTAAAAAAAGCCACTTGATAACTAAATAAGTATTGGCAAAGAACTTGAACGCTTCGGCTCCGTTGAACTGGTAAATAGAACATCGATGAAACGCGGGGACGGTTCTTCCGTTTCACTTACTCTCTTCTAGTGTGCAAGTTTAACGGCTCTTCAAATTTCATTTCTTTTAGATAGTTGACATAACTAAGTTCAGTGGGGTAAATCGGACAAAAGTATAGATCTATTGAGGTGAATAAAATATGATAGTTTTCGTGCGGCATCAATCCACTAAGAAAAACCACCTTGATCCTAACAATCAAAGTGGCTCGCTGATTTCTATTCTTTTTATAGATAACGTTTTGCGCCTAAATAACGAGGTCCCCAATAGGAATTGGAAAGACTGTTAATCATAACGCCGTGGCTAGAGGTGGCACTGATGAACTCATTATTGCCAATGTAGATGCCGACGTGAGAAACGGTGCCCGCACCATTGGTCGTAAAGAACACTAAGTCGCCTTTTTGTAATGAGGACACATGGCTTCCACCTGCGTATAGAGAAGCAGAAGTCCGTGAAACGGCAACGCCTTCTTTAGCAAAGACATAATTGACTAAACCGCTGCAATCAAATCCGCTTGGTGTAGAACCGCCATATTTGTATGGCACACCAATGTAACTTTCTGCATCTTTGATGATTTGATCGGCTAAAGGAGTGACCGATTCAGTTTGTGCTTTAACTTCAGGTTGAGTTTGAGTTTGTCCAGATGAAGTAAGCTTGAGGACTTGACCCACTTTAATTAAATCGCTTGAGAGGCCATTCCATGATTTAAGCTGAGAAACGGTTACGCCATACTTTTTCGCAATGACGGATAAGCAATCACCGGATTTTACTTTATAAGTGGTGGCTGTCGAATTAGAAGAAGTGGTCGTTGCTTTAGACGCTGTGGTCGTGGTCGTCGATGTTGTGGTTCCGGTTGAGCTAAGCTTAAGCGTTTGTCCTGGATAGATCACATCACTGGAAAGGCCGTTCAAGCTTTTGAGCTTACTAACGGTTAAGCCATTCGCTTTGGCAATAACGGATAAGCAATCCCCCGACTTTACAGTGTATGTATTGGATGAAGTTGAATTAATGTTAAGAGTTTGTCCAGCATAAATAAGATCACTGGTCAGCTTATTTTGAGATTCGATATCTTTTACACTCACGCCATATTGTTTCGCATAAAGGGACAATGTATCTCCGGACTTTACGGTAATTTCCTGTGCATGGGCCTGTGTTACGCCTAATAGAGTCGTCGATAGAAACGCTGCTGTCGTAAATAGTTTGATAGATTTTTTCATCTGTTCGGATCTCCTTGTTTTGATAAATCTCTCAGTTACCTGACTAGATCCTATTATAAAACAGAGAAAGCGTTTCATGAGATGGAAAAAAAACACATTACAATTGTAATATAAGAATCCCTTGCTACACTAGGAATCCTCTAATCTTTGTTACCAAAATGTAAAATTACGAAGAGACAGCGTTCTCTATTAGACGACACGGTTCGAGGTGATCGCTTTGTTGGATTCAAGAGTATCTTAACAATTCGTGTCGATTTAAGGAAAGATTGGTGTCTTTGAAGAGGGGGGATCGAGCTTCAATTATTCTGTACCTGAACGGCTTACACTTTAATTTTTATAAGATTACTGACGCTTATCTGCGTATTAAAGTCAATCGGCGCGCGACGCCCTCTAAGTAGGGGCATAACCAATCCCATGAGAGATTACGATTCTTATCGCAAAGCTAGATCAAATGGAATGCCTATATGACATCCCATATCGCTTCAGTCATGCCTTGAATTAGAGCTTGCTGTTAGATTTGATGCTAACCGCCAAGGGCTATCAATTGGTAATCGCAGGACGCACAGAGTATAACGCAACAATCTTTTTAAAGATAAAAGCCAAATCCCTCTGGTCTTTATTGAGGAATTTGGCTATGGCTATGATTCCCTGAAAAAGATCCCCTGTGTTTAATGTACACCTCTACTGAACATTAGCGTTGTACTGTGTAACAACTAGATCTATTTATATTCCTTTTTCTTGTAATTATTCAATCCATTTATGAACTTAGTCATAAATTCTGTATTATTTGCAATAAGCAACTTGGTTTGTTTTCTGGCGCGAATAACAGATTGATAGAACCTCCGCTCCCGCGTGATAATAATATGAATTTCTTACAACAATACTATTTTTGGCTCAGCGTAGAGGATCTTAGCATCGATTCAAGTATTTGTCTACACTGCAAAATAAGTCCTCCTACCTAGACTCAGAGGACTCAAGTAACACTAAATTTACGAAAAATGGTCACCCGAACAGACCCTAGCTTTGCCATTTATAAAAAGCATACAACTCAACAAAACCCATTTCTATTTCAAGTAATGGGTTCGAGATTCTTTCCTACCTTACTTTCAAACAAGATTCCACCAATTGACTTATTTTGTTTTTGGTTATTCGCATCACCATTCTTGAACATATTAAATAATAAAAATGACTGCTCCCTCCAACTAAATAAACCAGAATGGAAACACTTATTTCTCTTATTAATAAAATCGCCTAATTTGTCTTCAAATGAGATCCACCAAGCCTCATCATATTTGCTTTTGCCAATCACCTTCATTCTTTGGCCAAGCTCTGCCCTATTATTTTTCAGAGTTGTATAAAAAGTCCCCAATGTCAGTTCCTTATCTTCGGAATCTTTTATTGCAATTCTATCTCTTCCTTTTCCCGCTACTTTAACCTTATAATCAGGGAAGATTTCTTTTAAACTCTTTGTAAAGCAATCCTTCATTTGCAATTCCATTACCTTGCAGAAAAGAATTGCACAGCATGACGCATCCAGCTGTTTATTCAATTGGTATACCGGCTCTAGCATGAAGAAAAGCTTCATAGCAAGAAGCAGGTTTTCTTTAACCTTTATTGGGAAACCATCCAAATCTTTCATATCGTTAAACCCAAATCTTTCAAGTTGCCCTTTAGATAAATCTGTTTTAAGAAACTCCTCTTTTAACCCTTTAATCAGTCCCGAAGTATCAACACTATAGTCAACAACACCATTTTCATCCTCTATTTCAATTACTGAAAACGCAGTTACTGACGGTAATCCTCTCGAAGCCTTAACTAAAGCATCCTTCATTTTTTGCTCAGGCAAATTATCTTCAAGAATTGACTTGATTTCCTTTATTGCCAAAGTATCAATTATTTCCTTTGACATCGTATCAATTATTTCCTTTGCCATGCTGATGCATGTAGAAGATTTCCAAGCATCTTCATCACCAATCACATATAGACGAAATTTAGCACGTGTGGCTGCAACATTTACGATGTTTTTATTTACCCACTGTATTGCACCTTTAGCGTCTTCGCTTGTATCGCAACCAAGAAGGAAAATAACCTCTTCCGCCTCTTTACCTTGGAAAGTATGAACTGTTCCAATCTTCTTTTGATTATAATCAAGAATATAGTCACTGTTAATCTTTGTTTTATTCCTATTCGTACGGCAATATTTTTCAATATAGTCCTTTATCCCAGAAACAACAGTTGTGAATGGACTAATAATATAAATACTTGGTTCAGGATTCTTAGAAAATGCTATCTCTAAAAGCTCACAGACCTTTTGTCCCTGAGTTTCAACAAAATGATTCTTTTTACCTTTCTCCGAACCCTTAACATTAATCCACTGCGATTTGTCATAGATGAATTTTTTTTCCTTTTCCAATCCAGGAAATCGTGTCTGCTGTTTCATAATACCGTTGTAAGATATCTCATTTGAAACATCATACATCGGTGAAATGCAACGTCTATGTACTAGCAAAGGACATCCGATCCATTCTGGATAATCAGTCCCGTTGTCTAAGTAGGTTCCAAAAGTATTTAAACGATCTGCAAATCCTTGTACAGAAAGAGACTTTTTCTTGTATGGCTTTAATGCCTCATCACTATAAGCTTTCTTCAGAAGAATCAAATCATCTGTGACAACTGGCTCAACCTGTTTAGGGTCTCCAACAATCACAGCACTACGGCTTCTATATAAAGCACCCAATGCCATTTGTGGCTGAGCTTGACCCGCCTCATCAACAACCAGCATTCCTATAACCCCAGGGTGCTTTACATCCCTTAAAAAAGTACCAACAGATGCGAATGTGGATGAAAGCACAGGTACTAATAAAAATAGGGTTTGGAATAAAGCTGGAATCAATCCCGCCTTATCTTCTTTATGGAAAATAATTCTTTCGTTTTCGTCTCCTGCTTTTAATCCCCAGTAATGAGACAAAGTAACAAAATTATCCCTGCAGTGATGAGTAGATACAACAAACTCCTTATTCATCCGCATGGCATAACCAAATAATTTTTCTCTTTCGCGATTATATCTTTCCGTGAACCATGGGTTTGAAACCTGTGCAATTGTTGATTCATCTACATCATTCGATAACAAATGTCTTACAAATTCTTCATCTATTATCAGACCTGTATCTACAGCATCTGCCCCTGCAAATTTAGCAATTTCAGACTCATACTCTTTCTTAACACTTTCGAATTCAGCATGGGCTTTGGCTATCTCTGACTCACAATCTACAATCTTCTTTTCTTCTGCAGAAATAGTTTTTATATTACTATTAATCTGCTCTTTTAGTTCATCATATTCTTGTTGTGTCTGATTATAAAGAGCTTCTGCATACTTGCAAGTTTCCGTAAGTTGTTTTATTTCTGAATCCAATGAACTCACTTGAACCCTCTGATTCTCAGCGTCTTTCTTATATTCATCGGCCAATTTCATTGCAGCTTCATATTTAGCCTTACTAAAAATTCTTATCCATACACCCACTGATTTTCTTGTAAATACTTCTTTTTCCAAAAATTCCGTTCTCTTTAAGTTAGCAGTTTTCAATTCTCTTTTTTTGTTGATGAGTTCCTCATCTACTTGACGAAACGCAGTTTTACAAGAAACTGCTTTTGTACGATGTTTTTCTTCTCTGGCAATTAATTCTGTTTTCCCTTGTTTTGCACTTTTAATTTTTGCCCTGCTTGCTGCAATTAAAGCATTACAGCTTTTAACAGTTTCATACTCCACTCGCTCTGCGGCTGCTTTCTGCGCAAATAAATTACCGGCCTTTCTAAGAGTATTCTGCATATCTCTTACAACTTTAAGCTGTTCTTCAAATTTCTTTTTTGAAGTCTTATATGAATTAACTCTATTTGGCGCCATCTCTCTATTTTGATAAAAGTCACGTCCCAATGGATTAAGCACATGATTGTAAAAATTACTTAGATTAGATTTCTTTCCTAATGGTGCCGCAATTAATCCCCATGCCTTATCATTACCTAGGAGATTCTGTGCATACTTTGTAAAATAGACATCCTTATAGGTCTCTTTTTGATGAGTAGTTTCAATAGCTCCCGATTTATCAGGATCAAAAAGTTTTCCAACCTCTACGAGCATATTCCTTAATTCTTCTGAATCATCATCTAACGGTTCCAAATCACCAACCATACTCTTAGGGAGTTCTTTAGAGATATTTTCAACAGCCGCATTATTACAAGATGTTACCAACATACTATAGTTATTAATCGCGTCATTTTTCAAACTATACCAATGCCGTGTGTATGTAGAATAAGCGTTTTCTTCTCTTTCTCCATGAATAAAATCATGCTGCACAAAAGCATCGTTAGGGTCATCATATTTTGATAATAAAATAGCTCTCTCTATAATATTACTTACAACGATTTCCTTAAGAAGTGTTGTCTTTCCAGTACCTGGAGGGCCATTTACAGAAAATACCTTGCCATTCACCTTATATAGATCAGAAGTACCTTTACCGATAGCCAAATTCACTGCCATTTGCTGCATAAACGCAGGCATAAATCTTGAAGGCCACTTTCCTAAAGGTGCATTTTCAACTGATAAGATTTCGTTAATCTGACTTAAATACTCCTGTTCTCCTTGCTTCTTTGGATCTACCAAATTAATTCGATTATTCTTGGCCATATCTTCGTCTTCTAATACAGTAACGTATTTTAGGATGTCATTTCCCATGTATCTATCTTTAACTAATGCCCCACTTCGCTCCCTCTCGATAACAAGCTTTATATCATCTGAATAATAATCATGATTTAATCCAAGATAGTTATCATCCTCTTTTTTCTTTTTGGTAGTCTCGTCTGCAAAGAGTTGATAACTAATACCATAAATCTCTTCATAGGCATTCTTATCATTTTCTTTATTCCGAATATTCCCTTTAATATATTTTTCCTCTACTTCTTCATATAAATCACGAAGCTTCTTAAGAGAAATGGCACTTGCGGAAAATGCCTGTAGTTTTTCTTCCTCATCAGCTTTCTGTTCAGAAGTATTTGTTTCCTGCTTTTTTCTCTCGTTATTGTTTGCGTTTGTTGTAGATTCTTTATCAAAGAACTTTTTCTCGAGTTTTTCCATTGCATCGTTATATAGTTTGTCATCCAGAGAATCGGAGATATTCCCCTTTGCATTTCTAATCTGATTAAGAGCCCAGATTATTGTTGATAAGGATAAGGAATGCTCTATATAGTTTCCATTCGGAGAAAGTTGTAAACTAACCCATGCAATCTTGTCCGTGCTTTTTTCTGGTCTATTTTCATCCCCTGGATCAAATGGTAACATCTTTGAAATGCACTCAATACACTTCTCCCTTTTTACCTTGCCTATATAAATGGTCAGATTTCCCCATTTTTTCATTCCACATGCATTGGCCTCTTTCGAAAGTACTTCATATAAGTCTTCCTTACCACTTAATGGTATAAAATTGGATATTGTTTTATTTATACTTGTTCCAAGGCGCACCTTTTCTTTGTGGCTCTCGATTCTTTTTTGTACATCCCGGCTTTCAGGATATGCATCCTGTGAAAGAAATTCTAATGCATACCAATAGTCTAATACTTTTTCAGCCAAATTATCCTTTCCCATATGTATCCTCCAAATCTTCTTCTTTCCAAGCCGACATACTACTGTCTTGTCATACTTCTATCTTCTTCCCATGGAAAAACTAGTCCCGCGTCGAGTTTATAATTTTTATGCTTTAATAAATCATGAATCTTTTGCCCTATCTCATTTCAGAGCCAATATATAAATAGCAGTCATTATGTCTCGTCCACCTTGCATTCCTCATATTTCATGTACCTTCTACGAAAGGTAAGCTGTTCTATCCCAGTTGCGACTTATTCCCAGTACTATTTTACAAAGCTAATTATATTTTAACATAAATACCCAATTCCAAGTTCATTTGGCTATCACAAACTCACTTTATTTGTTGCGCAGTTTCCGTCTAGTACGTAATATAAGAGTACTCCACGATCAAGCCCGATAAAGAAAGGCGCCTTCTTATTAAAGAATGGCGCCCTGTCTGTGGAATAACACTTAGATTTCCGGTTATTTTTGAGATATAAACTAAAAGACAGTAAGGGCTGTATGATTCCTTACTGTCTGCTCAATCGTTCAATCTCTGTTTCTACTTTGTAGACTCTTTTATTTAATACTTCAGTTTTTTTCATCGACATGATCAACAATTTTATCTGTATATTACCCTAAACTATCGACAAGATTCTTTTGTAATTTTTCTTGCCCAACTTCCAGCCTGTTCTGTCCTTGTTTCAATTCATTTATGTCTAAGCGCATTTCTTTTAGTTCATTCAAAATTTGTTTTAAGATTTCTTCCACAAATTCCTCCCCCGTCCAATTGTTCTTGATCCTATTATACCATCCATTAAATATCTATAAAGTATCACTAGTGTTGCATTAATTAAATTGCACTATTAAAAAATAACAATATTCACAAATCTTTATTTATGCAAAGAAAAAGTCCTTTATAATGGAGATGTTAGGTGGTGCGCCGTCCAAATCCTTATGTAAAATAACCGTTTACTTAAACTATTCTTTAGCTCAATTCAATTTTTTCTTCCTTGTAAATAAAGACTTTCTTTGCTACCTTTCCAACTGTTCTTGTAGAACCCAAATCTACTGCTCCACCTATAATTCCACCAGCAACAGGTACAATCTTAACTAAATTAACAGCCCCTTTTTCACCGAATTTCGTTAAAAGTCGAAATCCGACCTTTTGATTAATTTTGGTAATCACCGTTCCCGGTATTTTTTTAATAGCTGCGACTGCCACCTTTTTCCCTATATCAATTCCTGCTTGTTTTAGTATATCAACAGCACTATTCCCAGCAAGAGCAACATAAACCAATGTTCTCACCTGATCATCTTTGAGGTCATACCCACCCATCACAGCTATCGCAGCAACCATTCGCATTTGCACGTAAATGACGGAGCTAATATTAACTGGAATAGTTACAGGTAACGTTATTAAGCCTCCTAATCCTGTTAGAAAGCCTGATGTGGCTGCCTTTGTATTTTGATTCCTTATTAGAGCATCTACACTTTTTTGTACAGAAGAGTGTTTCCTTAAATAACTTTGTGCTAACTCATATATATCTGGAGTACCAGGTAATCCATTCAGTACTTTTTCATATGACCAATCTAATAATTGCATCATTTTCCCTTGAGTGAGTTCATTATTTCCCATAGCTATTTCCTCCATTACCCCAACGGTGATTTACATTATTCGCATACCCCAAAAAATTCTCAAAGTAAGAAAACCTCGTTGAGACATACACTGACATCTGTTAGTCAAAAGTAATTCACTATATTCTACCATATGAAAATACCTTTAACGCAACGTCTTTTTGCATAGTGTAGGTCAACTGCGAATTAGAGTTACTCCACAATTCGGCTCGTTTTCAGATAAGGAATCGCACTAAAAAGGCATGCAGTATGGTTCCATAAGTAAATAGTTGTTGTCCCTGCGTCACAAGACAATGCTCCGCTAGACTTCCTCGGGACAAGCCAGCACAAAGCTATTTCGAGAAACTGAACTATGACGGCATTTCAAGCAGTAGGCTGACTCGTGGATTGTCCGCGGAAAGCGAGCGATTTTCGCTTTAGTAAAAGCAACAAAGTTTGCGAAAACCGCCTTGTTAAAAAAGGAATGAGGGTGTAGCCCCTAAGGTTAGCCTTTTCTTGTTAATGATCTAAAATTTTTATTCAGTACTTCGGTTAATTGCGTCTTTCATTGAGATTTGGTTCAGTTTTCTCCGGTTTAGAAGAATGGATACAAAATAGGAAACAAGTAAAATGAATAGACCGATCCCTATATTTATTGCGTTTATTTTAACAGGAATTGACAAATTCATATCTGCCATAATCGAAGTCATCATCACAGACATTGAATAGGTGGTAAATGGAATACCAATTAGAAATCCAATGATCACAAAAATGAAATTATAATCGACCATCATTCTTTGAATACGCCTATCCTCATATCCGATTACTTTCAGTAAAGAGATTTTAAACGTGTTTTCTTCGATTAATAATGAAATTAAAATGTAAATAATAATTATCGCTATAATTGCCGCTACAATAGCAATCCCACATACCCCATATTTTAGCGGCTTTAAGATCTGTTCATATCCATCGATCGTTTCTTTAGTGTGGAGGGTCGAGGCGAGCTGACTGGGATCCACATTTAAGTTTTGATTGGCATAGACTTCCATATAAGACCCTATTGGATAATGATTTTTCTGATTAAAACGATCAAGCGGCATGTAAATCATATCTCCAAGATAGGAGTTGGCAATATACTCGATTTTTAACGAGAATGATTGATTATTCAACTGATTTTTAACATAAATCGTATCGCCTGCTTTAATTCCAATTTTATCCGCTAATGATTTGTTTATAATAACAGAATCAAAAGTTAAACGATGCCCTTTTAAATCTTTTAACTGAATCGCTGTATTCGTAGATTGGAGCCCTGTAATGGTTACGGATTGATCCTGTTTGTTCGTTATAGTAAAAGGTGCGGTAGAAGCGACTTGCCCATGTTTTGGAGGGATCGTTTGCAATTGATTATAGATGTATTCGTTCTGATAATGGTACACATTTTTAAAGTCTTGATTGATTAAATAACCGAATGAATCTTTCATAACAAATCCTATTAAAAGTAAGAGTGTCGCAAAAACGACCCCTACAGTTAAAAAGGTCACTCGTGGGATGTTCCTCAGGATCTCACGAATGATAAATTTTATTGAAAATGGCATTCGTTTGCTCACAAGGGATTTTTCTAGTCGATTCACCTTTGTTTTAATCTCACCACCTTTCATTAATAAAACAGGTGGCTTATTCAAAACACGATGGATTAAAAGATAGGTTAACGGTACAAAGAAAATGAGTGGTAAGAATAAGCTAACCAAGAGATAGCTTAGATGAGGATTAATCGTAAGGACGGGTAAATTATAAAACGAAGCGTAAACAGAAAGTAAAACTGGGAGGCAAAACCATCCTAGAATGGTCCCAACAATACTACCTGCTAATGCTAAAACAATCGAATAAGATAGATAATGTCGAAGAATTTCAAATTTGGTAAAACCTAACGCATAGAGTGTCCCGACTTGAACATATTCCTTCTTAATCATGCGCCAAAGCAGAATTAGAATAATGACAATGGTAATGAGCAAAATACCGATTGGGAATGTTTCTCCCATTTCTTTAATCCCAGAAATATCGCCTTTTATAAAAGAAATACGGTTATTATCCTTTCTATCGATCCATTGAACAACGTGGTTATCGTTATTCAACTCTTTTTTAAGTGCCGCCTTGTCTGTTCCGTTAAGCCGGATACTATAGTACGGATGCTCATTTGGCAAATTATTTAAAACGGCTTCTTTTACCACTCCAATTCCAAAAACCTTTGGATTTTTAAAATATCCCGAAACAGACTGAAGCGGATAAATATAATCAGGGACAGCCATCGTTCCTGTAATAGTAAAGGTTTCTCCACCCAGAGTTAAATAATCGCCTATTTTATAATGATGGGATTTCGCAAAGCCTGGATCCAGAAGAATATCATGGTTATTTTGAAGAGGTGTTCCTTTCGTCACTTCATAGTGATCTATTGTTTTGGTCGCATTAATTAAACGGATGGTCGTATTTTGGCCCAAGCGAAGATCGACAGAATGACGTGGTTCAATGGTCACCCCATACTTTTTCTCAATCTCAGTTAAATTTTGGATTGGTTTTTGCACAATAAAGCTCGCGTCTTCTACATGGTGAGATGTGAAAAATTGATTCAAATTGTCAATTAAATTTGCACCCGCAACTGTACACGAGTAGAAGAGTGTGGAACTTATGACAACAAGAACCCACGCGGATAAGTACTGGGCTTTTTTTTCTAAAATCGTTCGAAAAAGTTTATTACCCAATGTCATTACCACTCAATCCTTTCCGGGTCCAGCTTCTCTTTATTTACATGATCCGTCTCGACACGACCATCCTTGAGAGTAATCACACGGTCTGCCATCTGACTAATCGCTTGATTGTGGGTTATGATAAGGATTGTCGTGTTATAGATTTCATTTATCTTTTTGATTAAGGAAAGGATATCTTTGGAGGTCATTGAATCAAGAGCACCTGTTGGTTCGTCACACAATAGTAGTCTTGGGTTTTTAACAATCGCACGCGCAATGGAAACCCGTTGCTGTTGTCCACCACTTAATTCCCTTGGGAAACGATTATCCATTCCCTCAAGTCCAACCGCTTTGATCATGTCTTTAATCGATAGCGGGGTTTCACTAATTTTAGCTGCGAGTTCAATATTTTCGTATACCGTTAGATTTGGAATCAGGTTATACATTTGAAAAACAAAGCCAACCACATTACGTCTGTACGCCACTAGTTGTTTTGAATTCATTTTAGTGAGCAACTGATCTTCTACCCAAATCTCACCGTGATCAATCCGATCTATCCCGCCAATAGCGTTCAATAATGTGGACTTTCCTGAACCAGAAGGTCCAAGAATGACCACGATTTCACCCTTTTTAATAGCCAAGTTGACATTGGTTAAAGCTTGAAACTCGGTCTTCCCGCTTTTATACACTTTGTTAATAGTTTGTGCAATTAAAACCATCTAACCCCTCCCCATTGTTATGACTCGTTTAATTTCCCTAAAAAAATAAATTGTATATGATGCTCGATCTGACTTAATAATTGTTCATAGGTCATGTCATCATCATAAATAAAAAACAACGCCAACATTATCATGGAGCCATACAAAGACTGACTCGCCATTTTGCTGTCAACAGGTATTCTAAAACAAAAAGAATGTTCTTTTATAATGGTTTCCACCCATGAGATGACTTCCTGGTCAAATCCAAATAAGCCCTGTCGCAGAGTGATCATCTCTTCGGTTTCTTCTGTCATGACATGCAGAATTTCCCTCCAAAATCTTTTAGGGTACATTTCAAAAAACACCATAGCACCCTTCATTATCTCCAAAAGAAGCTCCACAACATTTCCACTATTCAAATCAACACTTTGCTCACTCCTTTCTCTCATATGTTCCATGTCCTCCGAAAAAACGGCAAATAAAAGAACGCCTTTAGAAGCATAATAGTTATAAATGGTTCCTACCCCTACTTGGGCTTCGCTTGCTATTTCGGAAATTGTGGTCTGTTGAAAACCCTTTCCTGAAAAGAGATGACGAGCAGCGCGAATTATTTTTTTTTGATTTTCGAGTTTCCTTTTTTCTCTAAGATTACTCACAAGCTTCATCCTCTTAAAAAAATGAACGCATTCATATATGAATGCGTTCATTTTATATTTCCAAACCCAATCTGTCAACTTCACATTCTAGCCGATTGTTGAAATGACATTTAACTAAACTTCTTTAAGTCCATTCATTCCTAAAAAGAAGTCTTATCCTTAATTGAGTAACCAGTGATAATAAAAATAAGCGGAAATTTTCCGGTTAGATACAGAATGGAGCTCGTTTCGGGGGGATATAAGGGGAGATTTTCCGTCTATTCAAAGCAAAATTACCCATTTCACCGTTCTTTTGAGTCAATAGCCGGAATTCCTCCGTCTATTTTGGCTCTTTTCAATGCTATTTACTAAATAGGGGAAATTTCTCCGTCTATTTTTATTGGATCGGGTGATTAACTTGATCCCCTACCCGATAAGAGCGAACCCTCACATTTCCAGATGCGGGAATCAGCATCTTTTTATCGACTAATCGAGAAATTACCTTTTTTACCGTTTTGTCACTTAACTTCAAATACTTCTCGACTTCTTTAGGGAATATGGCTTCTCCCTTCCGGATCGCTAACCGAAGCACTTCCTTTTCGACAAAGGACAATGATGTATGATCCAGTTCATCCCCCAACCATCGGCCAATCACTTGCTGAACAATCTGTTGACAACGGCGAGGCTTCTCTTTAACTTGATCATATGAAAAACGAATCACGGTCCATCCGTCAATCACCAGCTGGTTTTGACGTTCCAGGTTGTCGGTAAATTGCCATCTGCTTATGTTCTTTAAGTGAGGGCCGTACCCATCGATTTCAAGGCAAATCCGAATCGCGGGACGAATATAAGCAAAATCCAAATATCGTTTGCCATCTTTGAAATCATCGACTTCATATTCTGGATGAAGATACTGAAAATGGTGAAATAAAGGCCACCACACTTGCTTCAAAAACAAAACTTCAGCTTGTTGATGTCCCTCTTGTAAGCGCCGCAGTCGTTCACCGGTTCTTGCCTGCAAGTGGGCATCTATAAAGGCTTGGTATTCTTCTTCAAATCCCATAGCATCCCTCTCCTACCAAATAATTTTGTCGCTAGTACACTTTAGAACGATTAGGAATAAAACTTAACCAAATAAATTTGATAATAGAAACTGTTTTGTACATCTAAAGGAATTGAAAATGAATGAGGATTAATGCGTGTGAAATATAGAGGGTTAATGCAACTGAATAGGAGATCGTAAAGACTTGCAGTGTAGATCATATAACATTCAAATTTGGGGATAGAACTATTTTTAGTTTAAAAGATTTCCTAAATTTGTCAACCTGTTATTTTGATAGTTCAATAACACATTCTTTCATCAAGAAAAACGATACTATTCTAGACGCCCCAACTTAAGGAGAGGCATTTGGGTAAAATCCTCAGTTACTTATGATACGGTTCACCCTAACGGCTATGAGGCAAAATTTTTAGGGCACCCGAGGAAGGGTACCCTAAGTGAACGGTCAAAGTCGTATCAATGACAGAGTTTTGAGGTTTCTAGTCTCTCAGCTGAATCTCATAATCTGTAACAACCTTACCATCGTACTGAATAATTTGGCCATTTTGATTTTTATCAGACAGGATAATGTCCGTACTCATTTGCCCGGCGGCTTCGGGAGACTTGACGAATCCGCCGTGGACACCCGCTTCCATGCCGTTCAAGTCGGTTGCAACAGCGCCAGGCATGATACCGAAAATTTGGCGATGGCTGCCCATTTTTTCGAACTCGTAAGCGTAGGTCAGTGTCATCACATTGAGTGCTGCTTTGCTCGTAATATAAGCGAGCGGGTGCCAAAAGTCGGTCGGCGAAATCGGGACGGTGATGTTGACGATTTTCGCGTTGACTGTAAGAGCTGTCAGCAGATTTTTCATGAGTTCATGGGTGCCGAGGAAATTCGTTTCCATCGTCGTGCGTAGATCCTCAGTTGTATAGTCAAAGGTATGCTTTGCGAGGTCGAGCGCCGCGCGCCCAGGCTTGATACTATCAGGAATTCCAGCATTATTGACCAAAATATCGAGCGAGCTAACCTTTTTAGCCGCTGCGTGTAAGCTGTCTAAATCATTCAAATCAATCTTGATGAACGTCGCTGATAGGCCTTCTGCGGCAAATTTTTCGACTGCTGCCTGCCCGCGGGCTTCATCACGCGCCCCAACGAGAATGTCATAGCCCCGCTTTCCAAGACTTCGAGCGATTTCGAAACCGATTCCTTTATTTGCGCCAGTGACAAGTGCTTTCATAGTTAATGAGCTCCTTTTCGTATTTTATTTAGATACAAACAGGTAATAACTATCGACAAGATCATCAGCATTCTCTATAACGCCTCAAATCCTCTGATACGATGTGTCAGGCTCATTATAGGACTTAAACCACAGTTGAAGTCAAGCTCCATATTTTGTGCTATAAACATTTTTAAACAACACCGATAATCGTGTTCAAAGCCTTCTTAATGTTTAATCTTACGAAGATAGATGTTACCTCCAGACAAATGATAACGACACATTCGTCAAAATTTCATACGGCGCCCCAAATGGAAGGCTCGCTCAAGCTTTTCTTTCAACTTCTTCCGTTGAACCGTTTGATGGCCTCCTCAGTCACTGGTTCGAAGAGGTTGACTAAGTTTCCGTCGGGATCACGGAACAACATGGCACGGTTCCCCCATGGCATCATGGTCGGTTCCTTTACCCACTCATCTACAAACGGTTTCAAGCGCTCGTATTCGGCATCGATATTATGGACACGGAACTCAATAATGACGGAGTGATTGTCGGCCGCCACTGCGGAACCAGTCCCAAACAGCGGCACCGTCTGCGAATGACCGATCGCAAGGGTACACGATGGCACAACGAGTTCGGCAAAGACAGGCGCAGGACGTTCTGCCGAAACACCCATAACTTTTTCATAGAAATTGACAAGACGATCCACGTCGTCGGTAATAATACGTACAGAAGCAAAATTCACAGATACCATCCTTTCTATAATAAACGATACACTATCTTATCCAATATTTTGGGTCGGAACCAGCGAAGCTTCCGTAGAGGCCCGATTTACTTGATTCCTCGACCATGCTTGATGCCTGGCTGTTGCTCAATTCATCCAATTGAAATTAATTGGTCCGTTTCCTCCAACCGATGCAAGACCTACTTTGCATTATCTCTCACCCCTTTATGTTTACTTACTCCGATTATAAAATGACGCTACTGACACCAGTATGTCAGTAGCGTTTTAAGATTTTTTGAGCTTCCTCACTAATCCGACTTCTGAATGATTCAGGCTCCAAAACAATCGCATCGGCTCCCCAACTAAGGACCCATTGCAGCACTTCGTCCAAGTGACGAACACGTAAGACCACAATAAGTCCATCTTGATGCTCTGCCATTTCCTCTATGTAATGATAGCTCGATTCCTTTACCTTATCAGCGACCTCATGGTTAAATCGAAGGCGGACATGTAAGTGTCTATCATCCAGCGGGGTATACTCGCTTAAGTTAAACTGTATCGGGAATTCAAATCGTTGCCTCAACTCGATCAATTCTGTCATTCGGGACAAGCGAAAATGACGAATTTCTTGGCGCAAATCACACCGGGCTACGAGCATCCATGATCCTTCAACTAACACCAATCCATAGGGAGCAACAGTACGAACACTATGTCGTTCCCCTTCAGAATCTGCAAGTCCTTTTGTATAATGAAAGCCGATTTTTCTCTCATCTAATATCGCTCGACGTATCTTTTCTAGATAGTCTTTTTCTTTTGACTGAGTAACCGGTTTATCAGAAATGAGCAAACGCATTGCTTTACGTACACGAGAGGTTTCATTGAGAACACTCTCTGGTAAAATGGCCTCAATTTTGCTCCGAGCATCTTGAGCTTTGATGCGATAATCATCATCAAATCGTTGTTCGATAAAGTCCGTTCCAATCAGCAAACTCACGACTTCTGGAACCGTGAAACTAATTGGAGGCAGGAAATAGCCTTCCATAAGAGAATAGCCTGTCCCAGGGGCCCCTATTATCGGAACACCCGCTTCACACAATGCCTCGATGTCACGGTAGATCGTTCGCACACTAGTTTCAAATTGGCTCGCCAAATCTACGGCCCGTACAACGTCTTTACGTTGTAACCTCAGCACGATCGCTAACAAACGGTCTGTTTTGTTCATTGATTCTCCCCTTAAATGTTCATTGTAAAATAAACATACCACATCTTAATTGAGAAGATGATTTTATGAATCTAGAGTTGTTTGACATTGACGTGTATTGGCATCTATGTGGGAATCGCTAATAATAATTGAAGGCTTCTATTGTCGTTTTTCCGTTAACGGTCCCGATTGTGAAAACCTCTTTACTTTAAGGGACGTTCTTTTATAAACGAAATGACTTGTTTCGTCATGTTGGGCAGATACGAAAAAACGATCACTTAGAATGCAATCGTCTCTTAGATCGGATCATTTATAACCAAATCCTCGGACTGTTTATGTGTTAATCAATTTTTTTAGGACAAACTTTAATTAGAGTTCATTTAGATTTGGAGTTCTTATAATGACGAATAGTCAAGAAATCATTCAAAAAATTGATAACGTGTCTGACAAGCTAAACCAAAATGTTTACCAAGTGAATGACATTTGGGTTCATGACGTTGTTTTTACCTGGAGATGGTGGATCGGGTTGCTCCTCACGATAATGCCTTGGATTTTATGGATTTTCTTTAGAAAAAAAGAAAGTACAGATCGATTTCTTTATATCGCATTTATTATTATTCTTCTCTGTGTCTTACTCGATGTTACGGGTGACCAATATGGAATATGGCGTTATAGATTTAATTTAGTTCCTATTGTACCAACCTATTTCCCATGGGATTTTACTTTAATGCCTGTTACGATCATTTCGCTCATGCAATTCCAACCAAAATTAAGCCCTATTATAAAAGCAATCGTATTTTCCTTAGGGACATCCTTTATTGGAGAACCACTATTTCAATGGATAGATGTTTACGAACCAATACATTGGAAATACGAGTATTCTGTACCTATCCAATTTTGCATCTACCTTTTATGCCATTGGATTTATCAAAAAAGATTCTACGTGGAAAAATAAGGGAGTGAATATTAGTCTCTATTGCTCTGCTTAATGAATAATGACAATATAGATCCTGATCCCCTAACAGGATAGCCCATGTCATCAAATAGCCCTTTCCATATATAACAAACATTTGCCCCTTACATTCAGCTTCTTAAGTTCATATGATGAAGTATCCAGAACAAAAGGAGTTGAAAAAAATGGGATACGGAGCTATGGGCGGCGGCCAATGCTGTTACGGTGGCGGCGGCGGTATGGGCGCAGGATTTGCGCTAATCGTTGTTCTATTCATTTTGTTGATTATCGTAGGGACTGCCTACGTTTATTAATTAGTTTTATTTAGGGTAGACCATTTATCCACCCTTCTCAAAATAGCGTCCTCCACCGGGGCGCTATTTTATTGTGTATTTTAGGTCTTTTAATCAGAAACATCACTTTTTTGTAGAAATCTGCCGAATTATAATTGTTTTTTTATTTTCGGAAAAGATAGTAATATTTAAGATATAAATTTAATGCATGTTTAATTCAGAAAATAGCAAACCTCTCTAAAGAGTGGGACGCAAAGCTACAGGTCTAAAGTTTTTAACTAAGATGGCTGTGCTACCTGAGGTATTTTTAATATTTTTGGAGGAAAGCCATGTCTGAAATCAAAGAAAGCAATTTAGATAAAGAGTGGGTTAAATTAATGCTCCTCGCGAAAGAAATCGGTTTATCTATAGCAGAAGTCAGAGACTATCTAAATAAAAAATCAAAATTATAAATGCGTAATAGGAGTCTACTGGGAATTAGAGTTACCCATAGCCGCCCTGTTACAAAATAGTTTAATTGAGTACTTACTTTATGTAACCAGCCTCTATTAGTTAGTTTTGTGCTAGATGTTGGTCAGATTACATCAAAGACACCGCTCTAGCTTTTTAATGGTTCTTAATTTTTGAATATGAGAGACTGTTCCCTGCTTTCTCCAAAAGGCCTTTCAAATTCACTTATACAGTTGACATTTTGGATATAAATAATCCATTTGGTCATTTTACTTTGAAAACAGTATTGTAACTTTTTTCTCTGTGTGAACAGTGCTAAAATCTTAAATACGGTTATTTCGATTAAAGAAAATCTTTAGTTAAAATAACCGTATTTTTTTATCTTATTAAACAAGTCTAGTAAAACTAGATTCATATTCCGCCACCAATTTTCGTTATAATTAAGCTTGTGATAAGGCAGCTTTTCAAGAATTTATCTCAGCAACCCCCCCTATATATTTTTGCTTTTTTCAAATCTGGGCAAGCATTAAAAAGACACCTTTCCTAATTTGGAAATGCGCCATGGTGATTATCATTTATCTCTTGCTGTAGCGTTGTACTGCGCAGTAAGGGATACAGTTTAAATAACATCATTCTTCAAAGCTCTCTTCTCTCTTCACTTGAACAAGCTAAAATGAATTTAGAAACATATTTTGTACTTTCTCTTTAATTCTCTAGTATAGAAACGGAATAATTCTCCAAGTCTTGGACATATATTGTTTGTATTGTTCACCAAATAGTGTCACAAGAGCTCTCTCTTCAATTTTTATACGATACGAATAAGCAAGAAAAAATAAAATGATATTTATAATAATGGCAACGTAGGAAGAAGAAGATAAAGCAAATCCTAAAAATGTC
Organism: Pullulanibacillus sp. KACC 23026; assembly: GCF_029094525.1. Taxonomy (NCBI): domain Bacteria; kingdom Bacillati; phylum Bacillota; class Bacilli; order Caryophanales; family Sporolactobacillaceae; genus Pullulanibacillus; species Pullulanibacillus sp. KACC 23026. The sequence continues at coordinate 662,795 of NZ_CP119107.1, read as the reverse complement.
AAAAATGACCCTAAATAACCAGGATTACGAATATATTTGTATAAACCACTTTGAATTAACTTATGTTCGCCCTGCATTCCGACATTCCTACTGTAAAATCTACCCAATTGTTTCATTGAAGAATATCTAATCCATACTCCAATTAATCCAACGATAACACCAGAAAACAACAACGAATTATATTTATTTGCTGTAAAGGAATACATAAATTTTGGAATGGTTATCATCAATCCTAAAGCTACTCCAATATAAAAACTAGAGCCACGATTTTGTTTTTCTTCTTTAACAGGTTTTCTTCTATTAAATTCTAATAGGAAATATAGAACAATAGGCAAATATCCAACAAAGGCCATAATTTCTTCACCTTTCATTTATAAAAGCATTCAACCTAACTCATGTTTTTATCAATAAGGTCACGCAGTTTAGATATACCTTCAGTAATGATTAATTGCTCTTCTTTTTTCGCTGACTTTACTTTTGAAAGCAAAGGCCCATAATAATCTGGAATTAACTTTTTAATGTAGTCCTTAACTTGTTCTGAAATGTAAATACGTGTGTATCTCCTATCCGATTTGTCAGTTTTTCGTTCCACTAAGTTTTGTTTTTCTAAACGGTCTACTATCCCAGAAACTGTACTATGTGTTAGTCCTACCTTTTTGCTCAGTTCCTTCATAGTTAGACCATTACAATCCACTAGTGAATCAAGCACCATTAGCTGTGGGCCTGTAATCTTACTTTTAGCTATTTCTTTATCTATATCTTGCTGTAAAGTTTTATGGATTGCTTGTAGATTTTCCGCGAAATTGCTCCAATTAATTTCATTTTGCAAAATATATCACCTCTAAAAATAAGTCGTGATACGACGCGTCGCAACGCAACTTATTATAATGATTTAATCTATAATTGTCAAAACAAGGTTATTGTATTTTTTCACAAATTTTAAAAGAGCGCATATCCAATTTTGGAATGCACCAGATTGTTGAATTTCCTTTTGTAAAATGAACAGTATGGGTCTACTGCGAAATCGAGTTACTCCACAATCTGGCTCGTTTTTAGACAAGGGCTCGTACTAAAAATGTAGTTCAGATATACATCAACTTCAATAATTAGGTTGTCAAAACGATGTTTTCATTAACAATACAAGGTTTTAAATGGAAACAGCCTGTCATCCCTTGGACAACTTTGGTCATTCACTGATAAAAAGACTAGTTAATCAGCCCTTCGATACATAGAAAATCGAAGACAAACATCACCGTTTTTAATTCTTTGATCGAGTCTGTGCGTCTACAAGATGAGCTCTGTCGCAAGCTTCCTCGGGACAAGCTAGCACGAAGTAAAAAGTGATAGGATTTTCATGTGAGCATTCCTGCTTGGGGGGTGGATCAGGACTTGACCCTAAAAGAAAGCGAGTCAATTTCTACTTCAAAAGAAAAAGTGGAACGCAAGAACCGTCCCCGCATTCCAAAAAAGCGAAACGCAAGAACCGTCCCCGCGTTTCCCATTAGTCCAAATTAGGTCACGCTTAGGACAAACGCCTTTCCGCGATCTCCACAAGTACATAGTATGTATTAACTCTTTAAAAAAAGGGGGGATTGTTAATGGCATACGGTGGAGGCGGTATGGGTGCAGGATTTGCACTTATCGTTGTATTATTCATCCTTTTAATTATCGTTGGTACTGCTTACGTTTACTAACAGTTGATTTTAAGAAAAGGTCACTTAACCCTCAACCAAAGTGACCTTATTCTAAGATTGAGGAGGGAAAAGATGGGACCCGAATATTATCGTAACTTAATAGAAAGAGAACATATGAATAAGCCTGTAAATATTCGTCTCCACGACGGTTCAATGCATCAAGGTATCGTTCGTCGAGTTGATAACACTCACGTTCACCTTGAACCTATTGATGGTGCAGGTGGAGTTAACGGATTAGACGGACCTGGTGTATATGCTTGGGGGTTTGGTTTTGGTTTTCCAATTGCGCTTGCTTCTATAGCAGCTATCGGTGCGTTAAGTTGGCTGTGGTGGTAAAAAACGAGACGGATAAACAATAAGAATTTAAGGGGTCACTAATGCTGTTCAATTATTCCCGTGACCTTTACATATTCTGGTATCTGACTATATTTACTTATACTTCTTTAACATTGATCCGTGCGGTCTTTGCTCATGTAAGGATGGCCGTTATACGATATAGCCTATCATGATCAGAAATCAGCATCTAATATCTTTACCTTTTAAAAAAACAAATTTCTTTTGAAGTCCACTAGTATACCCTCCATCCATTTCAAACAATGTTACCCACTCCATAAACAATCATCTCCTAGGCTCTTATTAAACAATGCTACCTAGTTAGCTTAAAACATTCTTTCAAAAAGTCATCTGAATTCGAAGTTCTTGACTGCGCAGTATCGGTCTACTCCGCCTTATTGTCGAATTGTTCATTAATCAGATCTCCTCGTACTTTTCATCGAGTCCAAACAAATTTAGACTAAAAAAAATATTCAAAGCAATAATAAAACTAGATAAAATCACTTACTTTTGGGGTGAATATTCTGAGTACATCGAGAATGGATAAATCATTTCAAGATTTTCACAAAGCATACATACATCGGGTTGCTTCTTGGAAAGCAGAAGTTCTATATACTTGGCAATGGTGGCTTGGAATGTCTCTTACTCTTATCCCCTGGATATTTTGGATAATAGTTAGAAAAAAGGACAGTACAGGAAGATTATTATATGTTGGCGTGTTTGTTAGCCTTGTCTCAGTTACTTTAGACAACATAGGCGTGCAACTTTCCTTATGGGATTATGTCAAACCAGTTACTCCTGCTATTCCATCCTATTTACCCTATGATTTTTCCCTCATGCCAGTCACTATAATGTTATTAATTCAATTTACTTATAAAGTTAATCACTGGCTAATTGGGCTAATATATGCATTAATTACATCTTTTATAGGAGAACCAATTTTTAAATGGATGGGAATTTATGATCCCGTAAATTGGAAGCACATATACTCTGTTCCTTTCTATTTGTTAATTTACGTTTCTGCGTATAAATTAGCTTTTATTAAAACGTTTAACAGTATAAACAAGGAATCTAATCAATAACTCTTTGAAATTTATGCGTTTAACGGTTTCGTCATTAAATCAACATAAATATTGTATATTATCTACTGTCGCCTGGACACGTCAGTAGTACCCAGCCTCTCTCTTTTGTAATGGCGTCGATTAAGGCGCCATTACGTTTTTTTATAAAAAGGGATCCTCCAAATCCTCCTGCTATTCATAACTTTTCTTAATGCGCAGTAACAGTCTACTGCGAATTAGAGTCACTCCACAATCCAGCTCGTTTTCAGATGAAGGCATCGTCCTAAAAAGGGATAGGAATTTCATGGAGAGAATTCAAGTTGTGGGGTGGTGCGGAGCTTCCCCTAAAGAAAGCGAGGCGATTTCTAATTTCAAAAGAAAAAATGGAACGCGAGAACCGTCCCCGTGTTCCAAAAAAGCGAAACGAGGGGACGGTTCTCGCGTTTCAACCCCGCGTTTCGCGATAAGTTCAGCCGCCGATGTATCTGTTGTAGAGTGATTTGGCTTTTGTGATGTCTTTTGTTCCGTGGATAAGGACTCTTCCGTCTTTAAATAGGACGAGACGGTGCTTATCTATTGTAAATTGGATCAAGTAGGGATTGATGTTGATGTTTTCTGCTACTGATTTGAGTTGGTTGGCTAGTTGGTCCAGATCGAGATTCAGGAGTTTCGGTGGTCGTATTTGAACCGTGTCGCGGCCGCATAATACGGCTGTTTTAGAATGATGGTCCTCATTAAGGTACGGATAAGATCGGGATTCGCCGCATGATGGGCAATCCCTCTTCTTCATTGAGGAGACGTCAATAGAAGCCTGTTCATTCTTCCATATATCAAAATAATAGAGGGTTCCTCGAAGGGACTCGTAATCTCCAACTAGAAGTTTGAACGCTTCAGAGAGTTGATTCGCTGTGACAATTTGAACCGCTGGGCTAATAATTCCCACTGTATCACAGGTTTCTCCGGCCATTGGCAGGGCTCCTAACAAGCAAGTGAGACAAGGCGTTCTGCCCGGCAGAAACGTATACGTTAATCCGTAGCTGCCCGTACAGGCCCCGTAGATCCATGGGAGGCTGTAGTTCTGGGCGGCATCATTTAACAGCATCCGAGTTTCAAAATTATCGGTGGCATCGATCATTAAATCGACAGGGGGAATGTACGTCTCCATTTCTTGCACCCCGAGCTCTGCCACGATCCCTCGTACAGAAACATCGGAATTAAGCTGTTTCAAGCGTTTTTCAGCCGCAATCGCTTTTGGCATTTGGATCCTCGCATCTTCTTCTGTATATAAGTGTTGTCTTTGAAGATTACTCCACTCGACATAATCTCGATCGATTATCGTGAGTTTGCCTAGCCCTGCGCGAACCAGTCCTTCCGAAAGATGGGTGCCTAAAGCCCCTGCCCCTACGACTAAAACATGAGCTTGCTTAAGTTTCTCTTGGCCCTTTTCTCCAATAGGAGCAAAAAGGGTTTGCCTAGAATAGCGATCATTCATCAAAGAGGACTCAACCCCTCAGTTGGACTGCTTGCACTTGCGAATTTCTTCTTTGGAATCCGTCCAGCTTCAAATCCATACCGCCCCGCCTCAATGGCCAGCTTCATCGCCAGTGCCATCTTCACAGGATCTTTGGCACCAGAAACTGCTGTATTTAATAGCACGCCATCTGCCCCAAGCTCCATTGCCCGTGCCGCATCTGCGGGTGAACCTATTCCTGCATCCACAATCACAGGGACTTCGGCTTGTTCGATAATAAAAGAGAGGTTAGTGGGGTTCAAGATTCCTTGACCGGACCCAATTGGTGACGCACCTGGCATCACCGCATGAACGCCAAGAGCTTGAAGTCTTCTAGCAAGGACCACATCATCCGATATATAAGGAAGGACAATAAATCCTTCATCTAGTAGCATTTGACAAGCTTTATATGTTTCAATAGGATCGGGCAATAATGTCTTTGAATCCCCAATCACCTCAACCTTAACCATATCACACAACCCAGACGCCTTGGCGAGCTTGGCAATTCTCACCGCTTCCTCGGCGGTCGCTGCCCCCGCCGTATTTGGGAGGAGCTTATAGTTGTCAAGATCGATCATTTCAAGAAAATTAGGTTGGTTCGCTTCAAAAATATTCATACGCCTGACCGCGAACGTTAAGATCTCCGTTTCAGAAATGTTCACCGCTTCTTTTTGGAGATGAAAATCAGAATATTTTCCGGTACCCAGTAATAAACGAGATTGGAACTGATAGTTTGCTATCTTTAGCATGTTCAACCGCCTCCTACAAAATGAACAATTTCAACACGATCACCATCGGTTAAGTTTTGTTCGGCTTGCTTTCCCTTTTCAATAATTTCATGGTTAACTTCAACAACCGTGACTTTGTTCTCAAGGCCTAAGTGACTTAGTAAATCAGAGACTTTGGAAACCGTTTCCGGCAAGGCTAATAGTCTTCCATTAATGGTTAATTTCAAAGGATAACCTCCTGACTTTTATTGCGGGTTAATTTAAAATCAGTTAAATCAACTGACGGCGTATTTCCAAGTATTAAATCAGCCATACTTTTTCCCGTAATAGGACTTAGTAAAATGCCGTTTCTGGAATGCCCGACCGCAAAAAATAAGTGGTTTAACTCAGGATGTTCCCCTAAATAAGGATAACCATCCGGGGTCATCGGTCGTATACCTGACCAAAAGCGATCCAATGTGGCCGTCCCAATTAATGGGAGAAGTGTTTTCACTTTATTCATAAGCTGCGAAAGGCCTTCAACCGATACCGATTTATCAAACGTATGCGGCTCCATAGTGGCTCCTATGATCAGTTCGCCCCCTTTTTTAGGGACCATATAGCACCCTTTTGTAAAGACCGTCCGTTTAAGAAGCGGGACATTTGTTTGAACAGAAAAGGCTTCTCCCTTAACAGGAAAATAAGCGTTCTTCTCATTCATTCCCTCTGGTAACCATTTCCTACTCCACGCCCCTGTTGCTACTACAATGGATTGACCATAAAAATCACCTGTTGGAGTCCGGACGCCATTTACAGTTCCGTCTTGAATAAGCAAGGTTTGCACCTCGCAAAATTCTCGGATGACCGCCCCAAAAGCAGCGGCGGCTTTAGCAAAGCCTTGTGTGAGCTGAGGAGCCGATACATGTCCTTCCTCTGGAAAATAGAGCGCTCCGTGAATGTTGTTAGAAAGCGAGGGTTCGAGCTCTAAGACCTCTTCAGGCTCTAGCCAAACTGCCTTTTCTCCAATAGACGTTTGCCAGTCTGCGATTTTCTTATAATGGATGACTTGTTCACGCGTTTCAGCGATCTTTAATTGACCATTCCATATCAATTCAATATCTATATGCGTGACCTCTCGGATCTCGGAGGCAATGGCAGGAAACAGGGCGCGGCTTTTCTTGGCGAGTTCAAAAAGAGAATTCGGATCGTCTAATTCCGCCTGCACACCAAGCATTCCAGCGGCTGCACTCGACGCTTCGGACCCAATTTTGTTTTTTTCCAAAAGCAATACCTTTTTCCCTTGCTTTGCCAAATGATAGGCTATCGAACAGCCATTCACGCCACCACCGATAATAATCGAATCAAATGGTTCTGGTATCATTGAATCGACTCCTTTCCTTTAACTTTTCTTGGTAAAGATGAACAGCTTTCACGGGATCCTGAGCTCCCATGACACCTGACATAACCGCTATTCCAGAGATGTTTAATTCAATGAGTTCTGGAACATGCTCAAGTCGTATTCCCCCTAATGCGATGACAGGGATGGTCACGGCATGCACGAGCTCCTCCAACTGAGAGATTCCTCTCCCCTTAAGGCCCGGTTTACACGTGGTTTCATAGATATTTCCAAACAACAAGAAATCCGCTCCGCTTTTTTGATAGAAAAGGGCTTCAGATAAGTTATGTACAGAAGCCCCTATTTTTAAGAAAGGGAACGCCCTCTTAATATCCAATGGGTTGTGGGCAAAGTTTGCGGGAAGCTGGACGCCTCCGAGCCTATACTCGCCCGCCATTTGAAAATGGCGATTAAGAATGAGCTTTTCCCTTGGAATACCATGATGTAGAAGGTGCTCAACCCAGTGCCTTATTTCGTCTTCAGAACGATCCTTTTCTCGAATATGGAGCGATGTGATAAAGGGCGTGATGTCCCGGGCGATTGAGGTGACCTCATCTAAATTCAACTTACCATTTGTAATCGCGTGTAACTCTTTTGTCATGGATGTCCCCCTTCCCATTTGACGAAGCAGGCGATTGGTTTTAATCTCGACATGATAGGATGACCTAATTTGGGGTGAGGGATAGGGAAGGACTAACGGCTCGACCCGTTGCTGATTGAATCGATCGGTTTTCCTCAATCAAAAAAATCCCTCCTTTCTTTTTTTGAAGACGAGATCGGTCACTGACCGTGTAGTGGATAATCAAAGTAAAAAAGCTGAATCCATAAATAAATGGACCCAGCTTGAAATGTAAGAAGTCGATGGCAACTTTGACTTTTACTTAACTAACTTCCCTACGCTGGCATGATCCAGATCAGGTCCAAAGAGTCAAGAAACTTCATCGCGTTTCTTTCTCAGCCCAGCTTATTGGACTCCCCTAGTTAATAACTTATTCAGTTAATTTAATTGTAAATCAAATCCACTCGAGAGGGAAGAGTTATTTTGAAAATTAGTAAAAGGGTGCCATTTCACTCATAAAAGAAGGAGAACTGTAACACTCCAATTAACCAAGTCATTAATAAGGATTACTCAATGACTTCAGAATTTATGACTTGCTCGTATTTTATTGGATATGCTCGCGCTCGCTGACGGTGCCATGTGTCTCAGTAAATGGCTAAAAAAATCCCTTTTAGTCACCAGACGTTGATGATCTGGATTCCAAAAGGGAGCACATGTCATACTGCTATATTTCTTTTATCTCTGTTGTTCACTTAAAAATTTTAATATCTCATCCTTGTATGGGGTTGATTCTTGTGCCCCTTCTTTTGTAACCGCCAACGCTGAAGCCGCTGTTGCAAATCGAAGGGCTTCTTTTGCATCCGAAGGGGTTTCATACATTGTAGAAAAGGCACCTACAAAAGTATCTCCCGCCGCTGTGGTATCAACCGTCTTAACTTTAAAAGCATCTTCTTTAATAAGGGTCAAACCATCTTGGCAGAGCAAGAACGAAGGATCTTCATTTTGGCCACCCTCAACAGTCTGATAAGTCCCATAAATTGAACCGTGTTCACCTAATGTAATAATCACTGCCTTTGGTCCAGATCTTAATAGCATACGGAAAGCTTCTTGTACGTTTTCTTTATTAAAATCGTAGACCAGATCCATCCCCGTTAAAGTTTGAGCCTCAGTCTCATTAAGAATAACAACATCGACTTGTTCAAGGTGTTCTAATCCTATATTTGAAATGGGTGCCGGATTAAAGATCACCTGAATACCTTTCCTATTGGCCATTTCAATTGCTTTCAATGTTGTCGTTAATGGAATTTCATTTTGCAAAATAATGGAATGAACGTCTTCAAAAGCCTTTTCATCAAAAGTCTGGATTAAATCGTGTTCAGAAAAGGTTTGATTGGCTCCAGGCGTAACAATAATCGAATTTTCTCCACGATCATCTACCGTAATGATCGCTAAACTTGTCGGGCCATCTGTCGTTTTAACAAATGACGTGTTGACATGGTTACGTGATAAGTTCTCTAATAGTCGCCTTGAGAACTCGTCATTCCCTACTGCTCCAAGCATGGTTACGTCACTTCCAGCACGAGCCGTCGCAACCGCTTGATTGGCTCCTTTTCCTCCAGGACTATACTCAAGATTCAACCCAAGAATGGTTTCACCTGGAAGCGGATGGGCATGCACTTTATTCACTAAGTCCATGTTGATACTTCCGATTACAACTGTTTTTTTCATTCTATTCATCCTTAAAATCCTTTAAAAGAACTGCCTTTTGTAACGAGTTTAAGAGGAACTGGAACGGTTGAATCGAGTTTCTTGCCATTAAATAAGTCAAGAGCCTTATCGACGCCTAATTGTCCTTCAACACTTGGTTGTTGAGCAATATCCGCATACATCGAACCATTATTTACATTTTTAATGGCTTCGCCTTCTCCATCAATTCCTACAATTTTTACGTTCTTCTTATTGGATTGTTGAATAGCTTTTAATGCCCCTAATGCCATTTCATCGTTTTGAGCAAATACAGCATTAACATCAGGATGTGCTTGCAGAATATTTTCCATAACATTTAGTGCTTTACTGCGATCAAAGTCTGCCGATTGTTTTGAAACAACTTGAATGCCTGATGCTGTTTTAATTTCATTATCAAAGCCCTTTTCCCGATCTCTTTCAGAAGAAGCTCCGATCTCGCCTTGAAGTTCTACCACTTTACCTTTGCCATTTAATGCTTTAATAATTTGATCGGCTGCCATTTTTCCTGCCTTAACACTATCAGAAGCAATAAATGTTGTCACTTTACCGCTTGATACACTTCGATCGAGTGTAATAACTGGAATATTGGCTTGATTAGCCATTTTAACAGCTTGAGCCAACCCTTGGCTGTCAACTGGATTAAGTAAAATGGCACCAACTTTTTGCTGGATCAAATCTTGAACTTGGTTTAATTGTGTCGATTGATCATTATTTGCATTATCGACAATAAGATGAATCCCCTTCTTATCTGCCTCACTCTTAGCTCCATCGCGCATTGAAACGAAAAATGGATTATTCAATGTCGAGACAGCAAGACCGACTGTTTTTTGACTACTGGAGTTCGATTTAGAACTTGAATCGGAACTTGAACTGCTATTTTGAGATGAACTGCTTCCACATGCTGTTACCATAACTGCTGTTAATGCTGCAACTAATATAAGGCTTAATTTCTTTTTCATTATATAAGACCCCTTTAATTTATTTTTAAAAGCGATAATCAAACCACTTTTAAATCCTTTTCATTGATTTGGTTTCTTGCGATCAAGCATAATCGCGATTAAAATAATGGCACCTTTTACAGCATCTTGCCAAAAGGAATTAACATTTAAGAGATTTAAACCATTATCGATGACACCTAGAATAGCAGCACCAATAATCGTACCAACTAAGGTTCCTTCTCCCCCAAACAAACTCGTTCCACCTAAAACAACCGCAGTGATGGCATCGAGTTCATAACCATTTCCTGCTGTCGGTTCTGCTGAGCCTAATCGGGAAGACAAGATCATTCCTGCAACCGCAGCGAGAAAACCACTGATCATATAGACAAGTAAGAGATACTTCTTGACTGGGACACCTGCGAGTTTGGCTACCTCTTCATTTCCCCCAACCGCATAGACTCTTCTACCCGTTACGGATCGATTTAATAGAATCCAAGCTACAATTAAAACAATGACAGTAAGAATTACGGGAATAGGAATCCCAACAAGGCTTCCAGTACCTATAACTGAAAAACCTTTTGGTAGATTATAGATCGGACTTCCATGTGTCAGAATCTCAGTAATGCCTCGATACAAGGTCATGGTTCCCAATGTCACGATAAAGGGTGCTAAACGTCCATAGGCGATAAATAATCCATTAATCAAACCGGCTAAGATCCCTACAATTAAAGCAATGACGATGCCAAGGCCAAAATTAATGCCCGAGGTCATGACCAGTGATCCAACAACAGCCGATACGGCCAATGTGGAACCGACTGATAAATCAATACCCGATGTCAAAATAACAAACGTCATCCCGACAGCAAGAAGCATATTGACCGATGTCTGCAAGGCCACGTTTCTTAAATTGCTTAACGTTAAGAATTGGTGCGATAGAATGGAGATAATGATAAAAAGAATAATTAATCCAATTAATGGGCCAAGCTTGTAGCGTCTGACAAACTCTTTCATTTTAATGCCCCTCCTGTTGCTAATGTCATAAAGTCTTCTTCATTCAGATAATTATCTTTCACTTCACCTTGTGTAGATCCGTGATACATCACATAGACCCGGTCGCACATCCCTAAAAGTTCAGGTAGATCAGAAGAAATCATTAGAATCCCTTTACCTTGAGAGACGAGTTGGTTCATCAGTTGATAGATTTCCTGTTTGGCTCCGACATCCACACCCCGTGTTGGCTCATCTAATATTAGAAGGTCAGGATCACTTGCCAACCATTTTCCAATAACCACTTTTTGCTGGTTTCCTCCACTTAAACTCCCAGCCGTTTGCTCTTCAGAAGATGTCTTCACACGCAAATTACGAATGTATTCTTGAGCAAATTTCTTTTCTTCCTTTTTATTCACCCATCCAAGGACAGATCTTCTATCAAGTGTCGGTAGCGAGAGATTTTCGCGAACGGTAAAAGAAAGAATGAGCCCTTGCCCCTTTCGATCCTCCGTAACGAACGCCATTCCAGCTTGTATCGCTTCACTCGGGTTTTTGAACTTACATTCATTTCCCTTAAAAATGACGGTTCCGCTTTTAATCTTATCGATTCCCGCTATGGCTCTGGCAACTTCAGTTCGGCCCGATCCCATTAATCCGCCCAAACCAATGATCTCACCTGCTTTTATGTTCAGATTCACATCATGAACCTGCTTCGTTGTAAGATGGGTTACTTTTAGAATTTCCTTCCCTATTTTCGCTGGGGCTTTTGGATAGCGGTCTTCCACATCTCGACCCACCATCATCTGAATCAGTTCTCGCTCCTTAACTTCAGTTATCTTCCTTGTGCCAATCAATTCGCCATCTCTTAAGATCTCGACTTTATCAGCAATTTTATAGAGTTCTTCCATTCTGTGAGAAATGTATACGATTCCAACATCATTCTGACGAAGATCCTCAATTAACTCAAAAAGCCGTTCTGTTTCAGTTTCAGTCAAGGCAGCGGTTGGTTCATCCATAACGAGAAACTTAATATTTGACTGAAGCGCTTTCGCAATTTCAATGAGTTGCTGCTCACCAACACTTAATCCCGATACTTTTTCTATCGGCGAGCGTTTGAGTTTTACTCTCTTAAGCGCCTCTGCTGTATCGCTTCTTAATCTTTTATAGTCAATTAACCCAAAGGAATTTCGATAGTTATCTTCACGCCCTATCAAAAAATTCTCTGCAATTGATAAATTCTCAAATAAATTGAGTTCCTGGTGAATGATTTCAATACCATGACTCCGGCTATCAGAAATGTTTTGAACGCTTACAATTTGGTTGTCGATTTCAATTTGTCCCTGATCGGCATGGTATACGCCAGTTAAAATCTTCATTAGGGTTGATTTTCCTGCTCCATTTTCACCTAAGAGAGCAAGGACCTCACCTGTTTCAATCTCAAGATCAACATTTTTCAGGACATTAACCGGCCCAAATGATTTTGATATTCCAGACATCTTAAGAATGCTCATCACTCATAACACCTCCATTTAAAATGGAACTCCCGCTGTTAGAATCACATTCGAATAAGGGGTAAATTCACCTGTTCGAATAATGGCAGTTGCCCTTTGTGTTTCCTCTTTAAACCTCTCATGCGTAATTTTTTCAGGCTCTAATTTTATAAGGCTTGAAATCTTTTCAAGTAACGTTGGATTTGTCTCTAACTCTTCCGCAACCGTACATGCCTCAACGTGCAACTCTTGTGTAACCGCTTTTAGAACAATCAGGAAATCGGGCACTCCGGTCGTGACAGCTAGATCAATTAATTGAACATTAGGCGGTACGGGCAATCCGCAATCGGAGATCACGATTGTATCCCCATGCCCAAGTAGTGCTACAACTTTCGACATTTCTCCATGTAAAATCCCTGATGACTTCATTTTTTTCTTCCTTTCCTGGAGTGTGGTAACGTTACCACATTGCTCGAAAAAAAACTTACTTCTGAGTAGATTTTCGTATGATTAATTGAGGGGAAAACTCTTGCTGAACGTCCCTCTTTTCTTTTCTTTCAAGGGATTCTAATAACAACTCGAGTGCCATACCACCCATTTCATATCCTGATTGAGCAATGGTACTGATGGATGGATAGACATATTGGGACATCGCAATATTATCGTATCCAATTAGCTTAATATCCTCGGGAATATTTACCTTATATCTATTTGCTGCTTGAGTCACACCAACTGCCATCAAGTCATTCCCAGCAAAAATCCCATCAGGAAATTCCTTTTTTGAGAAAAGATCTGACGCTAAACTGAAACCGCTGTTATATCGGAAATCCCCTTGTATAACTGAGCCAGTTACTTCAGGATGTTCTTCTATTGCTTTTAAAAAACCCGTACGTCTAGCGACAGCTGATGGTGAGTCTTTTGGACCAGATAGGTGGACAATGTTTTCACATCCATTTTCAATGAGATGATTTGTCGCCATATAACCACCTTGCTCATTATCACTCCAAATCGCACTCGCTGAATTAAAAGGCTTACGATCAACAAACACTACGGGCAAGTTCCCTAATACAGATGTTAGTTCAGCTTCCAATGACCGAGTCCCTGCTAATACGATTCCTTCTACCCATTTTCCTTGCAATAACTTTATGTAATTCGTTTCTCTCTCAAGCTGCCAGTCCGTATTACAAAGCATGACATTATATTGATTCATTATGGCTTTGTCTTCTACCCCTCTGGCAATATCTGAAAAGAATGGGTTAGACACATCCGGAATGATTAGGCCAATTATAGAGGTTTTCTTGCTTACCAAACCTCTTGCAACTTCATTAGGCTGATAGTTAAGCGCCTTCATTGATTTGACAACGCGTTCATGAACCTCTTTAGCTACATAACCACTACTATTAATGACTCTTGATACCGTAGAGACTGAGACATTCGATAAACGAGCAACATCTTTTATAGTAGCCATTACTAACCCTCCATGTGTCTGAGACAACCATTTACATGCGCTGCAGAAGCGCTTAATCCGATGTGGAAACGTTACCACATCTGGTGAACAAATTTTATTCTACCATTTATTAAACTCATGTCAATATATTTTTTTTATATTTTAATGTACCAGAAATTACATTCTTAGGACTGGACAGGTAAAATGCGCCGAGTGAACATCCATTAATGGAAATACACATAATGACATAAATGGGTTTATTTAGGTATTAAAAATTGTATTGGTTGTAGTTTTGAATAATTGAGGGTTTTTCCAATGTGACAATTAAGGTCTTGTTATGGAGCCTCTGCGGATACAATTCTCCATAACATGCATCAGAAAAGGGTTTTAACGGCTCTCCTGCTAGTCACATCCCCACTCCATGTAAAGCTATGTTCTATCCTAATTTCCAATTCATTAATTACCAAACGCTACATTTTTTGATTGCCAACAACATACGTGACTACATTAATACTCTTCTCCTATACCTGTTTCTATTAACCAATACTCGCTCCCCTAGGCAGAAAATAACGCTAACTAAAGGACTTTCATGGTGCTCGTTCAAAATGAGATTAGAGCTGCCTGAAGAAGGCGAATCAATGTCTACTTAAAAAGAAAAAATGAGACACGAGATCCGTCCCCGTGTTCCACGTCCCCGTGTTCCACTGAAATATGTACCCACTCTCATGCAGAATGGGAGAGCCTCTTGCGGGAATAATAAGCCAGGATCGCGGATTGCCAGCAGAAAGGCTAGCCATTTTCGACTTAAAAAGAAAAAGTGGAACACAAGAACCGTCCCTGCGTTCCAGTGTTCCAAAAAGAGTGAAACGCGAGAACCGTCCCCGCGTTTCATGGTTTAATGATGGTTAGTTTGTTTTGGTATTTTTGTGTGAGTTCATTTGGGAGTTCATCGTCAGTTATTATGGCATCTAATTTATCGAGTGAACAAAAAGTCCCGACGGATACGACATCAAATTTGCTTGAGTCTACTAGCGCATAGGATTCCTGGGCCACTTCTACAAATTTCTTCTTTAGTTCAATCTCCAAGAGGCTAAAGTCTGTAATTCCTTGTTGAACAGATACGCCATAACCAGAAACAAAACATTTTTTTATGTTTAAATGTTCAAAGACACTAATTCCTAATGTTCCTTCTGTATTATTTTGAACGCCTAAAGTTCCGCCAATAAGAATCACTTGAAGTCTTTGGTTCTTGTGCAGCAATTGAGCAGAACTTACACTGTTTGTTACAACTGTTAAGTTTTTCCCTGAATTCACTAGTCGTTTGGCAAGAAGAAAACAGGTTGAACTTGCATCTAAAATGATGGAATCATTGTTATTGATGAAGGATTCTGCTATTTTTGCAATCCTTTCTTTCTGTTCAAGATTAATTTGAAGTCGATGCTCAAACGAAGGTAATCCATCCTGGTCATTTAAGTCTATATCAGAGACACGAGTGACTCGCCCATGCTCCCTTTGGATTTTACCCTCTTTAACAAGAATCCTTAGATCACTGCGAACCGTAGAACCAGATACTCCGAGAATATCTTGTAAGCTCTCAACTGAAATACTATCATGCTCTTGAACAATTTTTATTATATCTTGCAACCTTTGTTCACGATCGTTCATGCATTCTCTACCCTTTCGGATACCGTTATCTGTGCAATATGAGTAAACTGTTCACCATCGAGTGCATGCCTTCCCACAAATAGACCATTTACGAAAGGCACCGCGAGCAACTCTTGAGCATTGTCGGGATTGACACTTCCACCATAGACAATTGGCGGATACTCTCTTAAAATTTCATAGGAAACTTGACGAATTATCTCAAGGGAAGATCGTATCTCACCCGGAGCAGGATCTTCTCCATGTTCTCCAATTGCCCACACCGGTTCATAAGCGAGGATAACCTGGTCTGGTGATGTCAGTTCTATCCCTTGTAAGGCAATCTCGAGTTGTTCTCGCAAAACACGTTCAGTCTCATCGGCTTTTCCTTTTACTGTGTGATCTTCCCCTATGCAGAGGACAGCACGCATGCCTTCTTTTAAAACGGCACTCAATTTTTTATGAATCATTTGATTGGTTTCATTGAACTGCGCTCTTCTTTCTGCATGTCCAACTAACACCATATCCACACCCATTTTGGCTAATAATCGAGGCGAAATTTCGCCGGTATAAGAGCCGGTTGTTTCCCAATGGCAATTTTGCGCGCCGATCAAGACGTCTGTTCCCTTCAGTTCCTCCATCAATTGAGGAATCAGAGGAAACGGCGGCATCACAAAAACGGTTGGCTTACTTTCGGCATGGAGCATATACATTCGAAGATGCTTCGCCCATTCAGTAGTCAAATCAGGGTCCATATTCATCTTCCAATTTGTTCCAATGTAAACATCCGCCATTATTCAGCGTCTCCAATTTTTTGAACCGCGGCTCCCGAATAAAGTCCTTCGAAGAATAAAGTAAAGGATGCCGCACCAGGATCCATAATGGAACGGGATCTTTCACCTAGAAACTTGGCTCTCCCAAAACGGGCTAGCATGTCTTTTGTTGATTCCGCTCCTTGTTTGGCCCCTTCTAACGCCAATCGCAAGGTATTTCTAACGTCAGTCTCTCCATCTTTTACAGCAGACCGAACCGCTTCAACCGCCGGAACTACGGCATCAAGCATTGTCTTATCCCCTAGGTTTGCACCGCTTCTCTTCTTCAATTCTTGCAAGCCAGTTTCGAATAATTCGAGAATGTACTCAGGTGTCATTTCGGATTGCTTCGAACACTTTCTAGAGGCACGAAAGAATACGCCATAAAGAACTCCCGATGCGCCACCCATGGCTTCTAGCATTCGATTCCCAACTATCGCAAAGACTTGATTACCATATTCACATTCTTCTTCTAATCCCTTAATCGCACTGCGCATTCCGCGAGCAACCGTCGTACCATGGTCTCCATCTCCGAGTGACTTATCGAGATCATCTAGATACGTTTCGTGATCTACAACAAGTTGAAGTGCATGAACAACAGCGTCTTTCCATTCTTGTATTAGCATCATTATGTTCCTCCAAGCATTGAGAAATTATTATTATAATGAAAAACCAAAGGATTGGGCGGGTTCAAAGAGTAGAGACTTCAATTCTTCGTCTAAAGCCATTAAAGTGATTGAAAAACCGTGCATATTTAGTGAAGTTTCAAACTCCCCTGCATTGCAGTAGGAAACCTTAATTTGCTTTTCAGCCAGGCTGTTTTTCACTTTCCTAGTAATAACGAGCAACTCTAGTAGGGTTGTTCGGCCTAACCCGTTGATGAGAACAGCCACGTCTTCTAATTGAGTTTCGGTGGCTTCAAAATCAGCCCATAACCTTTGGAGCATTTGATCAACAATTTCAT
The DNA here is from genome assembly GCF_029094525.1 of Pullulanibacillus sp. KACC 23026. Lineage (NCBI taxonomy): Bacteria > Bacillati > Bacillota > Bacilli > Caryophanales > Sporolactobacillaceae > Pullulanibacillus > Pullulanibacillus sp. KACC 23026. The sequence continues at coordinate 645,507 of NZ_CP119107.1, read as the reverse complement.
CAGCTGTTGTAAAGTCACCAACGAAAACGCCTTTCTCACCATGAACCCCCATACCAATTTCAACTTTGCCTTCAGGTATTTCGAACATCGGGCGGCCGTCTGACGGTGAATCCGCTGCTCCAGCTGCCACACCGATAGTACGGGTATATTCATTCGCCTTCTCTGCTATTCGTATAATTTCATCCAATTCAAGACCACGATCAGCCGCTGCCGAAACGCATTTTAACACAAAGGTTGCTCCAGCTGTCCCTCGGCGCTGCTGTCGATCTTCGACAGCAGCCGATGCAATTTCGTCATGAACTCTTACTGCAGCAGACTTAATGCCTTCATCCTCTAGATCTTCTTGAGCCATGTCAAAGTTAAGAACGTCACCAGAATAGTTGCCGTATAAAACAATGACATCCTCACCGTTCTTTGCGACTGCTTTAGCCGTTTTGACAATGGCCATCGGGCTAGGAGCAGCAAATACATATCCCATTACCGCCGCATCAGCCATCCCAGGTCCAACCATACCTGCGAATAAAGGTTCATGACCGCTTCCTCCACCGATAATGATTTTCACTTTTCTTCCTTCATTCTTACAACTAACCGAAAGAGCACCATCTATACGACTTAGATGTTGATTAGGAGTCAGAGCCATTAACCCCTCTAACGCCTCATTAACTATTTCATCATTATGATTAAGAAAATACTTCAAGTAGGGTTCCTCCTTCATTAACCTTACGATGGTTAAATTATATAGTCGTTAAAGACCTTTCAAATGAAAGTAATCTAGTTTAAAAACACCCTTAAGTAACCGCATTCATAAATGAGCAATTTCTATATTGGCTATTATATGATGATCAAATGATCATTGTCAACGGAAAAATGATAATTATTTGACGAATATAACTTTTAAAAATATATTGAAATGAAAAACAAGTGAGTATATAATGTGATCAAATGGTATTTCAATGACAAAATATTTCGCCATTTAATAATGTAAACGCTAACTCTTTACCTGGCACTCTGGCATTCATTTAATTATTATTTTAATTTTTGAAAGGAGCGATTAGGCAATGACCATTAAATTTGGGTGTCATACCTCAACATGGGTACTAGATTATGACAAAGAAGTTGACAACCTGGATCATATTATTGATGTTGTGAGTGATTCGGGATTTCAAGGTGTTGATGTGCAATATGCCTTATTAGGAAAATACAAAAATGATCCTAAGAAGCTAAAAGAAAAACTTGATCGTAAAGGAATTGAACTGGCGGCATTGACAGTGCCATTCACTTGGTTAAACGATAAGGAATCAGATGAAGAAAGAGCACGAGCTGATTTCTATATTGATTATGTCAAACACTTTCCAAATGCAAAGCTAAATGTTCCATCAAGAGTGGGACCTAATAGAGATCATCTATTAAAAAGACAAAGAGACATTATCCGTTGTGCGAATGCTCTAGGAAAACGCGCTTATGAAAATGGAGTTGTCGCCTCCTTCCATCCGGCTTCCCCTGCTACTTCTTATTTTAGAACGGAATCCGATTACCAAGTTCTCTTTGAAGAATTAGATACAAAGTACATCGGCTATACCCCAGACGCCGGCCACATTAAAGCAGGCGGCATGAATCCGGTTGATATTGTAAGAGAAAACCTTCCTATTATAAAACACGTTCATTTCAAGGATTGCTCCAATAACTTAACATGGGCAAAGATGGGTGAAGGAGATATTGATTTTCCTGCTATTGTAACATCACTCGTTGATTACGGTTATGATAGCTGGATTATGGTTGAAGAAGAAACACCGGAAACAGCTGTCGATCCCGATCACGTTATTTACAATGTCCACGACTATGTAGTAAAACATTTAAAACCAATCACAGTCAGTAAAGTGAACAGTTAAGAGAAGACGCTTTTACATCAAGTGGCTGTTCGAAAATTTTGATCTTTAATTAGTAAGACGCACGATTAAAAACAAACATTAATTTAAGGTGGGAATAACATGTCTAGTCAAGAAAAACTCTCTATTGTAGGATCCGGAATCATGGGGCACTCTATTGCATTGACTGCAGCCTGGGCCGGGCACGCTGTAAAAGTTTGGGGAACCAACGTGGAAGATATTGAGCGTGCCAAAACTGGGCTTGAGAGCAAATTAGATACTCTAGTTGGTTACGAAGTCTTTGGCGAAGATAAGAAGAGACAAATCCTTAAATCCATTACATTCACCGATTCACTTAGTGACTGTGTCCAAGACGCGACATTCGTCATTGAAGCCATCCCTGAAATTCTTGAACTTAAACAAGACTACTTCAAGCAATTAGATGACATGCTGCCTGAAAGCACGATTATTGGCAGCAATACATCCGGACTTAGTGCCACCGAAATTGCTAAATTAACCAAAAATCCTTCCCGTTGTGTCGTGACACACTTCTGGCTTCCCGCTCATCTAATGCCACTGGTTGAGGTTGTACGCGGGGAACATACATCCGATGAAACGGCTGAACGAGCAATGGCCTTCCTAAAATCATTAAATAAAAAACCAATTCTCGTAAAAAAGGACGTATTAGGCTCAGTTGGAAATCGTCTGCAATACGCCATTTTTAGAGAAGCTCAATACATCCTTCAACAAGATATTGCCTCTATGGAAGATATTGATGCCGCGATCAAATATAGTCTTGGACGACGTTTTGGTGTAACGGGACCATTTATGACAATGGATATGGGCGGCCTTAATACAAATGCTTCCATTACTTCCTACCTTTTCGAAGACCTATGTGATCGCAAAGACATTTTCCCACAAATGAAAGAGTTAGTGGATAACGGTCATATTGGTCCGAAGACAGGAAAAGGGTTTTATGAATGGAGCCCTGAATTCACAGCCCAAATGGAACGTGAACGTGAGGAAGAACTCGTTCATTGGCTCAAGAAAGACCTTGAGACTGTAAGATAAGTTCTCTAATAACACTTTTAACCTGACTTATTACGAGATGAATGGCGTTCGTTAATTTTAATAAGATAGACTTTAACCGTTTTTAATCTAATCGGCTCCCTTGCGTTTTCTTATGTATTGAATTTTGTTAAAAGATGTAAGGGAGCTGATGGTTTAATTCTTAAATTGACTGCAGGCAGAAGACTTGGCGCTCTAAAGCTGTTAGCTCTTTTTTTCAGCTTTAGTAAGCGCTTAAAAACAACACAATAATGAAACCGTTCACATTGGAACATCTATATTTGGAGGTAACCTAATATGACCTTAAAAAAGGAATCGACTCCTGTTGGGAAAAAACAAGTTAAAACGAGATCTAAAGCCCGGTACATTATTTTATTTGTCTTATTTTTAAGTACTGCATTAAACTACTTGGATCGAACGAATATCTCAATTGCAGCACCACAGCTTTCAAGTGCCCTGCACTTAAATGCCGTTTCTGAAGGTCTCATCATGTCCGCCTTTGGTTGGACCTATGCTATCATGCAAATTCCAGGCGGATTTATTCTTGATAGATTAGGACCACGCTTAACCTATGGATTGGCCTTAATTATCTGGTCACTCTTTACGTTTTTCCAAGCCTTTGCAAAAGGATTTGGTTTACTATTCGGCTTAAGACTCGGTCTTGGTTTCTCTGAGGCACCTGCCTTCCCTACAAATAACCGCTTAGTTGCCACTTGGTTCCCTAGGCAAGAACGAGCATTAGCTACTGGTATTTATACGGCTGGCGAATACGTTGGATTAGCTTTCTTAACACCTATTCTAGCTTGGATTGTTTCTTCTTTTGGCTGGCAAGCGATTTTTATTACCACTGGTGCAATCGGTCTGATCTTTGTCCCCGTATGGTTTAAGCTCGTACGTGAACCAAAAAGTCACCCTAAAGTAAATGAAGAAGAACTTCAGTACATTCGCGAAGGCGGCGGTCTGGGTGAAGATACTGGCGAGAAGGAAAAATTAAGTTGGGCAAAAGTGAGTGTTCTTCTTAAAAAACGGACACTTTGGGGGATTTATATCGGCCAATTCGGAATTACGACAACTCTTTGGTTCTTTTTAACTTGGTTCCCTACGTATCTTGTAACAGATAAGCATATGTCCATTATTCATGCCGGCTTTTACTCAATGGTCCCTTATATTGCGGCATTTGCAGGCGTCTTATTTGGAGGAGCCTTCTCTGACTTTCTGATCCGTCGCGGCTTTTCAAATAGCGCTGGACGAAAAACACCCATTATTATTGGCTTACTCTTAGCTTGTTCAATTGTTCTTGCGAATTACACAACAAACATCGGTCTTGTTATAACGATCATGTCCGTTGCCTTCTTTGCTCAAGGGATGTCTGGTATCTCCTGGACACTAATTGGAGATGTTGCACCAAAGGAACTTTTAGGTATGGCTGGCGGTATCTTTAACTTTGCAGGCAACCTTTCCGGTATCGTCACACCTATCGTCATAGGTGCTATTGTAGGCCAAAGCCAAAACTTTGGTGGTGCCCTTGTCTTCGTCAGTGCAATTGCTCTTATAGGCGCTCTTTCTTACTTGTTCCTAGTTGGCAAGGTCGAAAGAATTAAAGTTAACTAATCTCCATTTCGTTTCAAAAAAGATCAGAGGGGATTTAGAGGCCTCTCTGATCTTTTATTTCGTTGGACGCTATTAGTAAGTATAAAAAACACCATCAAACGTAGATAACGGTTTCGCTTGTGAGGTGCAAAACTCTAATTATCACCTTCAATCACACTACTATTCACAATAAAATCACAGAAAGAAAAGACTAGTAAACGTCAAAACAACCGAATCCTTTGAGATTCGGTTTGATTATTTTCATAAAAGGCAATCTATTACCTATTTCATTAAATGGCTAAAGTGAACTTTCTAAATAAGCGGAGAAATTCCGCTTATTTAGAAATCAGCACCAAAAATAGCTAAAATAGACGGAGAAATTCCGACTATTGACTCAAAAAACATGAAAATGGGTCATTTCTTTTTGTTTAAGCGGAAAAACTCCGCTTATTTATGACGAACTGAACGCTACTTTGGTTGATAACGGAAAAATCTCCGCTTATTTCAACGATCACAGGTTACTCTAAAATTTCTTGTTAACCATTACACCCCGGTTTTTACCTTAAGAACCATTTTTTTTACAAAGCCTTCGATAATCCAACATTTATTTTAACAGATATATCCAAATTCCTTAGTAATCCCCCTACCTTTCACTTGCTCAATCACCGGTTAATTCACACACCTCCACTAATTATATCCACCCATGTAAATTAAACTGTGATTGGAAAAGGTCCACGGTGAATGACTATGTGAAACGGTGGTTACCCCCGAAAGTTAGATTTTTTCACTCTAACTTTTGGGGGTCGGTACCGAATGACTATGCCAAGCCGTGCGATTTACCTTGATAGTTAATTGTTTGCACCTCTGAAGTGAACCCGTTAAAACGTAGATGATGGTGATTAATAGAACTATAGCTGAAATTATCTCGTTTACTCGCTTTCATTTACCATTCCGCAACACTGCCATCCTTATGTCTCCATACTGGGTTTCTCCAGTTGTGGCCTTCTTCCGCCATCTTCCTTACATGAATTTCGTTTATTTCAATGCCAAGACCAGGGCCGTTTGGGATTTTGACATAGCCATCCTCATAGTCAAATACCTTTTTATCTACAACATAGTCCAGCAGATCGCTTCCTTGATTATAATGAATTCCCAAACTTTGTTCTTGAATAAAAGCGTTATAGCACGTGGCATCCACTTGTAAGCATGCCGCAAGTGCAATAGGACCTAATGGACAATGAGGAGCTGCCGCAACATCATAGGCTTCTGCCATTGAAATAATTTTCTTACATTCTGTAATGCCGCCTGCGTGGGACAAATCAGGTTGAATGATGTCGACGTAACCTTCTGATAAGAGGTGTTTAAAGTCCCATCTCGAAAACAGTCGTTCGCCTGTTGCAATTGGAATAGTTACTGCACGAGCCACTTCCCTTAAGGCTTCATTGTTTTCCGAAAGAACAGGCTCTTCAATGAACATAGGGCGATACGTTTCCAGTTCCTTTGCTAAGATCTTCGCCATAGGTTTATGCACACGTCCATGAAAGTCAATTCCAATTCCAACAGACGGCCCAACAGCTTCACGAACAGCGGCCATCCGTTCAACGGCTTGATCGATTTTTTCATAAGAATCAATGATTTGAAGTTCCTCAGTCCCGTTCATTTTCACTGCAGAAAAGCCGGTCTTCACCGCTTCTTTGGCCGCTTCCCCCACTTCTGACGGCCGGTCTCCGCCAATCCACGAATAAACTTTAATGGAGTCGCGGCACGCACCGCCTAAAAGTTGATAAATGGGAGCATTAAAATACTTACCCTTTATATCCCAAAGCGCTTGATCAATACCAGAAATAGCACTCATTAATATGGGGCCGCCCCGATAGAACCCTGAACGATACATCGTACTCCAGTGATCTTCAATTCTTAATGGGTCTTTTCCTACTAAGTATTCCATCAATTCTTTTACAGCCGCACCAACAGTCTCCGCCCTTCCTTCAACAACAGGTTCTCCCCAACCTGTAATGCCTTCATCCGTTTCTATTTTTAGAAATAACCAACGAGGAGGGACTTGAAAAAGTTCATAGCCTGTTACCTTCATAGTGACTCACTCCTTTACTTAAGCTTTTACAGCTGAAACAAATTGCTTCGCCTTCTCTGTTAATTCCTTTAGATAGAGTTCTGTAATCTCGTTTTTCGTATTAACAAGAGAACTTCCTATCCCAAAGCCAACAGCACCGGCTTTGGAAAATTCTTTGATCGTATCTAAATTGACACCGCCAGTTGGTAATAACGGAATATGCGGAAGGGGTCCGCGAATGTCCTTTATGTATCCAGGACCTATTGAGGCCGGAAATACCTTAATAATATCAGCCCCATTTTCATAGGCCGTTAAGATTTCAGTTGGGGTAAAGGCTCCAGGTATACTGACAGCGCCATATCGCTTAGTGACTTTTATCGTTTCGATGTTAACCGTTGGAGACAGAATAAATGTCGCACCAGCTGAAAGGGCTGCCCGTGCTGTTTCCGGGTCCAATACAGTACCGGCACCCACTAATAATTTGTCACCTAACGTATCGGTCAGTTCTTCAATGGCTTTAAGTGCGCCTGGTGAATTCATCGTAATTTCTAAAACACGTATCCCTCCATCATAGAGGGCATTGGCAATTTTCAAAACATCTTTAGGAGCGGCCTGTCGTATAATAGCCACAATTTTATGAGTCAAAATGCCTTGCAACGTCTCCATCAAAAAAACCACACTCCTTTCTTAGCGAGAAACACGTTCTGCCGTTGTTGAAGCCCTCATAAAGTCATCTAGCCTTTCTCGATCAGGTAAACCTTCAATGTCACCACTGACCGTAATAACCATGGCGCCTACAGCACAGGCCCTTTTCACAGATTCTTCAAGGGATAAGCCGTCAAGCAGACCTGATAAGAATCCTGCTGAAAAACCATCCCCCGCGCCAACTGGATCAACCACTTTTGAAACCTTAAAGCCAGGAATAAATTTTTGTTCGAACTCGGTTGAAAGGTAGGCGCCTTTTTTTCCAAGTTTCATAACAACCGTTTTGACACCGCGCTTGTGAAGATGCTCAGCCATTTTAGGGACATTTTTTGTACCAAACAAAAACTCCCCTTCAGCAACACCCGGTAACATAATGTCCACTTTTTCCACGATCGCTAGCAACGTTTTTCTGGCCTCTTCGTCCCCCCAAAGCTTATGACGGATATTAGGGTCAAAGACAATGGTTTTTCCAAGACGTTTGGCCGCCTCAATCGCATAGAAAACCGCTTCCTTACAAGATTCACTTAAAGCAGGCGTGATTCCTGTCAAATAGAGATATTGAGCTTTTGCTAGATAGTCCTCACTTACTTGATCGGGTGCGATAAAACTTGCCGCAGAACCTTTTCGGTAGTATTGGATGCGAACATTATCTTCATTAAGTAACTCTTTGAAAAATACTCCTGTAGGGGCCTTTTCATTTTTTAATACTTGACTCGTATCAACCCCTTCACCGCGAACTGTTGAAAGGATGAAGGCTCCAAACTCATCGGCTCCTACCTGACCAATCCAACCGGTGCGATGTCCCAGCTTGGAAAGTCCTATTAATGTATTGGTTTCAGCCCCGGCAATTTTCGAGGAATAATTCCTGGAATAGCGCAATTGTCCTGGAGCTTCGGGAGTAAACAGAACCATTGTTTCCCCTATACTTATAACATCCAAAGCAGACCCTCCATTCAAGATCCTATTGTTCACTATCAATCGTATTGTTCCTAAAGTCTATATAGGTTCCTTCAGAAGAAGAACATCAAGAAAAGTCACGGTGCAAATCAAAGAGATAGCTTTCTATTTACGAACCACCCTTTTGAATTTAATGACTCCCATTAAAATTTGTGGCCTGTAAATCCCCGCCATGCCATTTTAGGACGATTGCCCTGACTAATCCGGTTCTGTTTCTCAAGTGTAAAAAAGACTGTACACCTAATATCCCAGTCATACAGTCTTGAAAAATACCAATTTATCTAATTAGTATTAATTGGCCAAGGAGACACATATTGAAAGAAAAGTGCTTCAGATGTAGTAAGTCAACCTTTCAGTTCATTAGCCTTGATAACCGAGAAAACGCCTATATATCCTCAAAGGGAACAGTAAGCTTCCTAATAACTCAGGAGTTCACTGGTTCCTCTAGAAGATTCCCTTAAAAGAAAGGTTTTCTTATAAAAATAAGTTACTTAGCATGAACCTTGAGCGATATATTCTTTCTCTTTATCCATGATTTGATCAATCTTTCTTCCCGAGTTGCCGCCTTGGAAGGAGACATTAAGATAAGCTTCAGCGACTTTTTTGGCAGCCTCTTCTCCAATGACTTTTGCACCCATCGTAATGATCTGAGCGTTATTACTAAGCTGAGCGCGTTCTGCAGAATAAGGATCATGACACTGCGCAGAACGGATCCCAGGTACTTTGTTTGCAGCAATGGACATACCAATCCCGGTCCCGCAGAAAAGAAGGGCTCTTTCAACTTCTCCTTCTTTTAATTTGGTGGCTACATTAAATGCCACACCCGGGTAATCAATCATGTCTTTTGAATAACAGCCATAATCGACCACTTCATGCCCTAAGCCTTCAATATATGTTTTTACGGCTTCTTTTAATTCGAACGCATTATGATCTGCACCTACACCAATTTTCACGTCATCACCCCTCTAATTATTTGATAATTATATTTTTTCACTTTTTGTTATTATTGTCAATGGTTTTATCTGAAAAATGAAAACTATCGAAAATAAATAAAAACAAAAGGTGATTCAAACCTGATATCGTTTTTCATTTCTTATCGTTTTTAATTATAAAACTAAATAATAGCCCACCCTTACCTAGGATGGGCTGCTACTCTACTTTAGATAAACTTAAAAATTTAACCTTTTTATGGTTAATTCGGTTCCTTTTAACACGTTACTTCATATAGATCAATCGTTCACCAACCTGCATCATGTGGAATTTCTGGCTTCTATATGTCTGAAATAAATAATCAACAAAATGGGCAGGGTTCTCTCTATTTGTAGGAAACATGTCATAGTGAACCGGTAAAACCATATCAGCATTAATGGCAGCAGCAAAATCGGCTGCTTCACGGCCTGACATATTGCCAATAACGCCTCTTTTTGTTCTAAAATAGTCTCCGCCATTGATAGGCAGAATCGCGATGTCCGGTTTAAATGCCTTCACACTTTCGATTAATTCATCGGTGACAATTGTATCTCCACTATCATACACACGTATACCGTTCACTGTGATACAATACCCCAGATAAAAGTGATTTCCTTCTTCATCTGTTTCGTATTGTGTATGCGCAGCAGGAATAGGTTCGACTTTAAACCCTCCTATTGAAAAAGATTCATTTGCTTTTGCCGGTATTAGCTTTTGAGATTCCCAATCCATCTCTTTGACCATAGAGCAATGGGAGGCTGGAATAGCAAAAACGGTGTCAGGTGAAGCTTTTTTTAAAGCTTTTACTGTGGATAAATCAAGGTGATCATCGTGATAATGAGTAATTAGAACACCTGATGCCCCCTGCAAGCCTTCAGGAGGAATGGGAGGCTCATATTCCCTGACAAATTCAGTCGTTGGATTATCCAACTCGATCGAATGAGTTAAATAAGGGTCAATACATAGAACCCCGTCTTCCTGAGTCCCTTTTATAACTATTCCTGCCTGTCCAAGGCTCCAGATAGAAACACCGGCAAAGTTGATCTTTGTTTCATTAATCTCACGAATAAGCGCTTCGCTTCTTTTATAGACGTAATTCAAACTTTAACACCTGCCAATCATTTTTTATACCTAAGTTAGGCATCCATTTTTTCAGCACGAGCGAGCGGTTTCAATTTTTGCTTTGTCATAATGGGATTGGTTTCCTTACCAAACAACCGAACAAGCGCTGTAAACGCTGACAAAATAATCATCGTATAGAACACAACATGATAACCCATTAAAGAATTAAAGCCCCCCAGAGATTGCAGCACTTGTCCAGAAATGATCGCCCCTACTGACGCACCCAGCCACGTAGCAGAGAAGTTCACCCCGAGTACGGCCCCAGTTCTGTTCGCGGGTGCCACATCAGCACTTGTTGTAAAAAGTAATGGAAACACGGCATTAGCGGTCACACCATAAAGAAGTTGCACCAAAATAACCGTTGTAACGGAAGTCGATACGAGTAGAAGTGACATAATGGCTGCCTGCCATATTCCCGCGAAGATGATAATCCATTTCCGCCCAATTTTATCTGAAATGGCTGGCCATAAGAATTGGAATAGGGCCCCCGTGATCGTCCAAACAACACTTAATGAAGCCACAGCAGCATAAGAATAAGAATGGACAAAAGACAAATATTCCGGATAAGATGTCATGAAAACATTCTGTACCGCCTGAAATAAAAACAAACAAATTGCCGAAATCAATACTTCCGGAATTTTTAGGACATTAATCCATCCTGAAAATGATGAATGTGAACCTGCCCCCGTAACATTTGGCCGGGTTAATCCGCGTTTATCCACATTTTCGTAGACCTCTTCAATATTTTTCCGTGTTGATAAAAACCAATACCAAATCGCGAATGGTACCGTCGCAAGCGAAGCAAGATAGGTAAGACGCCAGCTTGAATCTCCAAAGTGTGTAAAAATAAAGGATGCAAAGGCTCCCCCTACTAACGCTCCAACTGGATAGCCTGTATGATGCAAACCAACAGCGAAACCTCTTTCTTCTTTTGACCACCACTCAGTGGTTGCGATTACCCCAATGGCTTCACTTGCTGAAGTCCCCAATGCTACTCCCAGCATTAATACAAAATAGGCCCAAACATTTGAGCTTAGTCCTGGAATCGCGATCATTGCACCGACAATAGAATACTCAATCATAACAGGAAACCATAAAAACTTCCTTTTCCACCCTGAACCCAAACGATCACTCAATAAGTTTAATGGTATATCGATAAAAAACCTTAAAGCAAGATAACCCGCAACAAACCAGCCCCAAGTTGCAGGTGACAAATGATATGTTTTAATCACAGAAGAACCAATGACATAGATCATGGCGAATGTCACAACATTTAGTCCCCATGTGATCCAAGTATTTAATAGCGTCAGCCAGCTATACTTGCTTGCCCCTATAGGAATGATTCCTAAAATCCGTTTGTTCTCTTTCATTCGTACACCTCCTGGATTAATCGCAAACATTTGTAATAAGATCCATTAATTATTGCACGAGTAAAACATAAGTTGCTCCGACACTCGAATTTCCATTTGAATAGGATTGCAATTATCACGATTAGTGCCTTCAAATCCTCTTTAAGAAGTCGAGAGTCACTTTTATGCTTGCTTGCAGAAAAAAGGGATTTGGGGTTTGGAGTCTGAATGTTCAGACCCTTTGAGTTGCCTTTTTTTAAATTATCCACATATAACCGAATCAATTAGATTCATTTTCCTAGTTCACTGGGTTGGCCCTTACCAACCCATTTCAATTGTAAAGCGTTATCACTTCCCTTAAAATCTCACAAACTATAAACCCCAAATTACATCAATAGCGGTTATATGATTACGCTTTCAATATTATTTGTTTTCTGTCATATTGTCAATTATATTTTCATTTTTATGAATTATGAATACAAACGAAAGCGTGGGTTTTCATCGTAAATTGTTGGTTCCATCCCTCAAATCACTTAAAAACGAAAAATAAAAAAAGTCAAAAGGATTGGAGATAAAGTGAATCTGTTTGTTTAAGAAAGAAGAGGATCAATTTTACAATTATGAGGTAAGGAGAACGTTGAACCGTTAGTGAACTTGGCGAAAGGCTTGTTGTCTCAGAGCCCCCTGAGATCAGACCTTAGCTCAATGGAAAAAGATAAGTTACCCTTAAGAACTTATAGCGGTGCCATTTTTAATGAAACTGTCATGAACGGAACGAGCTTCTCTTCTCGAATTAAAATAAATTAAAAAGAAAAGATGTTAGTTGCCAAGAAAACCCTTACATTTGTGCAAGAGACATAAAGCATTTCATTAGGCGCTGGGCCTTCTTTTGGTAGGACTTTCACTTTTTCAATGGACTTGATTGTTTAGTTGGGCACTACCAACTCACTGAATGGAGAATTAATGAAAAAGGAATGTAAGCATTTTCGTAAAAACGATGAAAAAATGAATCTGACACAGGGTCTATTACCACCTTTTATTTGCGTTTATTTTTGATACGTTTGATAAATGGATATAACCACCAACACAAACAATAGGAAATGAAAAAAGTATAACCCCCTTAAAAATAAAGGGAATTATACTTTTTTACATTTAAGACCGTACGTACCGGAACGCGGGGACGGTTCTCGCGTTTCACCTGACAAGTGGCTTTTTCAATGTGAATTTATTTTGCTTTTATATTTAAGTCTTTCACTGAAAATTTCTTTACCGCCTTATTTTCATATTTCTTGAAAAATTCAATATCAAGTCCAAGTAAATTAGATAAGAAGTCAACATCTACTTTTAGCCTGTCAAGTAATGATTCCAATTCGATATAGCCTTCTTCTAGGAGTAATTCCAATATGCTTCTTATCTTTCCAGGCCGATTAATCTTTAGCTGTTTATCCAGCGGTTCACTATTTTTATATCCTTTTTTATTTAGCTGTATATTGAAATACCTGTATTTCTGATAATCAATATATCCTAATGCATGAGCCCTATAAGCTAAGGTCTGAATAGAAACAGCCCATTTTTTCTTCAATTCTGCGTACGAGTCTGGGTTGGAGTTTCTAGATAATAACACAAAATCTTTCTTAAATTCCTTTTCTGGGAGTAAAAAAGTTTCGGCGAAAGTGTCCGCTTCTTTCTCATATTGTCTGTACACTTTCTTCTCTAAAGTTGTAAACTCAACTTTATAATGTAGGAGTAAATGGCCTAATTCATGTGCTAAGTCAAAATTTCTTCGAGCTGCTGACTTTTTCAAACTTCCTAGCATAATATAGGGCCGATTATCTTTAGACCACAAACTATAGGCATCAATCTTCTCACCAATAGCTTTCTCTAAAATAAAGGCTCCTTTTTTTTCCAATACAAATAATAGATTGACATTTGTTGGACCTAACTCAAGGAAATCCCTTGCCATACTCGCAGCCTTATTCATAATCGTTTTTCTGTCATCTTGTGTGTTGTTCATATAATCAATTATTTTATCTCTAAGTAAGGCGATCTCATTTGGTGGATATTGAATTCTTTCTTCAATAATTTTCAAAAAAGAGTTTAGATATTCAAGATGCATGGCTTCACTCTGCGTTTTTTGTATACTGCTTATTACATCCGCTCTATAGGCTATATGATTAGCATCTATATTCGATTTTCCATCTTTATCAAGAAAATCCTCAGAGAAAAAATATTTACTTTTAACGCTGAAGATTCTTTTCAAATTATTAATAACTTCAAGTTTCGGAGTCGTATAACCATTCTCATATTGCCAGACTGATTGCTCAGAAACTTGAAGCCTATCGGCAAGTTGCTTTCTTGTATAACCATGGAGTATTCGAATGTTAGTCAAATTGTTACCAACAAACATAACGATTTACCTCCTACTTATTTCAACCTTGTCCATCTTTCTTACTTTTCTTAGTTTCATCATCAATAGCAATTCCAAAGTCGATTGCTGTAATCGAGTCATCGTAATCATAAATATCATTATTCAAGACAGTCGTATCGAGTTCGGCAAGATTGACATTACTTTCCCCAATTAATTCAGATAAATCTTCAACTAGATATGCAATATTATTAACAGGATTAGGCATCCATAATTGAATTTTAGAAATTAAAAAGGCTTCATCAATCTCATAAGTCACAATATAGAATTTACTATATTCTTTTTGTAATTGTGTGACCTCATCATCTTCCAATGATTTTAATACTTGATCATCAAATATTGAAAGCATTTCAAATTCATGTGATTCATCAAATAGCGAATATTCTTCAGGAAACTCCACATTTTCATTAATTCTTGACAGTTTTTTTAGATAAGTTTCATGATCTCTAGTTTGAATGTGTTCCCCGTGTATTGTTTTTCCACCTGGAAAATTATCTGGATTGAAGTATTTAGCATTTTTAATAATAAACATACTCTTATTATCCGAAGACGAAAATTGCAAATATCCCCAAGTATAGCCCGCTCTTGCTTTTTTGTAAAGGATTCCGATATCTTCACATTCAATTGCCGTCTGGTCATCTATATGATTTCCTTTGACCCAAGCATAGGCATCACTAATTTTCATTGTTCTTCGCTTTTCATTTCTCTCTTCAACATAACTTTTATAACCATTTAAAATACCATTAACAATGCTTTGATTTAATTCTCGGGAAAATCGATACTGTTTCAACTTTATCCCTCTCTTCTATTTTATCCTCATAGATAAAATATATAACAAAAGGTCTATCTTTTAAAGTAATTATGATTTTTTATTATATTTTTTAAAGCGTTAAATATAAACAGGTAAATTTTTTAAACTTATCGCCTTATTATCAATATAAGGTTTTAAAAAAATATTAACAGCATAAATTTCATTTACCCCATACCTCTGCCAATTCATTTAAAGCCGTGCTCTGTCTAATTTCCAATTCCTTAAATACCCAAACATTGTATTTTTTAATTGCTGGTAATCGCTTTAACTTTATTCTATTAGTCTACATGCGCGACCCAACCGTTACCAATTGATATATCCTTTGACTATTGGTAGCCAATCTAACAGCAAGATTTTGTAAAGTCCACTCTATTTCACTTCAACTATTATTTCTGTTTATATATTTACTTTATTGCTACGAGTATTTGTCTACTTCTAATTAGAATTACTTCACAATCTGATCCGCTTGCTGAAGATTAACTTCAATAATCTATACAGTGTGTCTAAAAACTATTAAACTTCGGTTCTCAAAACTATGTTTTTATTTTTACTTCTTTATCAATTCAAGGTTCGAAGTCGTAATCGATCTGTTATTCCCTGGCTCTAGCCAACCCAAAGTAAAGTCTGATAGGACTTTCATGGTGATCACTCAAAATGTGATCAGTGCTTACCTGAAGAAGGAGAATTAATTTCTACTTAAAAAGAAAAATGGAACACGAGAACCGTCCCCGTGTTCCCACCGTGTTCCAAAAAAAAAGAAACGCGAGAACCGTCCCCGCGTTTCACTGATTAATGAAGTCATAAAATTGCTGCATGAAATAGCCGATTTTGACTGCCCAGGCTTCGTCGCTGGCGTATTGGTGCCAGCTGTTGTCGTTTCTCATGCTGTCAAGGGTTGGTTGATAATAAGGTATTGTATCATCGGTATCCCAAGAACGGATCACGTAATTATCACTGATCCAGCAAGCACCGGCGATGATTCCGCCCTCTGGAGAAGAGTAGTCATAAGCTCCTTCAGCAGGTTGAGAGTCGATTGCACCAATGCCATAAAAATTATAC
The DNA here is from genome assembly GCF_029094525.1 of Pullulanibacillus sp. KACC 23026. Lineage (NCBI taxonomy): Bacteria > Bacillati > Bacillota > Bacilli > Caryophanales > Sporolactobacillaceae > Pullulanibacillus > Pullulanibacillus sp. KACC 23026. The sequence goes on along the minus strand of NZ_CP119107.1, from coordinate 629,516 downwards.
TTGGTATTGGATATTGCCGATGTACCCCAGCCGGTTTCAAGTCCGGAATGGGCCAACAGATAGATGGCATTCAATCCACTTTGAGCTTGAGCGGTTAAATAAGCCTCGCCCATACCGGTCATAACGGTGGTTTGTCCACCTGTTTTATAATTGATAAAGGCGTTAATTTGGTCAGCGGTCACGTCCGCCATCGTATTGAGCGGTGTAAAGATATCCACTTGATCGGTGACCGTTCCTGCTTTAGATGCCTCATATTTAATGAGGTCATAGCCTTGATTTCCTGAAGTGCTTAATGCTCCCCAGACCCAGCCTTTTTGACCGGATTGTGTTTGGATGTAGTACCATTCTGTATAGGTTGGTCCGGAAGTTGTGACTTTATCCAGCAAATATACCATCGAGCCGGACGGAATATAGCCGATGTTCGCGCTCGTGACATCCGCACTGCTTCTTAACGTTCGGCCTTCTTTTACAAGCCACATGTCATCCGTTAAACTGTTTACAAGATAATCCTTCTGAACCCAACCTACGAGACCATCCGCTGTCTGGATTTCAGCCGCGTAATTTTCCTCACTTAATACCGTTACTTTATCGCCATACCCTAACACATCGTATCTTGTATAGCTTGGATTATAAATCGTTGAATTAAGTTGGTAATCCGCTAATTCATCATAACTTCGATAAACGGGAAAACTAACAGAAGAAACCAGTCGTTCCTGAGCACTGGATACGTTTGTTGGGCTATCGTTTGTCGGGTCATTGTTTGTCGTGCTGTTGTTCGTTGTACTGTTGTTTGTCGTGCTGTTACCTGTTGTACTGCTAGGATCAGCTGGATCTTCAGGAACGGGGTTTACTTTGATCGCTTTTTTGAAGGCATCCGTTTCACTGACCGAATCGCCCTGGCCTTTAGGAACGAGCTTGATTTGAATAGCTTCCATGCGTTTAGCAAGCCCCTGTGTTCCAGCGTTCATCCCGTCTTTTGCCCAGCCTAACCAACCATAACTCTGAACATAAGCCCGGTAATAGACATCATAATAGTTGGCGATGTCACCAGTTAAACTAATGTTAATGGCTTCTACTCGCTTACCTTCACCGGTGGTACCGGATAATTCACCGTCGGACACATTTTTGAGCCAGCCATAAGTTTGGACATGTGTTGAATACACAATATCTCCTGAATACGGTGAATGTTTTAATTGGATCTTAATCGCTTCTAAGCGTTTCGCTTGTCCTGTCGTTCCACTCAGTGTGCCATCGGAGACAGAAGGCATCCAGCCATAGCTTTGAACATGGGACGAATAATTAACAGACGGCGGTTTTACTATAAAAGGTTGATCGGTAGAACCGGGTGCAGGGTCGCCTTTTTTCACTAACTCAACCTGAATGGCTTCCATGCGCAAGCTATACCCTTGAGTCCCGGCAGGTTCTCCATCTTTCGCCCAGTCTAACCAGCCATAATGTTGAACATGCACGCGATAATAAACATCATAATCGGCTGCCTGAGTACCTGTCAGATTAATTTTAATAGCTTCCATACGCTTTGATTGCCCGGTCGTTCCCGCCATCTGACCGTCTGATACCTCGTTCATCCAGCCATAGCTCTGGACATGAGCAGAGTAGGTTAAGCTTAAGTCTTGTCCGTTTTTAATTGACAGTTTAATAGCTTCCATACGTTTCGACTGGCCGGTTGTTCCAGCGAGCGCCCCGTCAGAAACAGGACTCATCCAGCCATAGCTTTGGACATGGGCCGTATAAGTGACAGAAGGAGGAGTATTCAAAGCATCATAATCACTTTTCGTTACTTCCACCTTTTGATTCGTTCCATCCGTTTTATAATACTTATACCCTTGATTATTAATCACCGTACCGTACTCATCGACCGTTTTGACCTCTTCAATGGACGTTCCATTGTCATTTTGGGTCATAACAGTATTTTGATTTTGCAAGTTTTGTGGTGTGACTGATTCAGCCTTAAAGGAATCAGCCTGATCTATTCTTAAATAAATAGTTTGATTGTCTGCCGTCACCAAATGCTGTAAGACATCTGTCACTTTCAAAGTAATGTTTTGCGTTTCTTCAGAAGAAGACGTCTGGACGTCCAGGATCCCTTTAACGGCTGTTTTAGTCGCATCAGTCCAGCCTGTTAAGGTCAACGTCACATCGTCATTAACAGCAACCTTCTGCTCTTCGCCATTATAATCAATCAAATCATAACTGGAGCCCGATGCAAAGTTGACCGCATTAGTCGTACTATCCGTATCTTCAGCAAAACTTCCTTTTGGGCATAAAATCAAACCAAATAAAAAGAGACCTAAAAAGATAACTAGTTTCCTTTGCATAACCCGCTCCCCTCTACTAAACTCATGATCATAAAAATATCATTCGACAAAATTCGACAAATTTACTTCTCACTTAGTCTAACATAATTTTAGTAGAGGTTATAGACACATTAGCAAATTAACAGCGATTTCCAAAAATGACAAAAGAGACCCGCAACAGCAGGTCTCTTTAAAAGTAATGTTAGTTAATCGCGGCTAAATAAGTCGCGTGTATAGACTTTATCCTTTACGTCCATAAGGTCGCTGGACAAACGGTTGGCGACAATCACGTCACTAATCTTTTTAAACTCATCAAAATCATGAAGAACTCTGGAATGGAAGAATTCTTTTTCATTGTAATAAGGTTCAAAGACGACCACCTCGACGCCCTTTGCCTTGATTCGCTTCATGACGCCTTGAATGGCAGATGCCCTAAAGTTATCTGAGTTTGTTTTCATAGTCAACCGATAAATACCTACAACGGTTGGATTTCGCTTCAGAATCATATCAGCAATGTGATCCTTGCGTGTACGGTTGGCTTCCACAATAGCTGCCATAATATTGTTCGGTACATCATCATAGTTAGCAAGAAGCTGCTTCGTATCTTTAGGCAGGCAATAACCGCCGTAGCCAAAGGAAGGATTGTTGTAATGACTACCAATACGTGGATCGAGTCCAACTCCGTCAATGATTTGCTTGGCATCCAGCCCGCGAATTTCAGCATAGGAATCTAATTCATTAAAGAAAGCAACGCGCATCGCAAGATACGTATTCGCGAAAAGCTTAATCGCTTCAGCTTCTGTAGAATCCGTAAACAACACGTCGATTTCTTCTTTTTTAGCTCCCTGCTCTAAGAGGTTCGCGAAGATTTCTGCCCGCTCCGATTGCTCACCAACCACAATACGTGATGGGTATAAATTATCAAATAAGGCTTTTCCTTCTCTCAAGAATTCAGGTGAAAAGATAATATTGTCCGTTTGGAACGTTTCTCTCGCTGTTTTCGTATAACCCACCGGTACCGTCGACTTGATCACCATGACAGCAGCAGAATTCATTTGCTTAACCTGCTTGATGACAGACTCAACGGATGACGTATCAAAATAGTTCTTCTCCGGATCATAATTCGTTGGTGTTGAGATAATCACATAATCGGCACCATTAAAGGCTTCTTCTGCATTCGTCGTTGCCGTTAGATTTAACTCTCTCTCAGCCAGATAGTGCTCTATATCTGCATCAATAATTGGTGATTTTCGTTGATTAATAAGGTCCACTTTTTCCTGTACGATATCCAGCGCCACGACTTCATTATGTTGAGATAAAAGAATTGCATTGGATAGTCCAACATAACCCGTTCCCACAACCGCAATTTTCATCTACAAATCCCCTTTTTATTCTTTTAAGATATTAATCTTCTATTTAAAAAGTCCAAGTATCCATATTCTTACTTTTATAAGTATATAGACCTATTTCGACACTTTCAATCCTTTTTTTACATAAAGAATTGAGGCAATCCTATTAAAGTCGGTATTTATGGTTCAACTTGAACAGACAAATAAAGACCTTTCTAAGAAAATGCAATCGAAAAAACCGGCATCTTTTCCACTTTCAAAACATTTATTCTGATATGGCTTTGAAGGTTGCTTGGTTGTCTTTGAGATTAAGCAACACGGAATAGCCTTTTATTGATGCATAGATCAAGTTACCATCACTAGAAGTCAATTGAGCATTGGCCTTTAATTGACTAATGATCGGGGCGTTGCTATTGATGTTCAAAACAATTAAGGTATCTGCAATGCCGCTCGTATTGAACACATATTCACACTGATAGTAGTTATAATTAAGAGCCTCTCTCCCACCAACCTGCTCCTCTTTCGGTGTATCCTGAAACGAGCTTTTGATTTGCTCCAAGTTTTCACCAAAAAACGTGAAATAGTATTGGTACGATTTTATAAACACAGATGGGAAGATCGGGGATAGCTGATCATAGGTAATATCAGTGGTGGTCGTATTGTCCTTCATAAGAGACAGGTTCTCCTTCTTAACAAAGGCCGTGTTACCATTATAAGACACCTTATATCCCATATCTCCAACCTTTTCCGTTACCAGAACCTCAGAGGCAAAATCAAGGGAACCTACCTTTTTAGTAAACTGCTTGTTCGAATAGAGTTGAGTATTTTCCGAACTGATTAGACCTTTTGCACTCATTACACTTGTTGGAACAGCGTTTGTCGTTGCCTTCTTTGTCATGTGCTTGCCGGCGGCCGAAGAGGAAGAACTGCTTGTCTTAGACTGTTGTGCATTTGCTGGTGGGGTGGCTTTAAGCAAATAAGCCCCCGCTAAAACAGTCAGTAATAAAAAGAAGAAGATTGGGAACGCGCCACTACCGCTTCGCTTTTCCCTCTTCTGCTGAGAGCGTCTTGAACTCATCGCCTTGACCTTCTCGATTGATTGATTCTTCAACATTTCGCTACGATAGTCTTTCTGTTCCTGCTTGGTTAACTGATTGTACCACTTGATAAACTTATCGTATTTCTCCAACACGTCCGAGGTCTCACCAAACTCACGTACCTCACCATGGTGAAGCCAAAGCACGTGATCGGAAATTGAGCGAATCTGACTGATGGAGTGACTAATGAAAAGAATCGTCTTACCTGTAGCTTTGAATTCTTCAATCTTATCTATACATTTTTGATAAAAGGTTTTATCTCCAACAGACAGGGCTTCATCGATGATTAAAATATCAGGATTCGTATAAGCAGATATAGCAAATCCAAGACGGGACTTCATCCCGCTTGAGTAGCTTTTAACAGGTTGATCGATAAAATTTCCAATATCCGCGAATTCCAAAATCTCCGGAATCATATCATTAATTTGTTGCTTCTTAAAGCCAAGCATTAGACACTTTAATTTTATATTTTCCATACCTGTTAATTGCCTGTCCAAACCGGCATTGATGGCGAGTAAAGATGTCTCGCCATTTATCTCAACAACCCCCGTTGTCGGCGGCACAATTTGTGACAGGATATTTGAAAGCGTTGATTTTCCAGATCCATTGATCCCAATAATCCCGATGGTCTCCCCTTCTTGGATTTCAAAAGATACCCCGTTCAACGCGTTAAAAGTACGATTATTTCTTTTCTTGCGACTGACAAACATATCCAGAATTTTTTCTGATTGCTTGTTGTACAACTGGTATGTCTTTGTCACGTTTTCCAGTTTTATTTTTGGGTTAGTCATTTCGCCCTCCATCATTATAGATAGTCGACAAACTTATCTCTAAATTTGAGGTGCATAAAGGCTCCAGTAAACAGCACTAATAGCGTAAAGCACCAAAAATAAAGCGTCAAACGCGGATCCTCGAAAAACCACTTATGACGCAACAAGCAATTGCGAAACCCGTCAACTAAATAGAAAAGCGGATTTAATCTCAGAATGTTATAAAGCGAACCGGACAGTTTATGGGAATCCCACATAATTGGCGTAAGGAACATTAATAGACGGATTACCGAATTGATTGCTGTTTGGAAATCGCGAACTAAGACTGAAATAGTTGAGGTTAAAATAGTTAAGGAAAATAGAAAAAAAACGGTAGCAAAGATATAGTAAGGTAACTCAATCAGATAAATGCCAGGATTTAAATGAAATCCAAATAAGATGATGGCTACCACTACCGACAGCATGAGAAAGTTATAGAAATTCTTCGCAATTGTAATCGAAGGGAGCACGCTGATCGGAAAATTCATCTTCGACACAAGACCTACCTTCGAATACACACTGTTGGAGCCCTGAGTAATTGAAGAACTGATGAAAAACCAAGGGATAATTCCAACAATCAGCCAAACAAAAAAGGGATCACCACCGATTGGTTCCCCACCCCTTATTCCAAGACCGAACACGAACCAATACGCACAAATTTGAATCGCCGGGTTCAAAAATTGCCAGACAATTCCTAAATAGTGCATCTGGTACGTGCTCTTTATTTCGTACCCTGCTAAACGAAAAATCAAATGGAGACTCATAAGCTGTTCTTTAATCACTTGTAAAACAAATTTCATAGATTAGTCTACTTTCTTTATAGATTTCGCCTGCTTATTAATAAGCGTTTTTATTCACAAAACCTGTAATAATCGTTTTAGCTATGATCTTAATATCGAGTATGAATGACCAATTTTCAATATAAAACAAATCACAATTAACCCTCTTAACAATCGAAGTATCCCCTCGAAATCCATTGATCTGTGCCCAGCCGGTTATACCGGGGCGAACATGGTGCTTGATCATATATTTCGGCACATCTTCTTTAAAGAGGTTCACAAAGTGCGGACGTTCTGGGCGCGGCCCCACGACACTCATATCTCCTTTTAGGACATTAAAGAATTGAGGCAATTCATCAAGGCTTGTACGTCGTAAAAATGTACCGAATGGCGTACGCCTCTGATCATCCTTAACTGTCCAAAAGGTATTATTTACCTTGTCATCGTCCATTCTCATTGAACGAAACTTATACATGACAAACGTTCGGTTATTCATGCCCACTCGTTCCTGTTTGAAAATCACGGATCCAGGAGATGTGAGTTTGACAATCAAAGCAATAGCCAGCAGAACAGGTGATGTAATCAAAATAATAAACAGGGAGAAAAGAATGTCAAACATACGCTTAAATAATCGATTACGAATTTCATCTAAAGGAATATCCCGAATGTTAATAACAGGAAGATCATCCAACATTTGAAACTGCGGCTTTGCAGGTAAGATATCATAATAATCCGGAATGATGAGAACTCTTAATCCTGCATTCTCACAAATCGCGACAATCTTTTTATATTTCTCGTGGGCACTTAATGGTAAAGCAATAACGACTTCATCCAAGGTTTCCTTTTCAATAATGCTTTCAAGTAAATCCAGACTCCCCAAAATGGGTTTATAATCGGCATATTCGGGGTTATGCTCCGTCAGATTATCATCAAGGAAGCCAAAGACCTCCACTCCAAACTCGGGATGGTTCTCTAAATTCCGGTAAAACTTACGCCCAACCTTCCCTGCTCCTACGATCAATACATACTGTCTATTAAAGCCTTTTTGCCTTAAGATACTCAAGGTCATCTTGGCTGCCAAACGGTACAAACCAATGCATACAAGGGTACTGACAATAAAGATGATAAGAAAGCCACGTGAATAATGATCCGTTCCCGTAAAGAAGAGAACGCTCAGTAAAAGCAAGGTGCTGTATATATGAATCTGGATAACCAGAGACATTTCAGTGATGAGGGTTTTCTTTCGCTTAGTTGTATACAAATTGAGGATATAGCCCAATGTTACGGCACATATACCGTAGAAGAGAATCCATTCAAAATAGACTGCCATCGGCAAGTGCTTGAGAGTAGAAGCAAAAGGCGAGTTAGGATTAAATTTCAGGAGCCAGGCAAAACCAAACGCAACAAGAAGAAAGAAAAGGTCGAATAACACATATAACTGTGAAATTAATTTTTCATGTCCTCTAATCATAAGATCCTCACCTTAAAACCTTGATTTGATTTTCAACCACACTCAAGCAAAATTTCAAACTAATGCCTATATAGACAAATTGATTAATGAAAAAAGAGTACGCTTTTTGATAATGCTTTTTATGAAACAAATACATAGCCCTGTGGAATTCGTAGATGATTTTCATCGGCTTCTTCCGGCTGCTGGCTCCTTTATAATGGGTGATTGTTGTTTCTGGATAATAACTCAGGTGCCAACCCCCTTCTTTAATTCGGTAGCACCAATCGATATCCTCACCATACATAAAGAAATCCTCATCTAACAAACCGATCTGTTCGATCACTTCCTGCCTTACCATCATAAAGGCACCGACTAAGCAATCCACTTCATGAGCTATGTCGATGTCAAGATGGCCATAGTGATAGCGATTAAATTTTTCATGCTTTGGAAAGAGCTTTGCTAGCCCTGTCATATAGTAGAACGAAGTACTTGGCGTTGGGAATCCTCTGCGGCAGGCCTGGTCAAGTGACCCATCCGGCAGAAGTACCTTACATCCGCTTGCACCTACGTGTGGGTGTTGCTCCATATAGTCGAGCATAATCTGTAACGTGTCCTTCTCCACTATTGTATCTGAATTAAGAAGGAGTACATAGCGCCCTTTTGACACCTTAATACCTTGATTATTTGCTTTGGAAAAGCCAAGGTTTTCATTATTTTCAATCAAAGTAATGTCCGGGTAATGTTTTCTAAACTGAACCACACTGTCATCCGAAGAGTGATTATCGACTAGTATTATCTCATACTGATAATCAATCATGGATTTATAGATTGATTGTATGGCCTCAAGAGTTAACTCCCTTGTATTATAGTTCACGATGATAATACTTAAATCCATAGATCAAACTCCCCATGACGTTTGGTTTCTAAATCTCTTGTAGTATAACATAATTAAAAGTCAAGAATCGACAAATATTTATGTTTAAGCAATGGTATCGGTTCTCTAAGACATAAGGGTACAATTTTAGATCCACTTCCATACTTTTCCTTCTAGCGTTCTGTATAGCAAAAGCTATCAGATCTTTTGACGGATACGGCCCATTAACTCATTGACCAGTTCCGCTGGTTCTGCCACGGCATGGCCTTTGGGATCCTCGAAGAAAAAAACTTCAATGGCATCCTTTTTATAGCCGTTTGCCTCATTTAGTCCGATTTTTTCAGCAAAAGCACCAAAATGAACCTCGTAATGATGCGAATCTAACTTGTTCTGTACATAGAATATTTGGTTACCCTTTATTTTGTCGATTAATGGTAAGACACTGAAACGACTTTCGTAAACCGAAATTGCTTCCTCACGGGTCATGCCATCAAAACAGGTATTCAAAAGTTTTTCAACATTGCGATTATCATACTTTGTCACATCAATTTGCGGATTGATAACGATGGCCGTAAGTTCAGGAATCAGTGCAGATAATTGCAAACTTGCAAAACCACCGCCAGAAGAGGCATAAAGCACGACATTCTCCAATGGAATGCCAAGTTTCTGTGCAGACTCTTTAATCAGTTCGGCAACCGTTAAAATCACCTTTTCCGCCTTGTTTCCGATGTACCAGCCAATCCCGAGATTATCATAGGAGCTAAGAATGGGATCCGCAATGTAAAGACAATGACCAGGAAAAATACTCGACCATGTCCATCTCTGAAAAACAGGCGGTTCTAGCTTCTTGCGATCAGCAAACCCACTTAGAAGCACAAATAAGCGTTTTCCCTTTGAAGGCATGTAAACGTAATCGTACTTAAACCCATCTGCATTAAAGGAATACCAAGCCTCTTTTAATTTGTCAGGCACTTTGCTCGAACCTAAGTCGACCTGATTCAAATTGCTGAGTAATTTCTTATCCGTCTTCATGCTGCCTCTTGCGTTTTTCTTTTCTCCCTGTTGCGTATTCCACATCAAAGTATCCCCTTCCACTGATTAGAACAGAACTTGTTTTCTACTTAATTAAAATGCTAAGCACACGCGTACCCTCGAGATCACTATTTTTTGTGACATTGAAAAAGAGTGATTGCTTGATTAACTAAATAACTATTCATAAAATCCTAGACGTAATGACATGAAATAAGTAGAACGATGATTTTCAATTAATAGGCTTATTCTAAAAATCGATAGACTCGCTTATATGAGCCGGTTTGCCTTTCGAGTCTAGCTTCCCTTTTTTTAATCATTTTTTTCCTCAAATTAAAGAATGAGCGCCAGGCGGCGAGCAACTCTCTTTCCCTTAATAGGGTGTATGATATGGAAAGTCCTTCAAAGAAAAGAATGTAAGGCGAATGTAAGAGCCAAAAACTTGGCGTGTCATTTTTTAAGATATAAAAATATCGATTAATATAAGAATGCCTTCTGATAAATACCGGGACCTCCTTACGACTGCCTTCCTTCCATCCTCTGGCGTGCAAGGCGATCGCATCCGGCACAAAGGCTGCTTTCCATCCTAAAAGTTGAGCTCGCCAGGCGACATCAACATCTTCCTTATAAGCAAAGAAGTCTTCATCAAAAAATTCATTCTTCCACATCAATTGATCAATCATTCGTCTTCGGTAAACAGCGGCAGCCCCTGATACACCAAATACATCTAACTGTTCATCCCATTGACCGTCATCAATTTCTTCAGCTCCACGGTCAAACACCCGGCGATTTTTTTTAATCCGAAGTCCTGTTGAATCCAAAATCCTCTTTTCTAGATCCCTATAAAGCTTCCCCGTCGCACTTCCTATTTCTGGTGAGCGCTCCATTTTATCGAGAATTTCCGAGACATAGGTTTCAGTTAAAACTACATCTGGATTCAATACCAATACATAGTCAGTTTGTGATTCCAAGATTGCAGCATTATGAGCTGGCGCAAAGCCGATGTTTATCGGCTGACGGATAAGAGTCAAGTCCAACTCCGGATGAGACTGCTGCCACTCAAGAATCATCCCTATGGTCCCATCAGTTGACTGGTTATCCACGATGATAATTCGATCAATCAAGCAGTTCTGATGGAGGACAGACTCGAGGCATGGAAGGATACACGAAGCACTATTAAAAGTTACAATATGCACTGAGATACTCATCTTGCAAGCTACTCCCATCCTGGAAGGGAATCCCTCCAAAGCTGTTATTTCTTTAATAATGAGTAAATAAAAGAATAGCCTCTTTTACCTAATAGACTCACTAATATGGAGACCCCTGATTTTCTTAGGCCTTTATTCTCACGATACGCCCGCAGAAGATAATACCGTCCTTGTTTAGTATCTCCAGCTAGACATAGATTATGCCCATATGAAAATAATAAACTTGCAACATAGTAAGCTCCTGCAGCCTCGTATACCTGATAGTGTTTCGTCATTATTAAGCGAAAGGCCTCGAGAAGTTTCACGATCTCTGAGGAAATACTTGATTCGGTGTAGAACACATTAACAAGCGGCTCATCCAACCAGCGAAACGAATATTTTTGGGCAAGCCGGATCCAAAGCTCCCAATCTTGAAAGCGGGGCATCTCCTCATCAAACAAACCAACATCCGTCAAATAATCCTTTCGTAATAAGACGGTTTGAGTTGAGATAAAGTTTCTAATTAAAAGTGATTTTAAGATATCTCCTTCTTTTGGAAACGGACTTGGTTCCGGAATGTATTCCCTTTTACCGCTTTTTTCACGAAAAAAACTGCAATAAATGATCGGCGGGTGCTCGTCCTTAGGATCAATTAAAGCGACTTGCTTTTCAAGCTTCTCCGGATGCCACGTATCATCACTGTCATGAAACGACAGCCACTCATAGCGAGCAGCTTTAATACCAACGTTTCGTGCTGCAGCGGCTCCGACATTTTTTTCAAGCCGTATATAGTAGATTTTGTCGGTTTTATAAGCTTTTATTAGTTCTCCTGTTTGATCGCTCGAGGCATCATCAATTATAATCAGTTCGAAATCCTGATACGTTTGTTCCAAGATACTATCAACCGCACGTTGGATCGAGCTCTCACGATTGTATACAGGGAGAATAATACTTACTGATAATTCACCCATGATAAATTCCCAACTTGCTCTTACTGACCTGATTCCAAATAAACGGCAACTTAATAGTCCAATCCGCCTCTTTCGCAAGGGCCACTCGTTTCTCTCTTTGGGTAGGAGAGAAACGAAGGGCACGTTCACAGGCCTCTAAAAAGTTCGCCAAACTGCCATCCGTATGTTCATATATCCCTGGATTGACATGGCCAATCGTTGAAGGCAAGCCCGTCCCAACAATTGGCAACCCGCAAGCCAAATACTCATAAAACTTCAAAGGAAAAACTCCCTTATTATAGTCATTTGCCAAATAAGGAAGCAATCCCACCTGAAAGCCTCTGATGGCTTCAGGGATCTGATCATAAGTCACCGCAGGTTTGACGGTCACATTTTGACACTCGGTCATTTCCTTATAGGCAGAGCCCATATCTCCATATGTGGCAGATCCGATTAAAACAAACTCCCAATCCGGTTTGGCTTTTGCAGCCTCAGCCAGAAGCCTAAAATCAATCTTCCAAGATTTCAAACCACCGACAAACCCAAAAACTGGACTCCCTTGTTTCCTTTCCGGCATTTGGTTTCCTTCCATAAATCGGGCAAGGTCTACCCCGTTTTCAACAAGGACTGAATCGACTTCATACGTGCTCTCTAAGTTATCCTTTAAGAACTCAGAGGAGGTAAATATACGAGTCGAGGACTGAGTCACTTTCTTCTCGGATCTAAAGATAAGCCGTCTTTTTAACTTGTTCATAAGCGGCTGACTCACCTGCTCTGCCTCACCCCAGCGGTCGCTGCAATCATAGATGACCTTAGTCCAGAGGTTCAGTCTTGTAAGGCTAGAAAAAGCCGGATACGTGTACCAAAGGTAATTAGTGGTGGCTTTTTCTAAATTCCCATCGATGTAACTCGCGAACCGCTTCTGAAACAGGGGAGAATATCGGACAAAACTCTTAAAATCAGGTACCTTAATCTGAATCACACCATTCGGCAACCTTTCTTCGTTAAAGGTCGAATTTTGGAGTGCGTTAGGTCGGCCTGTCACTTCTGGAGCTATCCAATAAACACACTTCGTTTCCGGCAGGCTCTGCAAAAAGCTCGCCAATAGATGGCGTCGATAAGTCAAAGGGTCATCATTCCATGGTGACGGCGCAATGATAACATGAATCGTTCCACTTCCTAATGTCATGTCCGGTACTTCCTTCGATAGATTGTTAGATTATTAATAGATCTGCTTGCCATTACTGTTAAGTCAGTCTTTGATGGTGAACCTTATAGAAACAAGTAAAATCTTAATGAGCAAATTCCACTTGTGCGGCTTTAACTCGGCTCGCATGGGCAGTGTAGCCAAATCGTTGTTCGATATATTCATGGGCCTTCTTGACCTGTTGGTCGTAAAGGTAATCATCGTTCATTAGTAAGTCAATTTGTGCTTTAACTTCGGCTGGTTCAGCATAGATAGCTGCTTCCCCAAACAGGTCTTTGTAGACCGGCGGGATGATGACTGGAACCCCCACTGCCATTGCTTCTATGATTACGCGGCCAAATGATTCGACCCAATCCGGGTGGGTGTAGTAAACAAAGACATCTATATCTTTGAGAAAGTCTTTAGGATGGATTTGTCCAAACTCCAGAACGCGCCAGTTGGACGGCAATTCCCCTAAAGCCTTCTCGGGAGCCTCAGCTCCTCCTAATACGTGGATTTCATATTTCTCATCGTCCGGATAAATCGACAAGATTTCATTAGGATCTGCAGGCCATTTAACAAATTGTCCTCTTGAGTGACGGCCGATTTTTATTGGCCCACCTTTTTCTGGGCGAGTTATCCGATCCCATTCTTCAATATCAATAATGTTGACCCAATCTTTGTCGGATAGATCAATCACGGACAAATCAGCTTCATGGTACTGATGGAGTGTTTCTCTGACCAGTGGTCCTATTGGATACCAGGTGCCCGGCTTTCCAAAGTATTCAACCAAGTTTTTCTGACAGGTTGGAAAATCGAAACGGACAACTCCATCTGGGCCATAATCACTCATCGGCGTTTGGTTGATGATGATATTAATCTTCTTCGCCGTCACATTAGGTACATAGCTTTGCTTCTCCTGAAGGACTGGCGGGTATCTTAAGATGAGCAGATCGCAAGTAGCGCTTTCACCATAGAATAGGAATTGACAGTTCTCATCTAACTGCTCACGGACCTTCGGATTTATCTTTTTGTTCGGATTGTAATCATAACGGTACATCTGAATTAATCCCGTTTTGAGACCCATCGCTTTGTGAGCTTTAATTTCTTCAACACTTGAAAGAGTAGAGCCACCGTCCAAACGGAAATCAGACACCAGAATAACATCAAAATGGCGGCCTTCTTCTCGTTTTTCCTCACGCTTCGGCCACATTGGCTCCGGTATAGGGAAGGCACGTTTAGCCTTTGGAAACTCATAATACAAGGAATTTCCAGTTTTGTGATAAGCGCTGAAAGCCTCAAAGTATTCTTTGCGGACACCCATGAAGAAACCGTGATAGCCAAACGCGCTGTTAGCTGTCAAAGATCCACTTGATTGTCTTTGGAAAGTCAAAGGGCCCGTCTCCAAAGCAACGAGGGATTCTTCGCCAAAATGCTTCTTAACCCTCTTGAGAAATTCAGAATCTGCTCCGAACCTTACACAATCCCAATAGCCGATGGCCTGCATAACTTTCTCGCGGCGGAACATAAAGGATGACATGTTACTAAACACATAGTAGCCCGGGTTTCCTCTGCGGTAAAACTTCAGGTCTTCCGTAGCACGGGCCTGCTGAGACTCATTTCCGATGACTAATGGGTTTTCGACTAAGTGTCTCACTTGTGTTTCAATTTTTTGCGGGTGGGACCAATCATCTGCATCGTTACAAGTGACAAAATCACCGGTTGCTTCTTTCAATCCTAGGTTTCGTGCCATATAAGCACCGCCGTTTTGCTCGGCCTGAATCAACTTTACACGCGTATCTTTGGACATGTATTCTTTCACAATCATTGCAGTGTTGTCAGGACTGCAGTCATCTACAACCAACACCTCTAAATTCTTATACGTTTGATTTAAAACTGAGTTAAGTGAGGTCTGAATTACCTGTTCTGCATTATAGACCGGCATAATCACCGTTACCTTCGGATTGTCGCTTAGGGCTGGCTGACTTTTTACTGAGGGTTCGGACTCTAAGCAATCGTATAGGGTAGCGCTCAAGTCGGGATTAATCGACACACCTGATATTCCGTGCAGTCTCAAACCTTTATTCAGCCATTCCAAACGTTTTTCAAGAGAGGTCTCAAGATTTGCATAGGCTAGATATAAATCCATCGTTTCTTCTTTTGTCATTTCATTGCGGATGATGGTTTTGGCCGGTTCTCTGTCCTCTAGTAATTCTAAGGCCTCGGCCTTCATGACACTGATCTGACGGATACGAATCGGATCCTTCTCTTTTTCTTCTGCAATCTCAAGGAAACGAAGGGAGGCTTTGGAATCTTCTTTTGTGTATTGATTCGCGTGAAAAAGAGCAAGTTGCCAAGCTGCTTCCTTTCGTAAATAAGTCTTATCGTCATCCTCAACAAAATTCAAGAGTTCTTGATAAGCAGTATCTACAAAACCAAGATTTAAGAGTTTTCGTTTAGCCCGTTCAATTTTTCGGTCAGCATTGACCTGCCATTTCTTCTTAGGAAGGTTTTTATTAGTTACTTTTTTACTCGCAGTTCTTCTATTGACGGCTTTCTTTGGTTCGGCTAATGCCGCTAGATCTTCTGTTCCTTGTAAAGCCACGGCGGCTTCATTCAAAGCAGGTCCTTTCTTACCGATTCGGCCTACTTTTCGAGCTGGTTCCAAGAGTTTCCATATGCGACTATCTAGAATCTCATTAAAGCCGTTCTTGTATTTGTTTCTTTCTTTTTCAAGAGATTTATAGATTTGTTGTGCACCCCGAATTTCTGCTTCAATGTTCTTTGATTTCTTGTTTAACTCTTGTTCAAGTGCTTCTTCCTTCGCAAGTGCTTGTCTGATTTCTTCCAGTAGCTTTTCCAATTTGGTTTCGCGATCTAGGAAATTCTCCTCAATGGTGTGAACAGTTTCTTTCAATCGACTTATCTCCCTTAAATAAAATTTTAGTATCACCTATGACCGTTCCCTAAATTAGGATCTTCCCTTTACATTATCGAGTACCTTTCGCAGTGGGGACGTATAACGCCATGTTTTACTTTGCGCGGCCTCTTTAAATAGCCTTTTGTATCTATCTTTATCTCGCGTGAGAGTTTTGATCTTTTTATTTAAATCAAGCAGGTTTTTCTCTTTTTGTTCAAACGCCTTTAGCTTTTCCCTATTGCTCTGTTTCTTGCTCTCCAGTTGCTTGGTTAGATTGGCTAGGAGATTCTCGGTTCTTTCCACACGGTTAGAAAGCGTTGTGGTAATCCGTTTCATTAACTCTTTATTCAACAACATCTGGTTTTCTAATTCAAGCTTTAATTCCTCTTTTTGGGTTTGAAGGCTTGTATTTTCTTGTTTTTGACTTTGCAAGTCTTTTAAAGTCTTAAAATAGTCATTCTGAAGCTGATCGAGTTCTTCCTTTAGCTTTATATTTATCTCTTTATCTTTATTCCTAACCCGGTTTAATTCCTTCAGACGCTTCGCTTGTTCTTCAAATATAAAATCGGTACCTCTGTAATGAAACGCTGCACTCATCATTGATCGGTAAATGTTGTTTAGCTCTGCTCTTAAGCGACCGTTTTCCTTTTCAGCCCGCTCCAAACGTTCAGTGAGTCTTGAGCGGACTTCGTCGTCCAAATCTGCCTCGGCGTTTAACTGAGTTTGTTCCCCGATTAATTGCGATTCAAGCTGCAGGATTTCTTCTCTTAACTGCGCCAATTCTTGTTGAAGAATCGTAAACCGGGCAAGAGAAAGACTTGGCTCCTGTAGGTCATTATTGTGTACGGCAGCATTAAACCATTTAAATGCATTCTGGAAGTTACGTCCTTCTTCGCTTGAATACTCATCTAGTTTAATTTCATTATGCTCACTGCTCGTACTTAGACCAGCGAGGGCCATTAACGTGAAGGCAGCATAATCATAGGGCATTGCTCGTGTCAATTCTCTCTTCAGCTTGCCGTCCACATCAACCTGATCCTCGATTCTCGGAAGTAAAAAATCTTTAATAAGCTTATTGGCTTTGTTCCGTTCACCGCAGAAATTCGCATAAATTAAGCACTGTAAATCGACCCAAAAGCCAATATTATTTTTTTGCTTTAATGCCTTTTGTCCTTGCTGGCTTTCAAGCATCCAGGTGAGGAGTTCCCTGAACCACTCGACCAGAGCTTTTTCGTCCTGTTCGGAAACAGCATTCGCATGCTTTAGCAATTGGATCGACTCACACACATAAATTAACCTTCTAGCTTCGATCAAGCCGGTTGCACGTTCAGCATCTCTGCCAGGGACAATTTGAGCAAACCGAAAGTGCGGGGTCTGTCTTGTGTCAGAGTCAATCAGCCATGTCTTAATCAAGCTCATTGCCTTGTTCAAATAAACCTTTTTTTCGGTAATGAAGCCGGCAAGCCCAAGTATTAGCGTCGCTTCAGAAAAGCGATCTAGGCGATTGAGATCATATTTTTGATTATAACAATCCGGATTAACCTCACCGTCACGTCTGATGTAAGGCAGACCGTTTTTAGTGTCTAAGTTTGGCCACCAGTATTTCGCAAGCGAACAATAGTCATTTAAAGTCGTTCCCTCATGCAAGTCTTTCTTTTGTGTGACACTAATTGGTGGCATCGCGAGAAACGCGTCAGCACGATTCATGAGTCCTTCAATAGAACGAGCTATCGTGGAATCGTTCTGCTCAACTAATCGCTTGATCCCAGCCAGTTGTTTTCCTTTTAATAAGAACGTGTTTGGGATCTCTTCAATAGTGACTTCTGGAAAATCAGAAGGAAACCAGACTTTTCCAAAAGGATAGCCCAACGCAATATCTAATAAAAATGCATTTTCAATTTTAATCAACCCTACATCCCCCTAGAATCCATCCTGTTAGATTTCAACCGCAGCTTTCGACCACTGCTTTATTTGAAGCCGGTTGTAATGTTTGGTGTAGCCGAACTGTTTTTCCACAAATTCTAAAGCCTTTGTTACCTGCTGCTCATAATAAGTGGGATCTTTCATTAGCTGATCAATGTGTGTTTGGACATCGTCTGAAGTAGAATAGATCGCCGCTTCACCAAATAATTTCTTATATTGAGTTGGAATGATCACTGGTACACCTACCGCCATAGCCTCCAGAATGACTCGACCAAAGGACTCCACCCAATCCGGGTGAGTGTAATAGACAAACACATCGAGCTTGGCTAAAAACTCTTTTGCCTCCATAGCACCAAAATCATAGACTTTCCAATTGTGTGGGAGCTTCCCAAGAACTTTCTTGGGAGTCTCAGCCCCTCCCATCACGTATACCTCATAATTTGGTGAATCAGGATAAATGGCTAGAAGTTCTTTTTTATCTGATGGCCACTTTACCTCTGAATCACGCGAATGGCGTCCAAGCTTCAACTTGCCTGTCCGTTCTCTGCCAACGAATGTCCTTCTCCACTCTTCGACGTTAATGATATTGACCCAATCCTCATTTGATAGGTTAATAGCCGAAAGCTCCTCTGAATGATGCTGATGCAGCGTCTCTCGAACTAATGGTCCGATTGGGTACCAAACCCCTTTTTTCCCAAAATAATAGATTAGGTTTTTTTGACAAGTTTTCAAATTGTAACGAACGACTCCGCTTGGCCCGTAATCACTTAAAGGTGTTTGATTGATGATCACATGAACCTCGTTGGCTGTGATGGTTGGAACATATATCTGCTTTTCCTGAAGAATCGGCGGATATCTGAGAATTAATTGATCACAGGTCACATTCTCACCGTATACAATCATCTGGACACACTCACCATCCAGCAACTCTCTGATTTTGGGATTAATAGGCTTTGATGCATTATAGTCAAAACGTGACAACTGAACCAATCCAGTTCGAATCCCTTTCTCTTTTTGAGCCTTGATCTCTTCAATATTTGAGAGATTAGAACCGCCATCCAATCGAAAATCCGATACAATAATGACATCAAAATGACGAACTTGTGACGGATGACAGGCTCGGTCTGGCTTCATCGGCTCTGGAATTGCGAATGGCCGTTTGGTAAGCGGGAACTCATAATAGAGAGTGTCAGTTGTAGAATGATAATAATTAAAGCTCTCAAAATATTCCTTTCTAGCTCCCATAAAATACCCATGGTAACCGAAGAAATCATTAGCTGTGAGAGACTCAGAGGATTGACGTTGAAAGGAAAGCGGACCGGTTTTTAGATTTACAACCGATTTCTCACCATACAAGCGTTTGATGCGTCGGATCAACTCGGAATCTGCTCCGAAACGTACGGAATCCCAGTAACCTAACTTGTTCATCACCCGTTCGCGTCTGAACATGAACGAAGACATATTATCAAAGATATAGTAGCCTGGCTTACCTCTACGGAAGAGTTTCATATCATCCGTCGCCCGCACTTGCTGCGATGTGTTCCCAATTACAGCTGGATGTTCCAATAAATAGCGGATCTGAATCTCCATCTTTTTCGGATGACTCCAATCATCCGCGTCGTGAGTGGTGACGAAATCTCCTGTCGCGACTTTTAAGGCTGTATTCCGAGCTGCATAAGCTCCACCATTTGAGGAAGACTTCATGAGATTAAGCCGATCGTCTTTTTTCAACAAGGCTTCAATTATTTCGACGGTATTGTCCGTACTACCGTCATCCACTACAATAACCTCCAGGTTCGCCCATGATTGATTCAACACAGACTGGATAGCTGTCACAATCACCCGCTCCGAATTATAAACCGGCATGATAACCGTTATTTTTTCTTTTTGCACCTGCTGCTGGTTTTTATCGGAGGATGCCACTGACAGAGAGTCAAAAAACGGCTGACCAGACGAATCTTTTAGAGTAACCGTTGATAAACTGTACAAGTCAAGCGCTTTGTTAATCCAATGAAGACGTCCCTCTTCCACATAGGTGTTGGCCATTGCAAGAAATAAATCGGGATTTTTTCCATATCCGGGTGCAGATCGGATGATTTCCCTAGCCCGTTTTTTATCTCCAAGATACTCATGATTTTCTGCATGAATAATGGCCCTTTGATCGAGAAATCCAGGGTGCTCGCTAGCAGTAGAAGCATTTGATGACAGTCTTTCTAATAATTCTAATGACTTTTTTGCATCCTTTTTGGTATACTGATCAGAATGCCAAACGGCTAGCTCCCAAATCGCTTTTTGCTGAAGACTTGGATTAAAGCTGTCCATCACCTTTTCCATAAATGCTTCATATCCGCGCTCACGAAAACCTAAATTAAGAAACAGACGTTTTGCCGTTTTTATCTCTTTCTCAACAGCATCTTGTCTAGATGTCATGATTCGCGTAATAAGTTCCCTTTGTTTTGGACTAATCATGTTTTTGAGCTTCTGCTTTTGAGCAAGTGATAGTTTATTTTTAATAAAATTTATCAAGAATTTCAGAAATCCTTTTATACCTCTCCCCAAACAAAATTCCTCCTTATTACATAAAAGAAAGACAGAACCTATTGTCCTGCCTTATAAACTTTTAAAAAGCACGATCTGTTGTCATTCCGTTTTAGTAGAGGGCTTTCTAATTAGATATATTTAATTTCAAATATTTTCCATTGATTCTGGATCCCTTTACAGCTTGCAAAAATAATATTAACGAGGGATACGCAACCTATGGTCACTGTTCTGTTTTTATAGTTGTTAATTATCCATCCACACGCAACCCAAAAAGTAGAAAGTAATAGCATTCTAACAAGGAAGCTTCTCTCATCCTTTTGGCCCGCAATGACCAAGGTAGTGTTCACACCTTTATTTTTCGAGAACCGTATAGTATTCTAAAACGTCCTTCATATAATCAAGCAAGTCATCTCTCAACCCATCGTTCTTTAGTGCGATATCAAGAGTTGTTTGAATGAAGCCAAGCTTTTCACCGACATCATAACGCTCACCCTCGAAGTCATATGCAAATACTCGTTGGATCTCATTCAATCTTTGAATAGCATCGGTTAGCTGAATTTCTCCACCTGCACCAATCAACTGCTCATCGAGGAATCTAAAGATTTCCGGTGTTAATATATAACGGCCCATAATAGCCAAATTACTAGGTGCTGTTCCTGGTGCTGGTTTTTCCACGAAATTATTTACTTGATAGCGTCTGCCATTATTCGAAAGTGGATCAATAACTCCGTATCTGTGGGTTTGATTTTCTGAAACGGTTTGTACCCCAATCACAGAAGACAAAGTTTCTTCATATTGGTCGATTAATTGACGAAGGCATGGAGTTTCAGCTTGAACAATGTCATCTCCAAGTAAAACAGCAAACGGTTCATCACCAATAAATTTTCTTGCACACCAAACCGCATGCCCTAAACCCTTAGGTTCTTTTTGTCGAATGTAATGAATGTCGACATTGGATGAGCGATTAACTTCTTGTAGGAGTTTATGTTTACCCTTCTTCTCCAGGTTTTGCTCAAGCTCAAGGTTATTGTCAAAGTGATCTTCAATTGCGCGTTTTCCCTTACCCGTCACGATGATGATATCTTCAATTCCAGATTCAAACGCTTCTTCCACAATATATTGAATGGTTGGTTTATCCACAATGGGCAGCATTTCTTTTGGCATTGCTTTTGTCGCTGGTAAGAATCTCGTACCAAGACCAGCAGCAGGAATTATCGCCTTTTTAACTTTTTTCAAAACAGCTTCCCCCCAGCTCGCAAATTTACTTTTTCATTGATTGAATTGTAGAGATTAATAAATCCAACATAATCCATAGTAAAAAAGGACTAACAAATAACAACCGTCGATATTATATCACATTTTCTGACAAATTGTATTGGAATTTTGTAGAATCTTGTCTTCAGGGCAAGATCTATCACGGTTCTTGATTTTCTAATTAGACACAATCTGCCTCTTACTAACATCGCTAGTTAACCTTTATAAAATGGCATTTTTTAGTATAAAATAAAAAAAGTATTCTTTTGTATTTTTATCCATTCTTTCAACCAAATCCATGACCAAATTCTTAGGGATGACCATTTCTTTATTCTTAGATGTATCCAAAATTAATGTTAAAAAAAGAAACCGACTCATGAAATCCCGAGTCGGTTTTCTATTATTGGGTGATGAGGTCAACATAGTCAGCTGATACCCAGCCTATTGTAGTTGAACCCGGCACTTGAACTTCATAGAAGTTGTTCTCTTCAATTGGTTTACCACTTGAATCTAATAACACTTGAACGTATTGATCATTGGTTAGAGCAGGTGTGATTGTTGGTGTATCACCGGCTGATGGTTCAGTTCGAATATTGAGCGATGTGGCATCAACTTGAAGTAAGTTTTGTATATTCAAATACATTCCGTATACCCAACCTATCTTGCCATTCACCGAAACTCTGTACCAATGGTATTCGTAATTTCCAGTCGAATTATATTTCACATCGGTATTGTACCCAAGCACAGTTACTTTGGTGTTCAGACCCAAAGATGTAATTAAAGTGCTTGTCGAGACATAAGGTATTGATCTGAAGCTCAATCCATCGGTTGTAACGGTAGCCGTTATACCTCCAGGGAAGTTGACCTCATCAGGATTGGTCACAGAGGCAGGCATGTCACTGCCATAGGAACCCGGTGATTTCAACGTCACACTCATTTCTTTTGCTGAATTGTAATAGCTCTCGACATCTTTATACGGCTGAATCTCTTCCATCAATGACGCGATAGAACTATACCAAGTCGAACCAGTTGCGTAATAAGTATTCATCCCAATAAGATTTGGTCCATACTCTGGAATGTAATAGGAACCGGACGGACTTAAATAATCCTTAGCCACATTATAGCTGACATAATTAATACTGTCGGCTTGTGACGGGAAGTACATCGAACAGGTAAATGGACAAACATCATAGGCTTTGTACCCATACAAATTATTTTTGTACTCAGCAATCTGGGACTTGCCCCATCCTGTTTCTAAAATGGCATGCGCCACGAGATAGGTCGCATTGATCCCATATGTTTTTTGTGCATCGATAAAGGCTGAGGCATCGTCTGCTAACGGGCTATTGTATTTGGTTAAGAAGCTCTCAATCGCAGATGCTGTAATATTTGATGGTTCTTTAAGATCAAGTGTTCTATAAGGTGAACCTGTCTCAAACCGAAGACTAGCATCCCCTGTCTTATCAGCGTAGACAATTTCTACTTTATGTTCTCCGCTTGAAGGGGTAACTATTTTATGCCAAAAGCCTCCTGTTGAGCTATTGAGTTGGTCAATGACAAGTTTATCATCCAAATAGACCTGAGCTCCGTCATCTGCCCATACCTCTAGGTCAGTTGGATCACCTGAAAATGAGATATTTCTTTGAAAGACAGCTGAAAAATTATCACTTGGGATACCTGAAGCCGGAGCACCAGACCCCCAATCATAGTCCAAAGAGGAAGTTGAAGCTTTAACTGGTGTCCCTGTTAAATCCTGATTCGGATAATAAACGCCATTCCATTCTGTATCTGTTAATGGAAGAGTTACCCCCGGGGTCTTTGGAGGAGATGAACTCGTTGACGATCCACTGTCAGTCGTGACATGCGTCATTGTAAGCGTTAAAGAAGCCCCTAAAGTATGTTCAACATATTTTACTAGAATAGTATGTTCACCTTTTGACAGTGAAATACTCTTTGAGGCTGTAGTTAATGATGCATTCAAAACCTTGTTGCCATCCATATAGACGTCTGCCTTATTATCTGCTGTGAGATCCAGCTTGTAAGTACCGCCTGTAACTGACACTTGTCTTTGAAAGACAGCTGAAAAATAATCTGCCGGAATACCTTTTGCTGGAGCATCCTTTCCCCAGTCAAGGCTTAATGTATGAGTGGTCATAAGTACAGCATTCCCAGTAAAATCGGAGTTCGAATAATATGCCCCATTCCATATACTATCTGACAATGGAATTGTGGGATCTTGATTATCCGAAGAAGATGACGTTGAGGTATCCGTTCCGACATGTGTCATAGTAAGGGTTAAATGAGCCCCTAAAGTATGTTCGACATATTTTACTAGAATAGTATGTTTACCTTTTGACAGTGAAATACTCTTTGAGGCTGTAGTTAATGATGCCTTCAAAACCTCGTTGCCATCCACATAGACGTCTGCCTTATTATCTGCTGATAGCTCAAGTTTGTAGGTGCCGCCTGTAACTGACACTTGTCTTTGAAAAATAGCTGAAAAATAGTCAGCTGGAATACCTTTTGCTGGAGCACCTTTTCCCCAGTCAAGGCTTAATGTATGAGTGGTCATAGGTACAGCATTCCCAGTAAAATCGGAGTTCGAATAATATACCCCATTCCATATACTATCCGATAATGGAATATTAGAAGTTTGACCCGAAGACGCCGCCGACGCTTTGTTAATAAACAGAAACGCAGACATCAAGAACATAAGAGCAAAAGCATAAGAAAAGTGCCTTGTTTTTCTCCAATTAATGATTCTCACCTCGTTTCTTTAAAATTTCATTACATATAATATAGGTTAATAGAAAACGTAATAGAAAACAATGAAATTTCTACTCTTTTCCGACGTTATTTAACATTTTTTTTAAAAAATTATGTAACCTATTATTAATATACGTTCAATCTAGCAGCTAACTATAACATGTAAAACATTTGAAAAATAGATATATAAATTTGTCGTTTTTTGTAATATACTAGTCCTAAAGTTCTAAAATTCTATTTAGGGTGGGTTCATATGGAGAGAACTGCTAGAAGACAAAAAAGGAAGAAGAAATGGCCGAAAGTCATTTTAATAATAGTAATAGCAATCATTGTAGTGGGTGGTGGAGCAGCTGCTTACTTTTACAATAGTCTAAAACCAACCAATCACTTCAAAAATGTAACCAGTATAACCTCAGATACATCAGGAACTGAGTCCAAGTCTGTTCCTAATTCATCTAGTGATACACCTAAACAAGAGCAAGGTACTATGAACATTCTAATGTTAGGTTCAGATGAACGAAGCAATAATTCTGCTGGTCATTCGGATACGATCATATTGATGCATGTTAACTTTAATACAAATAAAATAAGTGCTGTCAGCATCCCTCGTGATACACGTGTTCACCTGGCTGGTTACGGTTATACCAAATTAACAAGTGTTCAATATATTGTACAAGCAACAAAGGGGCAAAAAGCGGGAATGGTTGCTGCCGCTCAATCTGTTAGTGAACTTACAGGAGTCCCAATTAACTATTATGTAGAAACTAACTATGATGGACTTCAAGCTATGGTTAATGCTCTAGGTGGTAACCTAACCGTTGATGTACCATTTGACGTGAAAATTACCCATCCTTGGTATAAAGAAGACATTGGAATGAATATCAAAGCTGGAACTCAGACTTTAACAAGCAGACAAGTCTTTGAAATGGTTCATGAACGTTATTCACTTCCTCATTCCGATTACAGCCGTCAAGTGCTCGAGGAAAAAGTGTTACTTGCTATTGCTAAAGAAGGTTTAAAACCTGCCAACATTACAAATTTACCAAACCTTATCCAAAAAAAATCTGATTTCCTTATCGGGACCAACATGTCAAATTCTGATCTTTTGAGTTTTGGAATGGCGATGAAGGATATCGATACTAAGCAGATTAAGTACTATCAAATAAAAGGTGCTTCTAAGACGATGTATGACGATATCTTGAAAGCCAACAATTCAGAGGTCATTCTTGATCAATCAAGCTTAAATGCCGCGATGTCACATTTTAAATAAGTAAAAATTATCTTGGACCCTTAAAGTGAAAACTTTAAGGGTTTTTTATATGAATTAATACAATAGAGTGTCTCTTTGGGTGAATGATCGAAGTGGACTAAAAAAAGCATTTTCCCTGCCAACGGAAATGTATTCATTGTCAAGCCTTGGAGATACTAACGATAAGTTAGACCTATATAATGAAACTCGATATGGGTTCATTCAAGAATCCCTTCTAAGTCAAGGTTCATGCGTGCAATCATTGATAAAAAAAATGAATTTCCCAACTGATAAATAGATCCATACTGGTCCCTTTTGTTAAGCAGTAAATTTGACAAAGTAATGAATAGACTTTTAAAAACCGTCTCATAATCTATGAGACTGTCGTAATATGTAGTATAATGGAAACTTAATTGTATATTTTTTGTCCACTTTCTTATGTTATAGGGGGATTTCATGGAAACTCGCAGTCACCGCAGAACTAACCGTAGAAAATTTTTAAAACGTTTATTATATAGTGTTCTTGCCATCGTCATTATAGTAGGAGGCGGAGTGGCATTTGCTTACTATAAATTAAGCCCAGCCAATCATTTCAAAGCATCAAAGGTCATTTCTCCAGGTAGCTCTAATGTCAAGCCTAAAACAGGGACCGTTAACTTCTTATTATTAGGTTCGGATCAGCGAAAAGGAGACAAGCTTGGTCATACGGATTCCATTCTTCTTATCCATGTTGATTTTAATACAAATAAAATCAGTGCAGTCAGCATCCCAAGGGATACTCGAATTAATGTACCGGGATATGGCTATACAAAACTGACGAGTGTTCAGTATATTGAGCAAGCTGATAAAGGACCAAAGGACGGAATCGTTGCGGCTGTTCAGACGATTAGTCAGATGACCGGTGTTCCAATCAACTATTATGCCGAAACGAACTATGGCGGTCTCAAATCTATGGTTGATGTCCTTGGTAAAGTTGAAATCAGCGTCCCATTTGACGTGACCTTTACACATCCTTGGTATAAAGAAGATAAAGATATGGTCATCAAAAAAGGCACTCAGCAACTTGATGGTAAAATGGTCACCGAGCTCGTCCATGAACGGGATTCCGTCCCAGGAACAGACTTCGGTCGCCAAAAGCTTCAAGAACGTGCCCTAGTGGGGATTGCTAAAACCGCGATGAAGCCTCAGCACATTGCCGACTTGCCATCACTGATTAAGCAATCGTCCAATTTCTTAACAGATACTAACATGTCCCAAACCGATATGCTTAGCTTCGGACTAGCTGTCAAAAAGCTCGACCTTGCCCATATTAAGTATTACCAAATCAAAGGTACATCCCAAACCATGTATGACGACATTCTACAAAGAGACAACGACCAAGTCGTCCTCGACCAAACAAGCCTTGAAGAAACCATGTCACATTTTAAATAAACGTTTAAGTGAAGAGGAGCCCGCCGTCGCGGACTCCTCTTTTTATGTGGGATTATTGAGTTGGTTGATTGGTTGAATTGGGACTAGGGTTGCTTTTGGGATTTTTGAACAACCTTCTGGGACTTTTCTTCGACCTTCTGGCATAATCCCAGCACCTTCTAGGATTTTGCCCTCTCGCTTGTGGCCAGCACTTGAGCTTCTCGGATTTTTTGGCAAGCTTCTAAGACTTTTGAGCAACCTTCTTAGATTTTTCTTCGACCTTTTGGCAAAATCCCAAGACCTTTTAGGATTTTGCCCTCTTCCTTTGGTTTGGCACTGACCTTCTCAGATTTTACGTGAACCTTCTTCGACTTTAGGACAACCTTCTTCGATTTTTCTCCGACCTTCTAGCAAAATCCCAAGACCTTTTAGGATTTTGCCCTCTCGCTTGAGGCCTGGCACTGACCTTCTCGGATTTTTGAGCAAGCTTCTAAGATTTTTGAGCAAGCTTCTTGGATTTTTCTTCAACCTACTGGCAAAATCCCAGCACCTTCTCGGATTTTGCCCTCTCGCTTGAGGCCTGGCACTGACCTTCTCAGATTTTACGTGAACCTTCTTCGACTTTTGGACAACCTTCTTCGATTTTTCTTTGACCTTCTGGCAAAATCCCAAGACCTTTTAGGATTTTGCCCTCTCGCTTTGGGCCTGGCACTGACCTTCTCGGATTTTTGAGCAACCTTCTAAGATTTTTAAGCAAGCTTCTGGGATTTTTCTTTGACCTTCTAGCAAAATCACAGCACCTTCTAGGATTGTCCCAAAACCCAACAACAATCACCGAACCTTTTGAGTTTAAAACCCGAGGCTTAACCATTTAATTTGTAAAATACCAATAGAAAGAAATTAAAACACATAATTCTCATGCATGCAGCGGTTGCATCTGACATAGTGATAGCGTTGGCCATCCCTAGAGGTATGCTTCTTCATGGTGATAATGCCTCGACAATTCGCACAGCGTTTAATAACCATCTTTAGACCCCCATCTTTCTCTATTATTAAAAAGAATGGGTAACTTTAAGGTGTTTTATTCAAAAAAGGGACGGTTCTCCTGTTTCAAGAGAACCGCCCTTTGTTATTTTGGTTTTGTAATTTTAAGGTTCAGGCATCTCCATGCCAAAAGTCACATCCGGTTCACCAAAATGAAACGGGAGATCCGTCCCCGCGTTTCAAGGTTCACCAAACGAAACGAGAGAACCGTCCCCGCGTTTCAAGCTTTGTCATAAATTTCTTTTTGTTCGTCTTCCCACCATAGGGGATCTTCTTCGTGTTGTTCTAGGACTTCTTGGATTTCGTCTTCATCTGCAACGGCAGGCGGGGATCCGCGAAGGGCTTTTCCTGATGTGTTTTCCACAAAGAAGGAGACAACGATTAAGCCAACAACACACGAAAAGATCAGATAAAAAGCGGGAATCATGATGTTGGACGTTAGGTTGATGAGCCAGGCGATCACGAGTGGTGCGGTTCCGCCGAATAGTGAGGCCGATAAATTATATGTGATGGCGAGTCCTCCATACCTGACGTTTGTGAAAAATAAAGATGGTAAGAGCGCGGGCATTGTCCCTTGGAAAGAGGCCAGAAACACCGCTAGAATCATGAGGCCTAAGAAAACCAAGCCATTATTTCCATTGTCAATTAATAAAAACGATGGGATCGACAACACGATTAATCCAATTAATCCCATTTGAACAATTCGGCGTCCGCCGATTCGATCGCCAAAGTATCCCATTATTAAGGTAATCGGGATCATGATGAACATGACGATTAAAATTAGCAGCAGACTTTTTGTTTCCCCGTATCCCAGAACGCTGCTCAGATGGGAAGGCATGTAAGATAATACCGCATAATCCACAACATTATAGAAGAAAACTAAAATCATGCCGACAATCAATGGCTTTTTATGATGGGTGATAATCTCTTTGATTGAGACCTGTTTCTTTTTCTTTTCTTCGATTGCTTCTTCCATTTTTTCAAAGACCGGTGTTTCTTCTAAGTGACTTCTCAAATAAAAACCGATAATCCCAATCGGTGCCGCCACGAAAAAAGGAATGCGCCAGCCCCAAGCTAACATAGCATGCGGACTTAACAGATAGGTCAACAAAGTCACAATGCCGGAGCCAAAGATATAACCCACTAATGTTCCAACTTCCAAACCACTTGCCAGTCTCCCACGACTTTTATCTGGAGTCGATTCCGCTATAAACGTCATCGCCCCCGCATACTCTCCGCCGGTTGAAAAGCCTTGAACG